>NZ_CAJXYK010000037.1 GCF_913063425.1 uncultured Thiohalocapsa sp.
CTCGATGAGGTCCTCCAGGTCCTGAAAGATCAGCCGGTCGCAGCCGAGCGCCGCTTCCACGTCCGCCTCGGTGCGATCATGGGCGATGAGCTCGCTCGCCGCCGGCATGTCGATGCCGTAGACGTTCGGATAGCGCACCGGCGGCGCGGCGGAGGCGAAATACACCCGTTTGGCGCCGGCATCCCGGGCCATCTGGATGATCTGCTGTGACGTGGTGCCGCGGACGATGGAGTCGTCCACCAGGAGCACGTTCTTCTTGCGGAACTCAAGGTCAATGGCGTTCAGCTTCTGACGCACCGACTTCCTGCGCACCTGCTGCCCCGGCATGATGAAGGTACGGCCGATATAGCGGTTCTTGATAAAGCCCTCGGCATAGGGGATGCCGAGGTGGTTGGCGAGCTGAAGTGCCGCGGTGCGGCTCGTGTCCGGCACCGGGATGACCACGTCGATGTCGTGCTCCGGCCAGACGCGCTTGATCTTGGCCGCAAGCTTCTTGCCCATACGCGAGCGGGATTTGTGCACCGAGATGTTGTCGATGATGGAATCCGGCCGCGCGAAGTAGACGAACTCGAAAATACAGGGCGAGAGCACCGGCTGCTGCGCGCACTGGTGCCGGTGCAGCTCGCCGCGCACATCGATGAGCACGCATTCGCCGGGGGCGATGTCATCGATGAGCTCAAAGCCATTGGTGTCGAGGGCCACGCTCTCCGAGGCGATCATGTACTCGGTGCCGCGGTCGGTCTCACGCTTCCCGTAGACCACCGGGCGGATACCGTAGGGATCGCGGAAGCCGAACAGGCCGAAGCCCGGGATCATGGCCACCGCCGCATAGCCGCCGCGGCAGCGCCGGTGCACCCCCTCCACGGCGCGGAAGATGTCCTGCGCGTCGATGCGCAGCCGGTCCTGCGCCTGGAGCTCGTGGGCAAAGACGTTGAGCAGGATCTCGCTGTCGGACTCGGTGTTGATGTGCCGCAGGTCCTGCACAAAGACGTCCTGCTTCAGCTCCTCCGCATTGGTGAGGTTGCCGTTGTGGGCCAGAACGATGCCGTAGGGCGAGTTGACGTAGAAGGGCTGCGCCTCGGCGGAGCTGGACACCCCGGCGGTTGGGTAACGCACATGGCCGACCCCCATGCGCCCCTTCAGGTGCAGCATGTGGCGGTTGCCGAACACATCCCGGGTGAGGCCCGCGTCCTTGCGCATGTGGAGCTTGTCACCGTCGCTGGTGACGATGCCCGCGGCGTCCTGACCGCGGTGCTGGAGCACCAGCAGGGCGTCGTACAGGGATTGGTTGACCGGCTGTTTACCGACGATGCCGACAATACCGCACATGATTTACTCCGGATACGCCCTGCGGCCACTGCCGGGGCGGTCGTCGAGCCGCCGGCACCCGGCGCTGCGGGAGTCACGCGCCGGGGTGACGAGACCGGCGATGGCAGCCCTATAGCCTAGCCCATCACCGCCCGAAGACCAAACAGGACGGCGCCCTCGCGATGGCCGGAGCCAGCGCCCAAAGCCCCTGCCACCGCCATTGCAGCCCCCGCCGCCGTCAAATGGATTTGATCCTTTGCGTGACCTCAGGCGGGATCAGGTCCAGCATGGCATCGGCGAGCAGCTGGAACCTGGGCAGCAGCTCCGACTGCGACCACCAGGGGTCCTCCACCACCGGCGTCAGGGATGCCAGGAACACCAGCAGCGCCACCACCACGGCACCGCGACCGGCGCCGAACACCATGCCGAGCAGCCGGTCGGTGCCGGTGAGGCCGGTCTTCTCCACCAGCAAGGACAACACCCAGCCGACGATGGCGCCGGCGATGAGCACGCCGAGCACAATGAGCACCACGGCCAAGCCCATGCGCAGCGACGGGGTCTCCAGCCAGGGTGTCAGCTGCTCCGCCACCGGCCGGTAGAAGAACCAGGCGGCGAGCAGCGCCGCGATCCAGACCCCCAGGGCCAGCACCTCGCGGATCAGCCCCCGGGCGAGGCCGATGATGGCCGACAGCGCGATGATGCCGATGATGGCGTAGTCGACCCAGATCATGATGCGGCTGCGATGCTCTGTCTCGAATGGGCGCGGCCCAGGTGGGCGGCGCTCAGATGGGCGGCGGCGCGTGACGGGATTGTCAGGTCGCGCCCCGGCGCGCGAGAGGCGATGCCGGAGTGCGCGGGCGCGGTCGCGTTCGGAAAGTCTAAGGAGTCGATCCCGCCGGAATCAGGCCGGGTGCCGGTTTGGGATGGATCCTGACGGTTGCGCTGATGGGTGCTCTGGTTGGGGGCCCCATCCGGCACAGCTTGGCTTTGCAGGGACATCGCGGCGGGCGCTAGGGGTAGCGCTGCACCAGCGGTTTGTTGCCCGTCTCGCTCCGCAGCTCCGCCGCCAGGCTGTCGGCCCGGGCGCGCTCCACCTCCGGCCCCACCCGCACCCGGTAGTAGCGCTTGCCGTTCACCGTGGCCTGCTCCACGAAAGCGGTGTAGCCCTTGGCCCGCAGCCTGTCCTGCAGGCCCTTGGCAGCCTCGGGCGAGCCCAGTGACGCCACCTGCACCACCCAGGAGGCGGTGCCCGCCGGCACGGGCTTCGGCCCCGCCGGGGCGGCCGGTGCCGTCGGCGCCGGCTCCGCCCGCGGCGTCTGCGCCTGTTCGGACACAGGCTCGGGCACAGGCTCGGGCTCCGCGGCGGTGACCGGCGGCTGCGGCACCGCGCCCGCCGGCGGCTCGGGTACCGGCAAGGGCGGAGTCAGGTCATCGGCGGTGAGCGGCTGCATGGACTCACCCGACTCGCCTGCTTCGCCAGGCTCAGCCGCAGTCTCCACCTCGGGCTCGTCCGGGATGACGATGGGCTCGCCGAGGCCATCCGACTCCCGCTGCTCCACCAACATGGGCACGAAGATGACCATCAGCGCCACGACCACCGCCGCGCCGACAAGCCGTCTTTTCGCACCTTCATCCATCGGCAAGCCCCAGTTTCGTCCGATTGTGTTGATCCGCCTGGGCGCAGGCGAGCGCCCGCGCAATGCGCCGGGATTATACAGGAGCGACGGCGGGGTTGCGCAGGGCCGCCTCCACCATGGTGAAGGAGCCGAACACCAGCACGCAGCCCGTCTCGGTGAGGGTTGCGTCGATGGCGGCAATGGCGGCGTCCAGGCCCGGCTGCTGGCGCACCCGGGCGCCGGGCGCCGCATTCTCGACGGCGGCGGCGAGCTGCTCTGCGGGCATGCCCCGGGGCCCGGGTGCGCGCACCACGTGCCACTGCTCCACCCAATCCGCCAGCGCGGCGGTGACCGCGTCCGCCTCCTTGTCAGAGGACAGGCCGACCACAGCATGGCGCGGCCCGGTACAGCCGAGCGCCGCCAGATTCTGCGCCAGGACCAGCGCCGCCTCGCGGTTGTGCGCCACGTCCAGCACCCAGGTGGGCTGCCCCGGCAATACCGTGAAGCGCCCCGGCAGCCGCGCCCGCTGCAGCCCCTGGCGCAGCGCCGCATTGCCCACGGGCAGGCGCTCGCGCAGGCACTCCAGCGCACAGATGGCCGTCGCCGCGTTGTCGTACTGGATGCGCCCGCGCAGCGCCGGTGCCGGCAGCGCATCCCGGCAGCGGCCATCCGGCCCCTGCCACTGCCACTGCCCGGCGTCGATGCGAGCGCGGAGCTCCCGCCCCAGCTGCAAGGGCTCGGCACCGATCTCCAGCGCGCGCTCGCGCAGCCGCGGCGGGGCGTCGGCCTGGCCGATGACGGCGGGGCGCCCGGCGCGGAAGATGCCGGCCTTCTCCACCGCGATCTGCTCCGGCGTGTCGCCGAGCCAGGCCATGTGGTCGCGCCCAATGCTGGTGACCACGGCCACGTCCGCAGCGATGATGTTCACCGCGTCCAGGCGCCCGCCGAGCCCCACCTCCAGCAGCACCAGATCCGGCTCGGCCTCGGCGAAGAGCAGGAGCGCCGCCAGGGTGCCGAACTCGAAATAGGTCAGCTGCGCCTCGCCGCGCACCGCATCGATGCGGTCGAAGGCATCGCAGAGGGCGGCGTCCGTGGCATCGGCACCGTCGATGCGGATGCGCTCGTTGTAGCGCAGCACGTGCGGCGAGGTGTAAGCACATGTGCGGTACCCGGCGGCGCGACCGATGGCGTCCAGGTAGGCTACCACCGAGCCCTTGCCGTTGGTGCCGCCGACGGTGATCACCGGGCAGCGGAAGGGACCGAGGCCGAGGGCCTCCCAGACCCGGCCCACGCGCTCCAGGCGCAGATCGATGCGGCTCGGATGCAGAGTCTCCTGCCAGGCGAGCCATTCGGGGAGGGTCTTGAAGCGCATGCGGGAAAGTTTGAGCCTTGCAGTGCGAAGGGGACGCCGCCTGATGCGCACACCCGCATCCACTCGTCGGACGGCGCGAGGCCGTCGCGGGAGCGCAACGCCGCTGCGCGGAACGCCAGGCGAGGCGCGACGCGTTTCGCGGGGCGGCCTTATGCGTCCTTCGGGCGGCGCATCAGCATCGACAGCAGCTCGGCGATGCGCTCGCGGAGGTCGCGGCGGTCGCAGATCTGGTCCAGGGCGCCGTGCTCCAGCAGGAACTCGCTGCGCTGGAAGCCGTCAGGCAGGGTCTCGCGGACGGTCTGCTCGATGACCCGGGGGCCGGCGAAGCCGATGAGCGCGCCGGGCTCGGCGATGTTGATGTCGCCGAGCATGGCGAGGCTCGCCGACACGCCGCCCATGGTCGGGTCCGTCATCACGGAGACGAACGGCAGGCCCTTCTCCCGCAGCTGCCCCAGGGCCGCGCTGGTCTTGGCCATCTGCAGCAGCGAGAACAGGGACTCCTGCATGCGCGCGCCGCCGCTCGCCGCGAAGCACACCAGCGGCAGGTGATCGCGCAGCGCCACTTCCACGCCGCGCACGAAGCGCTCGCCCACCACCGAGCCCATGGAGCCGCCCATGAAGCTGAACTCGAAGGCGGCGGCAACGACGCCCATGCCCTTCAGCTGGCCGCGCAGCACCACCAGGGCCTCGCGCTCGCTGGTCTGCTTCTGCGCCTGGGCGAGGCGCTCGCGGTATTTCTTCAGGTCCTTGAACTTGAGCGGATCGACGGATTCCAGCTCCGCGCCGATCTCTTCGATGGGCGCGTCCTCCGGCGGCTCGTCCAGGAACAGGTTGAGCCGCCGGCGTGCGCCGATGCGGTTGTGGTGGCTGCACTTGGGGCAGACGTCCAGGTTGCGCTCCAGCTCCGCCCGGTAGAGCACGGCATTGCAGCCCGGGCACTTGTCCCAGAGCCCCTCGGGCACGGCGCGCTTGTTGTTGGCCTCCGTGCGGATGCGGCTCGGGATGAGCTTCTCGAACCAGCTCACGGCATCCCCCTTGGCCCGGCTCATGCGCCCGACCCGCCGGTGTCCGCACCATCGATGGCCGCCCGCAGCTCGCCCAGGAAGTCCGCCACCGCCTCCGGGATACGCGCCGGCTGGTCCATCAGATCCTCCACGCGCTGGACGATGGCGCTGCCGACGATGACGGCATCCGCCACCCGGGCCACGCGGGCGGCGCTGGGGCCGTCCTTGATGCCGAAGCCGACCCCCACCGGCAGCGGGATCCGGGCGCGGATCTCCGCGAGCTTGGCCGCCACGGCGTCGATGTCCAGATTGCCGGCGCCGGTGACACCCTTGACGGCGACATAGTAGACGAAGCCCGAGGCGACACCGCCGATGCGCGCGATGCGCCCGGCGTCCGACGTGGGCGCCAGCAGATACACCAGGTCCAGCCCCTGGGGGCGCAGCAGCCCGGCGAGCTCCGCGGCCTCCTCCGGCGGCACGTCCACCACCAAGGCGCCGTCCACACCGGCCGCGGCGGCCTCGGCGGCGAAGGTCTCCGCGCCCATGATCTCGATGGGGTTGAGATAGCCCATCAGCACCACCGGCGTAGTGCTGTCCTCGGCACGGAAGGCGCGTACCATGTCCAGCACGTCGCGCAGGCGCACACCCGCGTGCAGGGCGCGCTCGGTGGCACGCTGGATCACGGGTCCGTCGGCGATGGGGTCCGAGAAGGGCACGCCAAGCTCGATGAGATCGGCGCCGGCGGCCACCATCCGGTGCATCAGGGGCAGGGTCACGTCGGGGCTCGGGTCGCCCGCCGTGACGAAGGGGATCAGCGCCGTGCGGCCTTCGCTGCGCAGACGCCCGAACATGGCCGTAATGCGGCTTTGCATCGTTTCGCTCACAGCTCGATGCCGTCCAGCCGGGCGACGGTGTCCATGTCCTTGTCGCCGCGCCCCGACAGGTTGATGACGATGGTCTGGTCCCGCCGCATGGTGGGCGCGAGCTTGGCGGCGTAGGCCAGCGCATGGCTTGTTTCCAGCGCCGGAATGATCCCTTCGGTGCGGGTCAGCCCATGAAAGGCGGCGAGCGCCTCGTCGTCGTTCACGGCGACGTACTCGGCACGCCCGGTGTCCTTGAGCCAGGCGTGCTCCGGGCCGACCCCGGGGTAGTCGAGCCCGGCGGAGATGGAGTGCGTCTCCGCGATCTGCCCGTTCTCGTCTTCCATCAGGTAGGTACGGTTGCCGTGCAGCACGCCGGGCTTGCCGGCGCAGAGCGGCGCGGCGTGGTGGCCGGTGAGGATACCCTCGCCGCCGGCCTCGACGCCGATCATGCGCACATCGGCATCCTCGATGAACGGGTAGAAGAGTCCGATGGCATTGGAGCCGCCGCCGACACAGGCCATCACCACGTCCGGCAGCCGGCCGGCGCGCTCCAGCATCTGCGCCCGCGCCTCGCGGCCGATCACCGCCTGGAAGTCACGCACCATGGCCGGATAGGGGTGCGGCCCGGCAACGGTGCCGATGATGTAGAAGGTGTTGTCCACGTTCGTCACCCAGTCGCGCATGGCCTCGTTCAGCGCGTCTTTGAGGGTGCGCGAGCCGGACTTGACCGAGACTACCTCGGCGCCCAGCAGGCGCATGCGATAGACATTGGCCTGCTGGCGGGCCACGTCCACCTCGCCCATGTAGACCACGCACTCAAGCCCCATGCGCGCGGCCACCGTCGCCGACGCAACACCGTGCTGCCCGGCGCCGGTCTCGGCGATGATCCGGGTCTTGCCCATGCGCTTGGCGAGCAGGGCCTGGCCGACGGTGTTGTTCACTTTGTGCGCGCCGGTGTGATTGAGATCCTCGCGCTTTAAGAAGATCTGCGCGCCGCCCAGCTCGCGGCTCCAGCGCTCGGCGTGGTACAGCGGTGAGGGGCGGCCGACATAGTCGCGCAGGTCGTTGTCCAGCTCGGCGAGGAAGGCCGGGTCTTTCAGGTAGCGCTCGTAGGCGTCCGTCAGCTCGGCGAGCGGGTGCATCAGGGTCTCCGGCACGAAGCGCCCGCCGTAGCGCCCGAAATGGCCGCTCGTATCCGGATACTGATAACCGCTCGGTGCACCCTCGGCGGCGCTGCGGTGCTGGATGTCATCGGCGACGGTCGCCATCGCATACCCCCTGCATAAAGTCGTTGATCTTGCGGTGATCCTTGATGCCCTTGTCGGCCTCCACCCCGCCGCTCACGTCCACCGCATAGGGCCGGACGCGGGCGATGGCCGCGGCGACATTGCCGGCATCGAGCCCGCCCGCGAGGATGACCCGCGGCGCCAGTGCCGGCGGCACCCGGTCCCAGTCGAAGCGCCGGCCCGTGCCGCCCGCGAGCACCGGGTCATAGGTGTCGAGCAGCAGCGCCGCGGCGCCCTGATAATCCGCTGCCGCCGCCTCCACGTCCAGCCCGTCGCGCATGGCGAGCGCCTTGATCCAGGGCCGGCCGAATCCCGCACAGGCGGCGGGCGGCTCCCGGCCGTGGAACTGCAGCAGGTCCAGCCGCACCCGGCGCAGAATCTCAGCGATGTGCCCGGGCTCGGCATCCACGAACAGCCCGACGCTGGTGACGAAAGCCGGTACGCGCGCCACCAGCCGGGCCGCGGTATCCAGGCCCACCGCCCGCGGGCTCGCCGGATGGAAGACAAAGCCGAGCGCGTCCACGCCGGCGGCCACGGCGGCATCGATATCCTGCTCGCGGGTCAGACCGCAGATCTTGACGCGTGTTCGCATGGGCCGGAGACGACGGCGAGTAAACCCGCAATTACAGCACAGACGAGCCGTCGGCGTCGCCGGCCACCGGCAGCGCGAAGCGGTCGGGATAGTCCACGCCGGCGAGATAGAGCCCCTGCGGCGGCGCCGTCACGCCGCCGAGGGCGCGGTCGCGCACCGCCAGCAGTTCCGCGGTCCAGTCCACCGGCGCCTCACTGCTGCCGATGGCCATGAGCACGCCGGCGATGTTGCGCACCATATGGTGCAGAAAGCCGTCGGCGCCGAGCGCAAGTGTGACGAGCTCGCCGCGACGCTGGATGTGCAGGTAGCGCAGTGTGCGCACGGGGCTCTTGGCCTGGCAGGCGAGCGCGCGGAAGCTGGTGAAGTCGTGCCGCCCCACCAGCAGCGCACCCGCCGTGCGCATGCGGGCCGGGTCCAGCGGCTTGTGGGTCCAGACGGCCCGCCCGCGCCACAGCGCCGAGCGCGTCGGCCGGGACAGAATCCAATACCGGTAGTGGCGGCCGGTGGCGCTGAAGCGCGCGTGAAAGTCCGGCGGGACGGGCTCTGCCCAGCGCACCGCGATGTCGTCCGGCAGATTGCTGTTGGTGCCGAGCACCCAGCTGCGTCGGCTGCGCCGCGCGGTGGTATCGAAATGCACCACCTGCCCCAGCGCATGCACCCCCGCATCGGTGCGCCCGGCGCAGTGCACGCGCACCGGCTCGGCGGCGACCCGGGCAATGGCCGCCTCAAGCCGCGCCTGCACCGTGTCCGCGTGGTGCTGAAGCTGCCAGCCGCTGTAGGCGCCGCCGTCGTATTCGACGCCCAGGGCGATACGACTGGTGGGCGCCTGGGCCTGCGTGCCGGCATCGGCCACAGTCATGGCACGCACGCCCGCCGTGCCTGGCAGCCGGCCTGCGCGGCGAGCCCCGCCCGCCGGCGACGCGCATGACTCGGCCGATACCGGCGACAGTGGGACGTCGCGGCGTCAATGTGCTGGGTCGGCGGCTGGCTCAATGCGGTCGGGTGAGAGCAGATCAGGACAGCGGCGAGCATCGGTGCGCCGCAAAACCCTGTCTTACCAGTCCCGCGGCCGCCGCTCAAGCCATCTGCGAGAGCAGTGCCTGTGCGTCCGCGCGCTGCTGCTCGCTGCCCTCATGCAACACTTCTTCCAGGATAGCGCGGGCAGCGTCCGGATCTTCCATTTCGATGTAGGCGCGCGCCAGATCCATCTTCGTGGCCGCCTCGTCCCACAGCCCGGAATCCATGCGCCATTGAGACGAGAGCACGTCGCTGGAGATGCTGTCCTCGAAGGGAGCGCCCGCCGCCGTCGCCGCGTCGGGCTCCGACGGCGCACCGCGCAGGATCTGTGTCTGCGCCTGCGCCTGACCCGCCGTCTGGCTCTCCGCCGCTTCCAGCGGATCCGGCAGGGCCGAGAGCTCGTCCGCCGGCTCCTGGGCAGGCCGCCCTTCCCCGCCCAGCGCCGGCATGTCGTCCGGCAGCGGCAGGGTGAGATCGGCGGGCTCTGAATCCGCAGGCGGACGCGTCAGCTGCTCCAGGTCGCTCAGGTCCAGATCCAGGCGATCACCGCCCGCAGCGGTCCCCGCGCCAGCGGCCGGCGTCGGCTCGGTCCCAAGCTCCGGCGGCGATGGCGGCGCGGACTCGGCCGCATCCAGACTCAGCGGCGGCTCCGTCGGCTCCACGCCGGAGACGTCCTCCGTGTAGACGGGGGGCGTCGAGCCGTCGTCCGGCGCCCGTGTGGACTCCAGGTTGCCGTCGAAGTCGTCCAGCTCGCGCAGATCCAGCTCCAGGTCCGCCATTTGCTCGCGCAGCCGGTCGGCGCTGGACGGCGTCACCTCCCGCACCGAAAAGCCGAGGCCCGTGTCCTCGCTGTCGCCGAGCACGTCAGTGCTGGCGGCGCCGCCGTCACTCAGCGCTTCCTTGGAGCCGACGCGTGTGGGCATGTCGTCCAGCGGCTTGATCCGCGGTCCGGTGGGGACCGGCGGCACATCCGGCTCGTCACCGCCGGCGCCGAGCCCCGCGAGGCCGCTTTGCAGGCTCGCCCATTTGGCCGCATCGTGCGCGTCGTCGCCGGCGGTGCGCATGTCCTCCAGGAGCGCCGCGAGCGCACTCCGATTGCCGCTGCCGAGCAGCGCCTCGCCCAGCTTGTACCGGAGCTCCGGGCGGTCGGGTGAGCGCCCCAGCTCCTCGCGCAGCAGGGCTTCCGCCTCGCGGTAACGGCCGTAGAGGATGTAGATGTCCGCCTCGGCTATGACGTCTGCCTCCTGCGTCTCCTGCTGGCTCGGCGGCAGGTTGGAGACGACACTGACCGGCAGCCCTGTCTGCACGTCGATGGCGGGCGCGCTCGCGCCGGCCGCGGTGTGCAGCGACTGGAGCGGAGCGTCGGAGTCGAGGTCCGGCAGTGTATCGATGTCGAGCTCGCCCGCGGTTGTGGATGCCACCTCGAAGCCCGGCTCCTGATCATGCGCTTCGGTGGGCTCGGTGTCAGCGGCGACCATGGCCTCGGTGCTGTCGTCCTGAACCAGCGCATCGGCGGTGAGCTGGCGGCGGCGGCGGTAGGCGAGCAGGCCAAGCCCCCCCAACAGCACACCACCCGCACCGGCGGCCAGTGCCCAGGGCGGCGCCGCCGATGTAACGCCACCGACGGTGTCGAGTGCGACGGCCCAGACCGGTTGCCCGCTTGTGGCGGCAGCCACCTCGGGCGTCATATCAGGCGCCGTTGACGCCGGTTCTGCGCTTGCTTCCTCAGCGCCGGGGGCGGCCGTCACTGACGTCGGGTCGTCCCCGGAAGCCGCTGCGGAATCCGCCCCTGACTCTGCGGCGGACACAGCCGAATCGACGGCTGCCGTTGCGGCGGGCGCAGGTTCCTCGCGAACGCTGCCGTCGGACTCCACGACCCCGATGCCGGGCTCGACGATGGGCTCAGGCGGTGGTCGATCCCCCGCATCAGGTGGCAGACCGGCGCCGGCAACGCCGGGGGAGTCCGGCGGCGGCGGCACCGGCAGCGCCGCGGATGAGGTCGGGGTGTCGGCGCCTGCGGTCTGCCGCAGTTGTGCCAGCTGCTCGTTGCGCAGCTCCAGCAGCCGCTGGATGTCGGCAAGCTGCTGCTCAAGCTCGCTGATGCGGCTGCGCAGCTCTGTGGTTTCCTGCCGGTTGCTTTCCGTCGTCGCCTGCACGGTGAGCAGATCCTGGCGCAGGGCCGGGTCGGCGGCCATCGGCGGCGGCGCTGCCGCGGGCGAAACCGGTGCGGCCGGCGCAGCCGGTTGGGGCTCGCCGCCGGCGGCGATGCGCAGGCGCGCGTCGTTCGGGATGTCGGTGATGGGACTCGTGTTGACGCTGCGCCCTGCCAGCGCGTCCTCGAACTGGCGGCGGGCCGCCGCGGCATCCAGCGCGAAGAGCTCCTCCGCGGTCGGCACCACCAGATCCACACCGACGCGCAGCATGTTGATATTGCTGCGCATGAAGGCGTCCTGGTTGTTGCGGAAGATCGCCATCGCCGTCTGCTCGACGGTGGCGCCGGGCGGCGTCATCTCCCGCGCGATGCCGGTCAGGTTGGCACCCGGCTGCACCGGCCCGTAGTACAGCGGAAAGCGGGTGCCGCGGGTCTGGGGCGGCACTGGAGCGGGGGCCGGACGCGGCGGCGGCGCCTGCTGCTGGGCCTGGCGCTGGGCCTGCTGGGGCTCGCGAGCGGCGCTGCGCAGGGGCGGTGGCGCGGACTCCGGCTCGGGCGGCGGCCGCCGCCGTGCAGCTGCCCGCGGCGGCACCAGGCGCGGCGGTGCCGAGGTGCCCCGTGCCGGCGGGTCCAGCAGCACGGTGTACTCCTTCACCAGGCGCCCCTGGGGCCAGATCACCTCCATGAGGAAGTCGATGTAGGGCTCGCGCACGGGCTCGCGACTGGAGACCTGGATGTACGGTCGGCCGTCGGTGCCGATGGCGGGGGTGAAGCGCAGGCGGGTCAGGAAATGCGGGCGCTCGGCGCCGGCCTTGGTGAACTCTTCGCGGCTTGCGAGCCGTGCCTTGACTGCATCGAGCTCATCCGGATTGACGTCGGTGAGCTCGATCTCGGCATAGAAGGGCTGGTTCAGCGCGGATTGGGTCTGCATTGCGCCGAGACCCAGCGCTGCAGCGGTGCCCGCGAGGCACGCGAGCAGCAGGGCCGAGGCGATGACCAGGGGGGGGTTCGGCAACATCCTCCGTCCTCTCCGGAGCGGCCCGGCGGTGGGCGCCCGGGCCGCGGGCGGCGCCCTCAGCCGCGCCGCGGCAGAGACGCGGCGCGGGTGCGGCACAACCCCGGACTATAGCGGAAAGGCGGGGAAACGACCAAGATCAGATAGGGAATTTTACCGTTTCAGCAACAGTGCAAGCATGCGCCGCAACGGCTCGGCAGCCCCCCACAGGAGTTGGTCGCCGACGGTGAATGCCGACAGGTACTCGGGCCCGAGGTTCATCTTGCGCAACCGGCCCACGGCGATATCGAGCCTGCCGGTGACGGCGGTGGGCGAGAGCTCGGCGATGCTGCGCTCGCGCTCGTTGGGCACCACCCGCACCCACTCGTTGGCGGTGGCCAGCATGTCCGCGATCTCATCCACGGGCATATCCTGCTTCAGCTTGATGGTGAGCCCCTGGCTGTGACAGCGCATGGAACCGATGCGCACGCAGGTGCCGTCGATGGGGATGGGATTGCCCTCGCGCCCCAAGATCTTGTTGCTCTCGACGCTGCCCTTCCATTCCTCGCGGCTCTGGCCGTTGTCGAGCGCCTTGTCGATCCAGGGGATCAGGCTCCCTGCCAAGGGGACCGTGAAGAGCTGGTCCGGGAAGGCGTCACCGCGCATGGCGTCGATGACCTTGCGGTCGATGTCGAGGATGGCGCTGTGCGGGTCGGCCAGCTCGTCCGCGACGGCATCGCGCAGCGCACCCATCTGCAGCAGCAGCTCGCGCATGTTGCGGGCACCGGCGCCGGAGGCGGCCTGGTAGGTCATGGCGCTGACCCAGTCGACGAGATCGCGCCGCAGCAGATCGCCCACCGCCATAAGCATGAGGCTCACGGTGCAGTTGCCGCCGATGAAGTCGCGCTTGCCGGCGGCGAGCGCCTGCTCGATGACATCCAGGTTCACCGGGTCCAGCACGATGGTGCTGTCAGGCTGCATGCGCAGGGTCGAGGCGGCGTCGATCCAGTAGCCCCGCCAGCCCGTCGCGCGCAGCGGGCCGAAGACCTCGGCCGTATAGTCGCCGCCCTGGCAGGTGACGATGGCATCCATCTCGGCGAGCGCGTCCAGGTCCCGGGCGTCGCGCAGCGGCTGTGCGCCGTAGCCCACGTCCGGTCCGGGCTCACCCTGTTGGGATGTGGAAAAGAAGACGGGCTCGGCGATCTGCGCGAAGTCTCCCTCCGCGCGCATGCGCTCCATGAGCACAGAGCCCACCATGCCGCGCCAGCCCACAAAACCGATTCTGTTCATGCTTGAAGCCCCCTGAAGTCAGTCAGGCATCAAGCTTAACGGGACTCGCGGGGTTGGTGGGTGAGGCAGAGCAAGGGGAAGGGCTGAGGGCTCGTCACGCTCAGGGTGGCCGTCGTCACCCTGTCGTCTCCGGCGCCTCGTCACTCGGTACTCGCCCGCAACGCCGTGACGACCGCATCCCCCATCTGCGCGGTGCCGACGGTCTGGGTACCTGCGGCGGCGATGTCCGCGGTGCGCAGGCCCTGGTCCAGCACGGCGGCGACGGCCTGCTCGATGCGCTCGGCGTGGGCCGGCGCGTCCAGCGAATAGCGCAGCATCATGGCCACGGAGAGGATGGTGGCGAGCGGGTTGGCAACACCCTTGCCCGCGATGTCCGGCGCGGAGCCGTGGATGGGCTCGTACATGCCCTGGCCGTCGGCATTCAGGGACGCCGAGGGCAGCATGCCGATGGAGCCCGTCAGCTGGGCCGCGCAGTCCGACAGGATATCGCCGAACATGTTGGTGGTGACCATGACGTCGAACTGCTTCGGCGCCCGCACCAGCTGCATGGCCGCGTTGTCGACATACATGTGCGACAGCTCGATATCCGGATACTCGCCGCCCACCCGGGTAGCCACCTCCCGCCACAGCTCGGTGCACTCCAGCACATTGGCCTTGTCCACCGAGCACACGCGCTTGCCGCGCTTGCCGGCGAGATCGAAAGCGACGCGGCAGATGCGCTCGATTTCGGACTCGGTGTAGACGAGCGTGTTGATGCCCTTGCGCTCGCCGGACGCCAGCGTCTCGACGCCGCGGGGCCGGCCGAAGTAGATGCCACCCGTGAGCTCGCGGACGATGAGGATGTCCAGCCCGGAGACGACTTCCGGCTTCAGCGTCGAGGCATCCGCCAGCTGCGGGTAGAGGATGGCGGGGCGCAGGTTCGCGAAGAGCCCGAGCTCGGCCCGCAGGCCCAGCAGCCCCTTCTCCGGGCGCACCGAGATATCCAGCGGCTCCCACTTGGGCCCGCCGACGGCGCCGAGCAGCACGGCATCCGCGGTCTTCGCGGCCGTGAGCGTGGCCTCCGGCAGGGGATGGCCCTCGGCATCGTAGGCCGACCCGCCCACCAAGGCGTCTTCGGTCTCGATGGCCAGTCCGAAGTCCTTGCGCAGACAGTCCAGCACCTTCACCGCCTCGGCGACGATCTCCGGGCCGATGCCGTCACCGGCCAGAATCAGAATCTTCTTGCTCACAAGGTTTTCTCTTTGTTTCAGATGCGGTGTTTCAGGCGACGGCGGGCAGGTCAGGATCGCAACGGCTCTGCGCTGTCACGGCGCGCCGCGCGCTCTGCGTCCCGTCAGTGCCGGTGGACACCCGGGCGGCGCGGAGCGCTGCTGGACGCGCGACACCGCCGGGAGACTGGGCAAGCATTCGTCAGTGGCATCGGAGTCTGCCCCCTGGACGCCGTTCGGCACATCGCGGACCAACCAGAGATCAGTGCGTCATGACCCGCCGGGCGGCGGATGCGCTTGCCTCATCCGCCCCACGGCCAATCCTTGCCCACCAGCCTCCAAGCGGTGTCACGAGACCCAACCCCTTCGCGCCTTTCTTTCGCGTCTTCGCGTCTTCGCGTGCCTCTCTTTGCCGCGCCTTCCCTTCGCGTCTTCCCCCACGCGTTCGCATGCCCCGCTTCCGCCCCCGGAGCGATCGCGCGCCGTCAGCCGAACAACCAGGGCGCCTCGCCCCGCCGGCGTGACTCATAGGCCGCGATCTCGTCGGCGTGGGTCAGCGTGAGCCCGATGTCGTCGAGCCCGTGGATCAGGCAGTGGTGGTGGAAGGGGTCGATGTCGATCTCGATGGTGCCGTGGCCGTCCGCGTCGAGCTTCAGGTTGTGCAGGTCCACATCGATGGTCAAAGGCTCGTCGCTGTCGGTGGCGAGCTCGAACAGCCGGTCGACGATGGCCTCGTCCAGCACGATGGGCAGGAGCCCGTTCTTGACGGCGTTCTGGTGGAAGATGTCGGCAAAGCTCGGGGCGATCAGCACCCTGAAGCCATAGTCGGCCAGCGCCCAGGGCGCGTGCTCCCGGGACGACCCGCAGCCGAAGTTGTGCCGGGCGAGCAGGATGGTCGCATCCGCGTACTTCGGATCGTTGAGCACGAAGTCCGGGTTCACGGGCCGGCCGGAGCAGTCCTGGCCCGGCTCGCCTCGGTCCAGGTAGCGCCACTCGTCGAACAGGTTCGGGCCGAAGCCGGTGCGCGCGATGGACTTCAGGAACTGCTTCGGGATGATGGCATCCGTGTCCACATTGGCGCGGTCAAGCGGCAGCACTGTCCCGCGAAAGTTCTCGAAGGGCTTCATGGGCATGGCTCAAACCTCCCGGACGTCGACGAAGCGGCCGTGGATGGCGGCGGCCGCGGCCATGGCCGGGCTCACCAGATGGGTGCGACCGCCCTGCCCCTGGCGGCCCTCGAAGTTCCGATTGCTGGTGGAGGCGCAGCGCTCGCCGGGCTCCAGGCGATCCGCGTTCATGGCCAGGCACATGGAGCAGCCGGGCTCGCGCCACTCGAAGCCGGCCTCGGTGAAGATCCGGTCCAGGCCCTCGGCCTCCGCCTGTTCCTTCACGAGCCCCGAGCCGGGCACGACCATGGCGAGCTTGATGGAGTCGGCGACCTTCCCCCCCTTGGCCACCTCGGCGGCGGCGCGCAGGTCCTCGATGCGCCCGTTGGTGCAGGAGCCGATGAAGACCTTATCCAGCGCGATCTCGGCGAGCGGTGTCCCGGGCGTGAGACCCATGTAGGCCAGCGCATGCCGATAGCTGCCCGCCTTCACCGGGTCGGCGATATCCGCCGGGTCCGGCACGCTGCCGTCCACCGGCAGCACCATCTCCGGCGAGGTGCCCCAGGTGACCTGCGGACGGATGCTGGCGGCGTCGATGTGCACGACGCGGTCGTACTCGGCGCCGGGGTCGGAGTTGAGGCTGCGCCAGTGCTGCGCCGCTTGCTCGAACAGCTCGCCCTGCGGTGCCATGGGCCGGCCGCGGACGTAGTCGATGGTGGTCTCGTCGATGCCGATGAGCCCGGCCCGCGCGCCGGCCTCGATGGACATGTTGCAGACGGTCATGCGCCCTTCCATGCTGAGCGCGCGGATGGCCTCCCCACCATACTCGATGACATGGCCGGTGCCGCCGGCGGTGCCGATCTCGCCGATGATGGCGAGCACGATGTCCTTGGCCGTGACGCCGCGGCCCAGCGCGCCGTCCACGCTCACCAGCATGGACTTGGATTTCTTCTGCAACAGGCACTGGGTCGCCAGCACATGCTCGACCTCGGAGGTGCCGACGCCGAAGGCCAGCGCCCCGAAGGCGCCGTGGGTGGAGGTGTGGCTGTCGCCGCAGACCATGGTGATGCCCGGCAGCGTGAAGCCCTCCTCCGGGCCGATGACGTGCACGATGCCCTGGCGCTTGTCCGCCATGTCGAAGAGCTGGATGCCGAATTCCCGGCAATTGGCCTCAAGCGCTTCCACCTGGATGCGCGAGATCGGGTCCGTGATGCCAAGATGCCGGTCCGTGGTCGGCACGTTGTGATCCGGCACCGCCAGGTGTGTCTCCGGCCGCCGCGGCCTGCGCCCGGCGAGCCGCAGGCCCTCGAACGCCTGCGGCGAGGTCACCTCGTGCACCAGCTGCCGGTCGATGTACAACAGCGATGTGCCGTGCTCGTCGGTGCGGACGACATGCTCGTCCCAGATCTTGTCGTAGAGGGTGCGGGGGGTTGGCATCGGGGCGATCTCGGCGGCGGATGCGAAGCCGGGTAGCCTATCGCGGAGACGGGGGTGAAGGAAAGTGCGCGGTGCCTGGGCAGCCGCGGTCCGTGCCCCGCACGACGCACTACGCACGACGCATTACGCACTACGCACTACGCACCCCTTCGACTATGCTCCGCAGCGTCCGAAGAGAGGCAACCTTACTGAACGGAGCGCCAGCATGATCCGCATCAAACCCCTCACCCTCGACGACGGCAGCCAGATCCTCGTGGAGGTCGAGCAGGCCGACATCGCCACTCCCGGCTACCAGGCCAACCTGCCCGCCGGCGCCGAGCCCACCGGCATGGGCGAGAAGCTCGACGACGCCATGGCCATGCTGCGCAACAGCATCGGCGCCATGGCACGCAACGTGCACGCGAGCCTCGCCGAGCAGTCGCCCCACGAATGGGCCATGGAGGTCAGCATCGGCTTCAAGGGCGAGACCCAGCCCATCCCGGTCATCGTCACCGGCTCCGCCACCGGCTCGGTCAAGGTCACCGCCAAATGGAAGCGCGAGGACTGACGCCCGCCGCCCGGGCCGCTGACCGCTCCGCGACGGCCCCACCGGGACCGCCACCGCCGCGCCGACATCACCACCCATGCGCGCCTGGCAAACCGCTGTCTGCCGCCTCTACCACGGCCATCCGAGCCGCGGCGGCAGCGCCCAGGGCAGCGCCTGCTTCGTCACGCCGGACCGGCTGCTCACCGCCGCGCATCTGGTCCGCGACCTCGCGCCGGAGCAGGTCTACCTCCGTGGCCTGCCCGCCGACGCCGTGGAACGGGTCGTGGAGACCCGCTGCCACCCGACGCTGGACCTGGCCTGGCTGCGCATCGGCGCCCCGCAGCCCGTCCGCCCGCTGCGCCTGGACCCGCGCCCGCTGCCGGACGGCGCCGAGCTGACCCTGTGCGGCTTCCCGGACCCGGACAGCGGCCTGCGCACGGCCCGCCATCGGCTCATCGCGCGCGACGGCGGCTTCCAGCTCGGCATCGTCCAGGGCTATCCGGGCAAGGGCTTCAGCGGCGGGCCGGCGCTGCTCGGTGCCGGCGGCACGGGCTGGGCCGGCGCGCTCGCGCGGCTGTGGCCATGGCTTGCCAAGCCCCGCCTCGCCGGCATCTGCGCGGCCCGTCACCAGGACCGCAACGAGGGGCTCATCGTGCCCCTGGCCGCGGCGCCGGAGCTGCTGGCGGAGCTGCCGACGGCGCGCCCGCCCCGCCGCCGCAAGCTGGTCGTCGCCCTGGTGACGCTGGCCGCCGCAGGCATCGGCTGGCGGCTGCTTTCCGAGACAACCGAGCCCCTCGCCGGCAGCATCCGCGACGCCGACGGTGAGCCCATCGCCGGTGTGGCGGTGACCCTCACCGAGTACGACCTCACCGCCACCACGGACCACCTCGGGCGCTTCCGCTTCCAGGTGCCCACCGACCCTGGCACCATGGTGGAGCTGGTGGCAAGCTCCCCCGGCCACCGCGGCTGGCGGGACTACGTGGCCGCGGGTACCACCGGCATCGGCATCATCATGGAACGGAGCCGCAGATGACCACCCCGACCGCATCCG
Source organism: uncultured Thiohalocapsa sp. (assembly GCF_913063425.1). Classification (GTDB taxonomy): domain Bacteria; phylum Pseudomonadota; class Gammaproteobacteria; order Chromatiales; family Chromatiaceae; genus Thiohalocapsa. The sequence goes on from NZ_CAJXYK010000037.1 coordinate 18,823, forward strand.
CCCCAGAGGTCCCCAAGGCCGGGGTCGCCGGCGGAACGGCGCACTGCCGGAAGCCCAGCTCATCCCAAGCCGCTGGCCATGAGGCTACCCGGCGCCTGCGTCCCGGAACGCCGGATTCCCGCCTACGCCCCCGGCGAGCCGCCGCGCTGGCGGCAACCGCGCTCCTGCTGGCCGCCGCCCCCGCCGCCGCGCTGGACCTGCTCGGCAAGGTCGTCGTCCTCGGCGAGCGCGCCAGCGATGCGCCGGCCCCCGTGGCCAACGCCAGCGTCACCGTCGCCGGCGCCGCCAGTGCCGTCACCACCGCGTCCGGCACCTTCAAGCTCGGCCTCCCCTTCGCCGCCGGCGCCACGGTGACCCTCGAGGTCGCCCACGACGGCCACGTCATCTACCGCCCCCACCGCGGCGAGCTGCGGCTGCCGCGCCCGCCGGCGGACGGCGCCCCGCCCAGGGTGGTCCGCATCCAGCTGCTGCCGGAGGGCGACCACCGTCTGCTGGACGACTACAGCATCCGCCAGGCCTTCGAGCGTATCGCCCGCGAGGCCCAGGACCAGCTCCGCCCGGACGGCAGCCCGGACGAGATCGACTTCACCCGCTACCTGGAGGACCTGGGGCGAAGGCTCGGCTTCTCGCTCACCGACATCGAGCGCGCGGTGGCGGACTGGCAGGACCGCAAGCGCGACGACCCGGACGCGGACCTGCACGAGCGCGGCCTGGTGGCCCTGTCCGAAAAGCGCTTCGACGACGCCCGCCGGCTGTTCCGCCAGTCCCGGCTCGCCAACCAGCAGGCGCTGACCGACGCCGAGCAGCGCCTGGCGGACCTCGAGGCCAGGCTCGACGCCCAGCGCCGGCTCGTCATCCGCGACCTGCGCGCCGAGGCCGAGGCCGCGACGCTGGCCTACGACTTCGCGGCGGCGCTGAAACTCTATCAGGACGCCCTGGCGCGCATCGGGCGTGACGCCGAGCCCGAGGCCTGGGCGCGGGCGCAGGTGGAGGTCGCCGACACCCGCCAGGCGCTCGGCATCCGCGTCGGCGGCGCGGCGGCACAGCGGCACCTCGCCGAGGCCGTCGACGCCTATCGCGCCGCGCTCACTGTCTTCACTCGCGACAGCCTGCAGCAGCAGTGGGCCGGGACCCAGAACAACCTCGGCCTCGCATTGCAGGAGCAGGGCATCCGCACCGGCGGCAAGGACGGCGCCCGGCTCCTGGCCGAGGCCGTCGACGCCTATCGCGCCGCGCTCACCGTCTACACCCGCGACAGCCTGCCGCAGGACTGGGCCATGACCCAGAACAACCTCGCCAACGCGTTGCAGGAGCAGGGCAGCCGCACCGGCGGCAAGGACGGCGCCCGGCTCCTCGCCGAGGCCGTCGACGCCTATCGGGCCGCGCTCACCGTCTACACCCGCGATAGCCTGCAGCAGCAGTGGGCCACGACCCAGAACAACCTCGCCAACGCGTTGCAGGAGCAGGGCAGCCGCACCGGCGGCGAGGACGGCGCCCGGCTCCTCGCCGAGGCCGTCGACGCCTATCGCGCCGCGCTCACCGTCTACACCCGCGACACCCTGCCGCAGCAGTGGGCCACGGCCCAGAACAACCTCGCCAACGCGTTGGCGAATCAGGGCAGCCGCACCGGCGGCGAGGACGGCGCCCGGCTCCTGGCCGAGGCCGTCGACGCCTATCGCGCCGCGCTCACCGTCCGCACCCGCGACAGCCTGCCGCAGGACTGGGCCATGACCCAGAACAACCTCGCCAGCGCGTTGGCGAATCAGGGCATCCGCACCGGCGGCGAGGACGGAGCCCGGCTCCTCGCCGAGGCCGTCGACGCCTATCGCGCCGCGCTGACCGTGTTCTCCATGGAAGAGACCGGCAGGTACTGGACTGAAACGCAGATGAATTTGCTCCGCGCCCTTGCGGAGCTGGCGGACGCCGCCGGCATGGCCGCGGTGCTGGAGGATCTGCTGCGGGCCGATCCGCACAACGCAAACTTCTACCACGACGCCCAGACCCTCTACCACGAGGCCGTCTTCGACTTCGACGCCGCCCAGCGGGTGAACCGGACCTGGCTCAAGCACAACCCGGACGACCTGGCCGCCCGCGCCAACCTCGCCGAGACCCTGCTCACCACCGGCCGCACGGCCGAGGCTCGCGAGGCGCTGGCCGCACTGATCGACGCGAACGCCCCGGCCGCCTATGCGCCGGCGGCGACGCCGCCGCTGCCGCTGCACGTGGAGGCGGCGCTGCGGCTGCTGGAGATCGCCGCGCTGACCCGGCTCGCGGCGGACAGCGATGCAGATGCCGGCGCCGAGGCCCCCGCCAGGCTCGCCGACCGGCGCGACGCGCTGGCCGGGCTGCTGGCAGTCCAGCCGGACGACTTTGCCATCGGCTGGAGCTTCCAGGGCGCCCTGCACTACCTGTCCACGGACCCGGCCTTCGCGCCGCACCGCGACAGCCTGCTGCCGCTGTTCGAGGCGGCGGCGCAGGGCCGCGATGCGCTGCTGGGGCTGCTGCGCTGAGGCCGCACGCCGGCTCGGCCGACGGCCGGCGGCGCCCCCAACGCCTGATCACGTCGAGACGCTTGCGCGGCGCAAGCAGTGAAGCCCTCAGGACTGACACCGCAGTCCCTTCGGCTATCATCGTCCCAACGTCGACAATCGCAGGCCGAGCCAATGAGCAGCTCGTATGAGCAGGACTTTGTCTCCTGGACCCAGGAGCAGGCCGCGGCGGTGCGCGCCGGGGATCTGGGCCGCATCGACCGCGAGCACCTGGCCGAGGAGCTGGAAGAGATGGGGCGATCGGAGCAACGGGCACTGGCGTCTCGCCAAGGCGCAATCGGCGCTCCAAGGCTCTCGCTGCTGCCAACATCGACGCACAGCACCGGCGGATGGGTGACACCGCCAGAGCGGTGTCACCAGCGGCGGGACCAAGGCCGCGCTAAGCCTCGCCGCCGCTCCCTTTGCCGGCGGCCCGGTCCAGCGCCCTGAGCCGCGCCAGCTTCTCGCGGATCTTGATCTCAAGCCCCCGGGCCACGGGCTGGTAATAGCGCCGCTGGTCCATGCCGTCCGGGAAGTAGCGCTCGCCGGCGGCGTAGGCATCCGGCTCGTCGTGGGCGTAGCGGTAGGCGGCGCCGTGGCCGAGCTGCTGCATAAGCTTGGTGGGCGCGTTGCGCAGGTGTGCCGGCACCGCCAGCGAGCCGTGGCTGCGGGCGTCCTCCAGCGCCGCGTTCCAGGCCAGGTACACCGCGTTGCTCTTCGGCGCGCAGGCCAGATACACCACCGCCTGCGCCAGGGCCAGCTCGCCCTCGGGGCTGCCCAGGCGCTGCTGGGCGTCCCAGGCGTTCATGGCAAGCGTCAGCCCGCGCGGGTCCGCGTTGCCGATGTCCTCGCTCGCCATGCGCACGATGCGCCGGGCCAGGTACAGCGGGTCGCAGCCGCCGTCGATCATGCGCGCGAGCCAGTACAGCGCCGCATCCGGCGCCGAGCCGCGCACGGACTTGTGCAGGGCCGAGATCTGGTCATAGAAGGCATCCCCGCCCTTGTCGAAGCGGCGCACACCGCCTTCGATGACGAGCCGGGCGGCCTCGACGCCGATCTGCCCCCCGCCCCCGGCCGCTGTGCCATCAGGCCCCGACTCCAGCCCGAAGTCCGCCGCCAGCTCCAGCAGGTTCAGCGCCCGGCGGGCGTCGCCGTCCGCCGCGGCGGCGATGAGCGCCCGCGCCTTGGGCTCGATGCCCAGGTCCAGCGCGCCCAAGCCGCGCTCGGCGTCCGCGAGGGCCCGGTCGATGAGGCCCTCCAGATCCTCGGGCTCCAGCACCTTCAGGACATAAACCCGAGCGCGGGACAGCAGCGCGTTGTTCAGCTCAAAGGACGGGTTCTCCGTAGTGGCGCCGATGAAGACGACCGTGCCGTCCTCCACGTGCGGCAGCAGTGCGTCCTGCTGGGACTTGTTGAAGCGGTGCACCTCGTCGATGAACAGGATGCTGCCCTGCCCCGCCTGCTCCCGGGCGGCCTTGGCCTCCGCCACGGACGCGCGGATGTCCTTCACACCCGCCAACACCGCCGAGAGCTTCAGAAACTGCCAGCCGGACGCCCCCGCCAGCAGCCGCGCCAACGTGGTCTTGCCGCTGCCGGGCGGGCCCCAAAGGATCATCGAGTGGGGCCGCTCGCTGCTGAGCGCCCGTTGCAGGGGCCGGCCTTCGCCCAGCAGGTGGCGCTGGCCGATGACCTCGGCGAGGCTGCGCGGGCGCATGCGCTCGGCCAGTGGGGGGGCCAGTGGCGGGGCCGGCTGCGAAGCTGGCGGCGGGGCTTGAGAAACGTTACTGGTCATGGCAGCACCAGCTTTGCGCGGCGTCGGCTCTGGTGCAAGTGCAAGCTTGGCTCCGGCTGGTGCCACCGTCGGAGAGACCGGACAAGTATGCGCCAACCGCCGGCCGGACTGGTCTCGATGCTGGGGAATGGCCTCGATGCCAAGATGGGCAACAGCGCATCTGGGCTTGACGACGCCAAGCCGAGAACGCATACTGTGCGGCTTCACGCGCCCGTAGCTCAGCTGGATAGAGCACCTGGCTACGAACCAGGTGGTCGGAGGTTCGAATCCTTCCGGGCGCGCCATAAAATCAAGGGCTTAGGGGGCTTCCACCTACGCCCTTTTTCGTTGAGTCACCATAGAGTCACCACGCGGGGCGATTTCTCGGACTTGGGTCGCCGCTGCGGGGGCGGCGAACGGCGCAGACCCTGTCCGGTCGTCAGCCACAGCTCGCCAGCAGGCGCGGCGGCCGATTCCGGATACACGTATTGCAACCCATAGACGGAAAGGCGTCTCAGCAATTTCCGGTCCATCGATCAGAATCTATCGGTCACGAGTCGTGCTGGGTCGGCGCGGCGGGCCGGTGGCGGGCGCGGCGGCACCGTCCCATGGCCTCGTGCTGATTCTTCGCCGGCTCAATCTCCGGTTCGCGCCCTGGGGCGCTAACCTGGGACGCTAACCTTGAGGGGTGTCCACGCGCGTGCGCGCGCGTGTACTGGGCGCGAAATTACTCAGGGAGCGGCTTGGGCTTCGACGACACGTTACCCGGTAGCGCCCTGTCACTGCCTCGGCGCCCAGAGCCTCCTGGAGGCCCTGCCTAGGGTCGAGGGCAACCCGCAGAGCGCGTCGAGCAAAGCGTCGCAACGATATCATCCCAAACTTGAGGAAAGCCTGATGATTCGACTGGTGGGATTGACGATTCTGCTACTCGCAGGCCCAGCCTACGGCGGTTTCTTCGATTTCCTAGACACAAGGGAAACGGCTCGAAACTAGCCGCAGAAGACATCAAAAAGGATTCGGAGACGCGAAGAGAGCCTACTGGACTCTTCGGTACTGGCTTATGTCTCCCGACGAATTATTAGACATCTGCACGCTTTGCGAACCCCATCCCATCGTGCCCCACCAGTATCGTGAAGCTCGAAAAATCGCGGGCCTCGATGTCGCAGTGAATTATCAGTTTGAACCGCGTGACGATACTGCCCCGATTCTTATAAGGATAACCATCTCACCCTTGTTTGTCGGAAAGACGGCGGAAGACCTCTGGCCCGACTACTTAAGAGTTCGCGAGTGGATCGACAGTAATGTATGCCAACTACCTGAGCCTGAATTAGACGCGAACCATGCTGACTACGATCAAGCAAGATCCGCACGCAGAGCTTTCACGAATACTTACGTCATGCATGCGCTAGTCACCACGCGCGGCCAAACGGTTCACTTCTTGGTTTTGCAGAGGATCTGACCGTATGGCTGGGCTGGACCGGCGAATCGAGGTCTTCGCAGCGTCCGGCGGGTTTGGGTTCTTCCCGGATACGGGAATCTGCGCGCAGACTCCCAGGTCACCCATAGCACTCCTTGGGGATTTATGCGCGCATCCGCGACGAGGCGAACCGGAAGCGGGCTGAGGCGGCGAGGGAACAGCACGAAGTCAGCAATCCGCGAGCTGGACAAAGCCTGTTATGGTCCCGCCTCAACTTGAGGCGACACCAGAACCATCGCCATCTGCGCGCGACTATCAAGCCGAGGCAGAGCGCAAGTCCGCAGCCGCCAAAGCCGCCCAGATCGGCGTCAGCCGCGCCGCTGTTGAGCGGGCTGAGACTCCTCGCGCGCGCGTACCGCTCCCGAAAGCACGCGGGGCGCGGCTTGGGCTCGGCGCCGCGTTACCCGGTAACATCACGGGCACCGCCTCGATAGGCGAGTCTCTGCGGGGCGGGCAGCGAATCGGTCAACGCCGCGTCGGTGCGCTCCACGGCCAACGCCAGGGCTTGCTGAAGCGTCACCCCGTGCCAGCGCGCCAGGCGCCCCAGGGTGCGCCGCGTTTTCATGTCGATGATGATCGTCAGCCGCACGTCGCCGCGCGCCAGCCGGGCATCACGATAACGCCGTTGGCGCTCGCGCGCGGGCATTGCTGTTGCGGCGCGCGTCTGGTCGGGTTGTTGTTGCATTGTTGGCAGCCTCGCCGTTTTGGGCGGGTTTGGTCGGGCGTAGAAGTCCACCTCAGCGGCCACGCTGTCGCCGCTCGGGGGGTTGGGTTGGCGTGCCATGCGTTGGCCTCTCGATGTTGCGAAGAACTGCATCGCGCTCGCTCGCGGGTAGGCGCAATGCCGCCAGAATGAAGCGGCGTTGACGACTGGGTAGGCGGCTGAACAGGTCGGCGACCTCAAGCGCCTCCCCATCCAACGCGGTCGCTTGCTCGGTCGGGACGAGGAAATCCAACTCGGCGGCAATCCGTGCGCGGGTCGGGGACTTGGGTCCGCGTCGGCTCATTGGCTCGGCCTCCAGTCGCGACAAGGATGCTCAGCATTCGGCCACAGCGCCGGCGTTCGGCGGCTCGCGGGAGCGCCGATGCGGCAGCGACCGATGCCGGCGCTGCTGCCGACGGTGTTGGGCTCGAAGTGCCCGCAGTTCGCACAGGTGACGGGCGCAGCCGGTGCCGTTTGTGCTGGCTGCGGGGGCCTGGGAACGGGCTTGCCGGCGGCGACGTTGAAGCACCACGGGCAGGCGATGACGCGCGCCGGGGCGCCGGGCCAAAGCCAGACCGGGCCGCAGCCGTCGCAGATTGCCGTTTGGGTGTAGCTCTCGGGGCGTTCCCCGCCCTCGCGTTGCCAGCGGATTGATAGCGCCAGGGCGAAAGCGTCGAGGGCCTCGGGGTTCGCTTCGAGTTCGGGCCAATCGTCGCCGGCCGCCGCCTTGAGTTCGGGCAGGTCGAAGCCGTGAATTTTCTGAAAAGGGCCGGTTGGGGCAGTGTCGAAAGTGTCGATACTCGGCTTTGAGGGGGTTTCGACACTTTTGGCACTAGGCGAACCGGGCATTTCCGAAAAATTCGCCGCATCGTCGAGGGTCCGCAGTCGGTCCAGAAACCTCATTGCCGGGCACCTCGCAGCGCCGGGTTGACGGTGTATCGAACCGTCGGGCGTCCGGGGCCTTGGGCCTTCTCGCCGCGGACCCTGCCGAAGTCCTCAAGGGTCGCCAGTGCCGCCGCCGTGCCTTCGCGGTCGAGGCCGCGCCAGTGGTTGCGGTAAACGTCCTTTGCCGTGAACGGCTCGGGCAGGCGCAGCAAACGCCGGTCCAGCTCGCGGGCCGAAAAAAAGTCGGGCGCCAGGGCGGGGGCATAGATGCGCCGGGCGTGCGATTCCAGGTAGTCGCACCACGCCAGGGCGCGCAGTAGCGACGGCTCACCAACGGGGCCGCGCTCAACGTCCGTCAGGTGGAACAGCAGCGCCAGGGACGGGGCAAGGCTTCGATATTTCGCCAGGTGCGATTCCAAGGCGGGCGGCAGGTCCTCGGTCCGCAAGCGCCGCTCAAGGTCCGCGCGCCAATCGTCGAACAGGGCTTGGGCCGCCGGATCGAACCGAAGCCAGGGCAGGCGGTCGCCTTCGTCCTCGGTCGCGCCAATGGCCGCCGGGTCGAGGGTGTCCAGTCGGTCAAATACCTGCCGTGCGGCTTGCCGCGCGTTCGAGTCTGGCCAGCGGTCCACGTTGACCCATGCGGCGGGCGGATCGGGCCAAACCGCGACCTGGAAGCGTTGCAACAGGCCATCGTCGCCAGCGCCGCCGCGTAGGGTCTCGGTCAGGTAGTCCGCCAGGGGGCCGGGCTGGATGCCGCCTAGGATCGATACACAGGCCGCTTCAATCTCGACGGTGCCGCGGCCTATGCGGTCGAACACGAAGCCGCCCGTGCCGTTCCAGGCTTCCAGATAGAACGCGCGGGTGCCTTCCCTGCCTTCGCGGTCGAGGCTTCGCAGGAAGCCCACAAGCTCGTCACGGAACACCAGCACGCCGCGGGGGTTGTCGCGCAGCAGTTCGCCTAGCTTCTCAACGGTGGCGTCGCTGGTCTTGTAGCGCCGCCGGGCCGGTGGCTCGGGCTCTTCGACAGACTCGCGCGCCAGGGCTTCAGCCATGGTCTTATCGTTGGCCTTGACGGCTTTCTGTAGCTTCGTGGTTGCCTCTTTGGCATAGGCCGCGCTAAGCGCCAGCGCCGCCTTGTGCTCCTTCTCAGCTTCCGCGTGCGCGTCGCGGGCCTTCGCTTCGAGGGCATCAACAGCCTTCATCGGCTCGGCAAGCGCCGGGCTCTTCAGCAGCGACGGCCGCCCGATGATGCCGCCCCACAGGTTCGGGACAACGGTCCAATCGTCGCGGGCCTTGGGGCGAATACCGACTTGCCGTCCGACCACGGCCGCCAGGCAGACAACGGCCGCCGCCGCCGGGTAGTCCGGGGGGCATTGCATGCGCTCGGCAATGTCAACGATCCAAGGCCGCAGCGCCGCCGGCAGTAGCTTCGGGTCGAAGGCTTCGACGGGCGGCAGTCCTTCGGGCAGGTCCTCGGGCTCGGGCCAGGCGTCCACGTCGCGGAAGTCCGCCGCTGCATTGGCGGGCGCCTTGGCGTCGTTGACCGCTTCCCGTACCGCCTCGGACCCTACTAGGCAGGCCATGTCGTTGAAGTCGGTCGCCCCCTGCGGTGGCTCGGCCCCAAAGTCCGGCACCGCCAGCAAGCCGCCGACCTCCCGCGCGGCCTCAATGGCGTGAGGATCGGGCTCTCCGCTGTCCTTGGCCAGGTCAGCCAGGACGATCAGCTCAGCCGCCGGGTAGCGTGCGCGCATCGTCTGAGCAACGTCGGTGAGGTTGCCCGACGCCAGCGCGGCGACAACCGGGTGTCCGGCCGCCTCGCGGGCGCTCAGGACGGTTGCAACGCCTTCGCCGACCAACAGCGTCAACCCGCCGCCGTCGTTCTCCGGTAGTCGCTGCGCGGCCCAATAGCCGCCCTTCTTGGTGCCGCGTCCAGCCAGCGCCGTCTTGCGGCCCGCTTCGTCGATCAGCTCAAGGGTGGATAGCCGCCCGTCGCGCATGACGGGCACCACCAGCAGCCGACCGGCGAAGCGCTCACCGCGAGCCTTGGGCGTGTAGCCGATCAGTGTTTCAACCTGATCCGCCGGAAGCTCCCTCATGGTCTCCGTCGGGTGAACGGACTTGCGCCGCAGATACGGGTGGTCGGGTTGGGCTTGGCTCGCGGCCTTCCAGATGCGTTGGGCTTTGTCGGCGGTTCCCGCGCGCTCGCGCTCGACCTCCGCGTCATCAGCGACGCTTGGTCCTCGCGGCGGTCGTGGGCGCATCGGCGCGGGGCCTCGGTCATGCCCATTGGTTGGACTCCAGCCGTGGGCCTTGGCCTCGTGGAACAAGGTTCCGATGCCGACGCCACCGTCGAGCCTGATCGACTTCCAAACGGCGCGGGCGTCCCTCTCGCTGTAGTTGTCGGCGCCCTGGGACCAGTCGTCCCAAGGCTCGAAACCGGCATCGCCAAGCTCGGACTTAATTGCCATGCCGAGCCGAAGCCACAGATCGCGGTCGTCCGCTGGGACGTGCGCCAGGGCAGCGCGGATGCGTTGCGGGTCGGCTTCCGCCAGGCGCCGGGCGCGGGGCTCTGCGGTATTATTGCCGGGTCGGTCGCTCGCCGATGTCACCTTTGCGCCCGCTCCCGATATGCAGTCGGGGCGGGCGTATTCCGTTACGTTGTTCATGGCCCCCACCTCAAGTCGCGGTATTCGCGCGGGTGTTCTCGGCGAGCCAGGCGCCCAGGTCCGCCGGGCGATAGCGGACGTTCGAGCCTAGCTTGATGAACTGAGGGCCGCCGCCGCGGACGCGCCAGGCTTGAAGAGTGCGATGGGAAAGGTTCAGGTAGGCCGCCGCTTCGCGCTCGTTCATCAACGCGGGGGCGGGGGTCGTGCTGTGGTTTGTCATAGCGCTTGGTCCTGCTATCAGTTGCGATTGCAGGGCTAAGTCTTGCGCGGGCTCTCCGCACTTAAAACACGGACATCTAGCTGCGGATAGGGAAGGGCGTGATGTTTCTGCGGGTGGATTGCAGGTCTTCGGTTGCGGTTCCAACCCAGTAACTCGTCGGGCACTCACTCAATGCTTGTTCAACGCGACGTATACCGCAACGGAATAACTGAGCGACGCGTTTCTTTGCGCGCTCCCGATGCCCGTCACCGGTATCCGTCCGCTCATGCAGGGCAACGCACATTGATATTTCGATGTTTCGGGCAGTTCGAGCGGAAGCCGGCTCAGCGGAGCCGCCGCGCGGCTTCGCCCATCCGAACGCCACGTCCGGACGAACAATCTGATAGTCGCTTTGGCGACGAACAATCTGATAGTCGCTTTTCTGCCCGGTCATTCGCAATGCGACCACGCGAGCAAACCATACGGAGAACTCATGCAGCGGAACCGGCTTGTCCCTGTCACGACACGGCGCCGCATCAATACCTCGGTGTTCCGCCGATGCGAAGAACTCACAGAGTCGGCTGAATACGGTCTTGATGACTTCGGGCTCGTCGCTGCCCTCGAAGACGAACAGCAGGGCGCGCAGCGCTTCGCAGCTCAGTTCAGGGCCGGCGAGGATGCGGTTGAGCCACGCGGAGAACTCGTCTAGCGGGACCGCCTCGGACCTATCGCGACACGGCACCGCATCAATGCCTCGGTGTTCCGCTGATTCAAAGAATTTGCACAGTTTGATGAATACGTCTTGGACAATCTTGGGCTTGTTGCTGCCCTCGAAGGCGCGCAGGAGGCTGCGCAGCTCTTCGCAGCTAAGTTCAGAGTCGAACGTCGGCATGGTCGCGTACCTTCAGGCGCGGGCCTTTGAGGGGGCAAGCCAGGGCGGTGAAGGGGCCGCCCGTTCGGGGCCTACCCAAAAACAGGCCATCACTGGACTGGGTGACGGTGATTGGCATCATTTCCCCACGACAAGGTCCGCGCTTCCGCGCGCGGGCGCGGCGGAGTAGACCTTGAACCAGCCGTCCAAGTCCTCTGCGGGCAACGTCTCGCGCAAGGCTCGGACGAACTCAGCGTCGCCGGTGGACTCCCAGGACACATCTTTGAAGACGAGCTTCACCGCCGGCTCAATGACGCGCATGCCTTTGACGCCATCGCGAATCTTGGCCTTGATCTCATCGGGCTTCGTTTGCGTGCCGGCTCGTGCAGGAGCGGCCGACTGGCGGCGTAGCACTAGGTCCGTGATTTGCTTCACCAGGTTGTCTTCGTCCTTGTGGACTGCTTCGCGGAACCCGGCGACCCATGCCTTGAGTACCTTTTCAAAGGCGTCGATCTCTGCCTGGAACTGCGGCTTGTCCGCGCGTCGGATCAGCAGCCCGAAGCCGCGCATCCGGTGCAGGTAGCGCTTCAGGATGTCGTTCCAAACCTGCTTGATCTCGGCCTGGGTCATGGGTGTCAGCAGGGGTTTGCCTCGCTTGTCGAATGCGAGTTGCCCCTGAATCATGGCTTGAACCGGGATTGGCACGTCCGCCTGTTTCGAGAACGGCCGAATCTTGGTGTCGAAGAGTTCCGCGAGGTCGTCCGAGACATCCGCGTTCAACAGCAGGCTGGACACCTTGGTTTCGCGCTCGGTCCATTGCGCGCCGCGTAGCGTGCATTCGACGAACTGCACCTTGGTGGAGAACACGCGGGCCATGCGGGACAGGTTGACTGGGGCCGGCGGGTTTGCGGCCAGCGCTTCCATCGTCTCTTTGGCGCGTTCGGCGCTGAGGGGCTCGCGCCCGATCTCCATGTCCGTGAGAACGGTGTTGGAGGCGCCCGACCCCACGGCAGCGTCGATGTGTTCGGACAGGTTGGTTACGCTGTCGAGCCGGATGCCATTGGGCTCGCTGGGCGGGATGCTGTCAGCCTTGCTCGGTGCCGGGCCGTTCTCGACCGACTTGGGGGTGGGTGCCCACATCAGGATGGTGTCGTCGGCGATCAGGAGCCCGAGCCGCACGCCTGGCTCGGAGCGCACGGTGACGTTCGGGCGCTGCACCAGTTCGGCGAGCAGCGCGGCGCCCTTGGGATCGCCGTAGCCGACCCGGTAGGCGTCTTCGTCCGGGTCGAGGATCAGGGTGATTTGCGGCCCCGGTTGCGGGTCGGTCAGGGTGCTGCTTGCTTCGGCGACAACCCCGGCCAAGCCGGGCGCCACCAGAACGACGCGCGAGCGTGCGCCCGCGATGGTGTCCGCCAGGGCTTGGTCCGTAACTGCCGTGAAGGTCTGCATCGGCTTCTGTCTCCCGTCTTCGCTCAATCCTCTGCTGGTTACGGGCGCTGTTGTGGGCCAAGGCGCGCGCCCGTGCCGTTGAGAAGCGGATCGAGGTTGAGCGGGTCATACCTCGGTCAGTGCTGGGTCTCCAGCTTCACCACGGCGCGGGAGCCGGTGGCGCTGGCGTAGCGCTCCAGCGTGCGCAGGCTCGGCAGGCTGCGCCCGCTCTCCAGCCGGGCGACGGCGGATTGCGAGGTTCCCATGCGCTCGGCAACCTCGGTCTGGCTCAACCCGGCGCGGGTGCGTGCGGCGATCAGCTCGCGGGCGAGGGCGAACTCGGGCGCCAGGGCGTCGTACTCCGCGCGGGTCTGCGGGTCGTCCAGCAGGCGCGCCTTCAATTCGGCAAGCTCAGTCATCGGTCAGTCTCCGCAGACGGTTACGGGCGGTCTCAAGGGCCTTGCGCGGGGTCTTCTGCGTCTTCTTGATGAACACATGCAGCACGGTCAGCCGTTGCCCGGTGCGCGCGACATAGACGGCGCGGGCGATGCCGTCGCGACCGGTCAGGCGCATTTCCCACAGTTTGCCTTCCAGGTGGCGCACGTGCGGCATACCGACTTGCCGCGGGCCGAATGCCTCCAGCAACTCGGCAACGTGCAGGAAGCGGGCGCGGATGTCGGGCGGCATGGCCAGCAGCTCCGCTTCCGCGGCAGGGTCCAGGTCAACCGTCCAGGCCATCGCCTATCTCGTTTTTGATATGGTGGACCAATTGGTGCATCGGCGCAATGCCTCGGGGTCTGGTCAGCCGTTCGCGGCGGCTGGTTGCCGTGCGAGCATGGGCGGGGCCTCGTCGTCGAGGATGTACCGCGGGCAGGCTTCAGCGGTTGCCGCGCGGGTCTTGTGGTGGTGCGGGCTGCGCGGGCTGATACAGCCGCCGGCCGGTGCGTTGCGGAAGTCCTCGGCGAAGAACACGCAGGTTCCACAGCAGGCAGACGGGGCCGGCAGCTTGGCGACCTTCGCCGTGGGGGTCAGGCCAGCCGCGCCCATGATGCGGGCGCCGTGCTGCTCTAGGGCGGTCCTCACGTTGTCCTCGCCGAAGCGGGCGTATACCTGAGTCGTCGAAGCGTTGGAGTGCTTCAGAACCCGGCCGATAAGGTGCAGGCTGTTACCGGCTTGCGCGAGCCAGCTTCCAACGGTCCGCCGTAGGTCGTGCAGTCTCACGTCATCGATTGCCGGCGGCAGGTCGAGGGCTTCCGCCGCCGCCGCTTGGCGAATCTCGGCAAGGCTGGGGGTCGGGGTCCAGTCCTTCGCAGCGTGCTTGCTTTTCGCCGCCGCGCGGGCCTCGGTCAATCGGTCGATCAGGGCCGACACCTCGGGCACTTCGCGCCAACGGGCCAAGGTCGCCGCGGTGCGGACGCGGTTCCAGGGCTTCGAGATATTCACCAGATGGGCGCCGGCCTTGGCGCCGGGCAGGAGGTAGGGATTGCCGGGGGTCCGCGGAATGTCGCGCAGCAGCGCCAGGGCGGGGCCGCTCAAGGGTAGGTAATGGGTGCGCCCGGCCTTGGTCTCGGGAAGCCGCAGGGTGCCGCGGGCCTCGTCCACGTCATCCCATCGGGCCTTGAGTAGTTCCGACTTCCGCGCGCCCACCAACAGATACAGCCACAGGGCGTGGCGGGCGCTCTCGTTTGGCTCGGCATTGATGGCCGCCGCCAGGTGCGGCAGTTCCTCGGGCGTTACCCATCGGTCGCGCTTCTCTTCCTTGTAGTCGTCAATGCCTTGGGCCGGGTTCGGGTGGCCGTCTTCGACGAATCCCCACTTCCGGGCAAGCTCGAACATCCGCGCGACAAGCTCGCGAACTCGGTTCGCTTCGTAGGGCTTGCCTTCCTTGGTGCCGATGCGGGAATGCAGCGCCGCCACGTCCGCGCGTCGAACCGCCTTCACCTTCAGGGCGCGCCATGCGGGCAAGACGCGGGAGTTGATGCGCCGCTCGTCCTCTTGCCAGCTCTTTTTGTGCGGCTTCGCGTAGCGTTCGAGGTAGGCCGCGCACAGGTCCGCGACGGTCTCGCCGCGCGCGGATTTCTGCCGCTCTTCGAGGGGGTCCGCGCTGCCGGTCTCGATCTTCGCCAGTTCCGCGCGGGCCGTCTTGCGGGCTTCCGCCAGGCTGAGGGCACCATACGCGCCAAGGGTCATCATCCGCTTTCGGCCGTTGACGCGGTAGGACAGCACGAACGACCGCTTGCCGCTCGGCAGCAGACGCAGGCCGAAGCCGGGCACCTCGTCATCCCACAGCACGTGCCGGCTCTTGCCGTCGCCTTCGTAGCGTGCCGCGTCGATTGCTCGCTTGGTCAGCTTCACCCTGTATCACCTCGCTTTGCTGGGGCCGGTTTCGTGTCACCAGTATGTCACCACGCGGGGTGGTGACACGTGGTGACACGTCGCAAAGCATAGCACAAGGCAAATTGTTAAGTTACTGTTCCGTATGGTTCTGTAGTAATCCAGAGAAAACGGATGTAGGCTCGACTCTCTGGCTACGAACCAGGTGGTCGGAGGTTCGAATCCTTCCGGGCGCGCCATATTGACAAAGGGGTTGCAGCCGTGGCTGCAACCCCTTTTTGTTTCGGCAATGCGCTGCGGCGGCATCGAGTGCAGCGCTGCGGAAGGGAAGATCCGAGGCCGGGTAATCATGCGCGGTCGGCGGACTGAAGTCCGCCGTACCCAGGGGGCCGACTGACGTCTGCATACCCGGGGACGCTCTCGCGATCGCCGCAGCGGTGCACTGCTTGTTGGCTTGCCCCCCTTGCGTGGCCCCCAGGGGTTTGGCAGATGGACGCACGACGCAGCGTTCGGGATCGATGGGCTGCCGGGGCAAGCTGTTGCTGCTTTGCCTGCGCGGCGAATTGCGGTTTTGGCGCGTACCGCCCTGTCCTGTCCCGGCAGCTTCCTGCCCAGCCGCTGCGTCGAACGGGCAAAGAAAAAGCGGCATCCCTGCCGCCGTGATCCCTCACTCCCACTCAATGATCAGTCGCCGGGATCAGTCCCCGGAGCCGCCGTGGCAGAGGACACAGCCCACGGGCTCCCCGCGCGCCACCTGCACCAGCTCACCCTCGTTGCTCAGGGTGCGGTGTGTGGCCGCCCGGGAGAGGACGGTGCCCTGCGAGTTGCCCCGACCGGTGCCGCCGTGGCACGCGAAGCAGGCTTCGGCGTTGTTCTCGGCGATGTTTTCATGGCCGCCGTCGGAGAAGTCGGTGTCGCCGACGACGTGCATGCCGTGCGGACCACCGAGGGCATCGCCGGGGTTGGGCTCCCAGCCGTCGCCATGGCAGGTGGCGCAGTCGCTCAGGGTGCCGCTGTGGCCCTGAAGCTGGTTGGCGGCCACGTTGTCGTTCAGCATGGCCGGCCCATCGATATCCCATTCCGCATGGGTCGCGCCGTGACAGCCCTCGCAGAAGACGCCGCCGTGTCCGGTGCTGACGCGATAGAGCTGGGGGTTGCCGGCGCCCGGGTTGGCGAAGGTGGTGCCGTCCGCGTTCTCGAAAGCCGCGGGCACTCGCGGCTCGGCGAAGCGACCGTTGCTGGGCACGATGGGCATCGCCTCGCCACTGCGGTAGGCCTGGATGAGGCGGATGCCGTCGGCGTTGCCGGCCGAGTCGAAGCCATTGGTCCGGGTGCCGTTGGTGCCGGCCAGGTTGTCGGCGGCGTCGCCGGTGTGGCAGGAGCCGCAGCCCGGCTCGTTGGCCCAGGGCACGCGCTTGCTGAGGTCCGCACCCGCCGGGAAGGGCGTGGCGGCTGACAGGCCAGCGCTGAAGTCGTCACCCACCTGCATCAGCCCGCCGTGACAGTCCTGGCAGACCATGCCACCGTCGGCCATGGCGCCACGCAGGCACTTGGTGCGGCTGCCGGGGTGGCATTGGTAGCAGGTCTCCTCCAGCAGTCCGATGCGCTCCTGGTGGTTCAGGGGCAGCCCGGTGCGGGGGTCCTCCTGGGCCATGGGCGCCGGCATGGTGGGAAAGACGCCGGTCTGGCCGTGACTGTAGTGCATGACGCGGGAGTTGGAGGCGTGGATGCGCTGCACGCGCCCGTTGGCCGCCGGGTCCGGATTGTCGGCATCCCCGCCGAGGGGCCCGAGCTGGGCCAGGTCCAGCGCCGGCGTGTAGTGGCAGGTCTGGCAGACGGTGGGCTCGCCCTGCTCGAGCGCCTTGTTCGCCAGGCAGTCGGCGTCGCCGTTAGGGGTCTGCGGTGTGATGCCCTCGCAGGGCGTTGCGTTGCCGGCGCTGTCTCGGTACTGCGTGCCGTGCTTGACGTCGTGCAGGCGCAGGATGTTCACGTCGGCGGCGTACTCGACACTCACGCTCGGCGGCACGCTGCCGGCGAGCTCGTCCAGGGTGCTGTCCTCCACGGGCAGCTCGGCGTCCACCAGGGGCTGGTTGGCGGCGCCGGCATAGGGGCTGTCCGGCACGTCCAGCGGGCTGCCGTGGCAGTTCTTGCAGCTGGCCTCGCCGGAAATGGGCAGCACGGTATCGACGGACGCGTAGGGGGCCTCGCCCGCCCCGTCGAAGGGCGGCGTTGCGCCCTCGGGCACCGCCTGCACCCGCACCAGCGGATAGGGGTTCTCACGCCCGAAGTCGTCGAAGGCCGCCAGGGGGATGCCGGCGCCTTCGAGCCAGTTCACGTCCTCCGCAATGTACCCGAACGGGAAATCGATGAAGAAGGGCTTGTGCTCGTAGTGCTCCAGCACCTGCTGCGGCAGGTTCTCGACATAGGGGTTGCCGATGCCGGGCATGGCGTGCTGCACGGCGACAAGCCCCTCGTCGCCGCTGCCGACGACACCGTCGTGTCCGATGTAAAGCTCTTCCACATTGGGCACGGGCAGGCCCAGCCCCGGCGGCACGGCGAGTGGCGTCACCACGGGCGGGTAGAAGGCGTCGTAAGCGCTGATGACGTCCCAGAAATTGGTCTTGTAGACGCCGTTGTCGGTGACACCGGTGAAGGCGGCCGGATCGAGCAGGATCGGGTCGATGGGATTGGAGGCCGCGGAGTAGTACAGGTCCACGTCCGCCGGCGGCACGATGCGCGGCGCCTCGCCGGCGCTGCCGCGCGCAATGACCTGCGCCAGCAGCACCTGGAACGGCGGCAGGATGCTCGCGACCCGGGTGTCCAGATCGCCGCAGTGCATGCCGAGGTCGTTCACGGCCACCACGCGATGGCCGCCGGTGCCGCCGATGGGCTGCTCCGGAACGGACAGATCAGCACAGAACGGCTGCACCCCGCCACCGACGAGCTCGCCACAGCTCTGGCTCGTGGAGTTGATGGACACATTCTGCGGGTCGCCGCCGCCCTGCAGGTCTGCGCCGGTGCCCCCGTCGCCGGTGCCCCCGTTGTTGGCACCGTCGTTCGCACCGGAGCAATTGTCGGGTGCGTCGTGGACATCCCGCTCGGCCGTGGCGGAGTCGGTCTCCACCCGCACGCGGCAGGGCACGGCGGTCGGCGAGGACAGGGAAAAGCGAAACTCGCCGTCATCCCGGGCGCGGCCCTCGCCGATGGCAAAGCCGCCGCCGGCGTCGAACAGCGTCAGGATGGCCTCGTCTTCGGCGCCGCTGCCGCGGATCTGCAGTCTGCTGTCGTCAGCATCCCAGCGCGCGGTTTCGATCCGCAGCTCGGTGTGATGTCTGTACTCGTCGTCCTCGTCGTCGTGATCGTGCTCGTCTCTGGAGGCAAGGGCATTGCCCGTCGTCAGCATCAGGACGAGCCACGCGGTCGTGAAGACCGACGCGAGCGCTCGACCCGCTTGTCGTTTTGGAACCATCTGGGACCTCTTTGGGCGTTATCGGGTGGGTCGTCGTGCCGCTGTGCGGGCAACGGCTGCCGCGTCCTCCTGTCGTGCTCACTGTTCGCCGGCGGCTGCATCCGGCATGCGCTGCCCACCTCGCGCGCATTCGGCGTCAACCCGGCGTTGTCGCCCGCGCTCCGGCTGTGGCGCCCGGCCCGCCGCTTCGGGGGCACGGCGCCCGGCGCTGCCGAACCGGGGGGGAAGGAACGGCGGGCGCCGGGCGCAGGCGGGTCAGACACCTTGCCGGGGCGCGGACGGGTACAGCCTAGGCGGGCCTTGATTAAGAAATCCTTAAGTACCCCGGCATGCGCTCGGGGTGCGCAAGCGCGGCAAAGGGCGCAACGGGCGGGTTTCAATGCGCTTGCGGGAGGCCTGAGGACCGTCCCGGCGGATGGGCAGGCGGCAGAATCAGAACGATGAGCGGTACATGCTGCGGCAGCTCCGGCTCGGGCGGGGCGGCAGCATCGGCAGTCAGGGGCGGGACGCGAGCCGCGTCTGCGCCGGACGGCGCACCGGGGCGATGGTCAGCAGAGGAAGGGCCTTGCCGTCATGCACCGTCGGCACGCGGCGGCCGACGGCCTGGGCGTGGACAACGGCTCAGTCAGCTTGCGGCACGATCCAGTCCGTGACCGCGATGAGCGCGTCATCGGCGGCCGGGTCGAAGCGGGTGATGTAGGCGCCGTGCGAGGCGAAGCGCTGCCCGGGGGCAATGGCGGTGCGCTCGTAGATGGAGGTATAAGTCGCGTTCTCCGTCATGTGCTCCAGCTTCTCGATCAGGTAATCCCGCACGAAGAAGCCGCGCATCACGCGCAGCGCACCGCCGGTGAGACTGAGCGCAAAGAAGGCGTTCGCCTGCTCGCGCAGCGCCTGCGGAGCATAGATACCTTTGGCGCGCAACCAGCCCGTGGAGCGCACCAGGAGCCGCGATCGCTCCGCCGGCAATGCATGTGCGTGTACCAGGCGTGCCCGCTCGCGCACCGCAGCGGGCATGGCCCCGGGCGTCTCTCCATACAGGGCCGTGGACAGGTACAGGCGGCGCAGCCCCGCGGCCGCGCCCGACGCCCAGAGGCCCTGCAAATCCGCGCCGTCGAGCCAGGCCACCAGCACCCCGCCCGCCGCCTGCCCGGCGATGGCCTGCCAGCGGTCGGCGTCTGGGGCCGCGCCCGCGGGTATGGCGATCTCCGTCACATCGCCGCCACGCGCCCGCACCTGCGCGGCGAAGCGCTCCGCCGGGGCTTGGCTGCGGGGCGCGTTGGCACGATAGACCTGCACCAGGGGCCCATCGAGCAGACCCTCGTCTGCCAGGTGCCGGGTCGCCACGTCCGCCTCCAGACCCAGACCGCGGCTGAGATACACGGTGTAGAAGCCCGGCGCAGCCGTCGCCGGCAGGTCTGTGGACGGGAAGAGACAGGGCAGCGCCTGGGCCTCACAGAAGTCGTGGACCGGCTGCCAGGGGCCGTCCACGAGCCCGCTGATAACGGCGAACACGGGCCGCTCGGCTTGCTCTGCCGCGAGCTGCGCGGGCCAGGATTCCGGCGCACCCGCGAGCGTCCAGACGTGCAAGTCCCATTTGCGGTAGGGCTCATAGGCCCAGGCCTTGTGGCGCGGCGCATGGGCCGCGCGGCGGCTCTCGTTGCGGGTCTCGACATTCTTCTGCGCAAAGAAGGCCTCGAGCACGTCCAGAAAGGCCTTGCGCCGGGCGGGCTCGACGCCGTCCGAGACGATGGTCGCGAAGTGGATGGTTTTGTCGTCGACGCCTGGATCCGGTGCCGTGTTCAGCGTCTTCAGGTAGGCGACCAGCAGGTCCAGCTGCCGGTCATCCAGGGGATAACGCGGCATCAGCGGATCGAAGGGCTCGCCGTCGGCGCCGATGCCGTCGCGGATCGCACGCTTCAGCGTGGCGTCCGTGTACGGCGGGCGCAGCACCGGCGCCAGCGGCGGCTTGCTGGTGGGCGTGCGCAGGGGCGCGTAGAGGATGTCGCCGGTCACCGCCGGCACCACCTCCTGCCCCTCGGTGGCCCCGAGGCCGCTGCGCCGGTGGCACCAGCCGCAGGTGACCTGCTGCCCGCTGAGGGCGATATCGCCCTGTACCAGCCCGCGCATGGGCGCACCGGACGGCAGGACGCCGTCGTGGTAGATGCGCGCACCCGCAGCCGCGGCCTCACCCCCGGCCGCGGCTGTCGTCGCTGCCCCCGGCACCTCGCCCGCCGCAGGCCAGCCGGATGCCCAGGCGTCGGCGCAGGCGAGCAACAGGACCAGTGGAGCGCTGCGGACAATCTGAGGCCAGGCGATCATGCGCCATCGGTGGACTGAACACAGAGCCGGTATCTGAACCACGAAGATCACAAAAAATACGAAGGGCATCCGCAGGATAGACAAGTCCAGGCAGCCAGCCAAAGGGGGTGCGAAGCCGCAACGAAGCCGTACTTCAAGTCGTGCTCGTTCGTCGCGCGCTGCTTCGTGATCTTCGTGTCCTTTCTGGTGACCTGCTCCTTTTCGGCTGAAGGCTGACCGCCCCGGGATGCCGACTGAAGTCGGCGTACCCGGGCGGTCTCGCGACAACCGCAGTGGTGCATCGGAACACTGACAGGGGCTCGCATGCTGATCGGGGCGCCGGCCCGAGCCACTGCGCAGCATCGCCGATGCTTGGCGGCATGCTTATGGCGTCAGCTCCGCCGCTGGGTCAGGAATCAGCGCCGGCGGCTGATTGCAGTCCGGATAGCCCACGCCGTCGCAGACGAAGACACAGGTGAAATCGCCTTCGTAGGTGGCCGACAGGTTGACGTCCTCCACTTCGACGCAGCGCGGGTCGTTGTTGGCGGCCGCCGCCAGTGCCTGGTCGCGTACGCTGCAGGCACGATTGGTCATGCGGGCGCCCTCGTTGAAATCGAGGACCGTCGTGGTGCACACGTTCCTGTTGTCGGCGCACAACTGCACATTGGCCGCGGTACAGTTGGGGTCCATGCAGACGCTGCACACGGCGTTGGACCGCCAGAAGTCCACAAAAAAAGTGAAGGCGTCTGTCACCGGTCCGATCTCATAGGGCACGTCCACGCATTCGCCCTCCGCCAGGCTCAGATCGCTGTAATCCCCCGTGTAGGGAAAGCGCACGATGGAGCCGACGCCGCCGGACGGACTCAAGGGATCTGCATTCAGGACTTCGCCGCTGGTGAGCTCGACGGTGCGGGATTCGATACCGGCTCCCACGGCTCCGGCACTCAGGTTATTCCCGTTACAGACGGTGGCGGTGAAATAGAAAGTGTCGCTGTCCGGGTCGTAAGCGAGGCCGGTCAATGCCGGAACCGGCGGCATCAGATCCCCGTTGACGATGCCCGCCGCCGAATCACAGGCATCGCCTATGCCATCGCCGTCGCTGTCTTCCTGTGCGGGATTGGGCAGCAGCGGGCAGTTGTCGTCGATATCCGCAATTCTGTCCCCATCGGTGTCGGTGTCGATACTGGCCTGGGCGAGCCTGAAGTCATCGCTGAAAATGAGCTTGGCATCGCCGATTTTGGCCTCGGTTTCCATCACCTGAAACCTGGTGAAACCGCGGGTATCGATGACGCCGAAGAAATGGAAGCTGTTGTCATTGAGTGGCCCGAGCTCGACGACGGTGCCGTCGATGACCATCACCAGGCTGGCCGGGACAGTGGAGGTCCTGATCCAGCCGCCCGCCGCGTACAGCGGCCAGCTCGGGTCCGCCAGGGTGCCCGCAACGCCGTCGCGGAGCCAGCACTGCTCCGGTGGATTGTCCACGTCGCACAGGGAGATGGTGCCGGAGGCGAAGCCGTGCTCCGGGTCATACACCCCCCAGCCGCCCGTGCGTGCAGCGCCCAGGCCGGTGGTGATCTCATTCTCGTCGTGATTGGTGGTCCAGATGATGCCCTGACTGGTGACGCTCGGTGCGGTGTCCGGGTCGCGCGCCCCACCCCACACGGCGTCGTCCTCGAACCCCTCGGAGAATGTCACGTAGCCGAGTGCGTCGATCTGGTCCAGATAGGCCGCCTCGGTGGTACAGACGAACACGTCCGGGCCGCCCGTACAGGCCGCAGACAGGGGCCCGCCGGCCAAGGCCATGGCGACGACCGCCCCGGCCGGAATAAAGAGCTTGCTGCGCTGTTGCACCTGGACTCACCTCTCGTGTGGAAATAGGACCGCTTTCATAGCCCGTCCGGAGACAACCGGCAATCAGCGCTTCCCCCAGTCGGCCCGACAGTCAGACGGGCCTTGTGATGCAATCGCCGGAATCAGCGGGCCACCAGGCGCCGGTACTCGGCGACGATGTCCGCGGCGCTGGCAATGCCGTCGAGACGCACCCAGGGATCGTCCGGCGAGCGGCGCATCAGCGTCGTCGGCTCGTGATTCATCTTGTTGCCGCGGTAGACGTCGAAGGCCTTCTGCACGGCGATGAGCTCGTCCATGTCGCCGGTGAGAAATTGCCACTGGTCGCCGGCGCCGAATTGCGCTGCATAGGCGCGCAGACGTGCCGGGGTGTCGTATTCCGGATCGATGGAGAACGACAGCATGCGCACCTCGGATGCCTCCGGGCCCAGTTCATCCTGCACTTTCGCGAAGGTGGCGCTCATTACGGGGCAGATGGTGGAGCAGGTGGTGAAGATGAAATTGATCAGCACGGGCTTGGGCACCGCCAATTCCTCCACCAGCGTGGTGGGGCTGCCGTCCATGGACACCAATGCATGGTCGGTCAGCCGGTACTGATGCTCGGAACGCTCATACTTGCGGTTCGCCAGCATCGCCTGATGTTTGGCATGCGCATCATGGCCCTCGCCGTGGTGGCCATGGGCGTGGTGTCCATCGCCCGCATGCGCATCCTGAGCATCGGCATGCCCGGCGTGGACGTCGTGCGTCCCGGCGTGATGGGCATGCGGGTCGGCCTCGGCAAGCTGTACCCCAGCCGGCGCGCCGTGCCAGGCCGCAGGGACCGGCGTCTGGTGCCCGCCCGCCGCCATCACCGACGGCGCAGCGACCACGGCTGCGGCCGCAAGACAGGCAACGGTGGCCGGGAGCAGGCAACGGCAGGGGGCCGCCAGGACAGGGAAGGTGCAAGGCATTGTCGTGACTCCGAAGTTGGTCAGGCTCTGGCGATGCGGGCCGTGCTGGGGCCGGTGCTGGGGGCGGAGCTGCAAGCCTTGGGTCGGGTGCACCCGGCCCGCGTGGGCGCGGGATGCAGCACCGGCGTCCACTGCTGCTTGCTTGGCAGGGTCGCCCCTCAAGGCCCGCAGCCCGTGAGCCTGATGTTGCTGAAGACGCTCTCGGCCGAGGGGTTGGACACGTCGTGGTCGGCGACGAAGACCAGCCGGCTGAAATCGCCGGCAATGAAGTCCCCCACCGGAATGGTGTAGGTCACGACGCCCGCGCCATCCGCGCCGGCCGGGTAGGTATCGAACTGCTCAATCCCCCAGGCCTGCGTGCCGTAGAGCTTGAACGTGGTATCGGCGCTCAGGCCGTCATCGACGTCGAAGCCGATGCCGTGGATCTCACCCTGGCTGGCGCTCGCGAAGTCGAGCCTGAGCGTGGTTTCCGGCCCCACCCGGCAATCCAGCAGCACCTGCTTCCAGACGTTGCCGGCGATGGCGAGCCCGCTGCCGCCGTCGCGCACCTCGAGGTCCCCGACCCCGTCCTGGCTGCCGCCGTAGCTCAGCACGTCCAGCGTCACCGTCACGCCCTCCACCGTCACGTCGAGCGTCGCCTGGGACGGCGTGTTGACGCTGATGTCCCAGAACACCGATTCGCCGCTTGGATCGCGTACGTCGTGATCCATGGCGAAGACGATCCGGTCGAAGCTCCCGGTGAAATAGGCGCCCACCGGAATCCGGTAGGTGACCGCGCCGTTGGCATAGTCGTTGAAGGCCTGTTGACCCCAGCGCTGCGTGCCGAAGAACTGGAAGGTGGTGCTGGAGCTGATGCCGTCGTCCTGGTCGAAGCCGATGCCGTGGATCTCGCCCTCGGCGCTGCTGCTGAAGGTCACTTCGAGCACCGTATCGGCCGCCACCCTGTACGCGGCGTCCAGCTGGACCTTCTTCCAGCCGTTGCCGACGATGCTGAGCCCCGTCCCCCCATCGATGATGGTGGCGGTTGCGTCCCGGTCCTGGGAGCCGCCATGACTCAGGACGTCGTAGTGCCGCAGCACGCCGTTCAGGGTGACCCCGAGCTGCGTCGCCACGGCGCAGGCATCGCCGACGCCGTCACCATCGGCATCCGCCTGTGAGGCATTGGCCGTTGCCGGGCAGTTGTCGCAGCGGTCCCCGATGCCATCGCCGTCCGCATCCGCCTGATCGGGATCCGCCGTGAACGGGCACAGGTCCGCTGCATCGCTCACGCCGTCACCGTCGGTATCCAGCTGGCTCGGGGAGCACCCGTTCGCATCGGGCATCTCGTCGTCCGGCGTACCTGCGCAGGCGTCGAGGTCGTCCATGACACCGTCCCCGTCGCTGTCGAGCTGGCTCGCCGAACAGCCGTCAGCATCGACGACTGCACCCGCCGGGGTACCCTGACAGGCATCGAGTGCGTCGGTCACGCCGTCACCGTCGGCATCGAGCTGGCTCACCGAACAGCCGTCGGCATCGACAGCCTCACCTGTTGGCGTATTCGGACACTGATCGAGCGCGTCGCTGACACCGTCAGCATCGCTGTCGAGTTGGCTCGCCGCACAGCCGTCGGCATCGACGACCGCACCCGCCGGGGTTCCCTGACAGCCATCGAGTGCGTCGGCCACGCCGTCACCGTCGGCATCGAGCTGGCTCGCCGCACAGCCGTCGGCATCGACAGTCTCTCCCACAGGCGTAGACGGACACTGATCGAGCGCATCGCTGACGCCGTCACCGTCGCCGTCGAGCTGGCTCGCGGCACAGCCGTCGGCATCGACCGCCTCGCCGTCAGGCGTGTCGGGACAGGCATCGAGGTCGTCGCCGACACCATCGCCGTCCGCATCCGGCGGGTCGTCGTCCAGGATGGTGATGGTGGCGCTGGTGGGTCCGTCGCCCTGTGCATCCAGCAGCTGGAGCTCGAAGGCTTCGTCGCCCTCGAACAGGTCGTCGTCCAGGATCGGCACGGCGAGCGTCCGGCTCACTTCCCCGTCCGCGAAGATCAGCATGCCGCTGACAGTCTCATAGTCGCCGGTGATGCCCTGATCCGGGTCGCCGGCAACCGCGGTGCCGGGGACGGTGGTGTAGTCCACCGTCAGCTCGCCGCTGCTGCCACCGTTGCGCAGGACGGTCAGGGTCACCTCCGCCACGGACTCCGCGATGCTGTAGGCATCGCTCTCCAACGCAAGCGCCCCAGGCTCGCCGCCGCCGCCACCGCCGCCGAGGGCCGCCTCCAGGTAGTCGTGGGCGGCCACCAGATCGATGCGCCCGTGGCCGGCCGTGTTGTCCGGCCCGGGCGACTCCAGATCCACGGCGGTGGCCACCAGGGCCTCCTCGATCTGCGAGATCGTGGCGTCCGGGAAGGCCCCCATCAGCAGGGCCATACCGCCGGCCACATGGGGCGCGGCGAAGGAGGTGCCGGAGACGATGGTGTAGAAGCCCGGCATCCGGTCGGTGGTGAGCACCGACTCGCCGGGGGCCACCAGGCGCGGATAGATCCCGCCGCCGCAGGCGCCGGGTCCGCGGCTGCTGAGCAGATCGATGTTGTCATACGCGTCCAAGGAGCCCACGGCCACCGTGGCCGGATCATTGCCGGGACTCACGCTGGTCCCGCTGTCCGGGCCATAGTTGCCGCCCGCAAAAACCAAGGCAATCTCGGCGGCCTTCAGCACCGCGATGTCCTGCGCGAACTCCTGCACGCACTCGCCCACGTTGCTGCCGAGGGCCCAGGAGCCGTTAACCACGTCCGGCGCGTCGTCCGTGGCGGGGTCGCCGTCCGGGTCCAGCAGCCATTGGAAGGCCGCATGGATGCCGCTCAGGGTGGCCTGGTTGGCATTGTCGAAGATGCGGGCGGCGATCCACTGCGCATCCGGGGCCACACCCACCTGGTAGCCGCCGGCGGCACCGCCCACCATGAGTCCCAACACCTGGGTGCCGTGCCCGTGCGCATCGCCCGGGCTGGTGTAGGCGCCGCTGCTGTCGAACCAGCTGTTGTCGCCGCCGCGCCAGCGCGGACCCAGGTCCGGATGCGTGGCATCCGCGCCCGTGTCCATGGTGGCGACCACCTGGCCGAGCCCGGTGTGGCCCTGCGCCCAGAGCGCGGAGGCACCGATGTTGTCCAGATTCCAGAAGTTGGGGGCCGTGGGTGCTATGCCGTCGCCCGGGCCCTGGATGACGGCGTCCAGCTTGACGGATTGGATGCCGGGCAGCCGGGCAAGCCCCGGCACCAGATCCGCCGGCAGGCTCGTCGCGACGGCGTTGATGATCCACAGGTCCTTGACCTCGGCATCGACGTCATTGTCGGCGAGGTAATCCGCGACAGTGAGACGGTTCTCCCGGGCTGCGTCACGCAACGCCTTGCGCAGCTCGCTGCGCTTCAGCGCCTTGCGTGCCGCCTTGCGCGCCTTTGGGTCCGGGTACCGCTGCTTCAGCAGGCGGTTCAGATCGCGCGAGAACTGCTTGAGGTCCACGCCGTCGGCGAGCTCCACGATCACGGGCACGGTGGCCGCAGCGTCGACGCTCTGAAGCCTCGCCTCCAGGTCCGAGGTCATGACCGCGGCCGCCTTGCCGGATGTCGCCGGCGGCGCCGCCCAGGCCGTGGCCAGCGTCGCGAGGGCCAGGGCACAAACCAGGGCACCCAGCAGGGTCAGGGTGCGCATACTGCTGCTGCGGGCCATGATCCGTGCCTCAGTGCACCGTCAGATGGTCGACCCGGAAGTCTCCGATGACCACCGACACCTTGTCGCCGTACTCGAGGTGCGTGTCGGGGTTGGCGAAGACCATGTAGTAGATGCGGTCCGCGGTGATGTTGCGCCCGCGGTTGGTGGGACGCAGCGCGCCCACCTTGTTGCCCACTGGCACGGGCAGATTGATGCCGCTCTTCTCGGCGACGACGTAGGGCTTGATGCGATGGTCGAAGAGCGGCAGCGCCTTCTCGGCATCCACTACGCGGAAGCGGAAGTCCAGCATGTAGCCGCCGGCGGTGCGCGAGAGACCGATGACCCCCACACCCCAGCGCTCGGCCAGCGCGGCGTTGGGCGCCGCCGGGTCGGGCTTCAGGTGCGTTTCCCGCTGCGCCTGGGCGGCGGCCATGGCGGACTGGATCTGTTCCCGGGTCAGCGGCTGCGCTGCGGCCGGGTCGGCGACCGGTTCGGCAAGGGGCGCGGCACCCCCGGCTTCCGCCGCATGGATGCCGCCTGCCGCGGCCAGGGTCATGAGCAGCAGGCCGCCGACGGCGGCCCGCGAGTTGATGGCATACACAATCATGGAAGAGGCTCCTTGAGCGCTCAGCAGTTCCGGTCCCCAAGCGACGGCCCCATGGCCGTCGCAGCAGCCGGCCCGATCCCTTCGGGCCGTAAGGCTTCCCTGCCCCGGTCGCCGTTTCCCTAAGGCGCACAGTCCTCAAGAACGATGTTGCTGAACACGCTCTCCCCGTTCTGCGGCACCTGGTCGTCGTCCATGGCGAAGAACAGGCGGGTGAACGACCCTCCGCTCAAGCCCGGATAGTCGTCCAACGGGATCGTGTAGCTCACGGTCCCGGAGCCGCTGTAGACCGTGAAGTTCGCGTCCGGCAGGATCCCCCAGACCTGGGTGCCATAGACCTGGAAGGTCCGGTTGCTGGTGATGGCGTCGTCCGTGTCCAGGCCGATGCCGTGGATCTCCCCCTGGGTGCCGCTCGCGAAGTCGAAGGACAGCGTCGTGCCGTCGCCCACCGTGCACGCGAGATCGACCTTCTTCCAGGCATTCCCCACCATGGTGAGGGTCGCGCCGTCCACCGTCACAGTCGCCGGACCCAGGTCCTGTTGCAGGTCATAGGGCTCGACGATCAGGTCCAGCTGCTCGCCGTCCACGGTGACGCTGAGCGTCTCAGGCGGCGCCTCGAAGATCCGGATGCTGCCGAACACGCTCACGCCGGTGCCGTCGCCGTCGTCGTCGTTGGCGAAGAACAGCCGCCCGAAGCTGCCGGTGTAGTACTCACCCACCGGGATCTGGTAGGTGACGGTGCCGCTGCCCGGATACTCGGCAAAGTTCGCATCCGGCAGGATGCCCCAGTTCTGGGTGCCATAGACCTGGAAGGTCCGGTTGGCGCTGATGATGCTGTCCG
Source organism: uncultured Thiohalocapsa sp. (assembly GCF_913063425.1). Lineage (GTDB taxonomy): Bacteria > Pseudomonadota > Gammaproteobacteria > Chromatiales > Chromatiaceae > Thiohalocapsa. Next base: position 47,387 of record NZ_CAJXYK010000037.1, read on the forward strand.
TGTCGAAGCCGATGCCTTGGATCTCCCCCTCCACCGGGCTTGCGAAGGTGAGCTCCAGCACCGTTTGCGAGGTGACCTGGTAGGGTGTGGCGAGCTGCACCTGCTTCCAGGCGTTGCCGGTGAGGCTCAGGGTGTCGCCGCCGTCAGTGATCACCGGCACCACGCCGGCGTTGTCCTGGGTACCGCCATAGGACAGCACATCGTAGGCCGTGGTCAGATCGCCGATGGTGACGTTGAGCTGTGTGGCCACCTCGCAGGCATCGCCGATGCCGTCGCCGTCCGCATCTTCCTGTCCGGGATTGGCCACGCTCGGGCAGTTGTCGCAGACATCACCGACACCGTCACCGTCGGCATCCGCCTGGTCGGCATTGGCCGTGGTCGGGCAGTTGTCACAGACATCACCGACGCCGTCACTGTCTGCATCCGCCTGGTCGGCGTTGGCCGTGGTCGGGCAGTTGTCGCAGGCATCGCCGACGCCGTCGCTGTCCGTGTCCTCCTGGCCTGGGTTCGCGGTGCTCATGCAGTTGTCGCAGGCATCGCCAACGCCGTCGCTGTCTGCATCCGCCTGGTCCGGGTTCGGGGTATTCGGGCAGTTGTCGCAGACATCACCGACGCCGTCACCGTCCGCATCCGCCTGGTCGGCATTGGCCGTCTCCGGGCAGTTGTCGCAGACATCACCCACGCCGTCCTCGTCACCGTCCGCCTGATCCGCGTTGGGCGTCAGCGGGCAGTTGTCCAGGTCATCCGCCACGCCGTCACCGTCGGTGTCCAAGATCACCGGCGCATCGGCAACGCTCAAAAAGCGCAGCATGCCGCCCAGGGTATCGCCGACGCTGGTGTCGTCCGGGTCGCTCGGATTGGTCATGTAGCCGTTGCCGTCATAGACGGCGAACCGACCCTCGGACGCGGGCACGATGATGGCGTCCTTGGTCTTCAGCGGCGGCAGCATCACCGAGTACTGCTCCCGCGGCGCCGTGCCCGAGGTGCCCGCGGTGGTGTCCTCCCAGCCGTACTGCAGCGCGTCCTCGGCATGCACCTGCATGTACAGGCCCTGAAGCACAGGCACATGGGTCTCGCTGGTGGCGCTGAAGAAGCGCAGGAGCGTGCGCTCGCCCACCGCACCGGCGTCGATGTCCGGCGTTTCGCCCTCCACGTAGGGCTCGCCGTTCACCAGGAACCAGCGGCCGTCGTAGTGGATCGGCGTGTAGTCGGTCTCGCCTGCCGCCACCGCCGCGTTGTGCGCCGGATCGATGTCGCTGTAGAACAGCACCACCTCGTTGTCGTAGCCGACGCCCGGATACACCTCACCCGCCGCAGCGTCCTGCGTCGCGGGGCCGTAGAGGCCCATGTAGACCTGCTTCTGTGGGTGGGTGCCGCTGTGGTAGACGAAGCTGCCGGGGCGGTTGACGTCGAAGCTGTAGGACTCGCTGCCGCCGGCCGCGGCCTCGGCGCCGAAGGAGCGCACCCGCTGCTCCGCCGCGGTGCGCGGGCCGGTGCTGCCGTCGTTCCAGGTGGGGCCGTCACCGCCGGAGACGGGCATGGGCAGCCCTGGAATCACCAGCGAGGTCGGCTGCGGCAGATTGTTCTGCACATAGACGGTCAAGGTCGTGTCGCCTGCGGGCACAACGAGCCGTGGACCGGGCACTGTGGGAGCGTTGCCGCAGCCGTCGCTCAGATCGGCGTTGTCGTCCAGCGCGTAGGCCCACATGGGCACGCTGCTGCCGTCGGGCAGGGTCTTGCTGGTCTGCTCCGCGCACAGGTAGTAGTCCACCGCGGCGGCGGGGCCCGCCGCCGTGCCGAGCACCAGGGCGGCGAGTGCGCACTTCAGGTTCGGTGTCATGATCTTGGTCCTTTGCATGGGTGTGCCCTCCCGCTACTCGATGTCGACGTCGGGAGGCAGCACGACCACTGCGCTGAGGGTGCCGCCAGGGAAAATGTCGAAGGTGGTCAGCTCCTTCTCGGCGTGGGAGTGCCAGACGAAGAAATAGCCGGCGAAGGGGTTCAGACCGCCCTCGCCCGGGGGCAGGTCACCGGCATCACCCAGGAAAGGACTGCCGCTGTACCAGGCACCGAAGGCGAGCTCGCCCGGGCCCGGCAGGGACACCGGGAAGGGCTTGCCATGGTCCGCGCACCACTCGCCGGGATAGTCCGCGTCGTCGTCCGCCCAGCCGTCATTGTCATCGTCCTTGCAGGTGTGCTCAGTGTCGTGGCCATAGATGTCCCAGCCGAGGTCCTTACCGGTCCAGGTCCAGATGGCATCGATGGCCTGCTTCGGCGGCGAGTTGATGGTGTTGTCCGAGCGACCGAGGTTGGCCGTCGTGCCGTCCGAGGACAGCATGCGGCCGTCGCGGGCGATGTAGGTCAGATTCTCGCCGTGGTAGTGGAAGGGATGGCTGTCCTGGCCCGGGTTGACATTGCGCACCAGCACCCGGTCGCGCGGATGCGCTTTGGCGAGTGCGGAGTACGGCTGAAACGGATAGATCGGGCTGTAGTCGTCCTCAAACAGGTCCGGGAACACACGGCCGTTGACGAACCAGATCTTCGCGAAGCGGTCCGCATTGGTGAAATGGGTGTAATGCCCGCGCTCCATCTCGAAGTGGATGTCCGGATCCACTTCGGTCAGCAGGTACAAGAATTCCTGGTCGTAGTCCGTCTCGGTGCCGGCGCCGTACGCCGTGCGGCTCGTGTCGAAATCGTCCGGCCGGACGATGAGCACGCCGAGCAGGCCCATCTCCACGTGCAGGCCCGGATTCGGGGCACCCGCGCTGTGGTAGACGTAGGTGCCGGGCTGCTCGGCGGTGAAGCTGTAGGTGACGGTCTCATAGAGGCCCGCCTGCCGGGTGAAGACCCCCTCTGAGCCTCCGAGCGCGGTGACCTCATGGCCGGTCACCAGCAGCGACACCGGGTGCGGAATGCCGTAATTGGTCACCGTGATCGTGACCTCATCACCCTCGTCCACCACCAGTGTCGGCCCCGGATACTGCGGCAGGGCGTAACCGACGCCCTCGGGGTGTGTGGCATTGGCTCCGCCCAGGGCGTCGCCGAAGAGCCACATGTACAGGCTCGTGCCCTCCGGCAGCGGGATATTGGCCGGGTAGGTGTAGAGGTTGAAGCTCGGCCCCGTAATGCCGCGGATGTCGTGCTGGGCCTGCGCCGGCTGCCATGGCAGCACCAGCGCGAGACCCGCGGCCAGGACGCCCAGCAGGCGCCCGGACCATGCAGGATGCTTGATCATGTCGTGTCTCCCCTGTCTCGCGCGTTGGCCTAGTTGATGACGATCTCGGTGATCATGCCGCCGTCGAGCTCGGTCCGATTGCTCAACTGGTGCAGCTCCGTGGCGTATAGGAAATAGGTCCCCGGCGCGACACCGTCGGTGTCGATGAGGATGTCCTTGGTCTCGCCGCCGCCGAAGTTGACCGACGCGGTCTCCCGGTAGATGTTCTTCCCATCGACGCCGCGGGCATGCCGGGCACCCGTGCCCACCACCTGCATGGTCAGCCCCTGGGCGGTGAGGGTGTAGAAGCGGTCCACGCTCACGTTATTGAGCCGCAGCAGCAGGCGCTCGCCCTGGGCGAGCTCCACCACCGCGTCCTCCACCTGGGTCGGCTTGCCATTGGTGAGCTCGGTGCCCGCGGTGCCCGTCACCTTGCCGTCCTCGCTGTCCACCGGTGCCGGCAGTGCGCCTTCCACCACGGTGTCCGGATAGCCGCGGCCGTTCAGCATGGGATAGTCCGCGTCCAGCAGCGCGAAGGGCAGCGGCTGCACGAACAGGCTCGCGTCATGGAAGCGGGAGTCGAAGCTCGAGATCTGAATCGCCTTCTCCACGTCCCAGGCCGTGGTGCCGTCGTCGTCGTTGTAGACATAGCCCGTCGGTGCGGCCGGGTCGGTGCCGCCCTTGCGGGTGGCCACTGGGCAGGGGATGCTGCCTGTGCAGCCGGTCGCGTCCTGCCGCGGATGCACATAGAGGTTGGCGAGCATGCCCATCTCCATGTGCTCGGTGGCCTCCACGTGGCAGTGGTACATGTAGTCACCGGGCTCCATCACCTTGTAGTAGTACGTGAGCGTCGCGCCCATGTTGATGGCGATGGAGACCTCCGGAACCCCATCGAACACCGTCGCCGCGTTCGGGAAGCCATGCCAATGCACCGTGTGCGGATCGAACAGGTCCGGGCGGATGACGGTGCCCACATTGGTGAGTGATAAGTAGAACTCGTCCCCCTCGTCCAGCTCGATGAGGCTCCCCGGCCACTCGGACGCCAGAATGCCGTCCGCAATGGCCTCCTCCGGCGGTGTGCCGGTGATGTCCTTGAAGCCGAAGGTGTAGAGCGGATTGCCGTCGGACATGACCGCAAAGCTGTCGCCGGCGATGAGGTGCATGCACTTGATGTTGTCCGCGGGCCGCACCTCGGCGACGCCGTCCACCACGTCGTCCCAATCCGCATCGCCGTTGAGATCGCCGGGGCATTGGACATTCACCACGGCCGACGCCGCACCACTGCCGCCGAGCAGCACGGCGAGCACGCCCGCCGGGAGCGCACGCTTCTTGAAGTCACTGTTCATTGGAAACTGGCCCTTTTCTGGTGGGTGAGTGCGCCCGTCCGGTGGCCATTGCGGCCACCGGTTGGGCGCTTTCCGCGTCGGGTTACTGCAGCTCGTCAGCGCCCATGTCGGCCTCTTCACCCTGCGGCCTGGGCTCGTCGTCGAAGTCCACACGCAGGAGGGCCAGGCTCGGTGAAACCGGCCCTGCCTCGTCGATGGCGTCGGATGCGCTGGTGATGTGGTAGTCGAACAGGTTGGCCAGGTCGCGACCGCCCGCCGTGTAGTCCACGATGCTGAGCGGGCCGAAGGTCACCTGAATAAAGTTGCCGCCCTCATCGAATGCACCAGCCGTCTGGAGCGTCTTGAACTCGGCGATGGTCAGCGAATCGCGGCTGCCGTTGAAGTACGGATTCACGAACGCCGGGTCACCGGTGATGTTGGAGAAGCTGCCGATGTACGACTGGTTGTCGAAGGTATCCGTCAGCAGCGTGCGCCGCGGATCCAACAGGTCCAGCGTCTCGGTGATGCCGTTCAGCACGCCGAGGTCATTGGTGTACTCCTCCACCGGGACGATGGTGATGTCACAGGTGGGATCATTCAGCGGGTCGGTGGGGTCCTGGCAGGAGGCCGGCACCAGCCCGGTCTCGATAACGGCCGTCTCCGGATCATCGAAGTTCGTCCAGTAGAACGAGCGGTTCTGGTAGACGATGTTCGAGACCAGGGTGGACGGGCCGTCCAGCGAGTAGATCAGCAGCTCCGGATCCACCGCATCCGTCACTTCCTGCATCACCGCCGCAAACTCCAGGCTGTGATACCGACCCGCGATACCCGCCGGCTGCGGCGTGGTGACGTTGTTGCCGCCCTGGTTCAGGTCCAGGGTCGGGTCGAACGCCAGCGCCGTGGTGGCCGTGGAGTCGTTGTTGGCCACGGTGTTGTGGCGGATGGTCACCGACACCGCATCCTGGGCCGAGATGCCGCCGCCGGCGAGCCCCGCGACGTTGTTGGTGATCATGTTGTTGTACACCAGCACGTCGTACCAGGGGCCGGTGTTGTCCAGGCTCGCATCGATGTCCAGGCCATTCGGCTGCGAGATGTGGATGCCGCCGCCGTCGCCCGCGCCCGCGAGGTTGCCGCGGATGATGTTGGCATCGATGGTGACCCGTCCGGAGCCGGGGCTCAGCAGCAGGCCCGTATTGGGCGCGGGCTGCAGGGCCGGCTTGCCGCCGACGAAGATGCCGGAGCCGTTCACCGGACCCGCCTGCTGGAAGGACTCGTTGAACAGCACCAGGTTGTCCTCGATCAGGCCGCGGTCCGACAGACCGAAGTGGGCGATGCCCGCACCGTCACCCTGGCTGAAGTTGCCGCACACCCAGTTCTCCTGCACCCGGTAGCGGTCTGCGCCCGTGTGGAGGGAGATGCCGGCGCCGGCGCCACCGAAGGTATTGCCGTTCTGGGCGATGTGGTTGTGGTGGATGCGGATGCGGTCGTTCCAGGCATCCGGGTACACCAGGTCGTTGTCGATCTCGGCCACCAGCGTCGGATGCCCGATGCGGATGCCACCGCCGAAGAAGCCGGCGTTGCCCGTCAGCCGGTTGTTGCCGATGTTGAGATCACCGGTGTAGCCGTTGGCGGTGATGGCGCCGCCCTGGCTGGCGCCGACGATGGTGAAGCCGTCGATGCGCGAGCCCCGGTTGGGTGCGCCGCGGAAGCCCTGCGGCCAGCTGTCACGACCGACGACGAAGATGCCGGCGCCCTCCTCCGTGGCGAAAATGGGCGCACCCAGCGCCGGGAAGCCCGCCAGCGGCAGCTCCTGACCCGGCAGCAGGTCCACCAGACCGCCGAGCACCAGGCCCTCGATCTTCTCGCGCCATTCGGCGAGCGTCTCCGTCGGCGACTGGCGGGCGTTCAGCGTCACCGCCCCGGCACCCCAACCCTGGAGCTTGACCGGCTTCCACATGATGACCAGCTCTTCGTAGATGCCGGGGGCCACCAGAATCAGGTCACCGAGGCCCGCGGCATCGATGGCATCCTGGATCAGCGTGAAGTCGCCGCCTTCACCCACGCTGTGGATGGCGTAGAGGTCGTCCAGGTCGAGATCCTCTTCGATGATCCCGGCCACCTCTTCGAAGAGGTCTTCATAAAGCTCCTGGATGTCTCCCCAGTCGATCTCGTCCTCGTCGAGCTCACTCGCCAGCTCTTCCAGGAAGTCGCCGAGCTCCTCTGCGTACTCATCCAGGAAATCGGCATTCGGCCGCACGCCGTACTCGGTCCCCTCACAGGTGGCCGGCAGATCTTCGACGTCGCCGCCCGACAGGCAGATGCCGACGGTGAGGGTGACACCGATGGGCGATTCCACGGGCTCGGGCACGCCACCCACACGGGTGACCACCACCTGATAGTCGCCGGGCGTCTGCTCCACGGGGACCTCGGCGCGAATCCGCGTCGGCCGCCAATCGAGGATGTTGAGCGCGGTGCGGTTGCCGTCGGCATCCTCCAGCTCGACGGTGCCGGGATTGCCGCGACCGCCGAAGTTGTAGTTGCGCGTGATGAAACGCTCGGACTGGGTGACACCGTCCCATTCCGGATTCGGCACCAGATACTCCCGGCCGAGGGACCGGATGACGATCTGCTGCGGCTCGCTCACGGTGCCAGCGCCCACCACGAAGGGTCCGCCGCCGCCGCTGACGTTGGCGCGCTCCACCTGGCTCACCATGGGCGTGCGGTCAGGCCGCTCGCAATCCACCGGGAACTCCGCCGGGTTGGCGAAAGCGGCGATGGACTCCACCGGGGTATCCAGATAGGTAATCGCCCCTGGCATGTACTGGAAGGTGTAGCAGAACTGGCTGAAGCGCGGATCGTAGAAGGGGTCCAGGATGAACTCCGGCGCATCCGGGTTGGTCGCGAACTCGGGGTTCGGGATCGGCCCCGCATCGTTCATGCAGGAGACGATCATGTTCGGCGACATGCCCGAGGGCTGCGGCAGATTGGCCGTCCAGGTGGAGGGCAGCAGGGCGTTGAATCGGCCGTACTGGTCCGCGTAGATCCGATTCACTTCGTCGCCGTTCCAGTCGTAGAAGCCGACGGGCACGAAGGGCGGCGCATACTTCTCGCCGAAGGCCGGGGAGTTCGGATTGAACTCGTTGGCGAGGTCATTGAGGATCATGCCGGACACGTTGCCCGCGATGGGCACGTCCGTCATGACGAAGAAGTCCGCGGCGGCGTTCTGGCCGTTGGACAGCTGCACCAGCTTGCGATCGCACATGTCGCGCGCCTCGCCGGCGAAGGGTGCCTCTACCTCGGCCGGGTCGATGCCGGCGATGAGCTGGTCCTCGGCGCCGCTGCCGTCCTTAGTGGCTATGGCCAGGTACGGCGGAACCACCTCCGCGTCGCCCACGCACACCGGCGGAGGCGCCTGGAGCGAGGTGGTGTACTCATCCCCGAAGTCCACGTTCTTGTGGTGCTCGCGCAGGGCCTTGTAGCCGGGGGGCGTTGCCGCCTCGACGATGTACTCGCCGGGGATCATCCAGGCATCGGGCAGCGTGGCGGCGGACACGATGCGGTCTGCGTAGAAGGCTTCCAGCTTGTCCGCCAGCGCGGAGCGGCCTGCCAGGTCCAGGGCGGCAAGGTCGTAGCGGTCGAAGGCCCAGCCGCCGTCGAACACGCCGGGACGCACCTGATTGAAGTTGCGCAGGCCGTCGAAGCAGCGGTCGTCGGTCACCGGCGGGTCGATGACGGACACGTCCGGGACACTGTTCAGGCCCTGGCAGCCGGTGGGCAGGCTGTCGTCCCAGCTATCGGTCCAGGTGACGTTGATGGCATCGCCGTAGTCGAAGCTGCCGTTGCCGTTACGGTCGATGTCCTCGGCGCCCGGGAAGTTGCCCAGGGGATAGTTGTCCACATCGGCAAGGTCGATCTCGCCGTTCATGTTCACGTCGTCGATGACGCCGTCGTTCGGGTCATAAAGGCCGTCGCCGTCCCAGTCGATGTCGATCTCGCCGCCCGGGAAGGCCACGAAAGGGAAGTCGAGGTTGTCGATATCGCCGTCGGCGTACAGGGCCACCTGCACCCGCGGCACACCGGGCTCCCATTCCTCGGCCACGGCCAGCTCCGGGTCGTCCTCGGCGCGGGTGGTGGCGTAGAGCACCATGCCGGAGATGCCGCCGTTCTCACCGACCAAGGCCGGTGGGAAGCCCGGCAGGAATTGCAGGTAGGGCGCCGTGCCGAACTGCATCACGCTGGTCTGCCCGAGGAAGCCCTGGAAGGCCTGGGTGAGCACCGGGCCGGTGACGGTGCGTGACAGGTTGTCACCGGTGTTGGGGTTGATGAGGGGCTCGCCCAGAGTGCAGCCGAAGTCCGGATCATCCGGGTCCGTGGACTGCGCCTCGGTGCAGAGCTGCGGCTGCGGGGTCAGCTCGCCGAAGCCGGGGAACTCATCGGTGGACGTGTCCACCTCACCGCCGGCATCGACGACGAAGGTCGCACCGGTGATCTTGTCGCGGGTGAAGCCCACCTCTGCCACCAGCCAGTGGAAGAACGGGAAGACCTCGTCGAAGGGCGCAAGGCCCTCCGTGTCGGTGCCGAAGGCCTGGTAGATGGTGCCATCGCGCCAGCGGAGCTGGATCGGACCCCTCTCGGACGGCGCCGGCAGCTCGTTGTCGTCCCGGAAGCCGTTCTGATTGGTGTCCAGGAACATCGCCGTGTTGAGGCGCGTGAACCAGTTGAACACGGCCACCTCGCCCAGATCGCAGTCCCCGCCGTTGCAGGCGCCGCCCGCCACCGTGATGGGCTGCTGGGCGATGACCACGTCCAGGTTGGAATCCCAGATGGTCAGGCTGTAGGAGCCGTCCGGGACGCCTGCGATCTCGAAGGTGCTGTCCGGGGCGCACGGGGCCGCGTAGTAGGCCTCGCCCAGCACCGCACCCCCCTCGTTCAGCGCCACCCAGCAGCTCGGGAAGGGCCGGCCGCTGAAGAACTGGAAAGTGGGCGGCCGGGACATGTGCATGTCCGTGATCAGGCCCGAGATGGTGGCGGTGCCGCCTTCGGGCAGGTTGTCGATGGGCTTGGTGAAGCCCATGAACACGTGCGGCCCCGGGAAGCCGAACTCGACGAAGAAGGGCGGCTCGTTGGCCTTGACCCAGGCGTCGATGGTCTTGGTGCCCTCGATGGTGGAGGTCTGCTGCCAGCCCTCGTCCGCAGGCGGGTCCACGACGATGCCGTACTTGCCGGGCGCCAGGTTCTTGATGAGCACGGTGCCCGTGTCCGCGTCCGCCGTGATGGTGCCGTCGCCGAGGGTATCGATACAGGACGGGTCGTAGGGATCCTCGCAGCCGTCGATGTAGGTGGTGCCGACGGGGTTGTTGAAGGCGTCTGCGATCACCTGACCGCCGGCGATGCCGTAGCGGCCCGCCGGCTCCTCCAGCTTGATGTTGAAGCGGCTCCAGTCGATCATTTCGCCGTCGGCGCCCGGGTTGTCCTCTTCCGGCAGGTCCGGCGCGCCGTTCACGGGCCAGTTGTCCTGGAACAGGAACACCGCGATCTGCGCCGTCGGGATCGGGTTGGCCTGGACGGCCACCTCGACGGTGGCATCCCCCGCCGTCAGGTCCACCGGCGCACCGCCGATGCTGTAGCCGGCGTAGGGCAGCACGGAGACGTAGTACCGACCCGGCGGCACGTCGTTCAGGGTCGTGCTCGGGTCGTCGGTGTTGCCGCTCAGGGCGTCGGCGAGGGCATCTGTCTTGGCCACCGGCTGGTTGCTGGCGTGGAAGCTGAGCGACAGCATGTCGTCGGCATCCGTCGCCGGGTTGTTCGGGTCCACCGGGAAGGTGTTGTCCTCCTGCAGCACGTAGCGGAAGCCGCTGACGGCATTGCCATCAGCATCGACGACGCTCAGGGTCAGATTCGCGCCTTGGGCGCCGAGGGCCGGGAGCAGCAGGACAAACGACAGCAGGCCGACGGCGTAACCGCCCCGGCGCTGTCGTGGCATCGGATTAGGACACATGAACTCTCTCCTGAAACGCAAACGATTACTGTCGACTGATGGGTTGAGGAAAACGTCGTACGTCCTATCTAATCTTCTTGTCAGCACAGCTACTGATCATTCGGCTGGGCTGACGGGCCGAATGGCAGCAGATCACCACCCTAGTACAGCTCCGGCCTAGTACAGCTCCGGCCTAGTACAGCTCCGGCCTAGTACAGCTCCGGAGCCTCAGATCACCCCAACTGGGCTGATCAAACCAACACCCGCGCGCGCTCCGCACCAGAGATCGGAGGCGCTTTCGCTGAAGCTGCTTCTCAAAATGCGTCAGCACGGCTGGACCGTCCCGCGCATGCAGCTCTGCGCAGTGTTAACGGTCGGTAACGCGCACCTGATGAGGACTGCGCCGGCTGACAAGACCCAAAACACCTTGAGTCAGGCGACAAGCGCGACAGCGCTATTCGCGCGGGTTGAATGCCTTCACTACTCTCCCCCTTGGACCCTATCGGCCTCTCTCGTGATCCAGCCGGATGTCACCGCTGACTGCAATGGCCTTTCCGCATACCTGCGGCGCGGCAACCGGCCTTAAGGTTTCTTTAAGGTCGGTGTCTAGCGTACTAGCTAGAAACGCCAGGAATACGGGTGACTCCCCTATTCGTGTGGATGGTTGACCCTGAAGCTTTGTTTTTCGCTTGCTCTTACTGTTTGTGCATTAGAATATTTAGATATCGTTATCTGCGTCTCGCTAAACTCTTGCGTGCTGGGCAGTTCTCTGGCATATGCATAGGTGCTTCCCGCTGTTTTGACACCAGGGTACCCTGGCGTGCATCCGTGCTGACGCCAGCGCGCCCACGTCCCCCAGCGTGGCGCACGACCAATGACATCGGTTGCAGTGGCGGTGAATTGACGGCGTAATACCGGCCTGTTTTTAACCCTGCGGCCACGCTGTGAAGCCGCTGCCGAATCCGTCCCTATCGTCGCCCGGCAGGAGCGCGTCGCGGCCGGCCGTTGCGGCGCAGCACGGCAGCGCTTACCATCGAGTCAGCGCCAGGCGTCGGCCCAGCTCATCACTGGGCAGCGCCCGCGGTCAGGCCAGGCGCGGCCGGACGCAAAGGCGTCGGCGCCGACAGCACCGGCTGCGATGGAGAGAATGGTCTATGCAAGATGCCGGCGTCAGCGACGACACCTTGGCCCCGGGGCCGGGGCAGCCGCCGATGACAGGGTCCACGGACCCGGCCCCATTGCGTGCCCCATCGAGCGCCCCATCGAGTATCCCATTGCGCGACACAGTGCCCGGCGAGCATCGCGAGACATAGGAGTCGTTCCCCGCAGACCTATTCGGCAGGGGATGGCCTCATTGGGCAATGGGGCTTCACGCACAGCAGCGGGAATGCCGATGGCAGTCGGCCCCGCCTTTGGATCACATAACACTATGACGGGCTCCAGTTCAGCCTTGCGCCTGCTCATCGTAGAAGACGACCACCTGCTCGGCTCCGGCCTGGAGATCGGCCTGCAACAGGAAGGGTGCACATCCGAGTGGGTGCGGGACGCAGGCGCGGCCGCGCAGGCGCTGCGGGACGGCACATTCGATGCCCTGGTACTGGACCTGGGCCTGCCGGACCGCGACGGCCTCTCCCTGCTGGAAGAGATCCGCCGCGACGGGCTCGACATCCCGGTGCTCATCATCACCGCCCGGGATGCCCTGGACGACCGCGTCAACGGGCTCGACGCCGGCGCCGACGACTATCTGACCAAGCCCTTCGACCTGCCGGAGCTGGCCGCGCGCCTGCGCGCGCTGGCGCGCCGCAGCAGCGGTCGCAGCGCGGGGGCCCTGCGCGTGGGCGGCCTAAGCCTCGACACCGTGACGCGAGAGGCCCTGCTGGATGGCAGTCCGGTGGCGATATCCCCCAAGGAGTTCGCGCTGCTGGAGATGCTGGCGGCCCGCTCCGACCACGTGGTCCCGCGCGCGCGCCTCCAGAACAGTCTGTCCGAGTGGGGCGAGGGCCTGGAGAGCAATACGCTGGAAGTCCACATTCACAATCTGCGGCGCAAGCTCGGCCGCGAGCGCATCCTCACCGTCCGGGGTGTCGGCTACAAGCTGGTGTCCGAGCCCAGCTCATGACATCCATCCGCACCCGCCTGATGGTGTCCCTGCTCATCCTGTGGACCATCATCTGGGCCGCCATCGCGCTGGTGGTCATCGAGCGCGCCCACCACGAGGTCGAGGAGCTGCTGGACGCGGAGCTGGCGCAGATGGCCCTGGTGCTGCGCTCCATGGGCCTGCTGGGCAACCTCGCCGATCTCGGCGCTGACGGGCAGCAGACAGATTCCCTCGGCCATCCCTACGAGACCCGCATCAGCTTCCAGCTCTGGGACGGCGATCGGCTGCTGGCACGCCTGGGGGCCGCGCCGCAAGAGCGACTTGCCGACCGCCTCGGCTTCACCGACCAGACCTTCGGCAACGTGCGCTGGCGCGTCTTCGGGCTCCCCTGCAACAACTCAGAGCGAGAGCTGTTCGTCGCCCAGGACTATGCCATCCGCCGCGAGATGGTCAGTTACCTGAGCTTCAACGCCCTGCAGCCCATCCTCTGGTCCCTGCCCCTGGCGGTACTGCTCATCTGGCTCGCGGTGAGCGACGGGCTGCGGCCGTTGTCGCAACTGGCGCGCGCGGTGGCCGAGCGCTCGGACCGGCGCCTGGAGCCCATCGACGACGAGGCCATACCCGCGGAGGTCCGCCCCGTCATCGCCGCCCTGAACACCCTCATGCAGCAGGTGCGCCGCACCCTGGCGCTGGAGCGGCGCTTCTCCGCCGACGCCTCCCACGAGCTGCGCACGCCCATGGCCATCATCCGCACCCATGCGCAGATCGCCCAACGCGCGCAGGACCCGGCGCAGCGCAACCAGGCCCTGGACAGCATCTCCCGCGGCATCGACCGGGCCACGCGCGTGGTGGCGCAGATGCTCGCCATGTCCCGCATCCGCCACGACCGCGCCCTGCGCGAGGGCGACAGCGCCTCCCTCCTGCTCGCAGTAAGCGAAGTCATCGAAGACCGCCGCCACGTGGCCGAGGCGGCGGGTCTTGAGCTCCAGCAACGCGTGGACGGCAACGACATCTTCGTCGTCGGCGTCTCCGCCTCCATGCTCAAGGTGCTGGTGGCCAACCTCATCGAGAACGCCATTAAGTTCACGCCCCCGGGCGGGCGCGTGCTCGCAGCCATCGACGCCGATGCCGACGCCGACGAGATCCGGCTCAGCGTCAGCGACACCGGCCCCGGCATCCCCGCCGACCGCCGCGAGCGCGTCTTCTACCGCTTCTACCGCGAGCCCGGACAGGAGGAGCCCGGCGCCGGCCTCGGCCTCTCCATCGTCAAGCGCATCTGCGACCTCCACGGCGCCCGCGTCGAGCTGCACGACGCCCAGCCCGCCGACGCCGACGCCGACGCCGACGCCAACACCAGCGACACCACCCGCGGATTACGCGTCGAGGTCCACTTCCCCCGCCCCAGGGCCACCGACCAAGTCACCAGCCGCTGACCCAGCACACCCAATCAACGGGACAGCTACCCTGTCTTTTCGCCGAAATACGGTGACAGTGTATTGATCTTTGCGTCGCATCAGGCCTACGTGATCGCCGACGGCCAACCGAGTCCCACCCCGAGCCAAGCGCCGCGGTGAATTGGTCAACCTACATAGAGCAGTTCAGAGTTGCTGAACGCAGCCTAACTTGCTGAAATCCCGGCACAAGGAGGTGCCCATGAACG
>NZ_CAJXYK010000038.1 GCF_913063425.1 uncultured Thiohalocapsa sp.
TCGTAGGGCACGCCGCGAGTGTCCGTTATGAGACAAATACCTGCCGGCTCTCAGGGACAGCCTGACCGGCAGTTCCCGGCCCACTGCGGCCACTGGGTCAGCAAACCGAGACGTCTGCTACGGAGTGGTAAGCAGGCAATCAAGTAACCTGTCACCGGAACTGAGCCGCGCAATGCCACCAGTCCGGCCAGACAGCCGGGTTCGACGGCCACGATCTCTGCCAGCCCGAGCGTCTCTCCGATGAGAAGACAGGGTTCTGACAAGGCCGCAACCGGCGCCGCGGCGGCTTGCATGTGCGCAAGCACGCGCTGACCGATGTCGCGAATGTCGGCGGCACGCTCGCGCAGATAGGCATCGTCCATCTGCTCGAACACCAGAGCTGGGCGGAGGTGCGTCACGCCGCCAGCACGCCTAGCACTCGGCGGTAGTGGATGAGCGGGGCGCCGATGCCCTGCGCCGCCAGGCGCACCCGGCCGGCACGCCCGTGCTGTGCGTCGATACGAAGAAGAAGGAGTTGCTCGGCTACCTGCATCGCCCCGGCCAGTGCTGTGGCACCGGTGTCCAGCTCGTCTACGACCATGATTTTCGCCATCTTGCCGAGGGCCAGCTCGTGCCGCACGGCGTGTACGACGACTTCAACCATCGCGGCTTCATCACCCTCGGCACCTCGCGCGAGACCAGTGCGTTCGTCTGCGACGCCATCGCTCCGGCCTGGACCGAAACCTTCCGCCACGACGACCCGCAGGCGACGGAGATCGTCCTGACTTTCGATGCCGGCGGCGCCAACGCGGCGCGCTCGCTGCGCAATTTTTCCAAGCCCCTATTTTTCCCACCGGGGCTGCAAAACGCGAGGCGTTACATGTGAGAACTGACCCCAGTCACCCCGCGAGGCGTTACATGTGAGAACTGACCCCAGTCACCCCGACCCCAGTCACCCCGTGCGAGCGAGTACCGGCCGCGCCATGGCGACGTTCCTTGTAAGGAAAGATCGCTGTAGTATATCCGCAGTACATCCAGCGGCCACAACGGTCTAGGGGTTAACAGATGGCGGCAGTAAAGACCGAGACCATCACGGTGCGGATCGAGCCCGCGGTGAAGGCGGGCCTGAAGGCGGCCGCCGAGCAAGAGCACCGCTCCATCGCAAACATGGTCGAGGTGCTGATCCGGGACCACTGCGGGCGCCATGGCATCCCCATCGGACAGCCAACGTCCAAGACCGGGGCGGAAGAGAAGTGAGCAAGAATCAGACCGAAAACAGCATGGAGCCGACTGTGACTGCAGTCAAAAACAAGGACAACCGCCGTTGAACACTCAGACGCACGAAGAGCTGAAAGGAAAGATCTGGGAGATCGCAAACCGGCTGAGGGGTCCGTATCGGCCGCCTCAGTACCGCCTGGTGATGCTTCCCATGGTCGTCTTGCGGCGGCTCGATTGTGTCCTGGAGCCGACCAAGGATGCCGTGCTGAAGCAACGGGAGAAGCTGGAGGCCCAGCAGATGCCCGAAGCGGCCATGGATCGCCTGCTCGGCAAAGCCGCTGATCCGGACCGCAAACACCCGCTCTACAACACCAGCCCCTACACCTTCGCCCGTCTGCTCGGCGACGCGGAGAACATCGCGCCGAACCTCGTCTCCTACATCAACGGCTTCTCACCGACCGCCCGGAGCATCTTCGAGCGCTTCAAATTCGCCGATCAGATCGAGAAGCTGGACGCCAGCAACCGGCTCTTCACCATCGTCAAGGCGATGGCGGATGTCGATCTCCATCCCGACAGGATCGACAACCTCCAGATGGGTTACCTGTTCGAGCATCTGGTGATGCGCTTCAACGAGCAGGCCAACGAAGAGGCGGGCGATCACTTCACCCCGCGCGAGGTCATCCGCCTGATGGCCAATCTCGTCTACACCGGCGAGCAGGACGTCTACAAGCCCGGCATCTACCGCACCATCTACGACCCGGCCTGCGGCACCGGCGGCATGCTCTCCGAATCCGAGAAGCTGATCCTCTCCCAGAACGAGCGCGCCGAGCTCGCCCTGCACGGCCAGGAGTACAACGACGAGTCCTGGGCCATCTGCTGCTCGGACATGCTCATCAAGGACGAGGACACCAGCAGCATCGTGCTCGGCGACACCCTGGGCGACGGCAAGACCCGCGACGGATTCGAGGGCAAACGCTTCCACTACATGCTCGCCAACCCGCCCTTCGGCGTCGAGTGGAAGGACCAGAAGGCCCAGGTCGAGAACGAGCACAAGACCTTGGGGCTAGCGGGCCGTTTCGGCGCCGGCCTGCCGGCCATCAACGACGGCTCGCTGCTGTTCCTCCAGCACATGATCGCCAAGATGCACCCCCATGCCGACGGGGACGAAGACCGGCCAGCTCTCCAAGATCGCCATCGTCTTCAATGGCTCGCCGCTCTTCTCCGGTGACGCCGGCTCCGGCCCCTCCAACATCCGCCGCTGGATCATCGAGAACGACTGGCTCGACGCCATCGTCGCCCTGCCGGACCAGCTCTTCTACAACACCGGCATCTTCACCTACGTCTGGCTGGTGACCAACCGCAAGCCCCCGGAGCGGCGCGGCAAGGTGCAGCTCATCGACGGCACCCGCTTCTACCAGAAGATGAAGAAGAGCCTCAACAACAAGCGCAACGAGATCAGCGAGGACCAGATCCGCTTTCTCACCCAGGTTTATGGCAACTACCAGGACGGCGAGACCGCGGAGGTACCGATCAACGGCGAGACCGAGACCCGCGTCATCTCGCGCATCTTCGAAAATCGGGAATTCGGCTTTCTCAAGGTCACGGTCGAGCGCCCCTTGCGCATGAACTTCGAGGCGACCCCGGAGCGCATCGCCCGGCTTGACGAACAGACCGCCTTCGCCAATCTGGCCGTCTCGAAGAAGCGCAAGGACAAGGCCCAGGTCGAGCGCGAGGAACAGGAAGGCCGCAAGCAACAGGACGCCATCCGCGCCCTGGTCGCGACGCTCGAAGGCAACGGCCGCTACATGGATCGCGCCGCCTTCGATGCCGACTTGACGCGGGCCGCGAAGCGGGCCGGCATCAAGCTCGCTGCCCCGATCAAGAAGGCCATCTTCGCCGCCCTTGGCGAACGCGACCCGGACGCCGAGATCTGCCGCGACGGCAAGGGGCGCTCAGAGCCCGACAGCGAGCTGCGGGACACCGAGAACATCCCGGTCCCGCCCGGCACCACACTGCCCCTGCCCATGGACTTCGGCCCGGACAAGCCCAACGACCGGCTGATCGCGACCTTCCGGGACGAGATCGACGCCTACATCGCGCGCGAGGTGCTGCCCCATGTCCCCGACGCCTGGGTGGACTACGACAAGACGAAGGTCGGCTACGAGATCCCGATCAACCGGCATTTCTATGTCTACAAGCCGCCGCGACCGCTCGATGAGATCGAGGCAGACATTACGAAACTTGAAGGGGAGATTGCGGGGCTGCTGAAGGGGCTGGTGCCGTGAGCTACTTTGCGCACAGCGATGAACTGCCCGAGTGGGCGGCGCATGTCCCGGAAGGTTGGGGTAGCAACTGGCTAAAGTGGTCGGTTGACCTATCCACGAAGCGCCCGACCGAAGAAGAGCAAGAGGCACTTCCATTCATCTCCAACGAGGATATCGCGCCCTGGACGGGCAAACTTCTGGTCGAGGAGCCGAAGCCGGCTGAGGCGGACAGCCGCAGGTTTCACAAAGATGATGTTCTCTTCAACAAGCTCCGCCCGTATCTCGCCAAGGTATTGCACGCGACATTTGACGGAGTGAGTTCTGGGGAACTCCTTTGCCTCCGGCCTTCCCAGACTGTTGAGCCCCGCTTCTTGTTCTACGTGCTTGTTTCAAAGGGCTTCATTGACACCATCAACGCCGAAACCTTTGGGGCGAAGATGCCCCGCGCGGACTGGGAGATCGTAGGCCATCAGCCGCTACCTTTACCCGCTCCCGACACGCAACGACGGATTGTGCAGTTTCTGGATGAGAAGACGGCGCGAATCGACGGACTGATCGAGAAGAAGCGCGCGCTGCTGGACCGGCTGGCCGAGAAGCGCCAGGCCCTCATCACCCGCGCCGTAACCAAGGGCCTCAACCCCGACGCCCCCCTGAAACCCTCCGGCATCGACTGGCTCGGCGACATCCCGGCGCATTGGGAAAAGGGCAACATACGTCGCTTCGCTCAAATGAAGACGGGACACACGCCTTCGCGGTCCAACCCAGAGTATTGGGACGAATGCACTATCCCGTGGTTCACACTCGCTGACGTTTGGCAGTTAAGGGATGGGACCCGCTGGTATTTGGAAGAAACAGCTGAAAAGATCAGTGAAATCGGCCTCGCCAATTCGGCAGCGGAATTGCTCCCGGCTGGAACAGTGGTCTTCTCGCGTACTGCCTCGGTTGGCTTTTCCGGGATCATGCCGCAGCCGATGGCTACCACGCAGGACTTCTGGAACTGGATTTGCGGCCCCAAGCTGACGTCCGAGTATCTTCTCCTCTTATTCAGGAGTATGAGGCAAAAGTTTGAGGAGAGCACAAGCGGCTCAACCCATAAGACGATCTATCAGGGGATCGCAGCGGGTCTTGAAATCTGTGTAGCACCGATTGAAGAACAGCGGGAAATAGCATGCTTGGTCTTCGAGTGGGCGGCTGCGATCGATGCGGCCGCGAGGCAGGTCCGTAGCTCCATCGATTTGCTGTCGGAGTATCGCGCCGCCCTCATCACGGCCGCGGTTACAGGGAAGATCGAGAGCCTCGAATGATACTGACGGCCGCCACATATTTCGAGCATCTGAAGGCGTACGTAAACAGCGACTACGTCATCCACGATGGATCGGGAAGCAAGGTTGTTCTAACCGAGAAGTACTTCCGCCGGGAAGACGTGAAACCTCAACAGCGAAGAATCGAACTGCTGTTGCCTGGTGCGGGAATGGCATTCAAGCTCGACCAAGATGACTTCGATGCATCAAAGAGTACGAGCAAGCCGCCGCTCTTTCACTTCCTCGACGGTAATGCGAAACCCTGGTCAAAGCGCTGTGATTTCGTGATCTTCTACGTCAACGGTCGATCCTTCTATCCTGACTTCATCGAATTCAAGTCAAAGAGCCTGGCCGCTGAGAAGATCGTGCCGCAGCTCAGGGCCGGGACATGCTGGGTTGCCAGCCTGAAGCGCACGATCGAGCACTACACCGGTGACAAACGCAAGCTCCGTCTGCGCAAGTTCGTCTTTGCTGAGAACGCGAACCCCGGCCCGTATATCGACGGAAACCGGCAGCTCAATGCCGATCCCTCAATTCGCTACTATCACTTAGACGAGGTGCAGGGGCGTCCACTTGCCGACCTTCAAAATACTTCGGTGCAGGAGATTTGAACCATGTCCGGCCAGACCGAACGCGATTTCGAGACAGCGATCGAAGCCGGGCTGACCAGTTCGGGCGGCTATGAGAAGCGAGGCCCGGCCGACTATGACGAGGGCCTGGCGCTCTTCCCCGAGGACGTCACCGGCTTCCTGAAGGACAGCCAGCCGGCCAAGTGGGCCGCACTGGAGGCGCTGCTCGGGCCGAAGACGGCCGCGACCGTGCTCGACAGCCTGGCCAAGGAGCTGGACCTCAAGGGCACGCTGCACGTCCTGCGCCATGGGTTCAAGTGCTACGGCAAGACCTTTCGTATGGCCTGGTTCCGGCCGAACACCCGCATGAATCCCGAGGCGGCGGAGCACTACGCCAAGAACCGGCTGACCATCGCGCGCCAAGTCGGCTTTACCTCGGTGATGAAGAAGGCGGACGGCCCGGATGCAAACAGGCACCGCCGCTGCATCATCGATGTCACCCTGGCCGTCAACGGCATCCCTGTCGTCACCGCCGAGCTCAAGAACCCGTTGACCGGACAGCGCGCCGCCGATGCGATGCGCCAATACGCGCATGAGCGGGACGAGCGCGATCTGCTCTTCGCCTTCAAGAAGCGCGCCCTGGTGCACTTCGCCCTGGACCCGGACGAGGTGTGGATGACGACCCGGCTGAGAGGGAAGGAGACCCATTTCCTGCCCTTCAACCGGGGCAACAACCACGGGGCGGGTAACCCACCGGCGGAGGGGAACTGGAAGACCCACTACCTCTGGGACGAGGTGCTGAAGGCCGACAGCCTGTTGGAGATCCTGCAACGCTTCATGCACCTGGAAGCGAAGGAAAAGCAGGTCAAGACCGACAAGGGTGTGCGCACCGTGCGCAAGGAGACCATGATCTTCCCGCGCTATCACCAGCTCGACGCGGTTCGCCGGCTGGTGGCCCACGCGAAGGCCCACGGCTCGGGCCGCAACTACCTGATCCAGCATTCGGCCGGTTCCGGCAAGTCGAACTCGATCGCCTGGCTCGCGCACCGGCTGGCGAGCCTGCACGATGCGCAGGACGAGAAGGTGTTTCACTCGGTCGTCGTGGTCACGGATCGGCGGGTGCTCGATCAGCAGTTGCAGGCGACCATCTACCAGTTCGAGCACAAGACCGGCGTGGTCGAGAAGATCGACGAGGATACCCAGCAGCTCGCCCGCGCCTTGTCCCAGGGCACGCCCATCGTCATCACCACCATCCAGAAGTTTCCCTTCATCTCCCAAGCGCTCTTGACCCTGGAGAAGAAGGGGAGCGGCGTGACCATCGACACGGCGGGCAAGCGCTTCGCCGTCATCGTCGACGAGGCGCACTCGTCCCAGAGCGGGGAGACGGCGACGGCGCTGAGGGGCATGCTGAACCAGCACGGCATCGAGGCGGCCATTGCCGCGCAGCTGTCTGACGAAGAGGATGATGCCCTGTCCGATGACGCCCGGGCGGCGGTGCTGCGCGATGCACTGAAGCGCGCCCGGCAGCCGAACTTGAGCGTCTTCGCCTTCACCGCCACGCCGAAGTTCAAGACCAAGGCCCTGTTCGACGAGCCCGGCCCGTCCGGCACCTCGCCCTTCCACGAGTACAGCATGCGCCAAGCCATCGAGGAAGGCTTCATCATGGACGTGCTCGCGAACTACACCACCTACAAGCGCTTCTTCGGCCTGATCAAACAGGTCGAGAACGACCCCGATGTGCCGCGCAAGAAGGCCGCGAAGGCGCTGGCGCGCTATCTGGAGCTGCATCCAGTCAATATCGAACAGGTTGTCTCCGTCATCGTCGAACATTTCCGGCTCTACGTGATGCACGAGCTGGGTGGGCGGGCGAAAGCGATGGTGGTTACCGGCTCACGCCTCGCGGCCGTGAGATACAAGCTCGCTTTTGATCGCTACATCAAGGATCAGGGCTACACGGGCATTCGCTCGCTGGTGGCCTTCTCGGGCACGGTCGAGGACCCGGACGACCCCGGTTCGTCCTACACGGAAGTGGCGATGAACGAGGGACTCGCTGAAAGCGAGCTGCCCGAGACCTTCGAGCGCGACGATTACCGGGTTCTATTGGTCGCGGAGAAGTACCAGACCGGCTTCGACCAGCCCCTGTTGCAGACCATGTATGTGGTGAAGCGGCTGGCCGGTGTGCAGGCGGTGCAGACCCTCTCGCGGCTCAACCGCATCGCGCCTGGCAAGTCGCGCACCTTCGTGCTCGATTTCGCCAACGAGGAAGATGACATCTTCCAGGCGTTCAAGCCCTACTACGAGACGACGCCGGTTGACGAGAACGCCGATCCGCAGCGCCTTTCGGAACTGCAACACCGCCTGCTGGAGTGGGCGATCTTCACGCCGGCGGATGTGACCGCTTTCGCCGAAATCTGGTACAGCCATAAGCGCGAACACTCGGCGAGCGATCACAAGAAGATGAACGCTGCACTCGATGTCGTCGTGCAGCGCTTTGCGGAAAGAGAAGAGGAAGAGCGGGAGGAGTTTCGTGGCCAGTTGGCGGCCTACCGCAACCTCTATGCCTTCCTGTCGCAGATCATCCCTTACCAGGATAGCGACCTGGAACGGCTCTACACCTTCGTGCGGAACCTGTTGGCGAAGCTCCCCCCACCGGGAGAAGGTCAGGGCTTCGTGCTCGACGACGAGGTGGCGCTACGGTTCTTCCGGCTTCAACAGATGACCGAAGGTTACATCGACCTCGCGCAGGGGGAGGCTTACCCCTTAAAGGGACCGACCGATGTCGGAACTGGAGGTGTCAGGGATGAACCAGTTGCTCTTTCGAGCCTGATCGACACCCTCAACGAGCGCTTCGGCACCGACTTCACCGAGGCGGATCAGTTGTTCTTCGACCAGATCCGGGCCTCGGCGGAAAGCGACGAGAACATCGCGGAGGCTGCCCGCGCCAACAACTATTCAAACTTCGCCGCCTACTTCGATCGGATGCTCGACGAACTGTTCATCGCGCGCATGGAGGGCAACGAGGAGATCTTCTCTCGGGTGATGACGGATGCCGAGTTCCGCTCGACGGCGCATGAGCACCTTGCGCAGGAGATTTTTCGCCGGGTGCGAGAGCAAGCGTAGGCCGCTCCCGTGCGTGAACTTGCGTAGTCCGGAGTCAAGGCGCACCCCGGAAGGACGACTGCCGGAGCCGTTAAGAGTGCGCGAGAATCGGATGACGTGCGGAGCCGAGCACCGGAGCGATTGACGGGAGACTTGCCATGGCACTGTGGTTGGTTCGCGCCGGTCGTCACGGCGAGTATGAAAAGAAGTTCCTCGGTGAGAGCCGCGTCTATCTCACCTGGAACGGGCTCTCGCAAGATCTCGGCTCGCTCAAGAACCGCGGGTAACTCCGCGTCTTGTTGGAGAAGGTTTATCCCGACGCGCCCAAGGGCCGGATCACCAACAACCTGGGGCAGATCTGGGCCTTCAGCCAGGCCATCGCCAAGGGCGATTGGATCGTGCTGCCCCGCAAGCAGAAGCCCGCGATCCATGTCGCGAAGGTCACCGGGAATTACACCTTCAACCCCGACGGCGATGATCCGTTCTTTCACTTCCGGGATGTCGAATGAATTGCCCAGGATGTACCGCGCACCAACTTCGATCAGGACTTGTTGTATTCCTTCGGTGCCTTCATGACCGTCTGCCAGGTGAGCCGTAACGATGCCGAGCAACGGGTTCACCAGATGGCGAAGCACGGATGGAAGTCCTCGGGCGCCCCGGCCGGCCCGAAGAAGAAAGCCGACGACGAGGCCACGGCTAGCGGCGAGGGACTGGAGGACTTGGCCCAGGCCGCGCGGGATCAGATCGCCAAACTGATCATCGCCCGTTTCCAGGGGCACGGCATGGCGCGGCTGGTGGATGCTGTGCTTCGCGCCAGGGGATACACCACCTACCTGAGCCCAGAGGGTCCGGACAAGGGCATCGACATTCTGGCGTCACCGGAGCCGATGGGGTTCGGCGAGCCGCGTGTCTGTGTGCAGGTGAAATCTGGGGATTCCACCCTGGATCGCCCGACGCTGGACCAGCTCATCGGCGTGATGCAGAACGTCCAGGCCAGCCACGGCCTGTTGGTCTCTTGGGGCGGTTTCAAGTCCAGCGTCGACAAGGAAGAGGCCACCCAGTTCTTCCGCGTGCGCCTTTAGGATCAGGGTGACCTCATCGACCAAGTCCTCGCGCACTACGACAAGCTGGACGAGGAGATCCGCACGGAACTGCCGCTGAAACGGATGTGGGTGGTTGCCGAGGCGGCGGAGTCATCGTTGTTGTGCAACACCCGCTATCGCTCGTGTTGCGGAGCTTTGTTCCGCCCGGCACCAGAAAGGCAAACAACGCCTTTCTGATGCCGGGCTTGGATCACTCCCCATCCACATCAACGGGAGCTTTGAGCGGGCAAGTAACGTACGCCCACGCTGGGTTAAGCAGACATATGGCACGCACCACGATACGTCTCGTCAATGACATCCCTGTACTGCGCTAGCCCGCCCGGTTTAGCGTTCGCGTCCCGCTTCAGCGCCGTCCGATTACGTGTCTGCTGGAGGAGCGGTTGCGGCCGATCTCCGGCGCCGGCTGAGCGTCCGCACTTGGCCGACAGCTGCCCATCCCGGCACTGCCGAAGCCTGTCCGTTGTCTCGCCCCAAGCTGCCGCTTCCCGCAGGCATCGGCGGCGGAGAGTGCGCTCCAGGCACCGACCGCAAGGGAACGCGATAACGCCGATCACGCGTTGTGCTATCTCACTCTGTTGATCTGCTGCCCCAGCATGTCCGGCGTCACCAGCGTCACGCCGCCCTCGCTCACATGGAAGCCGGCGGCCTCGTCGGCGGCGCGGTTGTAGCCGATGGTGGTGTTTGGCGCGATGCGGCACCAGCGGTCGATGACGGCCCGCTGGATGCGGCAGTTGCGACTGATCTCGACGTTCGGCAGTACCACCGAGTCCTGTACGTAAGAAAACGAGTTCACACGCACGCTGGAGAAGAGCAGCGAATGGCGCACCGTGGCGCCGGAGATGATGCAGCCGCCGGAGACCATGGAGTCCACGGCCATGCCGCGGCGCTCGTCGCTGTCAAAGACGAACTTCGCCGGCGGCAGCTGCTCCTGATAGGTCCAGATGGGCCAGTGCTCGTCATACAGGCTGAGCGGCGGTGTGACGCCGATGAGCTCCAGATTGGCCTCCCAGAAGGCGTCCACGGTGCCGACGTCCCGCCAATAGGCCTGCTCGCCGGACTTCGGGTCCCGGAACGGATAGGCCATGACCCGGTAGTGCTTGATCACATAGGGCAGCAGGTCCTTGCCGAAGTCACGGCTGGAGCCCGGTTGGTCGGCATCACGGATGAGCTGCTCGTACAGAAAGTCCCGGTTGAAGACATAGATGCCCATGGACGCGAGCGACAGTCCCGGCTGGTCCGGGAGCTCGGGCGGCGCCGACGGCTTCTCGACGAAGCCGCACACCCGCCCCTCGCTGTCCACGTCCATGACACCGAACTCCCGGGCGCGCTCCGCCGGCACCTCCAGGCAGCCGACGGTGAGATCCGCCCCGGTTTCGACGTGGTGGGCGATCATGGTGCCGTAGTCCATTTTGTAGACGTGATCGCCGGCGAGGATGAGCACGTATTCCGGGTCGTGATTGCGGATGATGTCCAGGTTCTGGAACACCGCATCCGCCGTGCCGGCATACCAGGCGGTCTCGGCGACCCGCTGCTGCGCCGGCCACAGCTCCACGAACTCGCCGAACTCGCCGCGCAGGAAGCCCCAGCCCTTCTGAATGTGGCGGATCAGCGAGTGCGCCTTGTACTGGGTCAGCACCCCGATGCGGCGGATGCCGGAATTGATGCAGTTGGACAGCGGGAAATCGACGATGCGGAACTTGCCGCCGAAGGCCACGGCGGGCTTGGCACGCCAGCGGGTCAGGTCTTTCAAGCGCGAGCCGCGCCCGCCGGCCAGAATCAGCGCCAGGGTGTTGCGGGTCAGACGGCTGACGAAACGCGGTCCGGCATCCGGCATGGGTCACCTCGTGGGGTCTTGGGGGCGCCGGTGTTGGGGCGCCGGCGTCCGGGTGCCGCAGGGACTCAGGCGTCAGCGCGTCCCGGCGCAGCCCGCAGTCGCCCCGCAGTCGCCTGCCTCGCCGGCGGTGGATGCGCTTCGCTCATGCACCCGACTTCGGGCCCCCGCAACCTCCCCATGGCGCTGCCCGCCACCGGCCGGCGGCAACCCCCGGGAGCCCCATGGTAGCATTGCGGGTCGTCACGCCGCCGCCGTTCATGCCCGCACCGGCCCGGCACAAGATACGCCAACGGAAGTCCTCATGCCCATCGGTCCCTCCCCGTCTCCCGCCCTCCCCGAGCCGCTGCTGCGCATCATCGAGGCACGTCACCACGACCCCTTCGAGGTACTCGGCAGCCACCGCCAGGATGACGGCACCGCCACGGTGCACGCCTTTCTGCCGCAGGCGGAGCGCGCCCGCATCAACGAGGCGGGCATCGACCTTGAGCGGATTCCCGGCACGGACCTGTTCGCCTGGGAAGGCCCGGCGGACCAGCTCGCGCAGCACAGCCATTACCGCGTCACCTGGTACGACCGCCAGGGCCGGGTGGAGAGCCGCTGCGACCCTTACACCTTCGGCCCGCAGCTCGGCGACTTCGACCTGCACCTGTTCGGTGAGGGGCGCCACTGGCATGCGTATCGGTTCCTGGGCTCGCACCGGCGCACGGTGGACGGCGTCGAGGGCTTTCAGTTCGCGGTCTGGGCGCCGGGCGCCCACCGCGTCAGCGTCATCGGCGACTTCAACAACTGGGACGGGCGCGCGCACCCCATGCGCGTGCGCGGCGGCTCCGGCGTCTGGGAGCTGTTCATCCCGGACCTGACGCCGGGCACCCTGTACAAATACGAGCTGCGCGACGGCGGCGGCAACGTGCATGTGAAGATCGACCCCTACGCCAACGCCTTCCAGGAGCGCCCGGACAACGCCTGCATCCTGACCGCCCCCAGCAGCTACCGCTGGGGCGACGCCGAGTGGCTCGCCGCCCGCGCCAAGCGCGACTGGCAGCACAGCCCCATCTCCGTCTACGAGATCCACCTGGGCTCATGGCAGCGGGAGGCCGACGGCAGCTTCCTGAACTACCGCGAGATCGCCAAGCGCCTGGCGGCTTACTGCACCGAGATGGGCTTCAACTACGTCGAGCTGCTGCCCGTTACCGAGCACCCGCTCGACGCCTCCTGGGGCTATCAGGCAACGGGATACTTCGCCCCCACCGCCCGCTTCGGCGCGCCGGACGACTTCCGCGCTTTCGTGGACGAGCTGCACAAGCACGACATCGGCGTGCTGCTGGACTGGGTGCCGGCACACTTCCCGCGCGACACCACGGCGCTCGCCAAGTACGACGGCACGGCGCTGTACGAGCATGCCGACCCGCGCCAGGGCGAGCACAAGGACTGGGGCACGCTCATCTTCAATTACGGCCGTCACGAGGTGAAGAATTTTCTGCTGTCCAGCGCCCTCTACTGGCTCGCCGAGTACCACATCGACGGCCTGCGCGTGGACGCGGTGGCCTCCATGCTCTACCTGGACTACTCCCGGGAAGACGGCGAATGGATCCCGAACAAGTACGGCGGCAACGAAAACCTGGACGCCGTGGATTTTCTGCGCCAGTTGAACACCGTCACCCATGAGCAGCACCCGGGCTCCCTGATGGTGGCAGAGGAGTCCACCTCCTGGCCGCAGGTCTCCCGCCCCACCTATTTGGGCGGCCTGGGCTTCAGCATGAAATGGAACATGGGCTGGATGCACGACACCCTGTCCTACATGGAAAAGGATCCGATCTACCGCCACTACCACCACGACCTGCTGACCTTCGGGCTGCTCTACGCCTTCACCGAGAACTTCGTCCTGCCCTTCAGCCACGACGAAGTGGTCCACGGCAAGAAGTCCATGCTGGACAAGATGCCGGGGGACGCCTGGCAGAAGTTCGCATCGCTGCGGCTGCTCTACACTTTCATGTTCACCTACCCGGGCAAGAAGCTCCTGTTCCAGGGCTGCGAGTTCGGCCAGGGGCAGGAATGGAACTTCGATGCCGAGGCCGACTGGTATCTGTTGGAGCGCCCGCAGCATCAGGGCATCAAGCAGATCGTGCGCGACCTGAACCAGCTCTACCAGGCGCATCCGGCGCTGCACGAGGTGGACTTCGACAGCGCCGGCTTCGAGTGGATCGACTGCCACGACTCCAGCCAGTCCGTGCTGAGCTATCTGCGCAAGTCCAAGGACGGCAAGCAGATTGTCTGCTGCGCCTTCAACTTCACACCCGTGCCGCGGGAGAACTACCGCATCGGCGTGCCGCTGCCGGGCTACTACCGCGAGGCCATGAACTCCGACGCCGAGCTCTACGGCGGCAGCAACGTCGGCAACCGCGGCGGCGTGCATGCCGAGCCCGTGAGCTGGATGGGCCGGCCCAACTCCATCCCCCTCGCGCTGCCGCCGCTGGCGGGGGTCGTGATGGTGCATGAGCCGGAGGTGGACGCCGCAGCGGAGACCGCGGACACGCCGACGGCGACCGCCGAGGGGGCTGCTGCGGCTGCGCCCAGGGGCTCCGCCGCAAGCCCGGGCGCCGCCGCCGGCAGCGACGCAGACGCCGGTGCCGACCCCGACGCCACGCCGGGCTGACACGGCGGCTGCCCCGTCGCCGCGCCGGCGGGCGCTGACGACCGCCGCGACAGCGCTGTGCCTGCTGCTGGCGGCGCACGCCCTGGCTCAGCAGGCGGCACCAGACCCAGGCCCAGCGCCGGACGCCGCAGCTCGGGAAACCGCCGCACCGGAACAGCCCGGGGCAAGGGCACCCCATGACCGGCTCCCGCCCGAGGTGGCGGCCCTGCTGCCGGAGCTGACGCTCGAGCCGAGCCAGGTGAGCGCCTACGTGCGCGCGGTGGACGCCGACCGGCCCCTGCTGGCCGTGGCAGCCGAGCGGCCGCGCATCCCCGCCTCCACCATCAAGCTCGTCACCAGCATCGCCGCGCTGGACCTGCTCGGGCCTGACCACCAATGGCACACCGAGGTGCGGATTGATGGCGAGGTGGTGGCCGGCACCCTGGAGGGGCGCTTGAGCATCAAGGGCTACGGCGACCCCTTCCTCAGCACCGAGGATTACGCTGCGCTGATCCGCGCCGTCCGCGCCAAGGGCATTCGCCACATCGCAGGCGATCTGATCCTGGACAACAGCCACCTGGTGGCCCCCACGGCCGGGCGCGGCGACTTCGACGGGGCCGCGCAGCGCAGCTACAACGCCCTGCCGGCGGCACTCAGCCTGAACCGGCAGGTGACGGACGTGCACCTCTACCACGACCGTGCCCGCGGCGGGGTCGGCGTCTACACCGAGCCGCCGCTCAGCCACCTCGACATCGTCAACGAGGCGCGGGTGGTGCAGGCGCCCTGCCGCGGGCGCTACCACAGGCTCAGCGTGCGTTACACGGAGCCTGCACCCGCATCCACCGGTGAAGAGACGATTGCCGCAACGCCGCAGCCCGATGCCGACGGCAGCCCCGGCGGGGGCGATCCCGGGCCGCTGGAGCCGCAGCCGCCTGCGGATGACACACAGGCACAACAACCGCAGACCATCCCGCTGCCCGAGCTTCCCGGCAATGGCGGCCCCCAGGCCGGCTCGCGGGACCTGGACGCCGACGCCCGGGCGGCACAGCCGCCCAGGCTCACCATCACCGGCACCTTCGCCAGCGAATGCCCGGACGAGCGCATCCCGCGCCTGATCCTGAGCCCCGAGCAGCATGCCGCCGCGGCCTTCGACGCCCTCTGGCGGGAGGCCGGCGGCACCCTGAGCGGCCGGGTGCTGGCGGCATCCACGCCCGCGGGCGCCGAGCTGTTCCACAGCACCGACTCGGAGCCCCTGCACGCCGTGCTGCGGCGGATCAACAAGTGGTCCGACAACCTGATGGCGCGGCTCGTCTTCCTGGCCCTGGGCAGCCAGCACGCGGGTCCACCGGGCAGCAAGGAGAAGGCCCGGGAGGCGCTGCATGCCTGGCTCGCCGAGCGCGGCTTCCGCTTCCCGGAGCTTGTCATCGACAACGGCTCCGGTCTGTCGCGGGACAGCCGTATCGCCGCTGCCAGCCTGGGCGAGCTCCTGACCTGGGCCTACCGCCAGCCGTGGATGCCGGAGCTGATGGCATCCATGGCCATCATGGGCGTGGACGGCACCCTGGCCAAGCGCATGCGCAACGAGCCCATTGCCGGCCGCGCGCACCTGAAGACCGGCACCGTGCGCGACGCCAGCTGCATCGCCGGCTATGTGCTGGGCGCGGACGGTCGGCGCTGGGTCGTGGTGGTGCTGGTGAACGCCCTGCCCGGCCAGCGGCTCGCGGCCTGGCACGGTCACGCGGTGCACCACGCACTGCTGCGCTGGTTCCAGGACGGCGCCAAGCTGCCCTGAAGACGCCGCCTGGGGGGCCAAGGCGCTGGCGGCGCCGATGACGCGCCAGCGGCCCGGCCCCGGCCAGCTGGGCGACGGGCGAGGCCGAAGCGGTGCGTCGGGCTTCCAGCAGCGAGCACGGATCTCCCGGCCCCGAGCGGACGGATTTCCGCGTACGCGCTGTCTCGCTAGCGCAGCGCCGCCGTCACAAAGGCAAGATTGGTGGCCGCGTCGAAGGCATCCCGGCGCGTCACCGCGAGCACCTCCTCCGCGTCCATCAGGGCCTTCTCCGCCGCGACGGCTTCGGTGAGCGTGCCGAGGCCGACATCCAAGCCCTTGCGGGCGGCGTCCACGGTGATCCGGCTCGCCGCGACCAGGGAGCGGGCGCTGCGTTGCGCCGCCAGCGCCGTGCGCAGGGCCGTATAGGCCGCCGCGATCTCCCGGGCCGCGGCGTCGCGCACGGCGGCGACCTCCGCCTGGGCCGCACGCACCCGCGCATAGGCGCTCCTGCGCCGGCTCCGGCGAAGGCCGCCGTCGGACAGCGGCAGGGTCATGCCCACCAGCACGCCGGTCTGCTCCAACGGCGTGCCCAGCGTGCCGCTGTTGTTGAGGCGGAATTGGTTGTCGTCGACGGCCAGGCTGCCGACGACCCCGACCTTGGGCATGAAGGCCGCCTGCGCCAGGTCCACGCCGGCCTGTGCCGCGCGCAGCTCCGCCACGGCCGCGATGATGTCCGGGCGCTTGGCGAGCGCCGCATCGATGACCTGGTCCAGGGAGCGCGCGCTCGCCGCCGGCAGCGGCCCCGGAGACGCCAGGCGCAGCCGGATCGCCTGGGGCAGGCCGAGGGCGGCGTTGAGCGCCACATGGGCGGTGTCGGCCTCGCCCTGTGCATTGGTCAGCGACAGCTGCGCCTGGGCCAGCTGCTGGCGCGCCTGAGCCACCTCCACGCGGGTGCCGACCCCGCGCGCCTGCCCGGTCTCGGCAGCAGCGAGGATCTGCCGGGTCGCGGCAACGGCCCGCGCAGCGGTGCGGCGTTTCTCGGCCGCGGCCACGGCGGCGTGATACGCCTGGCTCACGTCGAACACCAGCTGCTGGTGCACCTGGTTGAATTCCACATTGGCAACGGTGGTAAGGTGCCGCGCCGCCCGCACTGCCGCATCGCGCTCGCCGAAGTCGAACAACAGCCACTCCAGGCTCAGCACCGGCATCACCCCCTGCACATCCGCGCTCAGGGTGCGGGTGCCGCCCAGCGGCAGCTGGATGGGCGTGGAGACGCGCTGATAGCCGCCGACGACAGTGGCGGCGAGCCGTGGCAGCAGCGTGGCCTCGGCCTCCCCCACCGCCTGCGCCGCCTGTCGTGCCGCCTCCCAGGCCACGCGGGTCTGCGGGTTGTTGCGCTGGGCGATGTCGATGAGCTCAGGCAGCGCGTAGGCGCGACCCGTATCGATGCCGACAGCCGGCGGCGCAGCGGCCCCGTCCCGGCGCCCGGCGCCCACCTGCGCCACCACGGAGGCGACCTCTGCCTGAAGCTCCTCCGGCACGGGCCAGGGCGCCGCCGGGCTCGCCGGCGTCGGTGCCGGCGTCAGGGTGCGGCAGCCCGTCAGCAACACCAGCAGCAAGCCGCCGGCGGCAAGGCCCAACAGAGCAGCACGGCGGCGCGCCCGGCGCATGCTGCATCGCACGCACCAGCGCGATAATGCCGGGCCGGCTTGGCGCCCGGCGCCGCCGCGTCGAGGCCGCCTGTCAGGTCGCTGGATCATACGCTTGCCCACTGCGCTCGACTCCCCAGGGCGGGCTCGCCGCCCGCATGCGCGAGGGCCAGCAACGGTGCCAGCCGCGCATCGAAGGCTTGGTACAACCGCCAGCGGTCCTGAAGGTCCGGGTCCTCGGCGCGGGCGAGCGCCGGCGCACCCTCGGGCATTCCCGGCGGCGCCGGCGCATCCGGCGCGTGCGCCCGCAGCCGCGCGGCAAAGGCTTCGAGCGCGTTGGCCCGCGCGCGGTCCTGGGTCTCGATGTCCGCGAGCATGTCCTGCCCCAACCACGCCGTCGCCCCGTCTGCGCCCGAGTGCATCGCCAGCAGCCGCAGCCGCTGCTGCGCCAACTGCGCGCCCACCTGGTAAAGGCCGTCGGCCAAGGCCGCGAGCTGCACCGCCTCGCGCCGGCGCTGACGGCTCGGGCGAATACGGGCGGGCTCGAACACCACCAGCTCGGCCGCATCCCGGGCCGCGGTGAGCGCCGCATTGATGCGGTCGCCGGCGCGTGCCACCGCCGCCGGGCGCGCGGGCGCCGCAAGCACGGCAGCGATGCCGTCCAGCCCGTCGGCGAAGCGCCGGCGCACCTTAGCTTCCGCGCTGACGGGCCAGAGTGTTGTAAAGAACAGCGCCACGGCAAGATTGCCCACCACCACCCCGATAAGCCGGCCGCTGGCCACGTCCAGGTGCACCGTGGGGCCGAACCCGTGCAGGGTCGCCAAGAAGAAGCAGAGTGCGATCTGCAGGCCGATGTAGGACGTCCGCTCGCTGCCGACGCCGATCCAGGCGGAGGCGAAGGCGACGACACCGATGACGAGCGCCAGCGAGCCCACGGAAGTCATGTGCGGAAAGGCGAAGATCAGCACCGCATAGCTCAGCACCGCGCCGATGGCGCAGCCGATGAGCCGCAGGATCAGCTTGTGCATGGTCTCCGCCACCGAGCTCAGGGCGACGTAGAAACAGGTGATGACACAGGTGTGGATGCCCGGCCAGTCGAGGGAGACATAGAACAGGTAGCAGGCGATCACCGCCAGCGTGGTCTTGAGCGCATAGCGGGGGTACTCGGGGTTGGTGAAGGCGTCCGCAACGAAGAGCCCGCCGCCAGCGGCGGGCGCCGCATCGCCCCTGGCCTCCGCGACGGCGGCGTCGTCGCCGGCGCAGACCCGCGCGAGCGCCGCCACCACGCGGTCGATCTCCTGCTCCTCGGCGCGGGGCGGTCGCGGCAGGCGGGTCGGGTCCAGCCCGCTCGGCCCGACGGCGGCCGGGTGCGGCGGGTCGGGCCGCTGGAGCCAGGCCTCGCAATGGCCGAGCACCGCATCGCGCTGTCGCAAGCGGGCAGGATCGCTCGGCAGGTGGGGCTGAGGCGCGGCGCCCGACAGCGCACTTGATCGCAACGCTGGATCAGCGCGCGCCGTCGCCGGCGTCTGCGCTGCCGCCAGCGCCGAGCGCGCCGCCAACGCCGTCAGCAGGCGCATGGACAGGCGCTCCATGGCCTCCAGCTGCGCCAGCCTGCGCATCGGCACCAGATGCAGCAGACGGGTCATCTTGGCGAAGTCCGCACTGCGGGCGTCGCCCTCGTGCAGCAGGGTCAGAAGACGGCGGCCGCCGCCGTCCCCATCGTGCAGCGCGGCACGGGCGGCAGCGAAGCGCTCGCGCAGCAGCGCGCGATAGAGCCGTACCGGGCTGCGCCCCGCCACCAGGTTACTGACGATGAGCAACGCCATGGGCACCAGACCCACCGGCAGCATCCAGAAGAAGGCGGTCTCGATGAGCTGCGGATAGCCGATCAGGTCCGGCGCCGTCAGCGCCATGGCCAGCACCATGGCCACGGAGCTGGCCACGGGCCCGAGCGACGTGGTGGCCGCGAGGAACATCCCGCCGAACACCAACAGGCCCAGAGCCGACACCCGCAGCGCCGGGGAGCCCAGGGTCGCCGCGGTGGCGACGAAGGCGACGCCGATCACCAGGACGATGAGCACCATCAGCACGAAGCCGTCGATGGAGCTGGTGGCGGCGTCGTCCTTGCTCGCGAAGAACACCAGATACGCCGCGAGCGCCGACTCCGGCATGCCGAAGGCCATGAAGACGATCACCACCAGCATGCACAGGACGGCGATGCGAAGGGCCCGGCCGAAGCGCCCCGGGAAGGGGGCGAGCTCCCGCCACAGGAAGGCCCACAGCCGCGCGCCCGCGGACGGCTCCAGCACGGCGGCGGTGGGGCTCATGCGCGCCGGCCGGCCGGCCGGCCACGGACCCCGCCGGCCGCGGGCACCGGCGGCGTCAACGCCGCTCATCCACCTGCACCACGGCGGAGGCGCCGATGCGCATGAGCCGCTCCGGCGGGTCCGTCAGCGCGATGCGCACCGGAAACCGCGCGGCCACCCGCACCCAGTTCAGGGTGCGCGCCACATAGGGCAGATCCCCGAGGGCACCGATGGCGTCGTCGGAGACCACGCCCCAGCCGATCTCCGCCACCTCGCCGGCGATGGGCCTGGACTGGTCGATCATGACGTAGACCCGGGCCGGATCGCCGACGCGCAGGTGCTTGAGGTCCGTCTCCCGAAACAGCGCCCGGGCATGCCAGCTTGCGGTGTCGATAAGGGTGAACAGCGGCTCCCCGGGCTGCAGAAACTCCCCCTCAGCCAGCCGCAGACCGGCCACCCGGCCGGCGATGGGTGCACGCACCGCGGTCTTTTCCAGCTCGCGGCGGGCGATGGCCACCAGGGCCTCGTTGGCGCGCACCTGCGCCTTGAGCGCGCGGGCGGTCTGCACCTCGCTCTCTGCGGCGCGGGCGCCCTCCAGTGCCTGGCGCAGCGAGACCTCGGCGTCGCCGACGGCGGTGCGCGCCTCGTCCAGCGCCTGCTGCGAGGCATAGCCATCCGCAGCCATGGCGCGGGTGCGCGCCAGTGACCGGTTGGCGAGCTCCAGGTTGGCGCGGGCGCGGCTCACCTCGTCGCGTGCCGCGGTGGCATTGGCGCGCTCGGACTGGAGCAGCCGCTCCTGCTCCGCCAGCTGCGCCTGCACGGCGGCCAGCTCGGCCTCGGCCAGCGCCAGCTCCTGACGGTAGGATTCGGCGGCGATGCGAAACAGCACCTGCCCGGCGTCGACCCGCTCGCCGTCGGCCACCCGCAGTGCCTGAAGGCGCCCCGGCACGGCAGCGGCGATGCGCACCACCTCCGCGTCGATCTCCGCATCGCTGGTGCGCGGGGCGTCGCTCAGCGTCGTCAAAAGGCGATAGCCCAGCCCGATGGTGCCCGCCAGCATGAGCACAAACAGCAGATGTCCCAGGGCCGCCAGCAGTCGCTCATGACGGCGACCGGTGCGCGCGGCGGGCTCCGGCATTGCCAGCGAGCCGACGGCGCCCGGACTCGCTGTGTCTGCCGTGCGCGCGTCCTGTCCGTCGGCCCGCACCGGTGTGCCACCCGCGGTCTCGGGCGGACCGTTCTCGGTGGGTGTTGTCCCGCTCATGCCGTCAGCCCAGCGCGTCCGTGAACAGCAACAGCCAGAACAGCATCGCCGCGGATGCCCCGGCCATCAGATAGAACAGGCCCGGCAGGGGAATCCAGCGCGCCATGCCGAGCTTGACCAGCAGCGCATAGAGCACCACGGCTGCAACGACACCGAAGACGGCGCTTGGAATCCAGCCCGGGAAATAGGACCCCGCGATATCGATGACCGGCCCTGCCAGCATAGGCGCGGGCTATTGCGGCACCGGACCACGCAGCCCTGAGTCCGCCGCGACCAACGCCGCCGTCTGGGGAAGCTTCATGGACTGGGGTTTTACCTGATGCAAGGGTAATATCCCCCCTTTATGGCATAGGGCTCAAGCGGGCCGCAAGCCCGCCGGTGAGATCGCTGCGCCGCGCGGGCCCAAGATCCGGGGGAAATGGCCCAAACTGGTGCAGATTCAGATCAGCCATCCTTTTAAAGCGCCCCCAAGCCCCGTACTTTTCTGTCGCATGGATCAGCAGCGGCCTGCGGCAGCCGGGGACGGCCTGGTTGACGGGCCGTCGCGACCGGCCGGGGGCAACCGCGCAGGGCTTCGCCCTGGGCTTGCGGGCGGTTCCCCGGTAGTCAAAGCCATTGCCGCCTGCGGGCGATCCCCCGCCCCGCCGGCGCTGCCCTGGTCCAGGTCACCCTGGGCGCGACCCCCTCAGATGCCGCCGGTCACGCCTGCCCGTTGGTCCGCCGGAGCCCTCCATGCGTTGTCCTGAATGCGAAGCCATCGAAGCACTGCTGTTCGAGCCCACGCTGTTCTGGCTGCACCTGCCCACCGTCGATGTGCTGGACAAGCTGAAGCAGGCCTATGCCAGCCACGAGCCGCCGCTGCGCAGCGACCATGACCACCACGCGGCGCTGCTGGTGCCACGCGCCCAGGTGGGCCGCTTCATCGACACACTCAGCGCAACCCTGAACGGCCAGGAGCTCGCCGGCATCCGGCTGATCACCACTCCGGGCAAGGACCCCGGCATCGAGGATCTGGGCCGGGTCCTGGACGGCAAGGTCTTCGTGAACCGCTACCGGGGCCGCGAAATCACCGATGCACTGGCCGCAGGGCGCTACACCTCCTGGTTTCAGCCCATCCGCGCCGCCCAGGCACCCGAGGATGCGAAGCCCTTTGCACGGGAGGCCCTGTTCCGCCTCTGGGACGCCGCCGGTCATCTGATCCCGCCGGCTCGGGCCTTCCTGCAGGCGGACCTCTCCGGTCAGCTCTTCACGCTGGACTTGCTTGCCCGCCGCTGCGCCGTCGAGACCGCTGCCCGCGCCGGCTTCGCAGGCAACCTCTTCATCAACTTCAATCCGTCCAGCATCTATGATCCGGCCTACTGCCTGCGCACCACCGCGGCCACCATCGCCGAGCTGGGGCTGCGTCCGGAGAACATCGTCTTCGAGCTGACGGAGACCCATCGCGCCCGGGATATGGAACATCTGAAGCAGATCCTGCACTTCTATCGCGACGCCGGCTTCGGCGTCGCCATCGACGACATGGGCTCAGGCTGGGCGGGGCTGAATCTGCTGCACGAGCTGCGCCCCGACTACATGAAGCTCGATATGGCGCTCATCCGGGACATCGACCGGGATCGCTTCAAGCAGTCCATCGTCGTGCACCTGTTCGAGACCGCGCGACGCAACGGTATCCAGAGTCTCGCCGAAGGTGTGGAGACCGAGGCCGAGGCGGATTGGCTGCGCGCGGCCGGCGCGGATCTGTTGCAGGGCTTCCTGTTCGGCAGGCCCGAGCCCGTGGCGGATGCCGGGGATTGAGAGCAAGACCCGACGCGCAGACGCCCCGGCGTGCTCAGGCGTAGCGCGCCCAAAGTCCGAGAAACCGCTCCGCCGCGAGCTTCCAGTGGACCTGCGCCGGCAGCCCCAGGGCGCTCGCGGCACAGGGGTCCAGCAGCGAGCCGGCCTCGGTGAGCAACAGCGGCAGGACGGCGATGAGACGCTCGCGGGGATAGCGCAGGGCGCGGCGCGGCCGGCGCAGCGGCTCACGAGGGCCGAAGTCGCGCAGGGTGACGCCGAGGTTGCGGACCAGGTTGCCGCCCTGGCCCTTGGGCAGGTCGGGGCGACAGTAGTCGTGCCAGTCCGCAAAGCTGCGGCCCAGCCTGCGGATCTCGAACGCACGCAGGGTGGCGGTCCAGATGCGCAGCACGCGCGCCAGCCAGTCCGACGGGCGCGCGTGCGCAAACTCCGCATAGGCCGGATGGAACTTGTGCCGATAGGCAAGTCGGTAGAGCTCCAGAAACTCGTCATGCCTGGGCATGGGGTCCGGGCGCTCGTGCTCGTCCACGTAGACCGCCGGGCGCGGCGCCTGCAGGCGGGCGAGCTTCTCGGGGTAGGAGGGATGGTAGCACCCCGCGGCGGCGAGGCGGGCGTCGCCGCAGGCGAGCACTGCCTTGAACAGGTACTTGAAGAAGACCTCCCGCTCGCCCGCATCCAGACCACCGCCCACGCCGAGGGAGCGGCGCTCCAGCAGCAGTTGCTGATCCATGAGCAGCAGGGCGCCGCGGTTCAGCATGAGCCGGGTGAATTCACCCGGAGGCAGGCCGTGGAAGGGCATGTCGCGCATACCCCGCAGCACGTCCTGATCCCCCGCCACCACGCGGTGGCCCCAACGCATCTCGGCGTTCATCAGTGAGTATTCGGCGCGCTTCAGCCGCTCGACGCCGAGGAGCGCGAAGTCCACCTCCACACCCAAGCGCACGGTGAGCGTCTCGGCAAGCTCGCCCAGGGCCGCGTGCAGGGCGGCGCGGGCGCCGCCCGACATGCGGCGGACGACGACGAAGTAGTCGTAGTCGTTGAAGGGCGCCGGTCCCTGGTCGGTGACCACATAGCCGCCCTCGCCGCGCCCATAGCCGCCCATGAGCACCAGGGCGACGAGATGCGGCGCCGGCACCACGGCGGTGACCGCCGCCGCCACCTCGTGCTGGTCGGCCTCGATGCGTGCCTCCACCTCCGGCCCGCCGTCCAGGGTCCAGCGCGCAGGCGGGGCGGCGATGGGCTCCGCCGCTGCAACCGGCTCAGCCCTGCCCATGCGCAGCGCCCCGCTTGCCGTTCACCGCCCGCAGCCCCGCCCGCAGTCCACGCCAGCGGCCCCACTTCTGGGTCAGCCGCAGCGGGACGCTGTGCAGCGCCGCGTCCAGGGAGCGCTCGCGCACGGCCCAGTCCAGGTCCCGCAGCACCTCCATGCCCGCGGGCAGCACCATGTAGCGCAGGAAAGACATGTCCATCTCGCCGTTACGGAAGATCCAGGCCTCGGCCTTGCCCTCGCCGAACTGGCGCTTGTACGACTGCGCCAGGGTGTAGTTGTGGGAGTGCGTGGCCGCCGCCTCCGGCACGTAGACGATGCGCAGCCCCGCGCGGCGCAGCCGGTAGGACCATTCGATGTCTTCGGAGTATTGCACACGCGTCTCGAAGGGGTACTGCTCCAGTACCTCCCGCCGGGCGGCGGCGTTGGCCATGGAGAAGAAGTGCACCCAGTTTGCGGACTCGCTGCCGTCGCCGAAGGCGCGCTCCGTGTCCTTGCGGAACAGCTCCCGGCAGTCCGGACGCGCGGTCTGCCGGCCGAACACGGCGCCGACCTCCGGCGCCGCCAGCGGGGCGATGAGCCGCTCCAGCCAGTCCTCGCGCTCGGGGGTGGCATCGGAGTTGAGAAAGACCACGATGTCCGCGTCGGCGCCCGCCGTGGCCACGGCGTGGTTCAGCACCCGGCCCGGATTGTAGTCCTTGGGGTCGTTCTGCAGAATGCGCGCCGGGTCGTTGTACTCGCGGATCACCTCCAGGGTGCCGTCGCTGGAGCTGGAGTCGAAGCTCCAGAGCCTGAAGTTGCGGTAGCCCTGGCGGGCGACCATCTCCAGCGTGCCGCGGATGGTGTCGATGTCGTTGTAGGAGCGCATGGCGATGGCCACACGCGGTGCATGGCCCGGCTGTCCGCCGGCCCTGACCTGAGCACTGTCCCCGGGCATCTCATCCTCCCCGTGCCGTGTCGTTGTTGTGATTTGGGCGCCGTCGCGGGCTCGAAAGCCCCGCCACCGGACTCAGACGCGCTGCCAGGCCCGGCGGCTGAAGAGGCCGAGCAGGCCGGTCCAGAGCCAGCGCAGGTCGCCCAGGGCGCTGCGCTTGCCGGCATAGAAGGCGTCGCTCATGAGCCGCTCGTCGAAGGGCGCGTCCGCCGGCAGGTTCAGCTGGGTCGGCCCGATGAGCCCCACCGGCGCCTGGTCGCGCACCCGCTGCCAGTCCTCGGTGCGCGCCTCCGCCTGCTGCGGCGTCAGGGGTGCGACCCCCACCGGTCGCAGGTCGCCGCTGATGACGGCCAGGACCCGCGGCAGGGTCGCCAGCACCGGAATGCGGGTTGCGAACCTTCGGGTGACGAAGGCCCGCTCATTGCCGCCGCCGGCAGCGCCGTTCAGCGCCGGCGCGCGGTTGCCGATGAGGGTCTCCCCACGCAGCAGGCCGCCGCCGGACTCCAGCGCCGCGGCGGCAAGCGCAATGGGCCAGAGCGGCAGCGACAACAACAGCAGCAGCACGCCCAGCATGCGGTCGGAGAGGCGCGGACCCTCCGGCTGTGCGGCCTCCCCGCCCAGGCGCCCGAGCAGGAAGGCGTCCGCCACCTTGAGCACCGCACCCGTGTCCACTCGGATCAGCACATCGTGGGCGACGATGGCGTTGCTCACCTCCACCAGCTCGCCGATGTAGCTGTGCGGCAGGATGACGCTGTCGGCGATGGTGGCGCCCCGGTCC
This sequence comes from uncultured Thiohalocapsa sp., assembly GCF_913063425.1. Classification (GTDB taxonomy): domain Bacteria; phylum Pseudomonadota; class Gammaproteobacteria; order Chromatiales; family Chromatiaceae; genus Thiohalocapsa. The sequence continues at coordinate 25,760 of NZ_CAJXYK010000038.1, forward strand.
ACTACCACGTCCCGGGCGACAACCACCTCGCCCAGCAGCTCCGCATCGGCGCTGATGCGGCTGTTCTCGCCCACATAGGCCTGGCCCTGCTTGAGGCTGCGGGGGGCCACGGCGGCGCGGCGCCCGGCAGTGAGGCCGAGCGCCACCTCGCGGCCGGCGGCGGCGAGGCCCGGGAGCCGCCCGGCCACCAGGTCGCGGTTGGCGCGGTGGTAGTCCGGCAGCGTCGCAAGCAGATTCAGGGGCGTGGCGGTGAGGTCTATGGCGTGGGCTGCACCGGCGGCGTCACCCGCCGCAGGCTGCGGATCCGGGGCGCCGCCCCAGTGCAGCAGATCCAGGAGCGGGCCCGGGTCCGGATGGCCGGCGCGCAGCAGCAGCAGCGAAGCGCGCGGGTCCGCCGCCTGCCCCACCACCACCGCACCGGGCAGCCCCTGGGCCTGGTCCAGGAAGGCCGCGATGCAGGGCGCCGCAAGCACGTCCGCGCGCAGCGCCAGCAGCGGCTCGTCGTCGCGCAGGGCGATGCGCGGCCAGACCGCGCTCGGCGCCTCCGCGCCCCCGCCGCCGGTCCGGCTGAGGGCAAAGCGAAAGCGCCCGCCCCAGCGCTCGCCGGCGCCGAGCAAAGCCTCCAGCTTGTCCGCATGCTCGCCGAGCACGAAGATGCACTCGGTGATGCCGGCGTCGATGAGCTCCTCCAGCCGGAACTGCACCAGGGGCCGGTCCGCCAGCGGCAGCAGCGCCGGCGCGTACTGGGCGTCCAGGGGCGCCAGGTCGGCGGCGGGGCGGTCTGCGAGCACGAGTGCGCGCATGGCTCAGGCGCTCCCGCCGCTGACGGGTGGGCGCACAGGCGCGCGGTGGCAAGCGGTGCGTCTCGCCTTGCACATGTCATGGTCCTCAGTAGGCGCCGGTGCCGAGCAGGAGCGCCGGCACGGTTTTGAGAAGGATTTTCAGGTCGGTCCAGAAGGACTGGGACTCGATGTACTGCACGTCGAGCTCCACCTGCTGCTCGAAGGGGATCTCCGAGCGCCCGGAGATCTGCCAGATGCAGGTGATGCCCGGGATGACTTCCAGGCGCCGGCGGTCGGAGAGGGAATACTCGTCCACCTCCGCGGGCACCGGCGGCCGCGGCCCCACCAGCGACATCTCGCCGCGGAGCACGTTCCACAGCTGGGGCAGCTCGTCAATGCTGGTCTTGCGGATGAAGCGGCCGACCTTGGTCACCCGCGGATCGTTCTTCATCTTGAAGATGACGCCGCCGGCCATCTCGTTCTGCGCCATCAGCGCCGCCTTGCGCGCCTCCGCGTCCACGTACATGGACCGGAACTTCCACATGGTAAACAGCCGCCCCCAGCGCCCGACGCGCGTCTGCCGGAACAGGATGGGCCCCGGCGACTCCAGCCGGATGGCCAGCACCACCATGGCGAATACCGGCAGCAACAGCACCAGCAGCACCGCGGAGGCTGCGATGTCGAACAGGCGCTTGACCAGATAGGAGCCGCGCACCACGCCCACCCAGGCGGCGCGCTTGAGCCACATGCGCGTCCGTGCCCGGGCACCGAGGGCAGCGGGATTGCCGTAGCGCTTGATGAGCGCCGCCTGCCGGCGCCGCTGCTCGCTGGCGGTGCTCATGGCGCGCCCCCGGGCGCGGCTTGCGCTGCCGGTGCGGGCCGCGGGGCGGTCGGCAGTTGGGCGGGCAGCGGGAAGCGCTCCGGGCGCTGCATCTGCCACCAGACGCGGTACAGGAACAGCGGGTTGCCGATGACGTAGCGCCGCCACATGCGCCCCAGCTCCTGAAGCAGCCGGTAGGCCCACTCCAGGCCGATCTCACGCATCCACTCGGGTGCCCGCGGGATGCGCCCGGAGTAGAAGTCGAACAGGCCGCCGACGCCCATGCGCACCGGCGGTGCGAGAACGTCCCGGTGCTGGTGCAGCCACAGGTCCTGGCGCGGCGCACCGAAGGCCACCAGCAGGATGTCGGCGCCGCTGGCGTTGATCTGTTCGATGACGGCGGGCTCCTCGGCGGCGTCGAAGTAACCGTCCCGCGTGCCGGCAATGCGCAGCGCCGGGTAGCGCTGGCGCATGCTCTGCGCCGCCGCCGCGGCGACCCCGGGCCGGGCGCCCAGCAGGAACAGCGAGCGCCCTGCGCCGCCGCCGCCTCGCACAGCAGGGGGAACAGGTCGGTGCCGTTGACGTTCTCCCGCAGCGCCAGCCCCTGCATGCGGCAGCCGATGTGGATGCCGATGCCGTCCGGCAGCACACGCGCCGCCGCAAGCAGCGCCGTGCGGTAGTCCGCATGGCGCCAGGCGATGTTGAGGCAGTCCGGGTTGACGAAGGCGACCTGCCGAGGCGCCCGGTCCGCCGCCCCGCAGGCCGCCATAAGCCAGTCCACCGCCGCCTGCATGCTGGTGTTGAGGATGGGAATGCCGAAGAAGTTGAGCACCGCGGGCATCTCCCGGGCGCCGCCGCCGCCCAGCACTCCGCTCACCATGGAGCGGGCGGCGAGACCGAGGTCCCCATGCATCGATTGGCTGTAGACGAAGTCCCGGTCCAGCCGGCTCTCGCCCACATGGGCGATGCCCACGCTGCGCTTGACGCCGAAGGGGGACACCAGACCCGGGCGCACCGTAAAGCGCACGGCGTCCGCAACCGGCACGGCAGCGGCCTCCGCCGCCGTGAGCGGGCGTGGCCCGACGATGGCGAGGTCCCCCTTCAGCACGCTGAGCCACACGGCGAGCCCACGCAGCGGACCCCGGCCGGCAAAGCGCAGGCGCTGGATGCGGCTGCGAAAGCGCCCGATGAGCGCCTGCGGCGTGAACAGTCCGCCCGTTTGCGCCAGGCTGGCGGCGGCGCGCGCCAGGACCAAGGGCGAAAGCACCAGCAGCAGGGCCGACGCAATGGCAATGTCCAGGAGCCGCGGCAGGGCATCCGCAAAGAAGCGCAGCACCGGCAGCAGCCTGCGCCTGACGGCAAGGCGCCACCGCCCGCGCGTGCGCTTGCCGAGCGGCCCCGGAATCTTGAGCGCTTGTCGTCCCATGTGCCTGCCGACGTCGTGCTGATTTATGTGCGTCTCAGGGTGGCGCTCAGGGTGGGTCTAAGGCTGGCTCTCAGGGTGGGGCTCAGGCGCCCGGCGCCCTCGGTGCCCCATGGCCGAAAGCGCCGCCGCCGGCCTTGGTGCCACCGCAGCCGCGCGCAGGAGAAGGACAACGGGTTCAGCCCACAGGAACTGTGCGCCGCATCACATTTTCAGGCGCAGCGCCGGGCGGCACGGACCGCGCCCGGAGTCCCGGCACCGAGCCGCATCGACCCTTGAGCACAGTTCGGCAACAGGCATGCTGCAAGTGGTTGGATGCAGGTAACTGACGCACACGCCCCAGCAATCCGCCGACGACGCGGGGAGCCCTGGACATGGCTGGGGCAGCCGCGTCGGGAGGGGGCGGATCAGCCGCCGTCGGTGATCGGCGTCAGCAGATCCGCATCGTCATTGCGGGGGCTGTTGACCCGGCGCGAGACCGGGTCCAGCACCCAGGCGCCGGCGGGCGCCGGTCTGAGCAGGGCCTGCAGGGCATCGGTGTCGGCGTTGTCCGGGTCGAGCCAGGTATCCATGGCGCCCGGGGTATCCGGGTCGAGCACCACGGGCATGCGCTCGTGCACCGGTGCGATGGCGGCATTGGCATCCGTGACCACGATGGTGCACGAGTGCACCGGATCACCTTCCTGCGGCCGCCAGACCTCCCAGAGCCCCGCGAGCAGAATGGGCGCGCCGTCCCGGCGGTGGATGAAATAGGGCTGCTTGGGCTTGGACCTATCCTTGCCCACGCCCTTACCGCCGCCCTTGCCTGCATCCTCGCCGGCGACAGGTGCCTGCCATTCGTAGAAGCCGTCCGCGGGGATCAGGCAGCGCCGGCGCTTGAAGGCGCTGCGATAGGCCGGCTTGGTCGCGACCGACTCGGCGCGGGCGTTGATCATGCTGTAACGGTTGTCCGGCCCCTGCGACCAGCTCGGAATCAGCCCCCAGCGCAGGGCCGCGAGCTCCCGCCCGCCGTCCTTGGCCGCACGGATCGCCAGCACCGGCCGGGTGGGCGCAACATTGAAGCTCGGGCGCCAGTCGCCCAAGCCATCCGCCGGCAGCTCCGCGGCGTATCGGCTCGCGTAGATCTCCGGGTCCGCGTGTTGGACGAAACGACCGCACATGGGAGGAGCCTAGCGAGTCGAGTCTGCTCACTGCAAGCGCTGTCCGTCGAGCGCCGGCCGGCAATCAACTGGTATCTCCCTTAGGCAGCCCCCCGCCGTCGCCGCTGAACACCGATGGCAGCAATGCCGATGCCGAGAAGCGCGACCGTGGCCGGCGCAGGGACGGTGGGCCCAGCGGTAGCCGACGCGAAGCCGTCTGCGTCGATCAGGCCGGTGATGAAGTTCTGCCCGCCCGCGGCCAGATCGAAGGAAAAGGTCCCCGTGCCGCCGTCGCTGTCGCTGAGGGGGCCGAAGAGTAGGCCTGCGCTTGCTTCGAGCACGAAATCAACAAAGCCCTCGTCGTCGAGGATGTCCACGAGCGCGAAGGCAGAGGCATCGTCCCCATCGGCGAGGGAACCGGTGACCCCAGCAGCCACCGCGAAATCGTAGGCGAAGTTGAAGTTCAGAACGTCAGGGGAGAGGTTCTCGACGAATAAGCTGAAATCCGTCCAGGAGAGGGACTCGGCGCTGCCGAGCGTGGCGTTCCCGAAGGCCCTGGACGACTGGACCACGGTGTCGTCGACGCCCAGCAACAACGGCGGATCGACGACGACGTTGTCGAAGTCGGCGTTGGCCGATCCTGTGGTGAAGGCGCCCTCGTCGAAGGTCGAGCCGGAGGCCCCGACCAAGAAGTCGTCGGGGCTCGCAGCGCCGTCGCTGCCGACCACCGAGAGGAGCGTCAGACTGATGCTGGCTTCCGCCTCATAGGTGGCGAAGGCGCTTGCCGCCGGCGTAAACGCTGTACCCAATATGAGGGTCGCCGCGAGCGCCGCTGAACGCGCGCAAGAAGATTTCGTTTGCCTACCGTACATGTCATTCACCCTGGTGGTCAGACGTTTGCGGGATGTACATTTGCACGACGAGACGGCACCCAGCGCCAATGGACATTGCGGCCGTTGCAGGCCCGCATTCATGCCCATCATTGATAACCGCGGTGTCCGATCAGTCGGTCAGCCTGCCAAAAATCTCTCTCCGACGTTTTCACTGCGTTCCCGGGTGAAGCCGAAAACACAGGGGCTGCATCGCATACGCCCGCGATTAAATCTCTGCTGGCGAGCATGCAACAGCTCCAATCAGCAATGGCAGCGTGCGAGACGATACAAATCGAACACGCTCTGCGAAAGCATCCGGGAGCCCGAAGCCTGTGGAGGCGCAAAAAAGTCCGACGAACGGCCAATGTATAGGTCTTTTGACTGAGCTTGGAATACAGTGATTCCCTGAGCCTTATATCCAGCTTTCTGCAGAAAAAGCGTTTTTGGTCGGCAGCCCGTGTCCGGGTCAGGTTTCACGCGCCAGCGCCTTGCAGCCTCATTGCGCATCGACGCAATGCTGTGTCATTCGCAATCGCGGGGGCCTCAGCGCACTGACATTGGGACGACGGTGCACGGGGCGCTGGACCATCGTGCAAGGCGTACCGACCAAGAGCACACCATGGACCACGTGGATGATCTCAGCGCTGCCGATGCCGCAGCTCCCGGCGCCGAGCTGGCGCTACGCGGGTTGGGTACTCCGCCGGCGGCAGCCTCAGGCCATCGAAGGTTGCTGCGCCTTGACGCCCGCCACGCGCCTGCGATGATGGCGGGCTCCGCCACCGCGCCTTTGCACGCCCTTTCCTGACGCCCGCCATGCCCGACCCCGCCGACCGCATCCGCCTGCGCGGGGTGCGGCAGAACAACCTGAAGCACCTGGACCTGGACCTGCCGCTCGGCGAGCTCATCGTCGTCACCGGTGTCTCGGGCTCCGGCAAGTCGTCGCTGGCCTTCGACACCGTCTATGCCGAGGGCCAGCGGCGCTATGTCGAGACCTTCTCGCCCTATGCCCGGCAGTTCCTTGACCGGATGGACCGCCCGCAGGCGGACCGCATCGACGGCATCCCCCCGGCCATCGCCATCGACCAGACCAATCCCGTGCGCACCTCACGCAGCACCGTCGGCACCATGACGGAGCTGAACGACCATCTGAAGCTGCTCTTCGCCCGCGCCGCCCGGCTGTTCTGCCGTGGCTGCGGCCGCGAGGTGCGCCGGGATACGCCCGAGAGCATCTGGGGCGCCCTGCGCCACCGCACGGGGCAGGACCGGGCGGATGCCGGTGAGCGGCCGGAGCCCCTGCGCGCACTCATCTGCTTCGACGTGCCGGTGCCGGAGTCCATGACCGCGGCGCAGGTGAAGGAGCTGCTGGGCCAACAGGGCTACATCCGGTTCCTCGCCGAGTCCGATGCGCGGCTTGAGGTGATCCAGGACCGGCTCAAGCTGGACGCGGACAACCAAAGCCGTGCCGTGGAGGCACTCGCCGCAGCGCTGGAGCACGGCCGCGGTCGGCTCCGGGTCTATCCGCTGGACGCGGAGCGCAATCCGGGCGAGCCCTGGCGCTTCTCCTCTGACCTGCACTGTCCGGACTGCGACATCCATTACCGGGACCTGCAGCCGGCGCTGTTCTCGTTCAACTCGCCGCTCGGGGCCTGCGACAGCTGCCGCGGCTTCGGCCGGGTCATCGGCATCGACTGGTCGCTGGTGGTGCCGGATGCGTCCAAAAGCCTGCTGGACGGGGCCATCAAGCCCATCCAGTCGGACAGCTACTCGGAGGTGCAGGAGGACCTGATGGCCTTCGCCCATCGCCGCGGCGTGCCCACGGACGTGCCCTGGCGGGATCTCTCGGAGGCCGATCGCGAGTGGGTACTGGAGGGCGAGGGCGAGTGGGAGGAGCGGGTGTGGTACGGCATCCGCCGCTTCTTCGACTGGCTGGAGGGCCGCGCCTACAAGATGCACGTGCGGGTGCTGCTGTCGCGCTACCGCAGCTACGACAGCTGCCCCGCCTGCGCCGGCGCCCGGCTCAAGGACGCGGCGCTCGACTTCCGCGTCGGCGACCATGGCCTGGCGGACACCGCCCTGCCCCGGGGGGAGCGCTTCCGCCACCAGCGCATCGCCATGCCGGATCTCGCCTGGCTCGGCCTGCCGGGGCTCAACCTGCACGACCTCATGCGCCTGCCCATCGCCCGCTGCCGGGCCTTCTTCGACGACCTGGCACTGCCCGGGGCCATGGACCAGGCGATGGAGCTGCTGCTCGCGAACATCCGCTCGCGGCTCAGGTATCTCACCGAGGTGGGACTCGGCTACCTGACCCTGGACCGCCAGTCCCGCACCCTCTCCGGCGGCGAGGTGCAGCGCATCAATCTCACCACGGCGCTGGGCACCTCGCTGGTGAATACGCTGTTCGTGCTGGACGAGCCGAGCATCGGCCTGCATCCGCGGGACATGGACCGGGTGGTGGGCATCCTCGAGCGTCTGCGCGACCAGGGCAACACGCTGCTGGTGGTGGAGCACGACCCGCAGGTGATGCTCGCGGCGGACCGGATTCTGGACATCGGCCCGGGCCCCGGCGAGCGCGGCGGCGAGTTGGTGTTCCAGGGGCCGCCGGCGGCGCTGCTGCAGGCGCCTGGGTCCCTCACCGGCGCCTACCTGGCCGGGCGCCGCCGGGTGGAGCCGCCGCGGGAGCCGAGACCACCCGCGGCGGATGAGCCCGCCATCGGCATCCGCAACGCCCGCGAGCACAACCTGCGCGGCGTCGACCTCGAGATTCCGCTCGGCCGGCTGGTGGTGGTGACGGGCGTCTCCGGCTCCGGCAAGTCGACGCTGGTGCAGGAGGTCCTGTTTCACCACCTCGCCAAGGCCAAGGGGCATCCGGAGGGTGCGCTCGGCGACTGCGATGCGGTCACCGGCGCCGACCTTGTGCGCGACGTACTGATGCTGGACCAATCCCCCATCGGCCGCTCATCGCGCTCCAACCCGGCGAGCTTCGTCGGCGCGCTGGACCCCATCCGCAAGCTGTTCGCCGCAACGCCTCTGGCCAGGGAGCGGGGCTGGAAGGCGGGGCACTTCAGCTTCAATTCGGGCACCGGGCGTTGCCCCACCTGTGCAGGCTCGGGCTTCGAGCACGTGGAGATGCAGTTCCTCTCCGACGTCTATCTGCGCTGCCCGGACTGCAACGGGCGGCGCTACAAAAGCGCGGTGCTCGACGTGCGCCTGGACGGGCTCGCGCAGCCCGGCGCCGGGCATGCGCCGGAGCAGCGCCCGAAGCAGCACCCGGAACAGCATCAGCAGCCGAGCGGGGCCGGGCTCAACATCGCCGAGGTGCTGGAGCTGACGGTGGCCGATGCCCTGAGCGCGTTCGCCGCGCATGCGGACGTCACCCGCGCGCTCAAGCCGCTGGCCGATGTGGGCCTGGACTATCTGCGCCTGGGGCAGCCGGTGCCGACGCTGTCCGGCGGCGAGGCACAGCGCCTGAAGCTCGCCGGGCACCTGGCCAAGTCGCTCGGGAAGCGCCGTGGGGCGGGGCTCCTGTTGTTGCTGGACGAGCCCACCACGGGTCTGCATTTCGATGACATTGCGACCCTGCTCCGGGCCTTCCGCCGCCTCATCGACGCCGGCCACTCCCTGGTGGTGATCGAGCACAATCTGGACCTGATCCGCGCCGCGGACTGGCTCGTCGACCTGGGCCCCGAGGGCGGCGACGGCGGCGGGAACATCGTCTGCACCGGAACACCTGTGGATGTCGCCCGGCATGAGACAAGCCACACGGGCAAGGCGCTGCGGGCACTGGGAACGAGTATCGAGGCGCGCGGTGCGAGGGCTGCGCGGCGGGTCGCTGACAGCGCCGGGCACTACATCGCGGAGGAAACCGTGGTGGCCGCGCCCCTTGAGCTTCGCCCCTCGAAACCCGACCACCAAAACGCGATCCTCATCAAGCATGCCCGCGAGCACAACCTGAAGGATCTGACCCTGTCCATCGAGCGCGAGCGCTTCGTGGTGGTCACCGGCGTCTCCGGCAGCGGCAAAAGCACACTCGCCTTCGACATCCTGTTTGCAGAGGGCCAGCGGCGCTATCTGGAGTCGCTGAACGCCTATGCGCGGCAGTTCGTGCAGCCGGCGGCGCGGGCCGATGTGGACGCCATCTTCGGCATCCCGCCCACCATCGCCATCGAGCAGCGCACCAGCCGCGGCGGGCGCAAGAGTACCGTCGGCACCCTCACGGAAATCCATCACTTCCTGCGGCTGCTCTACGTGAAGCTCGGCGTGCAGCACTGCCCGGACTGTAACCTGCCCATCGCCGCACAGCCCCGCACGGCCATCCTGGAGCGCCTGCGCTCGGACTTCGCCGGCCGCAGCGTGACCCTGCTGGCACCGCTGGTGATCGCCCGCAAGGGCCTCTACAACGATCTCGCCGCCTGGGCGGCCCGCCAGGGCCATCCGCTCTTGTGGGTGGACGGGGAGCCCATGCCCACGCAGCCCTGGCCGAAGCTGGACCGGTTTCGCGAGCACGACATCGACCTGCCCGTGGGCGATGTGGAGCCGGGCAGCGCACCCACCGAGACCCTGGCGGCCCTGCTGGACCAGGCGCTGGATGCCGGCAAGGGCCTGGTGCGGGTGCTGCCGGCGGGCGCGGCCACGGCCGCCGCCACCTATTCCACCAGCCGCACCTGCCCGGGCTGCGGGCGCGGCTTCGAGGAGCCGGACCCGCGGCTCTTCTCCTACAACTCCAAGCACGGCTGGTGTCCGAGCTGCTTCGGCACCGGCGTCGAGCTCGCCGGCTTCGACGCGGAACAGAGCGGCGAAGAAGGCCAGTGGCTGGAGGGCGACGACGGCGGCGCCGAGGTCTGCACCGCCTGCGACGGCGCCCGGCTCAAGGCCGAGGCTTTGGCGGTGCGCTTCAAGGGTCAGAGCATCGCCGAGCTGTCGGCGCTCACCGTGGCGGCGGCGGCGGACCTGCTGGGCGCTCTGACGCTGGATGCCCGGGAGGCGGCCATCGGTGCCGACGTCATCGCGGAGGTGCGCTCTCGGCTCGGCTTTCTGGCCCAGGTGGGCCTTGCGTATCTCAGCCTGGACCGGGCGGCGCCGACGCTCTCCGGCGGCGAGGCCCAGCGCATCCGCCTTGCCGCCCAGCTGGGCTCGAATCTGCGCGGTGTCTGCTATGTGCTGGACGAGCCGAGCATCGGCCTGCATCAGCGCGACAACGCCCGCCTCATCGACACCCTGGCGGGCCTGCGCGCGCGTGGCAACAGCGTCATTGTGGTGGAGCACGACGAGGACACCATGCGCGCCGCCGATGAGATCATCGACCTGGGCCCCGGCGCCGGGCGCAACGGCGGCGCCGTGGTGGCCCGCGGCAGCGCAGCGGAGCTGGCGGCGGCCCCGGCTTCGCTCACCGGGCGCTTCCTGAGTCGCCCTCCCCAGCCGCCCGCACAGCCGCCCCGCCCCTGCCGGCCGGACGCCGCCGACCGGCTCCGGCTCCAGGGCGCGGCGCGGCACAACCTCCGGCACCTGGACGTCGCCCTACCCCTGGCGCGGCTGGTGTGTGTCACCGGTGTGTCGGGCTCCGGCAAGTCGACCCTGGTGCGCGATGTGCTTGCACCCTCCCTGCGGGGACTGCTGGCGGCGGAGCGCCCGGGCCCGCGTGGGCGCCGGCATGTGCTTCAGGGCTGCCGCTCGGTCACCGGCTGGCAGGCCCTGAGCCGGGTGCTGGAGGTGGACCAGACACCCATCGGCAAAACCCCGCGCTCCTGCCCCGCCACCTACATCGGTTTTTGGGACGCCATCCGCCGGCTGTTCGCGGCGACGCCCGAGGCGCGCATGCTGGGCTGGGGGCCTGGGCGCTTCTCCTTCAACACCAAGGGCGGGCGCTGCGACGCCTGCGACGGCCAGGGCGTGCAGCGCATGGAGATGAGCTTCCTGCCGGACGTGAAGGTTCCGTGCGAGGTCTGCCACGGCAGCCGCTTCAACGCCGAGACCCGGGGCATCCGCTACCGCGACCACAGTATCGGCGAGGTGCTCGGCCTCAGCATCGACGCGGCGACGGAGCTGTTCGCCGCCCATCCTGCTGTGCGCCGGCCGCTGGAGCTGTTGCAGGCCGTGGGCTTAGGCTACCTGACCCTGGGCCAGGCAAGCCCGACCCTGTCCGGCGGTGAAGCGCAGCGCATCAAGCTGGTGGCGGAGCTGGCGAAGGCGCGCAGCGACGCCGAAGGCCGCGCCGCGCGGCCCACGCTCTATGTGCTCGACGAGCCGAGCGTGGGGCTGCACATGGCCGACGTGGAGCGGCTCATCGTGGTGCTGCAGCGGCTGGTGGACGCCGGCCACTCGGTGGTGGTGATCGAGCACGACCTGGACCTGATCGCCGCCGCCGACTGGGTCATCGATCTCGGGCCAGAAGGAGGCGCCGGCGGCGGTACCCTGGTGGCAGCGGGGCCGCCAGCCGCAATTGCAGCCGCGGGCACGGGCCACACCGCCCTGGCGCTGCGCCGGAAGCTCGGCCTCGGCTGAAGCCGCGCTTTCGGCGCCGCCCGGGCGCGGGTTGACGTCAGTCGCTCACGCATGGACGCCGAGGGTCTGGTGGATCTGGCCCACCACCAGCGGATGCAGTCCGCTCGCCTGGGCGAACTGCTGGAGGTACTGCCTCTCGGCGTCGGTGTCCACCTCCACCGCCAGCAGCGAGGCCGTGTACACCTGCGCCGCGACCTCCTGATTCGGAATCTCCGCCGCGAACGCCTGCACATTGAGCGGCGCCTGCATCTCCTGCATGACCCACTGCTGCATGCCCTGATCCGCGCCGGATTCCTGGAGCTTGCCGACGATGCGCTGCATCTCCTTCGGGGAGATCTGGCCGTCGGACTTGGCGGCGTTGATCATGCCCTTCAGCACCAGCTGGGCGGTGGACTCCAGGGCCTCTTCCTCCGCCGTGGTCTGCGGCGGGCGCATGCCGAGCGGCACGTCGCCACCGGACCAGGGGCCGCTGCCCTGAGCTTGACCACCGCCGGGCATCAGCCCCCCCAGCAGGTCCGCGAGGCCGCCGCCCTGCCCGCTCGCTGTCTGCTGCTCGCCGGCTGCGGTGAGCGCCTTCATGGCGACGCTGGCCAGCACCGCCATCATGCCGCCCTGCACGGCCCCCTTGCCGCCACCCATCAGCGAGCCGAGCACGGCACCGAGGCCACCCGCCTGCCCAGGATGCTGCGCAGCGCCGCCGAGCCCGCCTTTGACCATGTCGAGGATGCCGCCGAGCATGCCACCCGGGCCGCCTGGCATGCCGCCGGCCGGCGCGCCGCCGCCGAAGCCGCTGCGCTGGAGCTGCTCCAGTGCGCTGCCGATGCGGTTGCCCGCAGACGGCGCCATGGCGCTTTCCATGAACGCGCCGATGAGATTGCCGAAATTGCTCATGTGCCTTGCCTCTGTGGGGTAGAACGCAGGGGCGGCGGCTGCCGCGCCTGTTCAGCCCGACGCTCAACCGGATGCCCGGGCCGGCGCATTGTGCGCCGCGCCCGGTGACCTGGGAAGTATCGATGTCCGAAACAGGCCGGTTTTGCTGCCATGCGGAGCGGCAGCAGCGTCAACCGCCGAGGCGCTTAAGCAGCGCCCGTGCCGCGCTGCGCTCGGGGAAATCCTTGTCCAACAGATTGAGCAACACCACGCGCGCCTCTGCATCGCGCTCGGCCATGGCCAGGGCCTCGGCGTAATGGAAGCCGATGGTCGCGTTCGTGGGCTCGGCGCGCGCGGCCTGCTCCAGCAGCCCCAGGCCGCGCTGCAGCTCGCCGGCATGCACCAGCAAGTTGCCGAGGGTGTCCTTGACGGCGGCGGAGCCGGGCTCGTCACGATAGGCGCGCTCGGCGTACTTGAGGGCCTGCTCCGGGTCCGTCTCCCGCAGCAGCCAGGCGAGGTTGTTCAGCAGCAGCGGGTCCGAGGCAAGGGCGGGATCGGATGCCATCAATCCCTCAAGCAGCTCCCGCGCCGCGGCATCGCGGCCGAGCTCCGCCTGCACCTGCGCCAGCATTACCCGCGCAGTGACATCGTCCGGGTGGCGCTCCAGCCAGGCCGTGAGCACCTCCTCGGCGGCGGGCTGGGCATTGCCCGCGAGCTGGATCTCGACGAGCTTGTGCAGCACGCCGAAGTCGTCCGGATAGCGCATCAGCAGTCCGCGCATGAGCCGCTCGGCACGGGCGTGGTCGCCGTACTCCACCAACAGGTCCGCCTTGGCGGCGACGAGGCGCGGGGCATTGTCCGTCACCCTGAGCAGCCGATCCAGCAGGCTCAACCGCAGCGCCGGGTCTTTGTACAGCGTCTTGCCCGCCGCCAGCGCAGAGCGCAGCAGGGGACTGTCCGGCGCCTTGGTCGCCCCCTCCAGCAGGGCCTCTTCCATGGCGGGCCGGTTCTTGCGCTCGGCGTAGAGCGCGGCCAGCAGAAAGTTGGGCGTCGCACTCTCCGGCGTCTTCAGCAACAGGGCCTGGAAGGTCTCCAGCGCCGCATCGAGATCGCCCACACTGGCCTGCGCCTGCCCCAGCACCAGCATCATTTCCGCCCGCTCACGCAGACGCTCCGGTGCCGACTGCACCAGTAGACGGGCACGCTCCGGCGTGCCGTTGCGCAGGTAACTCTGCGCCAGGGCGAGCAGGAACCGGGGCTCGTCCGGAACGGCGTCCAGCACTGCACGCAGGCGACGCTGCTGACCGCGTATGTCGCCTGCACTGGCGTCGAGCTCCGCCAGAGCGAGCGTGGCCTCGACATGGTTGGGCACGGCCGCCACCACGTCCTCCAGCAGGGCGCGGGCGCCGCCGGGATCACCCTCCCGCAGACTGAGCTTGGCGAGGTTGAGCGCCGCGTCCGGGAAGGCCGGCGCCGCATCCAGCGCGGCTCGGAAGGACCGCCTGGCCGCCGCCGCATCACCCTGCGCCAGCTGGGCCAGGCCATGCGCGTTGAGCGCGTAAGGATCGTTGCGGCGGGCGCGGATGAGGGTTTCCGCGTGCGTGAGCGCCTCCTCCATGCGCTTGAGCTCGAGCAGGACCTTGATGCGCAGCAGTGGCGCGCTGCGGTGCAGCGGGTCCAGCGCCAGCGCCTGCTCCAGCTGTGCGAGCGCCGCGTCGTGCTCACCGATTCGATGCAGATACTCGGCCGCGGCGAAGCGATGATCGGCGACGTCGGGTTGGATGTCCACCACCCGCAGCAAGGCCGCGCTGGCCGCCTCCCATTCCCCCTGACGGCTGAGCGCCTGGGCGAGGGTGAGCAGCAGCTCGGGGCGGTCCGGCCGTGCCTGCAATGCCTCGCGCAGGAGCGCCTCCGCCGCCGACGGCTTGCGCTGGCGCAGCAGCACCTCGGCCAGCGCCCGGCTCGCCGGCACCGAGTCCGGCAAGCGCTTGCGGTAGCGCGTCAGCAGGTCCGACGCCAGCTCCAGGTTGCCGCGCTCCGCCTCGCCGATGGCGGAGAGGAACAAGGCCCGCAGGTTGTTCGGGTCGTACTTGAGATAGGTCTCCAGGGCGCTCAGCCCGGCGTCCAGCTCACCCTGCTGCAACAGCAGGGCGCCCCGCGCAAAGGAGAGCCCCGGAAAGTTGGGAAAGGTGCGGGCAACGGCGTCGATGTCCGCCGCTGCGGCCTGAAGCTCGCCGAGCTCGATGCGGGTCAGCGCGCGCTTGAAGCGGGGCAGCCATTTGTTCCGGCCCGCGATCACCGCTTTGACGAGCGATTGCTCGGCTGCGGCGTGCTCACCTCGGGCGAAGTCCACCTCCGCGAGGAGCTCCCAGGCGCGGGCCGCCTCGGGGTTGGCAGTGGTCGCGGCGACGAGCAGCTCGCGTGCGTCATCGATCCGGCGCTCTGCGAGCGCGAGCCGGGCCTTGCCCAGCAGGGCATCGGTCTGCGCCGGCGCCAGCTCCAGGGCGCGCTCGTACTCGGCGAGTGCGGCGTCCGTGTTGCCGAGGCCGCGCTCGGCATCACCGCGCAGGGCGGCCAGCACGGCGCGCTGTGCCGGGTCCGCCACCGCGGCCACCGCCACCTCGTCCAGCACGCGCTGATGGGCGCCAGTCAGCAGCAGCGCCCGGGCGCGGGGCTCCAGCAGGCGTGCCCGCGGGGCGCCCAGGCGTTGCGCTGTCTCAAGCTCCTTGAGCGCTGCATCGCCCTGATAAAGATCCAGATAAACACGCGCCAGCAGGATACGTGCAGCTGCATCTTCGGCCTCAGTGCGCAGGTGCTCTTTCAGCACCAGGCCCGCGGCGTTCAGCTCGCCCCGCTCCCAGTAGGCCCGTGCATCATCCAGGGACCCGGCGGGCGCAGGCGCGGCCCAGAGCAGCAGGCAGGTGATGGCGATGGCCGCAGATGCGGGCCAACCGAATCGCAGCGGTGATGGGAACAGGTTCACGGGCTCACTCTGTTGTGCCGGTCTCGGAGCAATCTCGCGGTTATGCGCAGCCTTGAGCCGGGAGACGCATCGGCGAAGCACACCCGAGGGCGCAGTCGTACCTCAGGGGCGGCATGTTATCGAATCGCCGGGGTGGAGACTGAGATCAACGTCAGCACGTCCCTGATTGACAGCGATCTCGACGAGACCGAAGGCGTTTTCGTACCAGAACGGCGTACCCACGGCGACGTCGGAGAAGGTGCGGGCGTGCGCGACTCGCGTGTCGCCGATGACGACCACGGCGGCATCGCTCAGCTCGCGCGCCGGGATGCCCGTCATGACGTTCCCGTAACGATCTACGTAGCACACCGTTGCAGTAGTGGCCGGCCGGTCGGCACCGACGAGGTCCGCGACGTCCACCGGCGTCGCCTGCGGCAGCCGCCCGCGCGCAATCTGTTGGGCGAGCGGCGTGAAGAGATCACGACCATGAAAGCTCGCGGATAGGGTCGGAGGTCGCCACAGAACGCGCCACAGACGCACATCCGTCGGCGCGCTCCCCCGCAGCAGCGGCACGAGAAGGCCGTTGTCCGGCGCGAGCAGCCAGTCCGCGCCGACGCGCGCAGCGAGGATACCGCGAGCACCGCCGACCCCAGGGTCAACGACGCACAGGTAGAGGGTCCGGCCGGGCATGCCGCGGCGCAGACCGGGAAGGAGTAAACCGGCGAGATCCGGGCGGAACGGCGTCAGATCCGACACCAGGTCCACCACCGGGCGCCGCGGACGATGCGCCGCGAGCAGCAGCTGGATCTGACCCGTGTAGGGTCCGCGGCCGAAATCCGTGACCAACGCGAAGCGCCGTGGGCGCCACGCCCGCGGAATCCGCCATCGGCCTGAGCCTTGACGCATGGGCCCTCACGCAAAAGGCCGGGACGAGCTCGGCCTTCGATATTCTTAAGGATGCGAGGCCGCCGACAGATGCATGTCGGCGGGCCAATACGGCCTCAGACGGCTTCGCCCTCAGACGGCTTCGTCCTCATCGTCCTCGATCTCGTCGACCATCGGCCGGTCCACGAGCTCGACGTAGGCCATTGGTGCGGCATCCCCCGGACGGTAACCGCATTTCAGGATGCGCAGGTAGCCACCCGGCCGGGTCTCGTAGCGCGGACCGAGCTCTGTGAAGAGCTTGCCCACTGCCTCTTTGTCCCGCAGCCGCGCAAAGGCCAGGCGCCGGTGATGTACGGAATCGGTTTTGCCCAGGGTAATCAGGGGCTCCGCGACGCGCCGCAGCTCCTTCGCCTTGGGGAGCGTCGTCTTGATCAGCTCATGGCGAATCAACGAGCCGGCCATGTTCCGGAACATCGCTTCGCGATGGGCGCTGGTGCGGTTGAGGTGCCTGCCGGCTTTGCGATGGCGCATGATCTTGCTTCCGTCTGAATACCGTTTCCAACAGGTCTACTTGACCATCAGTTCGTCGATGTTCTCGGGCGGCCAGTTGTCCAGTCGCATACCCAGCGACAGCCCGCGGGTGGCCAACACATCCTTGATCTCGGTAAGCGACTTCTTGCCGAGGTTGGGGGTCTTGAGCAGCTCCACCTCTGTGCGCTGAATCAGATCGCCGATCAGATAGATGTTCTCGGCCTTGAGGCAGTTGGCGGAGCGCACGGTCAGCTCCAGCTCGTCCACCGGCCGCACCAGGATCGGGTCGAAGGGCGGCTCTTTCGGGGCATGCTCCGCCGGTGCCTCGCCGCCGACCGATGTTTCCAGATCGACGAAGCTCGAGAGCTGATCGCGCAGAATGATCGCCGCCCGCTGAATCGCGTCCTGTGGATCGATGGTGCCGTTGGTTTCCAGGTCGATCACCAAGCGGTCGAGGTCTGTGCGCTGCTCCACACGCGCGGAAGGCACTTCGATCGCCACACGCCGCACCGGGCTGAAGGAGGCATCCAGCGGCAGCTTGCCGATGGGACGGTCCTCGCTGCCTTCGGCATCGCGCTGGGTTGCCGGCTCGTAGCCACGGCCCCGCCTGATGGTGATGGTCATGCTGAGCTCGGTCTCGCCGGTGAGGTTGGCAATCACCAGCTCGGGGTTGGCGATCTCGGCCGTGTGATCGATGGCGATGTCACCCGCCGTCACCGGCCCAGGACCCACTTTGCTCAGCGTAAAGGTCGCCTCATCACGCCCGTTGAGCGCGATGGCGAGATCCTTCAGGTTGAGCAGGATCTCGAGCACATCCTGCTGCACACCCTCGATGGTGGTGTACTCGTGGAGGATGCCCTGAATCTCCACCTCCGTGACCGCGCACCCGTCCATGGAGGACAGCAGGATGCGGCGCAGCGCGTTGCCCAGCGTATGGCCGAAGCCGCGCTCCAGGGGCTCCAGCGAGACCCGGGCACGATGCTTCGAGCCATCCACGGGCTCCACCTTGACGATGCGCGGCTTGAGGAATCCGCTCCCGGCCTCTGCCATACTAGGAACCTCTGGGGTTGATACCTCTGGAATGCGTTACTTCGAGTACAGCTCGACGATGAGCGACTCGTTGATGTCCGCGGGCAGGTCGGCCCGATCCGGAACGCGCTTGAACACACCCTTCGCGGCCTTGGTGTCAACGTCCACCCAGTCCACGAAGCCGTACTGCTCGGCCAGCGCCATGGCGTTCTGGACCCGCACCTGCTTCTTGGCCTTCTCGCGCACCTCGATCGCATCTTCCGGTGCAACGGTGTAGGACGGAATGGACACCACTTGGCCGTTGACCAACACGCCCTTATGGTTGATGAGCTGCCGCGCTTCGGCACGTGTCGAGCCGAAGCCCATGCGGTAGACAACGGAATCGAGCCGCCGCTCAAGGAGTTGCAGCAAATTCTCACCGGTGGCGCCTTTACGCCGGGCGGCTTCTTTGTAGTACCCGCGAAACTGCTTCTCCATGATTCCGTACATGCGGCGCACTTTCTGCTTCTCGCGCAGCTGGACGCCGTAATCCGACAAGCGGCGGCGACGCTCCATCGCCTGCCCGGGCGTTTTCTCCATGTTGCACTTGGACTCCAGTGCACGCGCCCGGCTCTTGAGGCCGAGGTCGACGCCCTCGCGGCGCGCAAGCTTGCAGGTCGGTCCGACGTACCTTGCCATTTCGAGACTCTCTCTCTGATTCAGACGCGCCGCTTCTTGGGCGGGCGGCAGCCGTTGTGAGGGATCGGCGTCACGTCCGTGATGCTGGTCACCTTAAACCCGGCGTTGTTCAGTGCCCGCACCGCGGACTCGCGCCCCGGTCCCGGGCCCTTGACGTTGACATCGAGGTTGACCACACCGAACTCCTTGGCCGCGGCACCCGCACGCGATGCGGCCACCTGGGCCGCAAACGGGGTACTCTTGCGCGAGCCACGGAAACCGGAGCCACCGGAGGTGGCCCACGCCAACGCGTTGCCCTGACGATCCGTAATGGTGATGATTGTGTTATTGAAGGATGCGTGCACGTGGGCGATGCCATCGGCCACCTGCTTCTTCACCTTCTTGCGAGTCTTGACCTGTTTTGCCACCAGTTGCTCCCGGTAGAAATCGGCGGACGAGCTGCCCGCTGAGCCGCCGCCGAAGCCGTCGGCTGCGGGTTCTCTCGCCTGTCAGCCCGACAGGGCGCTCAACGCTTGATGGGACGCCGCGGTCCCTTGCGGGTGCGTGCGTTGGTCCGGGTGCGCTGTCCGCGCAGCGGGAGGCCGCGCCGATGCCGGATACCCCGGTTGCAGCCCAGATCCATCAGGCGCTTGATGTTCATGGACACCTCGCGGCGCAGATCCCCTTCGACGGTGTGCTTCCCGACCTCGGAGCGCAGCCGCTCCACTTCGTCTTCAGAGAGGTCCTGGATGCGCGTGGCCGCCGGCACATTGGCAGCGTCACAGATCTGCGCTGCACGCGTCCGACCGATGCCGTAGATCGCAGTCAGCGCGACGACCGCGTGCTTGCGGTCCGGAATGTTGACACCGGCTATGCGGGCCATGCCTGAAACTCCTCGCTACTTTTAACGGCGCGAACGTAAACCGCGCAGAATACCAATAATTGGAGGCAGCGTCAATAGGCGTGTTCTCACCCCTGACGCTGTTTGTGCCGCACGTCCTTGCAGATCACGCGAACGGTACCGTGGCGACGGATGATCTTGCAGTGACGGCAGATCTTCTTCACTGATGCCTGAACTTTCATACCTCTCTCCTGGCGCGCGTTGCGCCTGCCCCCGCAATCTGCGGAAGTCGTCTTTGTTGTCCACCGAAAAAGGCTGATCTCGGCAGCCACCGCCGCCGGGGTGGCGGCGTCATTCACCTCGCCCGTCGCGAACGCTTGGCCCCGAGCGACATCCGCCCGACCGCCTGATCGGGCACGCACGGGGCTCCGGCACAGCCCTCAGCGCGTGAGGCCGGCGCCCGGTGCCTTCAGGTTCGCCTTCTTCATCAGCCCCTCGTACTGATGCGACATCAGATGCGCCTGCACCTGGGCCATAAAGTCCATCACGACGACGACGACGATGAGCAAGGACGTCCCGCCAAAGTAGAAGGGCACGTTCCAGCCGACGATCAGGAACTCGGGCAACAAGCACACGGCTGTGATGTACAGCGCACCGGCGGCAGTGAGTCGTGTCATCACCGTGTCGATGTAGCGTGCCGTCTGCTCACCCGGGCGGATACCCGGAATGAAAGCCCCGGACCGCTTCAGGTTGTCCGCGGTGTCCTTGGAGTTGAACACCAGGGCAGTGTAGAAGAAGCAGAAGAAGATGATCGCCGCCGCATAGAACAGCACATAAATGGGCTCGCCTGGCGACAACTTGGCGGTGATGTCCGCAAGCCAGCGCAGATCTTCCGACTGCCCGAACCATTGTCCGAGCGTGCCCGGGAACAGGATGATGCTCGACGCAAAGATCGGCGGGATCACACCGGCCATGTTGAGCTTGAGCGGCAGGTGCGTGCTCTGCGCCGCCATCATCCGCCGGCCTTGTTGCCGACGCGCATAGTTGACCGTAATGCGGCGCTGCCCGCGCTCGACGAACACGACGAAGGCGGTCACGGCGAGCGCCAGAGCGAACAACGCCAGCACCGTCAAGGCGTTCATTTCGCCCGTGCGCACCAGCTCCAGGGTGCCGCCGACGGCGGCAGGCAGCCCGGCCACGATCCCCGCGAAGATGATCAGCGAAATGCCGTTGCCGATGCCACGCTCGGTAATCTGCTCTCCCAGCCACATCAGGAACATGGTGCCCGTGACCAGGGACACGGCTGCGGTGAACACGAACCCGAAACCCTGCTGCACGACGATGGGCGAGCCGCCGGCGGTCTGACCCTGCAGCGCGATGGAGATGCCGATGGCCTGGAAGGTCGCAAGCACCACGGTGCCGTAGCGCGTGTACTGGGTGATCTTGCGACGCCCGGACTCACCCTCTTTCTTCAGCTGCTCCAGCTTCGGGATGACGGCCGCCATCAGCTGCATGATGATGCTCGCCGAGATGTACGGCATGATACCGAGCGCCAGGATGCTCGCACGCTCCAGCGCGCCGCCTGAGAACATATTGAACATGTCCAGGATCGAGCCCTGGTTCTGATCGAAAAGAACGGCCAGCGCCTCAGGGTTCACGCCGGGCACCGGGATGAAGGTGCCGATGCGATAGACGAGCAGCGCCCCGAGGACGAACAGCAACCGCTGCCGCAACTCCGTGAGTCTGCCCATGCCCCCGAGGGACTGCATGGCCGATGCACTGCTTTTCGCCATAGGTCTGTCGCCGAACCCTTGGGTTGAACCTAAACTCGGCGGCGCGCCTCAGGGCGCGCCGCACGGCTCCGTCGGTAAGTCGGGCGAGCCCCTCAGGAGTCCTCCACCGAGCCGCCCGCGGCCTCGATGGCGGCCTTCGCACCTGACGTGACGGCCAGACCGCGCACCGTAACGGCACGCGACACATTGCCTGACTTGATGATCTTCACGCGCTTCACGGCGACGCCGATCAAACCCGCCGCTCGCAGGCTGTCCAGGGTCACTTCGCTGCCCTCGACACGCCCAAGCTCGCTCAACCGGATCTCATCGCGCTCCAACGCGCCGCGCGAGCGGAAGCCCACCTTCGGCAGGCGCCGCTGCAACGGCATCTGACCGCCTTCGAAGCCGAGCTTGTGAAAACCACCCGAGCGGGACTTCTGGCCCTTGTGGCCACGTCCGCCGGTCTTGCCCAACCCACTGCCGATACCGCGCCCGACCCGCTTGCGTGCGGGACGGCTCCCCGGAGCGGGCTTCAGATCGTTCAGTTGCATATCACTGCTCCGTGACTTCGCGCACCATGTAGGCGACCCGGTTCAGCATGCCGCGGGTCGCTGGGGTGTCCTCAACCTCCACGATCTGGTGCATGCGCCGCAGACCGAGCCCGCGCACGCAGGCTTGGTGAGTCTTCAATCGCCCGTGCATGCTGCGCACCAGCTGCACGCGCATGATCGGCTTACTGCCTGCGGCACTCATGACAAAATCTCCTCGACCGTCTTGCCGCGCTTTGCGGCCACCAGCTCGGCATCGCCCATCTGCGCCAGACCGTTGATGGTGGCCCGAACGACATTCATGGCGTTGTTGGTGCCGATGCACTTGGCCAGAACGTTCTGCACGCCCACCACTTCGAAGACCGCGCGCATGGCGCCCCCGGCGATGATGCCTGTACCATCGGAAGCCGGCTGCATGTAGACGCGTGCAGCGCCGTGACGGCCGACCAGCGGATACTGCAGGGTGCTGCCCTTGAGCCGCACGTCGACCATGTTCTTGCGCGCCGACTCCATGGCCTTCTGAATGGCGACCGGCACCTCGCGGGCCTTGCCTGTGCCGAAGCCGACGCGGCCCTTACCGTCCCCGACCACCGTGAGCGCGCCGAAGCCGAAAACGCGGCCGCCCTTGACCACTTTCGCGACCCGATTCACCGAGATGAGTTTTTCAAGGAGCTCGTCGCCCTCGGGCGCGGGATTGTATGCTGCCATGACCCTAACCTCAGAACTTGAGTCCGTTTTCGCGCGCCGCGTCGGCCAAGGCCTTGACACGCCCGTGATACTTGAAGCCCGAGCGGTCGAAGCTTACTTCGTCCACACCGGCCGCGCGTGCCCGCTCGGCGACGATCCGGCCTACGGCGGAGGCCGCAGCGATATTGCCGGAGTGGCCCTTCGCACCCTGGCGGTACTCCTTGTCCAGCGTGGACGCACTCGCGACGACGCAGTCACCGGATGGCGAAATGACCTGGGCATAGATATGCCGTGGTGAGCGATACACACACAACCGATGCGCACCGAGCTCGCGGATCTTCAACCGCGCACGGGCCGCACGCCGCAGTCGGGATTGCTTTTTGTCCATCGCTGACCCCCTATTTCTTCTTCGCTTCTTTGCGCACGACGTACTCGTCGGCGTAGCGCACACCCTTGCCCTTGTACGGCTCGGGGGGACGGAAGCCGCGGATCTCCGCTGCCACCTGACCGACGCGCTGCTTGTCGGCGCCACGCACGACGATCTCCGTCGCCGCCGGCGTCTCGATCTCGATGCCTTCGGGCACCGGATAATCGATGGGATGGGAGAAGCCCAACGCCAGATTCAGCACCTTGCCCTTGGCCTGCGCGCGATAGCCCACACCCACCAGCGTCAGCTTGCGCTCGAAGCCGGTGCTCACGCCGGTCACCATGTTGTTGATGAGCGCGCGGGTGGTGCCGGCCATGGCCCAGTGCTCAGGCCGATCACCGTTCGGCTTGACGCGCACGAGCCCGTCCTCGACCCCGACAGAGACGGTGTTGTGCACCGACCAGCCCATGACACCCTTGGGGCCCTTCACAGCGACGTCCTGACCGGTGACCTTGACCTCCACCCCGGACGGCACTTTCACGGGCGCTTTTGCGATTCTTGACATGTCCAGCCTCCGGTTACGCCACGTAGGCGACGATCTCGCCGCCGTGCCCGGCTTCCCGCGCTGCGCGGTCGGTCATCAGCCCCTTGGACGTCGACACGATGGCGATGCCGAGGCCGCCCCAGACGCGCGGCAGCTCGTTCCGACCGCGATAGATGCGCAGCCCCGGACGGGAAATCCGCTTCAACTCTTCAATGACCGGCTTGCCGCGGAAGTACTTGAGCCGCAGCTCAAGCTGCGCCTTGCCCTCCGCGTCATGGACGGCGTAGTCGTTGATGTAACCTTCATCCTTGAGGAGGACGGCGATGGCCTGCTTCTGCTTCGACGACGGCATGCGAATGGTGATCTTGCCGCGCGCCTGGCCGTTGCGGATATGCGTCAGCATGTCCGCAATGGGGTCCGACATACTCATTGTTTGTCTCCTCGGGTCAGCCCGCCGTAGCCGGCGCGATACCCCGTCTGTCTCTGCCACCGCGGCCCATGCCGCGGTGCCCGTGCTGCCCGCAACAGCGGGCGCCGTTACCAGCTGGCTTTGACCACACCCGGCACGTCGCCGCGCATCACGGCCTCGCGCAGCTTGTTGCGGCACAAGCCGAACTTGCGGTAGACGGCATGCGGTCGCCCGCTGACGCGACAACGGCGCTGCTTACGCACCGGGCTCGCGTCGCGCGGCAGCTTCTGCAGCGCAACCACTGCAGCATCGACGGCCTCCGGCTCAGCGCTGCGGTCGTTGATCACCGCCTTGAGCCGCTCGCGCTTGGCGGCGAAACGCGCCGCGGCCTGCGCCCGCTTCGACTCGCGGGCGATCATGCTCTTTTTTGCCATAACTCGCTCTTATGTCCGAAACGGAAAACTGAAGGCGTCCAGCAGCGCACGCCCCTCCTCGTCCGTCTTGGCGGTGGTGCTGATGGTGACATCGAGGCCGCGGATGGCGTCGATCTTGTCGTAATCGATCTCCGGGAAGATGATCTGCTCGCGCACACCCATGGAGTAGTTGCCACGGCCGTCGAACGCCTTCGGGCTCAGCCCGCGAAAATCGCGGATTCGCGGAATGGCGATGTTGATCAGCCGGTCCAGGAACTCGTACATCCGTTCCCGGCGCAGCGTCACCTTGCAGCCGATGGGCCAGCCCTCCCGGATCTTGAAACCAGCGACGGACTTACGCGCCTTGGTGACGATGGGCTTCTGCCCCGAGATCCGCGTGAGATCGCCGACGGCATTCTCCATGATCTTCTTATCGTTGATCGCCTCTCCGACGCCCATGTTGAGCGTCACCTTCACCAGCCGGGGCACCTGCATCACGCTCGTGTAGCCGAAGCGCTGCTGCAGCTGGCCGACGATCTCTTCCCGGTATTGCGTTGCCAGTCTGGACATACTTGCTCAACTCAAACGTCGACGACTTCGCCGTCGGATTTGAACACCCGCACCTTTCTACCGTCACCAAGCACCTTGAAGCCCACACGGTCCGCGGCCCCTTTGCTGGGGTTGTAAAGCCCGACATTGGAGACGTGCAGTGGCATCTCTTTGTCCATGATGCCGCCCGCGACGCCGCGATTCGGATTCGGCTTCTGATGCTTCTTGGCAATGTTCACGTTCTCGACCACCACATGCTCGGCGTCGATGACACGCAACACGGTGCCCCGTTTACCCTTGTCTTTACCGGCGACCACCATGACATCGTCGCCCACTTTGATCTTACGCATGAATTTGAACCTGTCAGCCCTGCCGGCTGCCGCTGCACGCTGCGCGCCGTGCTCAGAGCACCTCGGGCGCAAGCGAAATGATCTTCATGAACCGCTCGCTGCGGAGCTCACGGGTTACGGGCCCGAAGATGCGAGTGCCAATGGGCTGCAGCTGATTGTTCAGCAGCACGGCCGCGTTCCCATCGAAACGGATCAGCGACCCATCAGGCCGCCGCACGCCCTTGCGCGTGCGCACCACCACTGCGTTAAAGACATCGCCCTTTTTCACCTTCCCCCGCGGGATGGCGTCTTTGACCGTCACCTTAACGATGTCACCGATGTTGGCGTAGCGCCGATGCGAGCCGCCGAGCACCTTGATGCACTGCACGGCCCGCGCACCACTGTTGTCCGCGACCGCGAGGCGGGTTTGCATTTGAATCATTGTCAGTACCTACCTCTGCCAAAATTGCCCGGCTTGTACCCACCCTGCCGACGCGGGGCTGTGCGCGCATTTGCGCTGCACTCCCGTCAGGGCGCAACGGCCGGCACACTCAGCGCGCGCGCTCCACGATCTCCACCAAGCGCCAGCACTTCGTCTTCGACAACGGCCGGCATTGCTCGACCCGAACCAAATCGCCGGTGTTGCAGGCGTTGTCGGCGTCGTGTGCATGCAGCTTCATGGAGCGCCGCAGGAACTTGCCGTACAGTGGGTGCTTGACCCGCCGCTCCACCAGCACGGTAATGGTGCGGTCCATCGCGTTGCTGACGACGCGACCGCTCACAATTCGATTGCTCTTGTCTTCGGACATGTTGTTCTGTTCCGTTGTCGCCGGCTTCACGCCTGAACCAACCCCGATGACCGACGCTTACTGCGGACCGACCGTGGCAGCCTGCTCTGCGAGCACCGTCTTGATACGGGCAATCTCGCGGCGCACCGTCTTGAATTGCGACGGCCGACTCAGCTGGCCACTGCCCTTTTGCATGCGCAGATTGAACTGCTCCTTGAGGAGCTCCAACAGCTGCTTCTCCAGCGCCTCACGGCCCTGGCCCCGCAATTCTCCGGCCTTACTCACAGCATCGACCTCTTCTCGAACTTGGTCTGCACCGGCAGCTTCGCTGCCGCCAGCCGAAACGCCTCACGCGCCAGATCCTCGGACACGCCCTCGATCTCGTACAGCATCCGGCCGGGCTGGACCAGTGCCACCCAGTATTCGACGTTGCCCTTGCCTTTACCCATGCGCACTTCCAGCGGCTTCTTCGAAATGGGCTTGTCCGGAAAGAGCCTGATCCAGAGCTTGCCGCCGCGACGCACCTTGCGCGTGATAGCACGGCGGGCCGCCTCGATCTGTCGCGCTGTGAGCCGCCCCCGGCCGGTGGCCTTGAGCCCATACTCGCCGAACGACACCTGATTGCCGCTTTGCGCCAGGCCGCGGTTGCGGCCCTTATGCTGCTTACGGAACTTGGTTCTTTTCGGTTGCAGCATCGATCACCCCCTACGTCCGCCGCGCTTCTCGGCCGGCTGCGGCTCTTCGGGCATCCCTTCGAAGACCTCGCCGCGGAAGATCCATACTTTGACGCCGAGGATGCCGTAGGTCGTCCGTGCCTCGGCAAAGCCGTAATCGATATCGGCACGCAATGTGTGCAGAGGGACACGACCCTCGCGATACCACTCCGAGCGCGCGATCTCGGCGCCGTTGAGTCTGCCCGCAATATTCACCCGGATGCCCCCGGCGCCAGCACGCATGGTCGATTGCACGGCGCGCTTCATCGCGCGCCGAAACATGATGCGACGCTCGAGCTGCTGGGCGATCCCTTCGGCCACGAGCTGCGCGTCGAGCTCGGGCTTGCGGATCTCCTCGATACTGATGTGAACCGGGATTCCCATGCGCCGGGAGACCTCGGCCCGCAGCTTGTCGATTTCCTCGCCCTTCTTGCCGATCACGACGCCCGGCCGTGCCGTGTGAATCGTGATGTGGGCGTTCTTCGCCGGACGATTGATCTGGATCCGGCTCACCGAGGCGGCGGCGAGCTTCTTCTTGAGGAAGCCCCGCACCTCGATGTCGTTGTTCAGGAAATCGGCATAGTCCTTCGAATCGGCATACCAGGTGGACGTCCAGTCCTTGACGATGCCGAGCCGAATGCCGGTCGGGTTAACTTTCTGTCCCATGACCTCTTGCCACCTCAGCCTTCGGCCACAGTCACACTGATGTGACTGGTGCGCTTGAAAATACGCGACGCCCGGCCCTTGGCGCGGGCGCGAATGCGCTTCATGGTGGGGCCTTCGTTCACCTGGACGGCGACCACCTTGAGCTCGTCCACGTCGGCCCCTTCGTTATGCTCGGCATTGGCGATGGCGGACTCCAGGATCTTGCGGAAGATCTCCGCCGCCTTCTTGGTGTTGAACTGAAGGTCGTTCAGGGCACGCTCCACGTGCCTACCCCGGATCTGATCCGCCACCAGCCGCGCCTTCTGCGCCGAGATACGGGCGTATTTGAGTGTCGCCACCGCTTGCATGATGCTTCTCCAACTGGTCCGAGTCAGCGCTTCTTCGCCTTGCGGTCGGCAGCGTGACCGCGGAACGTCCGGGTCAGCGCGAATTCGCCGAGCTTGTGGCCGATCATGTTCTCGTTGATGAGAATGGGCACATGCTGACGGCCGTTGTGCACGGCGATGGTCAGGCCGACCATCTCCGGCAGGACCATCGAGCGACGCGACCAGGTCTTGATCGGCCGCTTACTGTTCTGGGCCACCGCATCGGACACCTTCTTTGCCAGGTGGTGATCGATGAACGGGCCTTTTCTGATTGAGCGTGGCACTGGATCGAACCTCGAAACTGTTCCTACTTGCGGCCCCGGCGGCGCACGATCATGCCGTCGGTGCGCTTGTTCTTGCGGGTCTTGAACCCCTTGGTGGGCACACCCCAGGGAGTGACGGGGTTGCGGCCACCCGAGGTGCGGCCTTCGCCACCGCCGTGCGGATGATCCACCGGATTCATCACAACGCCGCGCACGGTCGGCCGTACACCGCGCCACCGCGTCGCGCCGGCCTTGCCGAGCTTGCGCAGACTGTGCTCCCCATTGCCGACCGCACCGATGATGGCCCGGCACTCGGCGTGGACCTTGCGCATCTCACCGGAGCGCAGTCGCAGCGTGGCGTGATTCCCTTCGCGAGCCACCAACTGCACGGAGGCGCCCGCTGATCGGGCCATCTGCGCGCCCTTACCGGGCCGCAGCTCCACGGCATGAACCTCGGTGCCCACGGGGATGTTGCGCAGCGGCAAGCAGTTGCCGACAGCAATGGGCGCGGTTTCGGAGGCCACGACGGTATCGCCCGCCTTCAGCCCCTTCGGCGCCAGCACGTAGCTCCAGTCGCCGTCGGCGTATTTGAGCAGGGCCAGATTCGCGGAGCGATTCGGGTCGTACTCGAACCGCTCGACCGTCGCCGGGACATCCTGCTTGCGCCGTTTGAAATCGACGACCCTGTAGCGCTGCTTGTGGCCACCACCACGGTGACGGACGCTGATGCGACCGGCGTTGTTGCGGCCCCCGCTGCGGGATTTCTTCTCCAGCAGCTGGCTCAAGGGCGGCCCCTGATACAGCTCGGGGCTGGTCACCTTCACCATGAACCGGCGGCCAGGCGAGGTCGGTTTCGTCTTTGCGATTGCCATCTCGGTTTACTCCCGTGCGACGCCGCTCAGGCGCCACCGCCGAAATCGATATCCTGCCCCGGCTTCAGACGCACGTAGGCTTTGCGCCAATCGGGACGACGGCCGTTGCGGGCACCGAAGCGCTTGCGCTTGCCCTTGACGTTCAGCACGCGGACATTGTCCACTTTCACGTCGAAAAGGAGCTCCACAGCGCGGCCGATCTCCTGCTTGGTCGCATCCGTCGTGACCCGGAAGACGAACTGACTGTTCTCATCCGCCGCCAAGGTTGATTTCTCGGAGATGACGGGACCGAGCAGGACCTTCATCAAGCGTTCCTGATTCATGCGAAGCGCGCCTCCAGCCGCGCGAGCGCCGCTTTCGTCAACACCAGATGCTCGAAACCGATCAGACTCACAGGATCCACGCTCACCGCGGCGGCCACATCCACGTGTGGGAGGTTGCGCGCGGCCAGGGCCAGCGTGTCATCCTGCCCATCGATTACGATCAACGCCTCACGCAGGCCCAGCTCGTCGAGCTTGGCCCGGAGCGCCTTGGTCTTCGGCGCATCCAGCCCGAGCGACTCCAGAACATGGACGCGACCGAGCCGCGAGAGCTCGGACAGGATCGCGCGCATGGCGCCGCGATACATCTTACGGTTGACCTTCTGCTCGTAGCTGCGCGGCGCTGCCGCGAAGGTCTTGCCGCCGGAGCGCCACAGCGGGCTGCGCGTGGTGCCTGCCCGAGCGCGGCCGGTACCCTTCTGACGATACGGCTTGGAGCCGCCGCCGCTCACCGCGGAGCGGCTTTTCTGCGCCTTGGTGCCGGCACGGCCACCCGCCAAGTAGGCGGTGACCACCTGATGCACCAGGGGCTCGTTGTAATCAGCGCCGAAGACCGAGTCGGACACCTCGACCGTGACGCCATTTGCCGCGCTCAGCTGCATGACCGCCTCACCCCTTGTTCTTCTGCTTCACCGATGGCAAGACGACGAGCCGACCACCCGCGGGACCGGGCACACCGCCCTTGACGAGCAGCAGGTTGCGCTCAGCATCCACACGCACGATCTCCAGGTTCTGCTGACAACGCTTCGCGTTGCCGTGCTGACCCGCCATACGCTTGCCCTTGAACACCCGACCCGGCGTCTGGCACTGGCCGATGGAGCCTGGGGCGCGATGCGACAACGAGTTGCCGTGGCTGTTGTCCTGGCCGCGGAAGTGGTGCCGGCGGATGCCGCCAGAGAAGCCCCGGCCCTTGGTGACACCACGTACATCGATCTTTTGACCCGGCTCGAACAGACCCACACCGAGCTCGGCCCCAGCGTCGAGGTCTGCGCCCTCATCAGCCGCGAGCCGAAACTCGTGCACAGTGTCGCCGGCCTCGACGCCGGCCTTCGCAAAGTGCCCGGCCATGGGCTTGGTCACGCGCGACGCGCGGCGGGCCCCAGCCGTGACCTGCACGGCGCGATACCCGTCGGTCTCGTCGCTGCGGACCTGACTCACGCGATTGGGCGTCACCTCGATGACTGTCACCGGAATGCTGGCGCCGTCGTCGCCGAAGACGCGCGTCATGCCGGCTTTGCGCCCGATTACTCCAATGCTCATGTCTGCCTTCCCGTTCAGCGCGGCGCCCGGCCGTCCACGTCAGCTTCGACGTGCACGGGCGCCGCTACAATCGTCACTCTGTCAACTGAGCCGGATCGAGACGTCCACGCCGGCCGCCAGATCCAGCTTCATCAAGGCATCGACGGTCTTGTCGGTGGGATCGACAATGTCCATCAGCCGTTTGTGTGTCCGCAGCTCATACTGATCGCG
This sequence comes from uncultured Thiohalocapsa sp., assembly GCF_913063425.1. Classification (GTDB taxonomy): domain Bacteria; phylum Pseudomonadota; class Gammaproteobacteria; order Chromatiales; family Chromatiaceae; genus Thiohalocapsa. Next base: position 56,144 of record NZ_CAJXYK010000038.1, read on the forward strand.
CGCGTCCTTGTTCACGTGCGGCGAGACCAGCACCGTGTAGCGCTCGTGCTTGGAGGGCAGCGGCACAGGGCCGCGCACCTGGGCGCCGGTACGCTTGGCGGTGTCGACGATCTCCCGCGCGGATTGATCGATCAGGCGGTGATCGAATGCCTTGAGGCGGATACGGATACGTTGGTTAGCCATCTGTTCTGACTCGATCCATCACTCGATGATCTTCGCCACCACGCCGGCGCCGACGGTGCGACCGCCTTCGCGCACGGCGAAGCGCAGCCCTTCTTCCATCGCAATCGGCGCGATCAGCCGCACGACCATCTTCACGTTGTCGCCCGGCATCACCATCTCCACGCCCTCCGGCAGCTCGCACGCGCCCGTCACGTCGGTGGTCCGGAAGTAGAACTGCGGACGATAGCCGTTGAAAAACGGCGTGTGCCGACCGCCCTCTTCCTTGCTCAGCACGTACACCTCCGCCTCGAAATGTGTGTGCGGCGTGATCGTCCCGGGCTTGGCCAGCACCTGGCCACGCTCGACATCATCGCGCTTGGTGCCGCGCAGCAGCACGCCGATGTTGTCACCGGCCTGCCCCTGGTCGAGCAGCTTGCGGAACATCTCCACGCCCGTGCACGTGGTCTTGGTCGTGTCCTTGATGCCGACGATCTCGATCTCCTCGCCAACCTTGATCACGCCGCGCTCCACGCGACCCGTCACCACAGTGCCCCGACCGGAGATGGAGAAGACGTCTTCGATCGGCATCAGGAAGGTGCCGTCCACCGGGCGCTCGGGCTCCGGAATGTAGCTGTCCAGCGCCTCGATCAGCTTGTCGATGGACTGCGTGCCGATCTCGCTCTCGTCCCCTTCCAGCGCCTTCAGCGCCGAGCCGGTGACGATCGGCGTGTCGTCGCCGGGGAATTCGTAGCTGTCGAGCAGCTCGCGCACTTCCATCTCCACCAGCTCCAGCAGCTCCTCGTCGTCCACCATGTCCGCCTTGTTCAGGTAGACCACGATGTAGGGCACGCCCACCTGGCGCGAGAGCAGAATGTGCTCGCGCGTCTGCGGCATCGGGCCGTCCGCCGCCGACACCACCAGGATCGCACCGTCCATCTGCGCCGCGCCCGTGATCATGTTCTTCACGTAGTCGGCATGGCCGGGACAGTCCACGTGCGCGTAGTGACGCTGGTCGCTCTCGTACTCCACGTGCGCCGTCGCAATCGTGATGCCGCGCTCGCGCTCCTCCGGGGCGTTGTCGATCTGGTCGTAGGCGCGCGCCTCGCCTCCGAACTTCTTCGCCTGGTGCACCGTGATCGCCGCCGTCAGCGTCGTCTTGCCGTGGTCCACGTGACCAATGGTGCCCACGTTCACGTGCGGCTTCTTGCGCTCGAATTTTTCTTTGGACATGGTCTGTATCCTCGGGATGGAAGTCGGGGTATCGAAGTCGGGGATCGGCGTCGCTTATTGCTTCTTGGTGACGGCCTCGGCGATGCTGGCCGGCACCTCAGTGTACTTCGCGAACTCCATGCTGTAGGTGGCCCGGCCCTGGGTGGCAGAGCGCAGATCAGTCGCATAGCCGAACATGGAGGCAAGCGGGACTTCCGCGCGGATGACCTTGCCGGAAGGCGCGTCCTCCATGCCCTGGATCATGCCGCGGCGGCTGTTGAGGTCGCCCATCACATCGCCCATGTTTTCCTCCGGCGTGACCACCTCGACCTTCATGATCGGCTCCAGCAGCACCGGCTTGGCCTTCGCCGAGCCTTCCTTCAGGGCCATGGAGCCTGCGATCTTGAAGGCCATCTCGCTCGAATCCACCTCGTGATAAGACCCGTCGTACAGCGTGACCTTCACATCCACCATCGGGAACCCGAACGAGACGCCGCTCCCCATGGCCTCCTGAATCCCTTTGTCCACCGCCGGGATGTACTCCTTCGGAATGACGCCGCCGACGATCGCGTTGACGAATTCGTAGCCCGCACCGGACTCCTGAGGCTCGAGGCGAATATACACATGCCCGTACTGGCCGCGACCGCCCGACTGCCGCGCGAACTTGGTTTCCTGCTCGACCTGCGCCCGGATCGTCTCGCGGTAACTGACCTGCGGCGCACCGACATTGGCCTCGACGTTGAACTCGCGCTTCAGCCGATCAACGATGATCTCCAGATGCAGCTCGCCCATACCGGAGATGATCGTCTGGCCCGACTCTTCGTCCGAGCGCACGCGGAAGGAAGGGTCCTCCTGCGCGAGCTTGGACAGGGCCACGCCCATCTTTTCCTGGTCGCCTTTGGTCTTCGGCTCAACGGCCACCGAGATGACAGGCTCCGGGAACTCCATTCGCTCGAGCGTGATGGGCTTATCCAAAGCGCACAGCGTGTCGCCCGTGGTGACGTCCTTGAGACCGACCGCGGCCGCGATGTCCCCGGCGCGGACCTCTTTGATCTCTTTGCGATCGTTGGAGTGCATCTGAAGAATACGGCCGACGCGCTCCTTCTTGCTCTTCACCGGGTTCAGAACCGTATCGCCGGAGTTGAGCACGCCGGAGTAGACACGGAAGAAGGTCAGCGTGCCCACGTAGGGATCGGTTGCAATCTTGAACGCCAGCGCAGCAAAGGGGGCATCGTCGGTGGAGGGACGCTCCTCGACCGTTTCTGCCGCGTCGTCGAGCACGCCCTGGATCGCCGGCACATCGCGCGGCGCCGGCATGTAGTCGATGACTGCATCCAGCATCGCCTGCACGCCCTTGTTCTTGAAGGCAGACCCGCAGAGCATGGGCACGATCTCGTTGGCGAGGGTGCGCATGCGCAGCCCCTTCTTGATATCGGCCTCCGACAGCTCGCCGTCTTCGAGATAACGCTCCATCATCTCCTCGTCGGCCTCCGCTGCCGCCTCCACCATGTTCTCGCGCCACTCGCTGCAGAGCTCGACCATGTCCGCCGGAATGTCACGCGCGTCGTAGGTCATGCCCTTGGAGGCATCATCCCAGTAAATGGCCCTCATGCGCACCAGATCGACGACACCGGCGAAGTCGTCCTCGGCGCCGATTGGTAACTGGATCGGCACCGCCTGGCCACCCAAGCGATCCTTGACCTGCTGCACCACGCGCAGGAAGTTGGCCCCCATACGATCCATCTTGTTCACGAAGGCGAGGCGCGGCACGCGGTACTTGTCAGCCTGGCGCCAGACGGTCTCCGACTGGGGCTCCACACCGCCGACGGCACAAAAGACGGCGCAGGCACCATCGAGCACGCGCAGGGAGCGCTCGACCTCGATGGTAAAGTCCACGTGTCCCGGCGTATCGATGATGTTGATTCGGTGCTCCGGGTATTGCTGGTCCATGCCCTTCCAGAAGCAGGTGGTGGCCGCAGAGGTAATGGTGATACCCCGCTCCTGCTCCTGCTCCATCCAATCCATGGTGGCCGCACCGTCGTGCACCTCGCCGATCTTGTGCGACAGGCCGGTGTAGAACAGGATGCGCTCTGTGGTCGTCGTCTTGCCGGCATCGATGTGCGCCATGATGCCGAGATTCCGGTACCGATCGATGGGTGTACTACGTGCCACGGCTCTGTCCGCCTGTCTGAGAGATTGAGGTGCTGCCTGCGTGGCCCGGCCTGCGCAGGCTCCGCGCGCCTACCAGCGATAATGAGAGAAGGCCTTGTTGGCCTCCGCCATACGATGCGTGTCTTCCTTCTTCTTCACCGCGGTGCCGCGCGAATCGCCTGCGTCCATCAGCTCACCCGCGAGCCTGAGCGCCATGGACTTCTCCGAGCGTTTACGGGCTGCATCGATGAGCCAGCGCATCGCGAGCGTGTTGCGGCGCGTCGGACGCACCTCCACCGGCACCTGGTAGGTGGCACCGCCCACGCGCCTGGACTTGACCTCCACCGCCGGGCGCACGTTCTCCATGGCCTGATCCAGGGTTTCCAACGGATCGACCCCTTTCTTTTCGGAAACGTGCTCAAGCGCGCCATACATGATGCGCTCGGCCACGGCCTTCTTGCCGTCTTCCATCAGCATATTGATGAACTTCGCAAGCAGCTCGCTGCCGTGCTTCGGATCCGGCAGGATCTGGCGCTTGGCGATGACGCGTCTTCTCGGCATCTCGTCTGTATCTCCGACCTTGACTGAAAACCGACCGCAGGGGATGGTCCGGCGTGTCAGCTTTTCGGGCGCTTGGCGCCGTACTTGGAACGACCCTGCCGGCGCTTCTCCACGCCCGTGGTATCCAGGGTGCCGCGCACCGTGTGGTACCGGACGCCCGGCAGGTCCTTGACGCGACCGCCGCGAATCAACACCACGGAATGCTCCTGCAGGTTATGCCCCTCACCGCCGATGTAGGACGCCACCTCATAGCCGTTGGTGAGGCGCACGCGGGCGACCTTACGCAGCGCCGAGTTCGGCTTCTTCGGCGTGGTGGTGTAGACACGGGTGCAAACGCCGCGCTTCTGCGGGCACGCCTCCAGCGCCGGCACATTGCTTTTCTCCGCCCTGCGCTTGCGCGGCTTGCGGACGAGTTGGTTGACAGTCGCCATGAAAAGCTCCATCCAAACGGGGCGCAGCGCACGACACGACGCGACCCGAGCCCGCAATGCCGCAGCCTTGACTGGGCATTGCGGAAACGCACAAAAAATAGGAAGCAAGCAGCGGGATTGACCGACCAGCGGAGGCCTGAACCCCGGGAACAAACGCGCCGGCTCAATGGCCGGCGAGCTAAGAAGAGAAGTGTAACAAGGCCGCATCAGCGTGTCAACCGTGTGACACGCTGATCAGCCCTGAAGCATGATCGGCCGCCAACGCAGCCGGCGGCGCCGGCGCGGCGATGTCGGATGTCGCCGAGCCGTTCC
>NZ_CAJXYK010000039.1 GCF_913063425.1 uncultured Thiohalocapsa sp.
GAGCCATTGGCGATGGCGGGCGCCGCGCGGGTCGTAGAGGCCGGCGTCGCCGAGGATGATCAGCGGCGTGCCGTCGGCGATGGCGAGCGGCCTGCGGCTGCCGGCGTCGGCGCCGAGGCGCTCCAGGTCCGAGGGGCTGCCGCTGCGGGTGGCGAGGCGCACCAGCCGGCCGCCGAGGGCGGCGTCGAGCCGCTCCGCCCAGGCCCAAAGGTCGTGCTGAAAGGGGCGCAGTGCGGGCGAGAGGTCCAGCACCAGGTGCACCCGGCCGGGCCAGCGCGGCCGGCGGCGGCGCGGCAGGCGCTCCGGGAGCCGGCCCTTGGCCAGGGCGTCGCAGAGGCGCTCCAGGTCGAGCGCCCGGCCCGGGCGCGGCCGGGCCAGGGTCTGGCGCAGGAACCTGGCCTGGCGCGGGGGCGGTGCCAGGGCCGGCGGCCGGGGTGGTGGCTGGCGGCGGTCCGCCTGCGGCAGCTGATCCCAGGGGTCGGCCTCGGCGAGCCAGCGGGGCACGCGGCGGCCGTCCGCATCCGGCGGCTGTCGCTCGACGGCGGCGATGCGCCAGAACGGCAGGTCCGGCAGGTCCGTGGGCTGGTAGGGGGCGCGGCCGGCGTCGGTGTCTGCGCTTGCAGGCTCGGGCGGTTCACCGGTGCGGGCTGCCGGCTGTGCGTCGGGCCTGGCGCGCGGCGGCTCCGGCGGCGGCTCCGGCAGTGCAGGCTCGTAGCCGAGCGCTGCCGCTGCCGCCTCCCATTCGCGGCGGTCCAGCCGGGCGATGACCTGCGCCAGCGCGGCGCGCCCGGCCATCGAGGCGCGTCCATGGGCGGTCTTGATCAAGGATTCCACCGCGGTAGTCGGCCTCGGCCTCAGCCGTCGTCGTCGGACTTGCGCAGCGTGAATCCTGCGAGCTTGCGCAGCAGGTCCTGCTGCCCGGGCTCGCTCTGCTCCAGGCGGGCGACGGCGATGACGAGGTCCAGGTACTCGGCCAGCCCCGGCGCGTAGCGTTGGTTTTGCTCGGCTTTGCGGCGATCGCCGAGCAGCAGGTCGGCGGCGGCGGCGAGCACGGCGTCGAAGCAGCGCTCTGCCAGCCCGAGCCGCTCCAGGTGCAGCCGGCCCATCCCGACGAGCCATGGCGCCAGCGGCTCCGGCAGCCGCAGCGTGCGCACCAGGCAGCGGCGCAGGAAGGCATTTGGCAGCTCGCGCTCCTCGTTGGTGGTGATGACCACCAGCGGCGGCCTGGCGCCGCGGATGACCCGGCGGCCCAGCAGCGGCACGGTGAAGCCGCGGTTGCCGAGGAGCTCCAGGAAGGCGTTGGGCAGGTCCGGATCGGCCTTGTCGATCTCGTCGATGAGCAGCACGGTGCCCGTCTCCCGGCGCCAGCCATCGGGGGCCTCCGGTCGCTCGCCCTGACTGCGCACCTGCCATTGGTCATCGGCGCTGGACCAGTCGTAGGCCCACCAGAGCGGGCCCGGGCTCAGATAATCGCCGGCGGGCCCCGCACCCTTGCCGGACGTGGCGTCGGCGAGGCGGGCGACGGCGTCGTGCTGCCAGAGCAGGTCCGCCGCCTCGGTGCGCCCGTCGATGGTGACGGACACGAACAGCCGCCCCGCCGCCGCGGCGGCGGCCCGCGCCGTCTGGCTCTTGCCGGTGCCGGGGTCGCCGCGGATCAGGAGCGGGCGCTCGGCGGCCTCCGCGGCGCGCAGCGCGGCGGCGGTGTCGGCATCGAAGCGGTGCACGGACTTGGGCCAGGTGCCCTGCTCCGGCAGCGGGATGGGGGGGCCGACGGGGTAGGCGGGGATGGGGTGCATGGGGCTCGGGGCGCTGGGCATCGGCTCGCTCGGGGGCGGGACTGGCGCCGCGCAGCAGACAGGTGCTGGGAGGGTGGGTGCTCGGCTGCCGCCGGGGCGCGTCTGGGTCAGATTCAGTTCAGATCCGGGTCAGAGCTTCTCCAACAACCGCAGGTAGTCGTACAACAGGGCAAACAGCTCCTTCTCCTGCGCGAGCAGATACCGACACTGACCGGGCTCGTGCTCCAGGATGCCGGGCTTGACCCGGCCTGTCCATTTCCGGTCCAGCAGCGCCGGGAAGGCCTGTTCCTCGGCGGGCATCACGATCAGGTAGCGCCGGCGATCACGCCGGGATTGGTTCCAGATCAGGCCCATCAGCAGATCCTCCTGCTTGTCGCTGAGCCGGCCGGGATCGGGCTCGCCCATCACCCGCATCCAGAGCTTGCGCAGCAGCTCCTGATATTGATCCTCCCCCTGCCCGCCGGCGATATCGGTGACGAAACACAGGCTCTGCGCGCTGGCGATGTCGTCGCTGTCCGGCTGCAAGCGCAACTGTTGCAGCAGATCGCCAAGGGCGAAATAGGCGATCTCGCCGCTGACGGCATAGCGTGATGCGATCTTGAGCCGCGCCGGCGGACTGCCGGCAAGGGCGTCGACGTCGTAGTCGAGCCCTGGGTCCACGGCGAGCTTGACCAGCTCGGTGATCAGCGTCTGGCACAACCCCTTGCGGTCGGTGCGGGCATCGGCCACGGGCTCGATGGGTCGCGCCTGCCACAGGGGGATGGTCTGCTCCGTGGCGACGTGCAGCGCGTCGATCTGGGCGATGACCTGGTCAGTCGGCTGCGTCGGGTCGAAGCGGGCAATGGGGTCGTCCGACCAGTTGCGCCGCAGCGGCTCGGCCTCCGGCCGCTGCAGCAGATCGCGGACGTTCTTGCGGACCCGCTCCACCAGCTGGTGGTAGGCAGCGGAGACCACCGCCGGCTCCGGCGAGCGCTCCTGCGCACGGGGCGCTCCCGCGGCCTGCTCGGTCAGCACGCCTTCGATCCAGGGCCAGAGGCGGTGCATGGCCACGGCACGGCAGAGCGGGTCGTCCTTCGCGCGGCGCGCGAGCAGGCCGACAATGCCCCCCTCGACCTCGACGATGCCGCCGCTGTGGCCCACGGCGTTGTCCGGGCTCAGGATGTACTCGCTGGTGCGCTCGTCGTACCGGCCGATGCTGTAATTGCGGAGCGGATGCGCACCGAATTCATCCGGGTCCACCACGTGCAGCACGACGGGCTTCCCGTTTGTCGCCTGGCCCGTGCGCTGCAATGCCGGCAGCGGCACGCTGCCGTCGGGCACGTCCAGTGCCAGGATCGCCGCGTCCAGCTCGGCGTGCCGCTGCAGTACAGTGGCGCGCTTGCCCTGCTGGTCGTTGCGGATCAGCCGGACGATGATGGGCGCTTGATCCGGCCAGTTGTCGAAGGCGTGGCGTACGGTCAGGATGTGGCGCGGATCGAGCCGGAGTCCGGCGCAGCGATAGTCCGCCGGCTGCACCTCCCAGCCGCGCCACAGGCTGACGATCTGCGGTTCCGGGAGCATGCGCTCAGCGGCGCTTCGCCCGCATCAGCCAGCCGCGCTCGCGGGGCGCCGGCCTGCTCCACTTGGCAATCACCTTGACCGCCGCGTTGGCCTCCCCCTTGGCGACGAAAGGAACGCCGGTCTCGCCCTTGAAGCCCAGGGTGATCTCCATGGTCCATCCGGCGGCACCCGCGGTCTCCAACGAGCGGCGCACCGGGGCGGTGAGGACGCCCACCAGACCGCTGATGCGCTGCCCCATCTCCTGATCTTCTTTGGAAGTGGGCTGCCAGCGGCCGGCCCCAGCACCGCCCTCCATTTCCAGATCCGTGACTTCCACAAGAATCGGTTGGCCGTCAATCTCGATTTCCTTCAGTGCCATGCTCCGCTCCCGTTGACGAAAAAGGGCTTCGACGGCAGCAGAGTATAGCGAAGCAGGCGCCGATGACGGCTTCGACACCTCTGCCCAACCCCCACCGCTGGATGGGCACGCAATGTCGCAGATGCTTATGGCTGCTCCCGCGACAGCTTTTCCTCGGCGAATAATCGCTCGGCATTGCCGTGCGCAAGCTTGTCTGCCACCGCCGGCGGCAGCTGCCCGAGCCAGCCGCGGATCTCGGCGGCCACTTCATCGAAGCGCTTCCAGCGGCGGGTCCAGAAGGTGTCGACGCCCACCAGCAGGCGGTCCGCGTGCTCGACGAAGAACTGACGCCACTGCGGCCGAAGCTGCCCCTGCTCGTCCACGAAGCGCCCGTCGCGCACGGAGGTGTCCGCGTAGAGGTTGGGATGCCGCGCCAGCACAGGCGCGATGGCGTCCGGTCGGGGCTTGGTGCCCAGGTGCGCCCAAAGCACGGTGAGCCCCGGCTGGCGTGCGAAGACGGCATCGATGACTTCGGCATCGCCGTGGATCTGCAGCATCAGTTCACGCTCGGCGGCCAGGTCGGCGAGCGCCAGCAGCACCGGGCTTTGCGCGTCCGCCGCAAAGATGTGCAGCTCGCCGATGCCGCGGTAGACGCCGCCGGCGGCGTCCAGCAGGGCGGCCACCCGCGCCGGCAGCGTCGCGTCGTGCATCCAGTCGCGCTTGGCGCCCGGCGCGTTGTAGGCGTTCAGAAACGGGATGATCCGCTCAGGGGCTGTCGCGTGCAGGCGCTCCACGGCGCTGGTGGGCATGCCGGAGATCACCGCGCGGGTGATGCCGCTGCGGTCCAGAATCGCGATGATCTCCTCGGGCGGCAGCGCAGCGGCATCGACGCCGGTGTAGTGCAGGTGGGCGTCGAACAACGGCGGCTCCGGCGGGGCGGCGGTTACGCCGGCGCTGCCCGCGAGCAGCGCAATGGCGAGGACGCAGGTGCGCGGGCGCCGGCGATGCGGCCGCGGGAGCTCGGGTCGGCAGGCGTGGTCGGTGTCGGGCATTGTGCAGCTCCAAGGACGGTGTGGCCGCGGTTGTGCCACAGCGGGCATCCCCCGACAATCGTGCAGACGACATCGGACCCGACACACCGGAGCTGACACCATGATCTTCAAACAGCTGCTGGAGGCGGATTCCTCCACCTACACCTATCTCATCGGCTGCGAGGACACCCGCCAGGCCATCCTCATCGACCCCGTGCTGGACACGGTCGAGCGTGACCTTCAGGTGCTGAAGGACCTGGGCCTGACACTGATGGCCACGCTGGAGACCCATGTCCACGCCGACCATCTCACCAGCGCCAAGCGCCTGAAGGGCCGGACCGGCTGCAGGACGGCGTATCCGAAGATGCTCGGCCTTCCCTGCCAGGACATCGGCGTGCAGGAGGGCGAGCCCTTCGAGGTCGGCAGCGTGAGCCTGCATCCGCTGTTCACGCCCGGTCACACGGACCATCACCACGCCTATCTCATCGACACGCCGATCCAGAAGTTCGTCTTCACCGGCGATGCGCTGCTCATCGAGGCCTGCGGCCGGACCGACTTCCAATCCGGCAGCGCCGGCGACCTCTACAACAGCATCCACAACAAGCTCTTCTCGCTGCCGGACGAGACCCTGGTCTACCCAGGGCACGACTACGAGCACCGCTTCGTCTCCAGCATCGCGCAGGAGAAGGCCCGCAACCCGCGCCTCGGCGGCGGGCGCAGCAAGGAGGACTTCGTGGCGCTGATGGACGGCCTCGACCTGCCCTACCCACGCAAGATCGACTTCGCGGTGCCCGGCAACGAGGCCTGCGGCGAGTGCCCGGCGGATGTGCCGGAGCAGTTCCGCGGGCCCTGTGCAGCGAGCGATCAGGGCTGACGGGGGTTAGGCGGCGTCAGCAGGGTCCGTGCTTGGCGTCGCCGAGTGAAACTCGGCGCCCCCGGGCCGCGCTGCCGTCGGCGGATGCCGTGGTGCGGTCGGATTCCGGCAACAGCGACAACAAGGAAGGACAACGACAAACACAACGACAACGACAACGACAACGAGCGGGACGGTATCGAAATCTGGCGGGTTGGACTAGGCTCCTGTCAGTCGGCCCATCGGGAGCACAAGGCAATGTCGAGCAACACCGCCATCGCAGATCCCCCTGCCGGGTCTCCGGAGCCCGCTGCGTCCCTGACGCCAGGCTCGGAAGAGGGACGCTTGGTCTCCGAGGACACCTACTGGCGCGATTACTACTTCGAGTCCGACATCCACTACGAATGGAACGATGGCCGCCTGGAGCAGAAGCCGGTGTCCGACTACGCGACCTATCTCGTCTGCCAGTGGTTCCTGCTGCTGCTGAGCCACTTCCTGAAGACGCGGCCCATCGCCAGGCATGTCGGGCTGGAGATGGGCTTTCGGATGCGCCTGCGCGACCGCGTGGTCATCCGCAAGCCGGACCTCGGCATCGTGCACAACGACAACCCGCAGCCCCTGCTCTTCCACGACAGGAGCTACCACGGCATTTTCGACATCTGCCTGGAGGGACTTTCGGATCAGGACCGGCGCAGCATCGAGCGCGACACCCTCACCAAGAAGGCGGAATACGCGGCGGCCGGCGTGCCCGAGTACTTCATCCTGCACAGGGAGCCCAGGTATCAGCGCTTCTACCGCGTGAACGACGCGGGCATCTACGCGCCCATCGAGCCGCGGGACGGCGTCATCGCCTCACAGGTGCTGCCCGGTTTTCAGTTCCGGCTGTCGGATCTCATCGAGCAGCCCGAGGATGAAGCGCTGCGCGATGACCCGGTGTACGCGGAATTCGTACTGCCCAAGTGGCGCGAGGACCGCGAGCGGGCCGAGGCGGAGGCGCAGCGCGCCGAGACCGAGGCGCAGCGCGCTCAGCTGGAGGCGCAGCGCGCCGAGACCGAGGCACAGCGCGCCGAGGCCGAGGCACAGCGCGCCGAAGCAGAGGCACAGCGCGCCGAAGCCGAAGCCGAGGCCCGCTCCGAGGCCGAGCGGCGTGCCCGGGAGGCCGAGGCCGAGCTGGCCCGGCTGCGCGCACAGGCCGGCCTGCAAGACGATCAGTGACACCAATGCCATGACTACCATCCGCCAAACCGACCTGATCCAGAGCGTCGCCGACGCCCTGCAATACATCAGCTACTACCACCCGCCGGACTACATCCGCGCCCTCGCCCATGCCTACGAGGCCGAGGCGTCCCCGGCGGCCAAGGACGCCATGGCGCAGATCCTGGTGAACTCGCGCATGTGCGCCGAGGGCCACCGGCCCATCTGCCAGGACACGGGGCTGGTGGTGGCCTACGCCAAGGTGGGCATGGACCTGCGCTGGGACGCGGACTGGGACCCCACGGCGGGGCTTCAGCAGCTCGTGGACGAGGGCGTACGCCGCGCCTACACCCACCCGGACAACGTGCTGCGGGCGTCCATGGTGAGCCCGCCCTTCGGCGCCCGCAAGAACACCGGCGACAACACACCGGCGATGGTGCATGCGGAGCTGGTGCCGGGCAGCAGCCTCGACCTGCGCCTTGCGGCCAAGGGCGGCGGCTCCGAGAACAAGTCCAAGTTCGCCATCCTGAACCCGAGCGACAGTCTGGTGGACTGGGTGCTCAAGACGGTGCCGACCATGGGCGCCGGCTGGTGCCCACCCGGTATGCTCGGCATCGGCATCGGCGGCTCCGCGGAGAAGGCCATGCTGCTGGCCAAGGAAGCGCTGCTGGAAGATATCGACATTCACGAGCTGAAGGCCCGGGGCGCTCAGAACGCCGTGGATGAGCTGCGCCTGGAGCTGTTCGAGAAGGTCAATGCGCTGGGCATCGGCGCCCAGGGCCTGGGCGGGCTGACCACAGTGCTGGACGTGAAGATCAACACCTTCCCGACCCATGCCGCGTCCCTGCCCGTGGCCATGATCCCCAACTGCGCGGCCACCCGGCACATCCACTTCAAGCTGGACGGCACCGGCCCCGCCGTGCTGACCCCGCCCAAGCTCGAAGACTGGCCGGCGCTCGACTACGACCCCACCGCCGGCGCCCGCCGCGTGGACCTGGACAGCATCGCCCGCGAGGACATCGCCGCCTGGCAGCCCGGCGAGCGGTTGCTCCTATCCGGCAAGCTCCTGACCGGCCGGGACGCCGCGCACAAGCGCCTGAAGGACCTGCTCGACCGTGGCGAGCCGCTGCCCGAGGGTGTCGACCTCACCGACCGCTTCATCTACTACGTCGGCCCCGTGGACCCGGTGGGGGACGAGGTGGTCGGCCCCGCCGGCCCCACGACGGCCACGCGCATGGACAAGTTCACGGATCAGATCCTGGCGCAGACCGGGCTCATCGGCATGATCGGCAAGGCCGAGCGCGGCCCGACCGCCGTCGAGGCCATCAAGCGCCACGGCGCCGTGTACCTCATGGCCATCGGCGGCGCGGCCTATCTGGTGGCCAAGGCCATCAAGTCGTCGCGGCTGGTCGCGTTCGAGGACCTCGGCATGGAGGCCATCCGCGAATTCGAGATCCAGGACATGCCGGTCACCGTCGCCGTCGACAGCCGCGGGCAGTCGGTGCATCAGACCGGGCCTGCCGAGTGGCGCTCGCGCATCGGCAAGATCCCGGTGGCTGTCGAGTAGCGCCGACGCCTGCCAAGGCGCTCACCGCAGAGCGGCGGAAGATGCGTGTCACCGCTGGTGCGGTGTCACGGGTCAGCTGCGGTGTCACGAGTCCGCTGCGGTGGCACGCGTGTCCTTGCGGACATCCCGGCCCCCGATCCGGCATACTGCGGCCCCGCCGCCAGCCATCGCCGGCCCTGCCGACCACCAGGGGGGAGCCCATGCCGACCCAACGCGCTTTCCGCATCCATCACGACGACGCCGGCTATCGCGCCGGCATCGAGACCATCGACGTGCCCGAGCCCGCCGCGGGAGAGGTACTGGTACGCGTCGCCTACGCCAGCGTCAACTACAAGGATGCCCTCGGCGGCACAGGCAAGGGCAAGGTCATCCGGCGCTTTCCCATCACCGGCGGCATCGACGCGAGCGGTGTCGTGGAACGCACCGCGCACGACGATTTTGCGCCCGGCGATGCCGTCGTCGCCACCGGCCACGGCATGGCCTTCGACCACGACGGCGGTTATGCCGAGTACCTGTGCGTGCCGGGCGACTGGCTGGTGAAGCTGCCGGACGGGCTCGACACCCGCAGCGCCATGCTGCTCGGCACCGCCGGCTTCACGGCGGCGCTGGCGGTGCATCGGCTGCTGGTGAATGGGCAGCGCCCGGAGCTTGGGCCGATCCTGGTGACGGGCGCGAGCGGCGGCGTCGGGGCCATCTCCATCGCCATCCTCGCCAAGCTCGGCTTCGAGGTGGCCGCCGTATCCGGCAAGCCGGACCTGCATGCTTGGCTCAGGGATCTGGGCGCAGCACAGATCCTGGGTCGCGATGAGCTGCCCGGCGGGGACCGCCCGCTGGAGAAGGGCGTCTGGGGCGGTGCCGTGGACAATGTGGGTGGCGACATGCTGGCGCGCATCACCCGCACCCTGGTGCCATACGGCAACATCGCGAGCATCGGCAACGCCGGCGGCATCGCCCTCGAGACCACAGTCATGCCATTCATCCTGCGCGGCGTGGCGCTCCTCGGCTGCGACTCGGTGCACATCCCCCAGCCGCTGCGGGGCGAGCTGTGGCAGCACCTGGCGACGGACTGGCGCGTGGCCGAGCCCGAGCGGCTGCTGGGCGGCGAGGTCGCACCGGACGCGCTGCCGGAGGTGTTCGAGCGCATGCTCGCCGGGCGCACGCACGGGCGCGTCCTGGTGAGCCCCAGCCCAAGCGCCGACGCGGCATGACCAACAGCAAGCCCCAGCAGCTCGGCAACCGCGCGCAGCGGGCGCTGAAGCAGCGCGCCCATCACCTGAAGCCCGTGGTGCTGCTCGGCGCCGCCGGCCTCACCGAGCCCGTGCTCGCCGAGATCGAGCTGGCACTGGACCATCACGAGCTGATCAAGGTGCGCGTGAACGGCGGCGACCGGGGCGCGCGGGATGCCCAGGTGCGCACCATCGCGGAGGAGACGGGCGCCGCACTGGTGCAGCGCATCGGCAACATCGCCGTGCTCTACCGCGCGAATCCGGAGCTGAAGGACCCGATCCGGCTGCCCGCTTGACCCCGCGCACGCGCCACCTGCTGCACCTGACCGACGGCAAGGCCGGGAAGCCGGCTCGCCGCGCGCGGGGCGGCGGCCTGCTGTGGCATGGGCCTGCTGTGGCACGGCAGGCCGGCACGGCTGCGTTGGACGCATCTCCCGCTCGGCGCGCGGAGCGCCCGGCGAAGCACGACACCGCAGGAGCGGTGTTGCGAGAGAACCCACGGCTGCCCGGCCCCCTTTGGACGCTCCGGTTGATCAGCGCCGCAGGCGGCGTGTACCCTGCGTGGCCTGTGCCGACCGCCGGGGATTCCATCAATGGAACTGTTTGCGCTCGTTATCGTCGCGGCGCTGTTGGCGACGCTCCCGCTCATGGCCTGGTTGCGCGAGTCACGCTGCAAGCGCTGTGGCGGACGCTTTGCGTGGCGTAAGACGGGGGCGCAGCGGGAGCGCTCCGGCTTCTGGGTCGGCTGGAACGTCGAGGTCGAGTATCGCTGCCGCCACTGCGGCGCGGTGCGCTGGGAGAAAAAGCCGAAGGGTCCGACCCCTTGGCTCAGCGGCAGCGGCTTCGGCTGAGTAACCGATCAGGCTTGCGCTGCATGCGCGCCACTTGTCCACCTACCTGCGTCAGCCGATTGCGCTCGCGCGCCGAGGCGCACCGCCGGTGCGGAAAGGTCAGTCCGGACGTGGAGCTACTCCAGCACCAGCTTGCGCCCGAACGGTGCCTGCATGTGCTCGGCGCTCGCCGGCACGGCCCAAAGCACCGGGAAGGGCGGGCAGTAGTCCACGCGGCCGTCTAAGTCCGTCAGGAACACAGCCATGTCCGGGCCGTGGCGCTGGGCCTCCGCCAGCAGCGGCGTAAAGTCGGTGCCACCGCCGCCCTGAAGCTCCAAATCATGCAGGTTGGAGCGCCCGGGCTCGAAGAACCGTACCTCGCGCACCTTCTCGTCGCCGATCACCACCAGCACCCGCGCCTCCAGCCGGCGGCTGATGGCCGCAAGCTCAGCCGCAAAGCGGTGCATGAGCGGATTGTCGACGGAGCCTGAGATGTCCACCAGCACCGCGAGCCGGGCCACGGCCCGCGACGACGCCCGGCCCGGCTCCCAGGGCATGCGCATGCCGCCGCCCCGCCCCGCCGGCCCACCCACCCTGCCCCGATTGGCGATGTAGGAGCGCGACGGCCGCGACCAGGACAGCTCCGGCTGCATGGAGAGCCCGCGGGCGAGCTGGGTACGCAGCAGCTGCTCCCAGGGCGTGCGGACCTTGGGGATGTCCGCCAGCAGCGCCCGCAGCATGGAATGCACGCCGTCGCCGGCATGGGCGCGGGTGATGCGCTCGCGCCATTCGCGCGCCTGCTCCGCCTCGCCCTCCGGGTGCTCGCTGTCCGCCGCCGGCAGCAGGTCGCGCAGGATGGCGCCGGCGAAGTGCCGGGCCCGGGAGGCACGGGGGCCGTCCTGCTTGGGCCCGGTGCTGCCCGCTTCGGCGTCGTGGCTGCCACGGCTCGCGCCGGCGTCGTCGGGGCGCCGGCCGCGACCACCGCGGCGGCTGCCTTTGCCGCCGCCGCTCGCCTGGCGGTCATCGACGGCGCGGTAGAGCCGCTCCACGTCCCACTCCAGCAGGGCCTTGTCCGGGGACTCGTTGCGCAGCAGCGACGCCGTCAGCAGGTCCTGAAGCAGCACCGAGCCCGCCGGCAGCTCCAGCCAGTTCAGGTGCGACAGGGTGCTGTTGACGATGGCATCGGCGCAGATGTTGAACAGCTCGCGATCGACATCGCCGGTGAGGCGCTGAAGCTCCGCGAGCCGCTGCGGATGGCGCAGGGCCACATGCAGCACCTGGTGGGCGACGAGGCCCGTCTGCACCGCGAGCGACAGGTGGTCGAAGTCGGGGCCGTAGTAGATGGACACGCCGTCGTTGGCGGCGACGAGCCCCCCACGCCCGCCGCGGGTGTCCTCGGGCCCGGTGTCGATGTGCCGGATCCAGAGTGCGAGACCGCCAGTGGACGGCGCGTACTCGACCATGCGCTGCACGGCGCGGGTACCGCGGTGCTCGTAGACGGCGGACCGGCGCCCGCTGGATCTGGCGTTGTCTGTCACAACCCCGCAATTCATCTGTATCGCTGTCGTTATCGGGAGCAAGACCCGGATTCCGCTTGGCTGCATGCGGGCTGCGACATCCGCGCAGGCGACCGGCAGCCGAGACCGGCCTGAGCGCGCTCTCTGAGGCTCAGGCCGCCTGCTGCGCGGCCTCGCGCGCTTCGGTGTAGCGGCGGTAGGCCTGGCTTGAGAGCACGGCGCCTTCGAGACCCCGCTCCAGCGCCGTCTGGAACAGCAGCTCCATGCCGAGCGTCTGCACCTCGCGAATGGGCAGCGGCTCGTCGCTTTGCAGGTCCGGCAGCTGGTCGATGATGGCGAGCGCGCGGGCCATGCGCGGCTCATCGGTGGCCGCCGCCAGCAGCGCATAGACCATGCCGTAGAGACCGTCGAGCGTGTCGGGCAGCAAGGCCGCCGTGGCCTCGCCGGGCTCCGCCTCCAGCAGCGCCAGCACGTCGGTGCCCGCCTGGATCTCCTTGAGCACACCGAAGAATTCCGCGGCGTTGGCCGCCCCGATGCGCCCCTGCACGAAGGTGCGCTTGCCGGTCTCGGAGAGGTCGGACTTGAGCACGCTGGAGATGTCCTCCCAGCCGCGGGGGCTCGCGCCCACCAGGTGGTCGTTGGCGAGCTGGCTCGCGGTGTCGTCCAGCTTGTCCGGGCGAACCTTGAGGTAGGCCATCACCTCCGGTGCAAAGTCATGGGCCAGCGCATAGGCCAGGAAGGCGTCGATGACCGACTGCACATTGAAGTGGAACATCCGGTCCGCCAGCGCCGTGCCCATGTCGTGGCTCACGGCGCCGTGGAAGGCGGCGTTGCCGGCGGCGATCACCTGCCAGCCGTCCGGCAGCCGGTAGTTGCCCACGCGGCGGTCCAGGATCAGCGAATAGGCCGAGATCTGCAGGCGCTGGTCCGCCGCCGTCAGCTCATCCAGGAACAGGATGCCGTTCGGATGCTCGCTGCCGGGCAGGAACTCCGGCGGAAACCAGACCGTCTTCGACTGGCGCTCGTCGGCGTAGATGGCGCCGCGGATGTCCACGGGCTCGATGGTGGTGAGCCTAAGATCCACCAGCGGCACGTCGAAGTGCTCCGCCACCTGGCGCACCACGGAGGACTTGCCGACGCCGCGGGTGCCCCAGAGCATGGAGGCGCGCCGGCGCAGCACCGGGTCCGAAAACTGCTCGATGAGTGCGTCCTTCACCGCCGCGATGGACACGGGCGGGATGTTCATCGGGTTGCCTTGCAAGCCTCTGTCTCCTCAGTCGCGGCGCTCGTGGCGCCGGTGCATGAAGCCGATATGCGCGGTGGCGCCGCACGACGCCCTGCGGAGGGAAGCCATCCAAAGCACTGGCGCCGAAGCACCTGGGGCCGGGCCATCTTCCCATGCGGCGGCCTGAAGTCCGCCGGCCCCAGGTGGCCGACTGAAGTCGGCGTCCCCGGGGCACGGCGCGGCAAGCGCCGCGGTGCTCTGTCAGCCCTCGGCCTCCGCGGCAGCGGGCCGGTGAAAGTCGCCAGCGAAGCGGTCCGCGTTCGCCGCCGTCGGTGCTGCCGGCTCGGCTGCGGACGCCTGCTCGGACGCGGGCGACTGCTTGTCCGTCACCCGCACCACCCAGTCGCGCTGCACCAGCCGGCGGGGCAGCGGCGGGATCTCGAAGCGGGGCATCTCGCGCATCAGAAAGAAGCCCACCAGCATGAACGGCGGCGCGTGGAAGATCAGCATGCGCAGCACGGAGTTGTCCGCCATGTCGAGCCACTGGATGCCGGGGGTGGCGGCCATGATGCCGAGCAGGAAGAGCATGGGCACCGCGCGCTGATAGGTGACCCGCCAGCGCGCGCCCTGGTGGCGCTGGTGGAACTCCCCGGGCGGCGCCGCCAGCGTGGCCGACAGGTGGCGGACCACCTCGCCCAGCTTGGCCTCGATGTCCGCCGTGCGCTGGGGCTCGTGGGTGGCGACGCGGATGGAGCCGCGCCAATAGCTCACGATCTGCCGCAGGGGCCGGTAGTGCCAGCCGATGACGGCCAGCAGGTCCTCCGGCACCTTGAGCCGCACGCCCGCATCGGTGGTGAGCTTGAGCTCCACCGGCATGCCGTTGAAGCGGTCGGCCTTCAGGTTCAGGTGCACCGGGCCCACGCGCACGTTGGCCTCGGTGATGACAGCCCGCAACGGGCCGTCGGCATCGTCGATGAGCTGCTCGTCGGTGGTGTCGGCTGCCGCCTGCGGCGCCGGCGCCGCGGGCCGCCGCCGCAGGAACGCGAGGCGGTCCCCCAGCAGCCGCTCTGCCCCCACCCGCACGGCCTGCCAGAGCCTGCCGCCGAGCGTCTGTGCCGCCCAGCGGGCGCCGGCGCCGGCGCGCTGCGACAGGGCCTGGGAGGCGGGCTCCAGCAGATAGCTGCGGGCCACGGGCACGCCGTCGTAAACCGCGAAGTGGCGGCGCACCGGCACCTGCTCCAGCTGCTCCAGCAGTGTGTCCAGGTCGGCGCCGTCGGCGGTGAGCGTTGCCGTCAGTCCGCCCGCGTCCCAGACCTGCCGCACCAGGCGATGCTTGCCCACCTGCGCCGCCTCCAGCCGCAGCTGGGCACGCAAGTCCACCGGGCAGTCCGCATCCGCCGGAATCGCCTCGGCCTTGAACGCGAGCACCCGGTCTTCCCGCCGGCTCGCCGCCATGTCCGCG
This sequence comes from uncultured Thiohalocapsa sp., assembly GCF_913063425.1. Lineage (GTDB taxonomy): Bacteria > Pseudomonadota > Gammaproteobacteria > Chromatiales > Chromatiaceae > Thiohalocapsa. The sequence goes on from NZ_CAJXYK010000039.1 coordinate 14,599, forward strand.
TGCAGACCGCGGCGGGTGAAGGGCGCCATAAGCGCGAGGATGTCGTGATGCGTGAGCGGGCGCAGGGGCTGGGTCGGGCGCAGGGGCCGCGGCTTCGGTTGCGGCAGGATGCGCGGGCCCTTGCTGACGATGCGGACTTGTTGCATGGCGATGTCCCCCGTTTGTCTCGCCGTGGATTGTTCCTGAGTCGGCGGCGGGCGTCGAGTGCTCGGGCCTCGGGATGGACTGCAGGGTGAGCGCGGCGGCTCAGACCGACGGGCGCGGTGGTGCCTGCTCCAGCAGCGCCAGTGCAGCGGTGAGGGTCGGCCCGCAGGCGGCGTTCAGCTTGAGCCCGGCAAGGTCGTCGGCGCGGGTGTGGCCAAGGTTCAGGATGGCGATGGGCTGGCCCGCCTGCGCCGCCTGCCGGCAGAAGCGATACCCCGAGAACACGGTGAGCGAGGAGCCCACCACCAGCACGCCGCCGGCACGGGCGAGCTGGTCCATGGCATGCGCCACCCGCGGTCGCGGCACGTTCTCGCCGAAGAAGACCACGGCGGGCTTCAGCATACCGCCGCAGCGCGGGCAGTCCGGCACCCGGAAACCCGCTTGTACGGCGTCCCCGAGCAGCACGTCGCCATCCGGCGCCGAGACCTCCGGCGCCACCGGGACACAATCCGGGTTGTGCTGCGCGAGCAGGGCCTGCATGCGCTCGCGCGGGAGCCTGAGCCCACAGTCCAGGCAGTCCACCACGTCCAGCCGGCCGTGCAGGTCAAGCACCCGGCGGGCGCCGCTGCGCTGATGCAGGCCGTCCACGTTCTGCGTGACGATCTGCGTCACCAGCCCGCGCGCCTCCAGCGCGGCGAGGGTACGGTGGGTGATGTTCGGACGCGCGGCGGCCACGCGGGGCCAGCCGACGAAGCTGCGGGCCCAGTAGCGGCGCCGCGCGGCGGGCTCACGCACGAAGCGCTGGTAGCGGATGGGCTCGGCGCGCTTCCAGTGGCCCGCCTCGTCGCGGTAGTCCGGAATGCCGGAATCCGTGCTGCAGCCGGCGCCCGTGAGCACAAAGAGCGGCGCGTGGGTGCGGATGAAGGCGGCGAGTGCCCGGGCGCCGGTGGCCGCCGCCGTGCTAGGCTCGCCGGTCGTGCCGTCGGCGGCCTGACGCGCCGCCGGAAGACCTGCCGCCAGGGTGCTCATGCGGCGCCTCCCATGCGGCCGATAACGCGGTGCACCAGAGGGCCTGACGCGGGCTCCGGCGGGCAGACTCCCGGTGAGCAGGCGTTGATACCGGCGGAGACTGTCCAGATCTTCCCGCAACCCATCCGGACAAATTCTAAACAAGCCTTGCGCATGACTGAGCGTATCTGCGTCGTCGGCAGCGGCATCGCCGGCCTGGCGTCCGCCTGGTTGCTGTCACAGCGCCATCAGGTGACGCTGGTGGAGAAAAACGCCTATTTCGGCGGCCATACCCACACCATCGAGGTGGACGAAGACGGCACCACCGTGCCGGTGGACACGGGCTTCATCGTCTACAACACCCGCAACTATCCGATGCTCGTGCGGCTGTTCGAGCGCCTGGGCGTCCCCACCCGGGAGTCCGACATGTCCTTCGCTGCGTCCATCGACGCCGGTCGTCTCGAGTATGCGGGCGATAATCTCAGCACGATCTTTGCACAGCGCTGGAATGCCTTAAGCCCGCGATTTCTGCGGATGCTGCTCGACATCTTCCGCTTCGGCGCCCGCTGCCGGCACTGCCTGACACATTCGGCCTTCGACGGCCGCAGCCTGCGTGAGTTCCTGGCGGACGAGGGTCTGGGGGACGCCTTCCGCGATCACTACCTGCTGCCCATGGCCGCCGCCATCTGGTCCTGCCCCGCCGCCGCCATGCTGGACTTCCCGGCGGAGAGCCTCGCGCGCTTCTTCGACAACCACCGGTTGCTGAACCCGCTGGAGCGGCCCCTGTGGCGCAGCGTCGTCGGCGGCAGTCACACCTATGTGCAGCGCATGGCGGAGGATCTCGGCCCTGAGCGCATGCTTGCCGACGCCGCCGTGGCCGTGGAGCGGCATGCGGCCCGCGTGCGCGTGCGGCTCGCCTCCGGCGCCGCGCTGGAAGCGGACCGGGTGGTGCTCGCCACCCATGCGGACCAGGCGTTGGCCCTGCTGGCGCAGCCCACGGTCGAGGAGCAGAAGGTCCTCGGCTGCTTCCGCTACCAGCCGAACCGCACCTTCCTGCACACCGACACCCGCCTGATGCCCCACCGCCGCCGGGTCTGGTCCGCCTGGAACTATCTGGCGGGCGAGGCCAGCGACGGCGCCGCCGCCGTGTCCGTCACCTACTGGATGAACAAGCTCCAGGGGCTTGAGACCCACCGCAACTACCTGCTCTCCCTGAACCCCCTCGCCGACCCGGACCCGCAGCAGGTCATCGCCGAGATGACCTACGACCACCCCGTGTTCGACCAGGCGGCGATGGATGCGCAGCGGGCGCTGCCTCGCCTTCAGGGCACGGACCGGGTCTACTTCTGCGGCAGCTACCACGGCTTCGGCTTCCACGAAGACGCCCTGCGCGCGGCGGTGGATGTCGCAGGTCGGCTCGGCGTGGACACGGACTGGATCACCGGCCGCGCGCCGGCGCCCGCCGCTGACTCCCCGGTGCCGGTGCCGACCCCGGCGGAGGTGCCCGCCTGATGCCCGAGCCGTCCCGGGTGCCGATGGGCGGCGGCGACCTGCGCCCGGCGCTGTCGCCGCACCGCATCTACTTCACCCGCGTCATGCACCGGCGGCTGTTCCCGGTGCAGTATCGCTTCGAGTACCGGGTGTTCAGCCTGCTGCTGGACCTGGACCGGCTGGACGCGGTGCCGCGCCGGCTCGCCGTCGGCCCCGGCCGGGGCGTCCTGCGCGGGCTGCTGCGCCCGCGACTCTTCCGCTTCGACCCCGCCGACCACGGGCCCCGGGACGGCTCGGCGCTCAGGCCCTGGGCGGAGCAGGTGCTGGCCGCCCGCGGCATCGGCCTCGCGGGTGGGCGCATCCGGCTGCTCTGCTTTCCGCGCGTGCTGGGCTACGGCTTCAATCCGCTGAGCCTCTGGTACTGCGAGCATGCCGACGGGCGCCTGCGGGCCGTCATCGCCGAGGTGCGCAACACCTTCGGCCAGCACCACAGCTATCTGCTGCACGACGACGGCCGGCCCATCGCCTGGCCGCTGCGGGCCGAGAAGCTCAAGTGCTTCTACGTCTCGCCCCTGATGGACATGCAGGGAGGCTATCGCTTCCGGCTGTCGGCGCCGGATGACAAGCTGGCGGTGCTGATCCGCCAGTTCGATGAGAAGGGCCGGCTCAAGCTGGTGGCGAGCCAGAGCGGCACCGGCGAGCCGCTCACCGATGCTGCCCTGTGGCGGGCCTTTCGCGCCATGCCGGTAATGACGTACAAGGTCATGGTCGCCATCCACTGGCAGGCTCTCAAGATCTGGCTCGCCGGCGCCCGCTTCTTCCCGAAACCCGAGCCACCCCAGCAGGAGGTCACCTGATGTCCGAGCACAACCGCGCGGAAGCCGCGTTACCCGCCGTCGGGCGCATCGCCACGCGGGCGGCATTGAAGCCCTTCCGCGCCCTCTTCGACCGCATCCTGCGCGGCCATCTGCGCATCCGCGTCGGCGAGCACTGCCACGAGATGCACGGCACCGAGGCAGGCCCGAGCGGCGAGATCCGCCTGGTGCGGCCACTGACCTTCGCGCGGCGCATCGCCACCCGCGGCCACGTCGGCCTGGGCGAGGCCTACATGGCCGGAGACTGGGACAGCCCGGATGTCACCGCCCTGCTGCACTGCTTCGCCGCCAACCAGCACGCGCTGGTGGAGGTCTTCGAGGGCAGCTGGCTGAACCGCCTGGCCTCCCTGCTGCGCCACCGCCGCCGGGCCAACACCAGGGCCGGCAGCAGGCGCAACATCGAGGCCCACTACGACCTCGGCAACGACTTCTACCGGCTCTGGCTCGACCCGAGCATGACCTACTCCTCCGCGGTGTTCGAGCCCGACACGGACGACCTGGCCCGTGCCCAGGCCAACAAATACCGGCGCCTGCTCGGGCTGCTGGACGCGGCTCCCGGCGAGCGGGTGCTGGAGGTGGGCTGCGGCTGGGGCGGCTTTGCGCGCACGGCCGCCGCGGCCGGGCTCGACGTCACCGGCATCACCCTGTCCCGGGAGCAGCTCGCCTGGGCCGAGGCGGGCGCCGCCGGCGCGTCGCTGCCCGGAGGCATGACCTTCCGCCTCCAGGACTACCGCGACGTCACCGAGCGCTTCGACCACATCGTCTCCATCGAAATGTTCGAGGCCGTGGGCGAGGCCTACTGGCCCGCGTACATGGCCATGCTGAAGCGCTGCCTGAAGCCCGGCGGGCGCGCGGCGCTTCAGGTCATCACCATCGCCGACTCGGAGTTCGACGGCTACAAGGCGAGCCCGGACTTCATCCAGCACTACATCTTCCCGGGTGGCATGCTGCCGACGGTGGGCCGCTTCGATGCGGCGGCGGCGGATGCCGGCCTGCGGGTGGTGCAGCGCAGCTTCCACGGCCTGGACTACGCGCGCACGCTGGCCACCTGGCGCGAGCGCTTCGAGGCCGAGCTGCCGGCGGTGCGCGCACTCGGCTACGACGAGCGCTTCATCCGCATGTGGCGCTACTACCTCTGCTACTGCGAGGCGGGCTTCCGCGACGAGCGCATCGATGTGATGCAGGTGGCGCTGAGCACGGACTGACGTCGGGCGCTCAATGCCGGACGGGCCCGGGCGTCGGATCATCGACGCCCGGGAAGCTGTCGTCGAGGGTGGCGAGCGTCGCGAGCGGCGGCAGGCGGACTTCAGTCCGCCGGCCGTCAATGATGGGCCGACATCGGCCTTTCGGCAGGGCAGCACCGGACAAGATTCCTGTGTATCGGGGCGAGCGCATACCGCCGCCGCGCTCAGCGCCCCGTCGAATCATCCTCCGGCCGTAAGCCGACGTGAATCGCCACCGCCGCGCGCGGCGCCAGCTCGAACGTGGCAGCGGTGTCTTTGCTCACCGTGACCGCCGCGGGCGCACCGGCGCCGGCTTCTGGGGTGTCGGCGCTGGATTCGGCATCGTCCGTCGGCTGCGCGTCCATGGCGCGGCAGCTGTTCCCCGCCGGCTGCGCAGCCACCGCATTGCAATAGCGCCCCGCCGGCAGCCCGGTGCGCAGCCATTGGCGCATGGGCTCGTCGGTGTTGTTGATGACCACGAAGCCGCGCTCGCCGCGGCCGAAGGCGATGCGCCCGCCGCCGTCGTCCCACCAGTTGGCGACCTCGGCATCCTCGGTGTGGTTGCGGAAAGCCACCATGCCGGCAATGGCGGGGCGGCGGTGCTCGCAGCGCCAGGCGCCGCCGCAGCCGAGCCCGTCCGGGCCGTGCACCCGCCGTGTGCTGCCCTGATCATCGCTCGGCGGGCCCGCGCCCGCGTCCGTGAATGCATAGCCGGACATCACCCGCGGCGTGCCGTAGGGCCAGGCGAGCATGAACACCTGGGCGAGGTCGTAGAGCGCACCCTCGGCCGGGCTCAGCGCGGCGGCGCCGGCGAGGGCCGAGCGCCGGGTCTCATGGCTGTCCACGAACACCACCGCGCCCCTGCTCGGCACCAGGTCGTCCGCGCCGAGGCCGGGCTTCAGGTTGCGCAGCACGGCAATGCCGCCGTCGCGGAAGGCGGCGGCGAGCCTGCGGGTGTAGTCGGGCTCGGTGACGGCGCCGTTGCCGAGGTACTCCTGCACCCGCACGGCCTCGCCCGGCACCTCGGCGAAGGCCTGATAGACGAAGGGCAGCCCCTGCACCCGGGCCAGAATGCCCGCGATGTCGCCGGCGGCCATGTGCTTGGCGGCGTCGATGCGAAAGCCCGCGACGCCGAGCCGCACCAGGCCGTCCAGGTAGCCGCCGATGCGGTTCTGAACCCGGTCGGCGTCTGTGTTCAGATCCGCCCGCCCGCGCAGATTGCAGCGCTGCACGGCGGCGCGGTCGTCCCAGCGTCCGTTAAGCTCGCAGCGGGGACTGTGGAAATCCTGGGGCAGGAGACCCGGATAGGCGTAGTAGTCGTAGGCGCTGCCCGCGCTGCCGGTGCCCCAGCGCGGGTCGTCGTCGAAGGGCGGCCCGGTCATGTGGTTGATGACGGCGTCCGCGTAGATCTTCACACCCGCCGCGGCGCAGCGCCGCACCATGTCGGCGAAGGCCTCGGCGTCGCCGCTGCGGCTGTCGAGCGCCCAGCTCACGGGCTCGTAGCGCTGCCACCAGGGGTCACCCGCCACCCGGCGGTGCTCGTTGGGCGGTGACACCTGGACGGCGCCGTAGCCCGCGGCCCCCAGAAACTGCTCGCACTCGGCGGCGATGTCGTCCCAGCGCCATTCGAACAGGTGCACGATGACGCTGCGGGGCGTGTCGCCGGCGGCCACCACGGGCGGTGGTGCGGCGTCCGGGCCGGAATCCGGCAGCGCCTGCTGCGGGTCCTGCTGGGTGGCCACCACCAGGATCAGCACCGCGAAGCCGATGATGGTGGCGTTCAGCAGGGCACTCAGAAGGTCGGCGAGAAACTGCATCGGCTGGCATTGCCTATGGCGACTGGGAAACCGATTTATATGGTCGCACGCGGGCACTGCCTGCGGTCAGCACGGCCGCCGGCGCGGCCCGGCGATGTCAGCCTCTGCCGGTCGTCGAGCCGTCACCGCTCCGCACGCCGGCCGGCCATGGCGCCACCCAGGAGAACAATTCCATGCGAGACCAGGCCGATCATTCACCCGCGCCCACCGGCGCAGCACCCCACCGCTTTGCCACATCGGCCCTCGCCGCCGCGGGGGTCGCCGCGCTGCTGCTCGGCTGCTCGGCACCTGCGGGCTCCATCGAGCCCACGGGCACGGCGCTGCCGGAGGCCACCGGCTGGCGCCTGGAGACGGTGGTCCGCGGGCTTACGCACCCCTGGGCCGTCGCCTGGCTGCCCAACGGCGATGCGCTGATCACGGAGCGCCCCGGGCGGCTGCGCCTGCTGCGCGACGGCGCGCTGGACCCCGCGCCCATCACCGGCCTGCCGGACATCTGCGGCGACTGCGGCCAGGGCGGCCTGCTCGATGTCGCCCTGCATCCGGACTTCGCGAGCAACCGGCTCGTGTACCTGACCTTCGCCCAGGGCGACCCGGACAAAAACCGCACCGCCCTGGCGCGCGGCCGGCTGGATGCAGCGGGCAAGCGCCTGCTGGACACCGAGGTCATTTTCCACAACGCCGACTGGAAATCCGGCGGCCAGCACTTCGGCTCCCGGCTGGTGTGGCTGGCGGACGGCACGCTGCTGATGAGCATCGGCGACGGCGGCAACCCGCCCGTCTCCTTCCGCGGAGAGAACATCCGCAACCAGGCGCAGAACCCGGGCACGCACTTCGGCGCCGTGCTGCGCCTGACGGACGATGGCACGGCACCGCCGGACAACCCACTCGCCGATGACCCCGCAGCCAAGCCCGAGATCTACAGCTGGGGGCATCGCAACATCCAGGGCATGACCGTCCACGCCGACTCCGGCGTCATCTACGCCAACGAGCACGGCTCCCGCGGCGGCGACGAGCTGAACCGCATCCAGCCCGGCAACAACTACGGCTGGCCCGAGGTCACCTACAGCAACGAATACTGGGGACCGCGCATCTCCGACAAGACCCAGGCGCCGGGCATCACGGACCCGCTGGTGGTCTGGACCCCGTCCAAGGCCCCGAGCGGCCTCACCGTCTACACCGGCGAGCGCTTCCCTGACTGGCAGGGGGACCTGCTCTCCGGGGCGCTCAAGTTCCGGGAGATCCACCGGCTGGATATCGAAGACGGACGCGTCCGGGACGAGGAGAAGCTCGACATCGGCGCGCGCGTGCGTGACGTGCGCATGGGTCCCGACGGCGAGCTCTATGTGCTGACGGACGAGGACGACGGTGCGCTGCTGCGGATCGTGCCGGATTGATGCGCGACGCACAGGGGCTTCATCCCGCTGGATCGGTAGCCCGCCGGGCGGTTCTGACCCGCCGTGTGCTGCCTGAGGAACTGCTGGCTCCGGGGTCAGCGCCCTGCCTCGAACCTGCGCATCGCCAGCTGCTGCACGCCAAGGCCAATGACGTTCACCAGGAGCGTGATGGCCAGGAGCACCAGGGCCGCGAACATGAGCGCCTGCACCTCGATGGCATCGGCCTCCGGAAAGCTGGAGGCGAGCCGCGAGGCCAGCGTGTTGGCCGGGGCGAACAGGGACAGGTTGATCTGGTTGCTGTTGCCGATCAGCATCGCGAGCGCCATGGTCTCCCCCAGGGCGCGGCCGAAGCCCAGCACCAGCGCCGCGAGGATGCCGCTGGAGGCCGTCGGCAGCATGACCCGGAAGACGGCCTCCGCCCGGGTGGTGCCCATGCCGTAGGCGGCCTCGGTGATGGTGAAGGGCACGCGGCGCAGGGCATCGACGGAGATGGCCGCCACCGTGGGCAGGATCATCACCGCCAGCACCAGGGCCGCCGGCGCCAGCCCGGGGCCGTTCAGGGAGGTGGCGAAGATGGGCACCATACCCAGGTTCTCGTGCAGCCAGTCCGCCACCGGCCGCAGCGCCGGGATCAGCACATAGATGCCCCAGAGCCCGAACACCACGGACGGGATGGCCGCCAGCAGCTCCACGACGACGCGGAAGGTGGCCGCGATGCGCCGGTGCACGAAGCCCTGGGTCAGGAAGATGGCGATGCCGATGCCGAACACCCCGCCGAGCAGCAGCGCCAGCAGCGAGCTGTAGAGCGTGCCCCAGATCTCCGGCAGCACCGAGTAGACATCGTCCACCGTATCCCAGGTGGTGCCGGTGATGAAGCCGAGGCCGTAGGTCTCGATGGCGGGCAGCGCCGCGCCGCCGATCTCCAGCACCAGATAGCCCACCAGCACAATCACCAGCAGGGCGCAGCTCCAGGCGATGCTGCGCAGCAGGGTATCGGCGCCCTGCTCCCCCCGCGTGGGCGCCTGCGCGATATGGCCTTCGGTGACGGCGGCGAAGGAATGCTCGGTCATGGGAGTGGATGCGGATGCGGATGCGGATTACAACGACAGCGCCGCAGCGCGCGTGGGCCAGCGGCCGGCAGGGCAGCGGCGGCCGCAGGGTCTCTGCCGCAACCCGGGCTTTGGGCGCCGATCACGGCGGGAGGGGCCGGCTGACCGGAGTATGCGCCGATGCGCAGTCAGGGGCTCGCACAGCCGCCATGATTAGAGCAAAGCGCGGCGGCGCACACCAGCCCGCGGGTCAGGCCCCATGCTGCCGCAGCGTCCCCCCGAAGCCAGACGGAGCCCCGCCGTGCCGAGCCCCCGCCCGCTGCACCCCGCGCAACTCCCCGGCCGGCCCCGGCCAACGCCGCGACACGCTGGTGCCGGCCGCTATCGCCTGCTGCTGCGGGCACTGCTGACGCTGGCGCTGGCCGGCCTTGCAGCAAACGGCGCCGCCCAGCGTGCCGTCATCCACAAGTGCACCCAGCCGGACGGGCGCACCGAGTACTCCAATGTCCCGTGCGGCCCGGACGAGCGCATCGACTACATCACCGGCGACAGCTTCTCCGTCATCGACCGGGATCCGCGCGGCGGGGAGCGCGCGGTGGCACCGCCGTTGTCCCCGCGGGCGCTGCGCCGCCAGCGTTTCATGGAGCAGGAGGCGCGGGAGCAGGGACGGTGAACCGCCGAGTCGTCGGCAAGCCGGCGACCGCCTGCGCCAGGTCACGCTGCACGCGCCATGCCCGGCATCCAGTCAAAACAGGCGACTTTACGCGAATGCGAATCGTTTCTATTATCTGACGGCAAGCGAACGGCGCTCCCACCCGGGCGCCGGCCTTCGCCGCCAGCCGCCGCCGCAGGGCAACCGGCCAGCCGCGTCCCATCGATCTGACCCGAGGACACCGGCATGTGCCGACACCACAGCAGCCCGCCCCCAGCCGTTGCACCGGACCCGACCACCGCGCCCGCGGATACCGCAGCCGCGCCCCAGCAGCAGCCGGCGAGCTTCCAGGCCACCGCGGCGCCGCGCCGGGCGCCCGGCACCCGCCGCAAGCTCTGGCAGCTGCCCGCCAAATTCCACTGCCCCCTCATCGGCACCTGTCTGCACGTGGACGAGCTGCGCGCCGTGGCGCGGCGCACCGGCGCCGTCCCCGAGCGCGGCGTGGGCGACTATCAGATGCATGTGAGCTTCGTCGCCGCTGCGGACCATCGCAATCCCCTCTCGGCGGCGACCCAGAAGGCGCTGGACCGCAAGTATGCCGCCGCCCTGCGCCGCTTCGCACGCGCGCGAAGCACGGCAGCACTGCGCACGCTCTGGGAGCAGCACCTGGCGGAGGGCCGGGTGCCGGAGGCGTTCTGGGCCCTCATGACCCATCCGCAGGCGGACCCGCCGCTGCACGCCCTGGCCTATGAGGAGATTCACATGCGCTCGCACCAGATCGGCGCCGGCTTGGCGGCGGACGTGCAGGCGCTCACCGAGACCCGTGCCGAGCTCAGGCGCCTGCGCCGGGAGCAGGCCGCCGCGGCGGCCCGCCACGCGCAGACCCTCGCCGAGCGCGATCGCCGCCTCGCGGCCCTGACAGCACAGACCCAGGCGCTGCGGCAGTCCGAGCAGGACCTGCATGCCGCCCGCGCCCGCATCCACGACCTGGAGGCCGGCAATGCCCTGCGCGAGCTCTGGGAGCGGCTGGGCAGCACAGAGGCCCAACGCGATGCCGAGGCCACCGCCCGTTGCAGCGCCGAAGCCGACAACGCCCGGCTGCGGGATGCACTCACCCGCGCCCGGGCGGAAGCACGCACCCTCGCCGGGCAGCTCGCCGAGCGCGAGGCGGTGTGCGCGGCGCTGGAGCAACTGCTCGGCACCGCCCCGGCCTGCACCGGGGATTGCGACGACTGCGCCCGGGCGCGCGAGCCCCTGGATCTCGGCGGGCGCCGCATCCTCTGCGTCGGCGGTCGCGGCTCCCTGGCGCGCCACTACCGGGAGCTGGTGCAGCGCTGCAACGGGGAGCTGGTGCGCCACGACGGCGGCCTGGAGGAGAGCCGCCAGCGCCTGGAGAGCCTGCTCGCGAGTGCCGATGCCGTGGTCTGCCCGGCGGACGCTGTGAGTCACGACGCCTACCTGCGCGCCAAACGCTTCTGCAAGCGCACCGCCAAGCCCTATGTGCTGCTGGAGCGCTCGGGCATCGGCGCCTTCGCCCGCGCCCTCGCCGACCTCGCCGCGGCAGCAAACCCGCCAGCGACTGCGGGCGCCGCCGCGGGACGCTGCTGACGGCTGCCCGCAGCCGCAACGGCGCCCGCCGGGCAGGCCAGCTCCGCGGCCGGCCCGCCGGCGGACCCCCCGCCCGAAACCGTCAATCCCCTGATCCGCAGTCCCGACCATCCACTGATCCCTTGCCCTGGATCAAGGGCGAAGACGCGTCTGGTTGTTATTCGCAACGGTATTCCATTATCATCTTCCGCCGATATCGACGGTGACCGACAACGGCCGCCGCCGTTATTGGCGGCATACCCGACGCAGCCTCGCGTGACACGGCAGACACTCACCCCAGCCAAAGCCACCGGCCCAACGCCGCCAGCACGGCTGCACGGGCACGACCCATCGCATCGCGCAACCAAGGAGACGACGCATGACTGACCACGCCGAGCAGCATGGCCCGGCCACGGGCTGCGGCCAGGCACAGGGGAGCAGCGCGCCGGGCGCCCCGCCCCAAGCCGCTGGCTACGCCATGCCTGGCACCGGGCAGGCGCAGCCCGGCCCCGGGCCGGGGCATCCGCACCAGGCTGCACCGGCAGGGGCAGCGGGCGCAGGCGACACCGCCGGACAGCGCGCGCCCGGCATGGCGATGTTCGGCGGACCTGCACCGGCTGGCCCGGGACCTTACGGGCCTGCGCCGGTGGGCCCGCTCCCCCACGGACCAGCGGCAGTTGCTGCGCACGGCATGCAGCCCGTGCACCAGGGCGTGCACCAGGGCGTGCCGCCGGGGATGGCGGGCGGCATGCCGGGCAGCGCACCCGGGCCCATGCCGCCGGCAGCCCAGCATCCGCATCCCGCCGCCGCTGCCGGGGCCTATGGTCCGCATGCCCATGCCATGGGTTATGGACCAGCACAGACCATGGCTTACGGCCACCCCGCAGCGGGTGGTGCAGCCCATCCGGCACAGTTCGCGGGCGTTGCTCATGCCGGGATGGCGCCCGGCATGGCACCCGGCATGCCCCCCGGTATCCCACCCGGTATCCCCGCAAGCGGGGCAGCAGGCTTGCCACCCGCCGGCATGGCGGCGGCGCCCGGCCCGGTTGCCGCGCAGTCACCTGCCGCGGACGGCAGACCGCGGGCAGGTATGGCGGAGATGCTCGAGGAGCTCGCCGGCGGCGGCAATGGGCTTGCGAGCCTGGGCCGCATGCTGAGCCTCGATGACTCAGAGTTCTGGAAGGGGGCGCTGGTGGGCGCGGCGGCGGTGCTGCTGCTCACAAATGAATCCATGCAGGACATGCTCTTCAAGACCGGCGCCCGGGCCAAGGAAGCAGTGCAGTCCGGGGCCGGCAAGCTCAAGGAAACCGCCGCCGCCGCAAAGACCGAGGCCGGGTCCTGAGCCCAGGGCACCCTCTGCCCAAGCATTCAGACGGCCGGGCGCGTGCATACCCGAACCCGCCGCCGCATGCGATCTCGCCCGCATGCGGCGCCAGGCCGCCGCGCCGCCTCGGCAGACCCAAGCAACCGACCACCGCCCGCGCCCCGGGGCGCAACCCAGCGAGATTCGACCATGAGCGACCATCGTTACGACTCCCTGTTCCTAGACGCCGCCGCTGCGCGCTCAGGCGGGTGGCTGGCACCCGCAGCCCAGTACCCAAACCAGGATACGGCTTATCCAGCGCCCTGCGCCGGCTACGGCGGCACCAGCCCCTTTGGCAATGTCGTCGAGATGGGCAAGCTCGGCGCTGTGGTGGGCCTCTGCGGCGCAGGCGCCGCCAATCTGCATCGACTCCAGGCGGGCGACACCGATACCCGCGGCGCGGTGCTCGACACGCTGCGCGGCGGCGCCGTCGCCGGTGTCACCACCGCGGCGGCCACGCTGGTGGCCTCGCGCTTCAGCTCCGGCACCCTCGCCTTCGCGGCGACCCTGGTCACGGGCACGGCCGTGGCCTATGCCCTCACCGCGGAATCGCCCCCTGACAGCGCCGTCATCGCCGCGGATGCCGCCGGCGAGGCCGGGTCGACATGACCCGCACGTCGCGCCCGCACCGCTCCCGAACACCCTGCCGCAGCAGCCATTCGACGGATCAGCAGCACCGCCGGCGGCGCGCAGCGCGCCCAAGGCATGACCATCCCCCGGCCGCCGAGCCCAAGCACGAGGACTGCAGCCCATGAGCGCCCCAGGCCATCCTTACACCCACGGCCATGCTGCCATGACGCCGACCGGGCTCCCCAGCCCGCAGCCCGCCGCGATGCCGCCGCAGGCCGGCGTGGCGCCCATCTTGGGTCAGCCGGCACCGAGCTACCCGGCGCCCTACCCCGTGGCCTATCCGGGCACCTATGCGCCGATGGCAGGCATGCAGCCCATGCCGACGGCGGTCCAGCCGGCGCCGCGACAGCCGCAGCCGGTGATGACCAGCGGCAGCGAGCGCTTCGTGCGCGGCCTGCTCATCGGCGCCGCCGCGGCCTACCTGCTCACCAACGAGGACGTGCAGCGCACCGTCATCAAGGGCGCCGTCAAGGTCTGGTCCACGCTGCAGGGCGGCATCGAAGAGGCCAAGGAGCGCTTCCGCGACGCCGAGGCCGAGATCCAGGCGGCGGCTGCCGATAAGCACGCCTGAGGCCGCGCATGGCCGCCGTCGTCGCGCACATCCGCCCCGTCAGCCGACCACCCGCGGCGCCGGCTGCACCGGCGCCCGCCCCGACGCCGGGCATCGACTATCGCATCGTGCACGAGGTGCCCGGGCGCATCCGCCTGCGCATCCCGGCCCTGGGCCGCTCCGGCTGTGAGGCGGCCTGGATGGAGGCCTGGATGGACGCGGCCGCCGCCGTCACCGAGGCGCGCGCCAACCCTGTCGCCGGGTCACTGGTGCTGCGCTACACGGGCGGTGCGGCGGCGCGCGAGGCCCTGCTGCACCGGCTTCAGGCCTTCACCCCGGAGCGGATCGACGGGCTCGCGGATGACTGCGGCCGCGAGGCCGCGGCCGCCCCCATGGTCACCACCCTGCTGACGCTCGCGGCGCTGCCCTTCCTGACGCCGCCGATGCAGATGCTGCTGACCCTGGTGAATCTCGGCTCCACCCTGGCGAAGGGCGCTGAGACCCTGCTGCGCAAGGGCGTGAAGGTGGAGGTGCTGGATGCGGTGGCCGTCGGCCTCGCCGCCGCCAGCGGCAAGCCCTACACCGCCAACATCACGGATCTGCTGCTGGACCTGGGCGAGTACCTGGAGCAGCGTACCGCCCGCCAGTCCGACCGGCTGCTGCGCCGGCTGCTGCGCCCGGACCCGGCCATGGCCTGGGTGGAGCGCGACGGAGAGCTGACGCAGATCGCAGGCGACCAGGTCCGCGCCGGCGAGCTGGTGGTCATCGGCCCCGGCGAGACGGTGCCCGTGGACGGCCATGTCCACGCCGGCACGGCGCTGGTGAATCAGTCCACGGTCACCGGCGAGGACCTGCCGGTGCGCAAGGAGCCGCCTGCGCGTGTCATCGCCGGCTCCGTGCTGGTGGAGGGCCGCCTGCGCGTCACGGCCACCCGGGTCGGCGCCGACACCACCACGGCGCGGGTGGCGCGCTTCATTCAGGAGTCCCTGGACCGCGGCGCCGACACCCAGCGGCTCGCCGACGAGCTGGCGGACAAGCGCGTCTACCTGACCCTCGGCACCGGGGCTGCGGTGTATGCGCTCACGCGGGACCTGACCCGGCTGCAGTCGGTGTTCCTGGTGGACTATGCCTGTGCCCTGAAGCTCGGCACGCCGGTGGCCTTCAAGTCCGGCATGGTGCGTGCTGCGGACCACGGCGTGCTGATGAAGGGCGGCGACGCCATCGAGC
The DNA here is from genome assembly GCF_913063425.1 of uncultured Thiohalocapsa sp. GTDB lineage: Bacteria > Pseudomonadota > Gammaproteobacteria > Chromatiales > Chromatiaceae > Thiohalocapsa. Next base: position 29,609 of record NZ_CAJXYK010000039.1, read on the forward strand.
GTCTCGCCGGCGTGGACACCCTGGTGTTCGACAAGACCGGCACCCTGACCCACAGCGACCTCATGGTCACGGATGTGCACGTCTTCCCCAACGACCTGGGCTGCACGGAGCAGCAGCTGCTCGCACTGGTGGCCTCAGTGGAGGAGCACGCGAGCCATCCGGTGGCGGCAGCCGTGGTGGAGGCGGCGCGTGAGCGTGACCTGGCCCACATCTCCCACGGCGAGGTGGACTACCTGGTGGCCCATGGCCTGAGTGCCGATGTGGACGCCGGCGGGCGCATCGTCGTCGGCAGCCGGCACTATCTGGAAGAGCACATGGACATCGGCTTCGCCGCCCACCAGACCCTGGTGGAGGGCTTGCAGGAGGCGGGCAAGATCCTGCTCTACGTCGGCAGCCACCGCGGCCCGCTCGGGGTCATCGCGCTGCGCGACACCCTGCGTGCGGACGCCGCCGCCACCGTGGCGCGGCTGCGCGCCCTGGGCATCCGGCAAGTCCTGATGATCACCGGCGACCGTCAGGAGAAGGCCGCAGCCCTGGCCGCGGAGCTCGGCCTGGACGCCTTCCATGCACAGGTGGAGCCGGAGGAGAAGGCACAGATCGTCGAGGCCCTGCGGGCCGACGGCCACCGGGTGGGCTTCGTCGGCGACGGCGTCAACGATGGTCCGGCCCTCAGCGTGGCCGATGTCGGCATCGCCATGCCGCGCGGGGCGGACATCGCCCGTGCCACCGCGGACGTGGTGCTGCTCGACGACCAGCTCACCGGCATCGCCGATGCCCGGGAGATCGCCGGCAAGACCATGCGCCTGATCCGCGGCAACTTCACCGCCGCCAGCACCATCAACACGGGCATCCTGGGCGGCGCCGTGCTCGGCTGGCTGTCACCCGTGGCCAGCGCCCTGCTGCACAACGGCGCCACCATCGCTGTGCTGCTCAATGCCCTGAAGGGCGTCTCTATCGAAGGGCGCGCTGCTGAGCCGTGAACAGGGCATCACGACGGCCCGGCGGCGGTCTTGAGTTGGGGGGGACCGCCGAGATAACTGGGGCGCCAAATCGCAGTTCGTCATACCGTCCTCACAACTGGGTGGCGGACCCGAGTTAGGGTTACCGTCCCCAGAGCTGTCCCCAGAGCTCGTCCCCAGAGCTCGTCCCCAGAGCTCGTCCCCAGAGCTCGTCCCCAGAGCCCTCGGTCCCGGCAATTTTTCGTTAGAGTTACTGTCACCGTTATTTTGCACAGGCAAGTCACGGCTGGGCATGGGCGACAGTCCCGGTGACGCGCCGGTGCGCGCCGCTGGTCAGGGAGAATCGGCGCTGGGGCACGCAGGTGCGAAGCCCGGGCTGCGCGGGAGTTGACTCGAATGCGAATCGTTCGTATTCTTTGTTCCGTTCTTATCCTTGGTTGAGACTCCTGACATGGGCCAGTACATCCACCACGTTCCCGGTCGCATCCGTATCCGTTCCAACGCCTTCCACTGCGAGGGCGAGCGCGCTGCCGCCGCGCAGGCGGAGCTGCTCGCCATGGACGGTATCCGCAGTGTGCAGGTCAGACCGCGGTCGTCGAGCCTGATCGTGCAATACGACCCGCAGCGGATCTCCCATGCCACCCTGTTCGCGGCACTGGAAGACCTCGGCTGCATGGCGCCGGTGCGCCGCGACACCACGCATGTGCGCCAGATCGGCGAAACCTTCGGCAAGGCCCTGGTGGGCGCCGTGATGCAGAAGGCGGTGGAGCAATCCGCCCGCAGCCTGGTGACGGGGATCGTCTGACGCCGCCGCAGCCGCCCGGCGTACGGGAGGAGCGGGGGCGGCGCGACACACTCGCCGGCGCCGTGCTGTGGAGAGCTCGATGCCATATGATCACTTGCCCCCGGCGGACTGAAGTCCGCCTGCCCCAGGGTGCCGACTTCAGTCGGCGTACCCGGGGCGGCCTCGCCACGTCGGCGCTGATGCACCAGCCTTGCGCCGGGGCCGCCCCATCGCCCGGTGGCGGCGGCGCCGGTCAGCGCGCAAGGCAAGCGGCGCCAACCGTGGCAGACGCTGCGACGCAGCAGCCTTTCAGTAGTCCAGCAGGTACTCGTACACCTGGATCTGCTCGGCGCGGCGCCGCTCGTCCACGGCGTCATCGAGCCGCTCGCTGAGGACGTTGCGCTTCAGCATATCCATCGGCATGGTCGGCTGTTCTGCGAGCGCTGCGTCGATGTCAGCGGCGTTGGCGCCGAAGGCCGCCAGCATGCTGCGGCCATTGCGCTGCCACCAGGCCCGCGCATCGCCGTCGCTGACATTATCCAGCTTGCGCAGAAAGTCACGCTCGAAGGCGACTGCGAGCGCCCGGTCACGCGCCTGCTCGAGGGCGATCTCGCGGTCGCGCTCGGCACGCAGGGCCTCCAGCGCCAGGGCTTCCTCCGCCGCATCAGCGAGACGCGCACCGATCTCCTCTGCGACATCCCCGAAGCGCGCATAGGCCGGGTCCTGCACCTCCCGCAGCCGCACCACGAAGTGGCCGAGGTCCGTCGTCAGGACGTCGCTCACCTGACCCGGTGCGAGCGTTGCCGCAGACGCCGCCACCGCCGCCGGCAGGTCCGTGCCACGGACGGACTCGACCCCGCGCTCCGCCAGGATGGCGTCGAAGATTGCCTCGCGCTCGGCCGGCGTGGCGGCTGCGGCCACCTCACGCAGACGTGCCAGTCCGTCGTCAGCACCGCCGGAGACCAGCACGTCCAGGACGCGCACGGGGGCGTCGAGCTGGAAGGTCTCGCGCTGCGCGTCATAGTACGCCTGCTTCTCGTCGTCGGGGATCTTGGCAGCGCGCAGGCGACGGACGATCTCGTCCTCCACCTCCGCCAACGGCCGATAGACCTGGCGCCTGCGAGCATCCACGCGCACCAGGAAGGTCCCCAGATCCGTTGTCACGGGGCCGCCGAAGACGCCCTGCTTCAGGCTCCGCGCGAGGTGGAGCAAAGGCTTCGGCAGGTCCGCCTCGGTGACGGTGCGCCCGGCAATGCCGGCCGGGGTCGCTCCGTCGGCCAGGGCCTTCAGCACAGCCTCCCCCTCCGCCTTCGACGCGACGCCGATGACCGTCGCCCGCTCGATGGGCGCATCCGACCACCTGGCCACCAGCTTGACCACCATGACACCCAGGGCGGCGGGGATGGGCTCACTCACCTGTCCGACGTCGAGCAGTCGCACCGCAGGCCGGACCGACTCAGGCAGGCCGGCCATGGGCACCAGGCCCGGCGTCTGGTCGGGTGTCGCAGGGTCCGATTCCGAAGGCTCGGCCGCCGGCGCGGCGAAGAGCGGCTTGGCCTCCTCGGCCAGCGCCGTCTCGGCAGCGGTCACGGATGGGAAAGTGCGCACCTGAACCAAGGCCTGGTCGAAGGGATTGCGCGCCACCAGCCGCGCCACATACCAGCCTGCGGGCGTTGCGATGACGTCGGTCATGTCCCCGGGCTCAGCGTGGAACAGGGCGTCGCGAACCGCCTGCGGCAGCCGCTCGCCGCGGATGGGCTCCGCCCCCAGCCAATGGCGTGGATCATCCGGCGCCTTGGCGATGGCATCACGCAGGGCGGTGGCCGCCGCCTCGGTGCCGCGCACAGCGAGGAGCACCTCGGTGCCGATGTCCGGGGTGCGGAATGCCTCCAGATGCTCGCGGTAGTACTGCGCCACCGCAGCGTCCGGGATCTGGTACTTGTCCACATTCACCAGCGCGGCACCCGGATGGGCCGTCTCTTCCAGTGCGAGTGCAACGCGCTGCTCCACCCGCGGGTCTTCAGCAAGGCCCGCGTCCTCGGCCATGAGCGCCAGGAGCCGCTTGCGGATCATCCCGTCCAGGGCGTTCCTGCGCGCCTGGTACAGGTCCTCGCCGCGCGCACGCCCCACGCGCTGATTGAAATCCTGGACCGTCAGGAAGGTCTCGCCGTGGCGGGTCACCAGCTCGGTCTCCGGGGACAGGTCCAGGCGGAGCTCCGCGGCATTGAAGATGCCTTTCATCAGCGCGGCGTCGTCGTGCTGTATACGCGTGCGCTCGTCGGCCTTCTCCAGCCCACGGATGGCCTCTTTGGAGGGCTTGTCCCTGGGCTCGCGTGTCGGCCTGGCCCCCGCCTCATGGGCCTGCTCCAATGCCCGGATGGCGTCCGCCGGCGCGGTCGCCGCGGGTCGCCGCGGGGACTCCAGCCGGCGCCGGGTCTGTTCTGATGACTGCTCCAGGGCGTCCAGGACCTCCGGCGCCAGCTGCACCCCAGTATCAGCGGGCCCGGCGGCAGACGCCGGGCCGCTGAGGAAGGCCATGCAGGCACCGACATGGATACCGAAACGAAGGAAGCGCAGCTGCAACGTCATAAGATGCTCTGTGAACCGTCTGACGAAAAGGACCCCGCCCGGGGCGATTTCGGCACCGCACAGTAACCTTTCTGGGCTGTGCCGGATCCGCAGCGCAACCGCAGGGCTCCGAATCAGGCATGCATCAGACCAGGCTCGACGGACGCCCCTGGGCTCGGCAGTACCCCGACGCGCCTGCAACCACAGCAGTGCTGTACGCGTCACGTACAGCAGCCTCAACGCCGGGAACCACCAAGGCGATCCGCGCAAAGGCCAGTCACTCGGCCGCGATGCCGCAGGCAGCGGCGTCCGGACCGATGTCGTTCAGTCTGAACCTCGTCGGCACGATCGGATCGAAGGTCATGGCGCCGTAGATCGGCGCGTACTCCGTCAGGTATTTGGCCTCAAGCGCGGTGCAGAGCAGGTTGCCCACTGCGTCCAGCTCAATCACATAGGGCCCCGACTGGCTCTGAATGAGGGTCACACCGACGATGACGTCGCACTTGTCTTCGCCCGCGACGATCTCGACCTGGTCGAGGATGTGGAAACAGATGTCACGGGTGATGTCGGCCGCGGCCGGCTGCGCGCTCATTAAGCCGATGATGGTGAGACAAGGAGCCGCGAGTGCGCGCTCGCGCATGATCGTCTCCTTACGATGGGGTTGTTTGAGTGACGACCTGCCCTGCCCGGCCGATTCCGCGTCAATTGGGGCAGGCGCAGCACCTGTGCCGGAGCCCAGACCACGCCTCGGGCAGACTCAGCAACACACCGAGCCCGGACACAGCGGTCCGGACTCGGCCAGGCTCGCAACTAGGCTACGAGCCCTTCCCAGGTCTCGGCTTACTCGGTGCCGCAGGCAACCGCGTCAGGGCCGATGTGGTTGAGCGTGAAGGCCTGCATACACATTGCATCGGCCTGGCAGATCGGATCGAAGGTGATGGTGCCGTAGATCGGCGCATAGCCGTTCACGTACTTGACTTCGAGCGCCGTGCAGAGCAGGTTGCCGTCGGCACCCAGCTCGATCATGTACGGGCCCTGGTTGCTCTCGACCAGGAACGCCTCGACGGCGACGTCGCAGCTGTCCTCATTGGCCAGGATCTTCAGCTGGTCGAGGACGGTGAAGCAGACGTCGAGGGTGATGTCGGCGGCGGCGGGCTGAGCGCTCATCAGACCAACGGTGGCCAGGCTGGCAGCGGCGATAGCGAATTTACGCATGATCGACTCCTTACGATTGAGTGGGTTGAGTGACAACGTGTCGCGTCTGGCGGCACCGATTGCGTTCTCTTCGGTGCCTGGAGCCTGATTCCCGAACGCTCCCCAGACGCGATACAAGATAGTTGAGACCCCAAGACTCAGCTATCGGGCATTCCCCTCTTGCAGCACCCGCTATGCCCCGGAATGTGGACGTACCTGCATGCGCCTGTGCGCCCGGATATGACTATTGAGTGACGCAGTTTGATTGACCAAATCAGTTGGCATTGCCGCCGTTTTCCGCCGTTGCGGAGACGATCCGGAGAAACCAATGACCTCCATCCGTGTAAGCCAACTGGCGGCGAGGCTTTCGGGGATTTCCATGATCGATACCCCGGGCAAATAGGGTGCCGGAATCGGAAACACCGGGAGCTGACCGCAAAGGCATGAGCGCATTGCACGTACCTGCGCTGTCCAGATTCCAGCACAGGCACCGGCCGGCGACACGAAGCGGCTCGACAGTTCCTGGCAACGGGGCCCATGGTCACTGGACGCATGGCGCTTGGATGCGCAAAAAAAAAGCGGAGCATCCTGCCCCGCCGTAGGAACGCCGACAAATCGGCGCTTTCCCTCGGGTACGCGCCCCCAAAACAACTGTGCGGTGGTCCCCGGCCTGGGCGCAGAAGGCGCAGGCAGCACGGGGCATGGGGGGCGCCGAGAGACGGTCAGCTGTGGCGGCGACTGCGTCCGCGCAGCGGCGTCAGCACGATCCCGCCGAGCCCGATCAGGGCCAAGGGCGCGAGCGCCCGCACCTGCGGCTCGAAGGAAGCGGTGTCGAACTTGTGCTTGCCGAGCACCGGCGTGGCCATGGGAGGCGTGGCCACGGGAATGGCCGGATCGATGCGGTCGTTTGGACGCAGGCTGTGGTCGGCGCTGCTGCCGCGGAGAAACCCGCTTGAATCCTTGCCCTGGAAAAGGTTGCCGCCTGCGCCGATGAGGGTCGCCTGCGCCGACCCCACCGTGGTGGTAAGCACGCGCGCGCCCGCGGTCATGGCCCGAAGGGCTGTCAGTGTCATGCGCCGATCCCCTGACTGTGTAAACGAGGTTAAACTGATACGCGCGGCGCCCGCGGCATCGTGTCCGTGGCGTTGGGACGCCCACCAAGTGTTGACGATTGCGGTGCAAACGATCTGCGATTCACAGGCGATGCGACATCAGTGAATTGACTGTCTATGACATCAGTTGTTCACTGTCTTGTGATTGGAGGATTCCTCACCTCAGATTTCGAGACGCAGCGGGGTACGCCAGTTGTCACAGTGCTCGATGCTGCGAGCGGGCGCGCTGCCGACTCCAGCGATGCGGGGCTGGCACCCTTGGGGGATCGCCTTAAACTCAGGACAATGACCCGCAGCGGGGCGTTCCGACGGCCACCCTCCCCACCACGCCGATTCACACCCAGCAGTTCTCCCACGCCCGCCATGCACGAGCACGACATCGCCGCCTGGCAGCACGGCCACGACTTCAGCACCCCGGCCGAGCAGGCCGCCGAGCAGCGCACCCGCTGGGTGGTCTACCTCACTGTGACGGCCATGGCGGTGGAGCTCCTCGCCGGCTGGGTCACGGGGTCCATGGCGCTGCTGGCGGACGGCTGGCACATGGGCAGTCATGCAGCGGCCCTGGGCCTGAGCGTGCTCGCCTACCGCTTCGCGCGCCGGCATGCCGACGACGACCGGTTCAGCTTCGGCACCGGTAAAGTGTCACCGCTCGCCGGCTACACCAGTGCCCTGCTGCTCGGCGTCGGTGCGCTGTGGCTGTTGCTGGAGTCCGGACAGCGGCTGCTGCATCCCGTGTCGATCCACTACGGCGAGGCCATCGTGGTCGCCGTACTCGGCCTGGCGGTGAACCTGGCGAGCGCCTGGCTGCTGGGAGGCGTTCACGACCATGCCCACGCCGGACATCATCACGGCCACCACCACGCGCCTGCCCGGCGGGGCCAGCGCGACGAGGGCGCCTCCGGCCCGAGCCGTGCCGGCCGACACCACAGGCTCAACGCCGCCGCCACTGCCCCAGACGGTCACCGGCACACGGATCACAACCTGCGCGCCGCCTATCTGCACGTCATCGCGGACGCGCTGACCTCCGTGCTCGCCATCGCAGCGCTCACCGCCGGCCTGATCCTCGGCTGGGGCTTTCTGGACCCGCTCATCGGCATCGCGGGCGGCCTGCTGATCGCCCGCTGGGCCTGGGGGCTGGCCCGCGACAGCGCCCTGATGCTGCTGGACGCCGAAGCGCGCGGCGACCTCGCCGCCGACATCCGCCACGCGCTGGCGGCCGAGGACGACCTCGCGGTGAGCGATCTGCATCTCTGGCGCATCGGCACCGCGAGCCACGCCTGCATCCTCTCCGTGGTCACCCACGACCCAAAGCCCGTGGAGCACTACAAGGCGCTCATGGCACACATCCCGGGCCTGGACCATCTGACGGTGGAGGTGCAGCAATGCAGCGCGGCGCGCTGTGCCGAGCCCACGGGTCAGTCCGCCCCGCGGGCAGCCGCCGACAGCGCTTGAGGACAGGTTGCACGCTCGGTCCGCGCGCCGGCGTCCAACGGCGCCGGGGCCGCGGCGCGCGCAGCCGGCACCAAGCCCTCGGCAGGCAGGGTACCCATGCGGGTCTTAGGCCTCGATACCGACGCACGCGTGACCGCGCAACGCAGACCGTGCAGCGTCCCACCGCCGAGCCCCGGCAAACCAGAACGCGCCCGCAAAAAGTAATGCGAACGATTCGCGATACTGTTAAGGTCGCAAGCTTCAGCTCTGCAATATCAACTGAGGAGACAAGATGCGCAACAACACCGCCATCGGCGCCGCCATGCTGTTCTGCCTGGTCGCCACAGCCGCCCAGGCCGAGGGCGAGCTGAACCTCTACTCGTCCCGGCACTACGACACGGATGAACGCCTTTACTCGGAGTTCGAGGAGCAGACCGGCATCGAGATCAACCGCATCGAGGGCAAGGGCGACGAGCTCATCGAGCGCATGAAGGCCGAGGGCCGCAACAGCCCCGCCGACATCCTGATCACGGTGGACGCCGGCCGCCTGTGGCGTGCCGACGAGGCCGGGCTCTTCCAGCCGGTGGAGTCGGAGCTGCTGGAGTCGCGCATCCCCGCCTGGCTGCACCACCCGGACGGCCATTGGTGGGGCTTCTCGAAGCGGGCGCGTATCATTTTCTACGACAAGGAGCGCGTGGACCCACAGGATATCCAGACCTACCAGGACCTGGCGGACCCCAAACTCAAGGGCATGGTCTGCACCCGCAGCGCAAGCAACATCTACATGCTCTCGCTGATGGCCGCGCTGATGGAGCACCTCGGACCGGAAGCGGCCGAGCAATGGGCCGAAGGCGTTTGGAACAACCGCGCCCGTGACCCCGAGGGCGGTGATACCGACCAGCTCAAGGCCATCGCCTCGGGTGAGTGTGCCATCGTGCTCTCCAACACCTATTACTTCGCGCGCGCCCTGCGCAAGGGCGACCCCACCCTGGACGCAGAGGCCCTGGAGGGCATCGGCTGGGTCTTCCCGAACCAGGAGAGCTTCGGCGCCCATGTGAACATCTCCGGCGCCGGCGTGGCCAGGCATGCCCCCAACCGCGAGAACGCCGTCAAGTTCCTGGAGTACCTGAGCAGCGAGCAGGCGCAGGAGTACTTCTCCGCCGGCAACGACGAGTACCCAGCGGTTCCGGGCACGCCGCTCGCCGACAGCGTGGCCGAGCTCGGCACCTTCAAGGAAGACACCATCAACCTGAACGTCCTGGGCGAGAATCAGGCCGAGGCCCAGCGCATCTACGACCGGGTCGGCTACGAATGAGCGCCCACTGATCGCTGCGGCTTCCCGCATCGCCGGCACCCGCAGCAGCCGGCCGCGGGTCATCACGAAAGCCCTGGTTGCGCTTTTGCGCACCGGGGCTTTCTTGCGCTTGGCCTGAAGCAGCACGCTGAGGCAGCAAACGCTTTCTGTCCCAAATCGTGGTGACGGTATACTGGATTCGGCGCAGGCGGGTCCCGCAGCGATCAGCAGCAGTCCAGAGTGTGACTGTTCGCAGGGACTCGCCTATCCGATAATTCTGTATACCGTCCCCGTATTATGGTAAGTCTGTGTATAGAGTGTCCTTTGTTTTTTCCCCGTATTTTCCCCGTGTTGAACGCCGTGTCAGTCGGCCCGGCTGGGCAACTGCCCCCCACCCGATTCGCCTGCGGGCCGGCGCCCCGGCGGCTGCAGATCCCGGGTGATCCGCCATGGTCCGGGGTGCGGTAAGCGTCTATCCTGACACCTCTTCGCGCACGGGCTGGCCAGCCCGGGGCGCACTGGCCTCCCCATTCCAAGAGGACCGTCCATGGCAACACTCAAGGTGAACGGCAAGCCGGTGGAGGTGGATGTGGACGCATCCACGCCCCTGCTCTGGGTGCTGCGGGAGCAGCTCGGGCTCACCGGTACCAAGTACAGCTGCGGCATCGGCATCTGCGGCTCCTGCACCGTGCACATCGACGGCGCGGCGGTGCGCGCGTGCACCCTGCCCGTCTCCGAGGTCAATCCCAACCAGGAGATCGTCACCATCGAGGGCCTGTCCGCCAACAACGACCATCCCGTACAACGGGCCTGGGCGGAGCTCGACGTGCCCCAGTGCGGCTATTGCCAGCCCGGCATCATCATGACCGCCGCCGCCCTGCTGGCGGAGAATCCGCGCCCGTCTGACGCCGACATCGACGCGGGCGTCACCAACATCTGCCGCTGCGGTACCTTCAACCGGGTGCGCCAGGGCATCCATCTGGCCGCCGAGCTCAAGCAGAACGGGGGTGCGTCATGAGTGCTGACCCGATCACCGTTTCCCGCCGCGAGTTCCTTATCCGCAGCACCGCCGCCGGCGCCGGTTTCGCGCTGGGCCTGACGCTGCCCGCGCTCGGCTGTAACGCCGTCGCCGCAGAGGACGCTGCGGGCGGTGCTGACGAGGTACCTGAGGTGAACGCCTGGGTCGTCATCCACCCGGACGACACCGTGGTCATCCGCATCGCCCGTTCGGAGATGGGCCAGGGCACCCTCACCGGGCTCGCGCAGCTGGTGGCCGAGGAGCTCATGTGCGACTGGTCCAAGGTGACCACCGAGTATCCGACGCCGGGCGAGAACCTGCGCCGGGACCGCGTCTGGGGCAGCTTCTCCACCGGCGGCAGCCGCGGCATCCGCGAGAGCGAGGCCTATGTGCGCAAGGGCGGCGCCGTCGCCCGGCAGATGCTGATCCAGGCCGCCGCGGAGGCCTGGGACGTGCCGATGGACGCGTGCACCGCCGCCGACAGCGTCATCACCCACACCCCCAGCGGTCGCACCACCACTTACGGCAAGGTGGCCAAGGCCGCCGCCGAGCTGTGGCCGCCGGAGCATGTGGCGCTCAAGGACCCGGCGGACTGGCAGCTCATCGGCAAGCCCGTGAAGCGCCTGGACACCGTCGACAAGCTGCACGGCAAGCAGGTCTACGGCACGGACCTGGTGCTGCCCGGCATGCTGAACGCCGCCATCAAGGCCTGCCCGGTGTTCACCGGCAAGGTCGAGTCCTTCGACGCGGACAAGGTCAGGAGCATGCCGGGCGTGCGCGCGGTGGTGGCCGTGGGCGACAACGCCGTGGCCGTGGTCGCCGACACCTGGTGGCAGGCCAAGACGGCGCTGGACGCACTGCCCATCAGCTGGGACAAGGGCCCGCACGCGGATCTGAGCAGCGCGGACATCGACAAGATGCTCGATGAGGGCCTGACCTCGGACGAGCAGGTCTTCGTCGGCAACGCCGGCGGCGATGCCAGGCAGGGGCTCGCAGACGCGGCGCAGACCATCGAGGCCGTCTACGCCTACCCCTACCAGAACCACGCCACCATGGAGCCCATGAACGCGACGGCGGTGTGGACGGAGGACCGCTGCGAGGTCTGGTGCCCCACGCAGGACGGCATGGCCGCGCTGGAAGCCGCGGCGGACGCCGCCGGCCTGCCCATCGAGCAGTGCGACGTGCACAAGCTGCACCTGGGCGGCGGCTTCGGCCGGCGCGGCGCCTTCCACGACTTCGTCACCCAGGCCGTCAGCATCGCCAAGCAGCTGCCGGGCACACCGGTGAAGCTGCTCTGGACCCGCGAAGAGGACATGGCCCACGGCCACTACCACCCCATCACCAAGTGCAGGCTTGTGGGCGGCCTCGACGAGAACGGCGACCTCGCGGCCCTGCATGTTCGCATCTCGGGCCAGTCCATCCTGGCGGCGGTGCGACCCGGCTGGATGGCCGAGGACGGCGCGGACCCCGTCACCTTCCAGGGCTTCCATGCCGACGGCGACCACGCCATCAGCTACAGCGTGCCGAACCTGCTCGTCGAGCACGCCATGCGCAACCCACCGGTGCCTCCCGGCTTCTGGCGCGGCGTCAACATCAACCAGAACGCCATTTATCTGGAGTGCTTCATCGACGAGCTGGCCCAGGCCGCGGGCAAGGACCCGCTGGACTTCCGGCGCAAGCTGATGGCCGATCACCCCAAGAGCCTGGCCGTGCTCGAGGCCGTGGCCGACAAGGCCGGCTGGGGCCAGGCCGCCGCAGACGGCGTCCACCGCGGACTCGCCGTGGTCAAGACCTTCGGCAGCTATGTGGCGGCCTGCGCGGAGGTATCTGTGGACGGCGGCGAGGTCAAGGTCCACCGCATCATCGCCGCGACGGACCCGGGCTATGCCGTCAACCCACAGCAGATCGAAGCCCAGGTGGAAGGCTCCTTCGTCTACGGCCTCTCCGCCCTCTTCCACGGCGAATGCACGCTGGAGGACGGCGCCGTGGTCCAAAGCAACTTCCACGACTACCCGTCCATGCAGCTGAAGGACATGCCCAAGGTCGAGGTCATCGTCATGCCCTCGGGCGGCTTCTGGGGCGGCATCGGCGAGCCGACCATTGCGGTGGCCGCGCCGGCGGTGCTGAACGCCATCTTTGCGGCAACGGGTAAGCGGGTGCGACGGGTGCCGTTGAAGCACCAGGATCTGAGTTGACGTGCATAACGCTGATGCTGCCCACAGGGTGTTTGAATCGGGCCGTCCCGCCGTGGGACGGTGTTGGCAGCGACGGTGTCCTTCTGGCTTCTCTGCTGTTTCGTCAGCTCACCACGTTGCGTGGTTGGCCGGCGGCGCAGGCGCGCAGGTTTTCCACCGTTGTCTGCAGGATGCGGCCAACGGCTTCCCGGGTGTTGAAGGCGCTGTGCGGTGTGATGACGACGTTGCGCAGGTGCGCGAGGACCTCGTTGGCAAGCAGGTTGTCGAGCTGGTGGTGCTGCTCGTAGACGGAGCGCAGCAGCTCGGCCTCTTCGCGGATCACCGGCTCCTCGGGCAGAACGTCCAGCCCTGCGGCGGCGATCTTCTTCTCCGCCAGGGCGCGCGCCAGGGCGCGGGTGTTGACGAGTCCGCCGCGGGCGGTGTTGATGAGCACGGCGCCGTCTTTCATCTGGTCGAATTGCGGCCGGTCGATCATGTGGTGCGTCTTCGGGCTTTCGGGTACGTGCAGGCTGATGACGTCCGCGCGCGCCAGCAGCTCGTCCAGGGGCACATAGTCGAACCCGAGACGCCGCGCGGCCTCTTCGTTTGGCGCCACATCGAAGGCCAGCACCGGCATGCCGAAGCCGCGGGCGATGCCGATGGTCTCGCGGCCGATGTCGCCGGTGCCGACGACGCCCATGAGCTTGCCCTTGAGGTCGAAGCCCTGCAGGCCATGGCTGTCGAAGCGGCCGCTGCGGGTGCGCTGCACGGCCTCTTCCAGGCGGTGGCTGATCATCAGCAGCAGCCCGAACACGTGCTCGGCGACGGTATGGCTGCCGTAGGTGGGGACGTTGGACACGGTGATGCCGCGCTCGCGACAGCGCGGGAGATCGATGTGATCGACACCCGTCGAGCGCGACGCCACCGCGCGCAGGGCCGGCAGCGCGTCCAGCACTTCGGCGCTCAGGGAAGAGTAGATGAAGGTCGACACCGCCTCTGCGTCGGCATGCGATGCGGCGTTGTCGGCGCTCAGGGCCTCGGCGGTGAAGGTCAGCTCGTGGTCGTCTGCAAGCGGCGCGAAGGGCTCACGCTCCCAGCCTTCGGTCTCGAACACATGGATTTTCATGCAGCGGGTCTCCGTCTGCCGTGTGCTGCGCTGCCGGGCTTCGGCAGCAGGCGCAGCCGGGTGAATCAATGGACCGGCTTCAGCAGCGACCGTGCCAGGCTCCGCAACAGCCGCCACGCCCGCGCTGCATGCCGGTCGGAGGTCGGCGCCGGCCGCGCTCGGCTGCCGCGGTGAGCCCCCCGCGGCGGGCCGTGCGGCGCGGTGCTTATGCACCGCGGGTTGTGCATCTGCACCGCACCCGGCAGGCATGGGTACCGCAGCCGCGGCGCGCGGGGCAGGTCCGCTGCGGGCTGCCGCGCTGAGGGCGCGGCGCCACGGCTGCACGCGGGCGGCGGTGCGCGCAGGTGTTCAGCCCGCCGTGCCGCCCCCTGCGGGCGGGATGTTCTGGTTGTGCCGGAAGAGGTTGTCCGGATCGTAGGTGGCTTTCACCGCCGCGAGCCGGTCGTAGTTGTCGCGGAAGGCGGCACGCACCCGGTCCTGTCCCTCCGCCTCCATGAAGTTCAGGTAGGCGCCGCCCGCAGAGTAAGGGTGCAGCGCCGCCCAGTAGCCGCGCGCCCAGTCGCGGATGGCGGCGTCATCCTCCGGGCGCTCCGCGACGCCGGCGATCATCGATGACCACAGGCAATCCCGGTAGCCGAAGGCCGTGGCGTCGGGGGCGACCCGGTGCACGGCGCCGTCGACGGGATACAGGTGCATGGTGGACAGCGGGGTGGGCATCCGCCGCGCGTGCTCGGTGTGCAGCGCGATGGCCTCGTCCGGCAGCTCGCGGACGAAGTCGCCTTTCCAGTGCCAGCGCAGACCCGGTGGGTAGAAGCCGTCGAACAGGCTCTGCAGGGTCGGATAGGGCATGGGGCCGATGTGCTCGAAGGCCGGCGGCACGGCATCGCGCAGCGGCGCCAGCTCCGCATCCAGGTCGTCCGGGTCGCCGAGCCAGCACCACATGATGGAGCAGACCTGCTGCCCATGCAGCGCCGCGGGGAAGGGCTTCGCCGGCGGCACGGTCATGAAGGCGAAGAAGCCGTACAACGCTTCGGGCGCCGCGGGCAGGAAGGCCCGATAGCGACGCAGCACGGCCTCGGCATCCTGCATGTGCCAGAAGCTGGGGCCGGCCTGCACCTCGCCGACCTTGTGCAGCTGGAACAGGAAGGAGGTCACCACGCCGAAGTTGCCGCCGCCACCGCGCAGGGCCCAGAACAGGTCCGGATGCGCATCGGGGCTGGCGGTCAGGGTGCGCCCGTCGGCCAGCACCACCTCGGCCTCCAGCAGATTGTCCACGGTGAGGCCGAACCTGCGGCTCAGGTAGCCGTGACCGCCGCCGAGGGTGAGCCCCGGCACGCCGGTGGTGGAGATGACCCCGCTGACGGTGGCGAGGCGATGCTCACCGCAGGCCCGGTCCACGTCGCCCCAGGTGCAGCCGGGACCGACGCGCACGCTGTGCTCCGCCGGATGCACGGCGAGGTCGTCCATGGATGACAGGTCCGCCACCAGCCCATCGTCCACCACCGCGAGGCCGGCGCCGTTGTGGCCGCCGCCGCGGATGCCGAGCGGCAGTCCCTGGTCACGCGCGAGCTGCACGCAGGCGGCCACATCCGCCTGGTCGGCACAGCGGGCGATGAGCGCGGGATGCCGGTCGATCATGCCGTTGTAGACCCTGCGGGCGGCCTCGAAGCCGGCATCGCCGGGGCGCAGCAGATCGCCGTGGAGGCGTTGGTCGAAGTCGTTGATGGCAGCGGCGTCAGGCATGGGAGCGCTCCTGGTGCAGTGGGATGGATTGCTTGGCTCTGACCCCTGCCGATGCAAGCCACGCGCCCGGAAAGCCGGGCCGCGCAGCCGCAGGCGGACCCTGCGTGCTCCCCCACGGGCGCCCCCCGGCCCGAGTGCGCCAGGCCCCCTGCACGCGATGCGGCCTCATTCCTGCATACCGTTGCAGCCCGATGTCTGGACATCGGGATTCGCTCAGCATCCGGGGCGAGAAGCCGTCGCCACGGCGGAGCGCTCCGGCCGGGCACAGCCCCCAGGCAGGCAAATGCCCGCCGCCATCGACCCCACCCAGGAGGCAGCACCATGGCCGCTCCCAGACTTCCCGGCTCGCGCCAGCCGCTCTCCCGGCTCCACCCCGGCGGGGACGGCCCGCCGTGGCGCAACTACGCCATCGCCGCCGTGGCCATCATCGGGCTGGCCGCGGTGCTCAATCTCTTCGTCGGGTCCTCGCCCACCGAGCTCAGCTACACCCAGCTCAAGCAGGCGGTGCGCGAGGGCCGGGTGGCGCAGATCACTTTCGAGGCGGACCGCATCCGCGGCCGCTTCTATGCCGGCGCGGCGCCCGGTACCGCAGGCACGGAAGACCAAGGGGATGACTCCGCCACCGCCGGCGCCCAACAGGCGGGAGCCGACGACAAGGCAGGCGACGGGGCCGGCGCAGGGGATGACAGAACGGCCGCCGATGCTGCACGCACAGGCGGCCGGAAGGCCGCCGACGCCGGTCAGCCCGAAGGCGGCGAAACGCAGACCGCCGGCGACGAGCGTCAGCCGGGCGCGCCCTTCACCAGCACCAAACCCCAGGTGAGCGACCCGCAGCTGCTGGATCTGCTGGAGCGGCAAGGCGTCGAGATCGACGCCGAGCCCGCCGGACAGGGCCTGTGGGGCCGGGTGCTGATCTCGTTTCTGCCCTGGGTCCTGATCCTCGGACTCTTCCTGTACATCAGCTGGCGCATGCAGCAGCGCATGATGGGCGGCGGACCCGGCCAGGGCGGCGGCATCTTCGACTTCGGCAAGTCCAAGGCCAGGCGCATCCGCGCCGAGGACAGCGACGTCGGCCTGGATGACGTGGCGGGGCTCGAGAACGCCAAGGCCGATCTCGGCGAGATCATCGACCATCTCGCGGAGCCCGGGCGCTTTCGCGCCCTCGGCGCCAAGATGCCGAAGGGCGTCATGCTGGTGGGCCCGCCCGGCACCGGGAAGACGCTGCTCGCCCGTGCCGTCGCCGGCGAGGCGGGGGTGCCCTTCTTCAGCATGTCGGGCTCGGAATTCGTGGAGATGTTCGTCGGTGTCGGCGCCTCACGGGTGCGCGACCTGTTCGAGTCCGCAAAAAAGGCCGCCCCCTGCGTCATCTTCATCGACGAGATCGATGCCGTCGGCCGCACCCGCGGCGCCGGCATGGGCGGCGGCCACGACGAGCGCGAGCAGACGCTGAACCAGATCCTTGCCGAAATGGACGGCTTCGAGCCGCATCAGGACATCGTCGTGCTGGCCGCCACCAACCGCCCGGACGTGCTGGACAAGGCCCTGCTGCGCCCCGGGCGCTTCGACCGCAAGGTGTATCTGGAGCTGCCGGGCCGCGACGCCAGGCAGGCCATCCTGGCCATCCACGCGCGCAGAATCGCACTCGCCGACGACGTGGATCTGGCGCGCCTCGCCGCCCGTACGGTGGGGTTCTCCGGCGCCGATCTGGAGAACCTGGTCAACGAGGCCGCACTGCTCGCCGGACGCCGGCGCCGCGAGCGGGTGGACATGCAGCTCTTCGCCGACGCCCGGGACAAGCTGGTGCTGGGCGCCAAGCGCGAGCAGGGCATCGGCGACGAGGAGCGCCGGCTGGTGGCCGTGCACGAGTCCGGTCATGCGCTGCTGGCCTGGCTGCTGCCGCATGCCGACCGCCTGGACAAGGTGACCATCATCCCCCGCGGGCGCGCCCTGGGCGCCACCGAGCAGGTGCCTGACGAAGAGCGCCGCACCTACCGCTCCGCGTATCTGCGCGACCGCATCGGCGTCATGCTCGGCGGTCGCGTCGCCGAGCGGGTCATGTTCGACGATGTCACCACGGGCGCCGAGGCGGACCTGGACAACGCCACCAGCCTCGCCCGCCGCATGGTGAGCCACTGGGGTATGAGCGAGCTGATCGGCCCGGTCGCCTTCAAGCGCGGCGAGGAGCACGTCTTCCTCGGCCGGGAGATGGCGCAGGCACCGGAGTTCAGCGACGACACCGCCAAGCGCATCGACGACGAGATCACCGGCCTGATCCGCGATGTCGAGGAGCACGCGCTGGGCCTGGTGCGCGAGCACCGGGACGATCTGGAGCGGCTCGCCGACGCGCTGCTGGAAGCCGAGACCCTGAGCCGAGACGACATCGACGCGCTGCTGCGCGGGCGCCATGACGAGCAGCCGCTGCGGGCGGCCGGCGGCTGATGTTGCGCTGCGCAAGGGCTGCGGCTGGGGGGGGAGCATCTGCCGGCGGCGGACTGCAATCTGCCGGCCCCAGGGGCCGACTGAAGTCGGCGTACCCGGGGTGGGCTCGATCCTTTCCGCTGCCGACGGAAGTCTGCGTAGTTGCGATCGGCGCCGGTGCTGCGCAGTCGCTCAGCGGGCGGGCTCCAGGACGCGCACACGGACTGCCTCGCCGCCGGCCACGGGCAGCGGCTGTGTGGGCGCATCGCGGAGCTCCTGCATCCACACGGTCAGGTGCAGCTTGCCGGCGTCGGTGTTCAGCCAGTCGATGCCGCGCGGGGGCAGCAGGCAGCGCAGCGGTTTCGCCTCTGCGCCGCCGCGGGCATCGCGATCGGCCGGCAGCAGCAGGTCCAGGTAGCTCAGGGACCAGTCGCTGTCGTCGATGAGCAGGTCCTGGACCACCAAAGCGGTGCCGTCGGCGGTCTCGACCTGCACGCCGCGCAGGGTGTCCAGCCGCACCAAGTCCGCCGCGCTCAGCTGCTCCGGCGGAGAGAAAGCTTTGGCTCATACGGGGTCTCCTGATGCGGGCATCGGTTGCGGCGGCAAGACAGGGGGCACGGCGGCCCGGGCGTCAGGCGGAGCCGGCGCCGTTCGTCGTCTCGAAGCCTTCCGCCTCCCAGCCGGTCATACCGCCCAGCACATGCGCCACCTGCCGGTGTCCGCGGGCCTTGAGCACACTCGCGGCCACGGACGAGCGGAAGCCGCTGCCGCAGATGACGGCGACGGGCCGCTGCGGGGAAATGCCGGCGAGCAGATCGTCCACCCGTGCGGTGAGCTCGGCGCCGGTGAGGTGCAGGGCGCCCTGGATGTGGCCTGCGCTCCATTCCGCCGGCTGACGCACGTCCAGGATCAACAGGTCGGACTGCTCACGCTGTGCCTGCCGCAGGTCGCGCACCGTCCATTGCGGCAGCACGTCGATGGGCTTGCCGGCGGTGCGCCAGGCGAGCATGCCGCCGGCGAGCCAGCCCTTGGGCAGCGGATAGCCGATGCGCAGGAGCTGCCAGCACACCTCCCAGAGGTCCTCCGCGCGATCCAGCACCAGCACGATGTCCTGATCCGGCGGCAGCACGCTGCCGGCCCAGGTGGCGAAGCTGGAGCCGACACCGACATTGATGGCGCCGGGGATGTGCGCCGCGAAGGCCTCCGGCGCGCGGCAGTCCAGCACGACGGCGCCCTCGCTGCGGGCGCGCTCGAAGGCGTCCAGGTCCAACGGCGGCGGGTCCGCCAGCACCCCCAGCAGCGGCGGACCCTGGGTGTTCAGCCGGCGCATGCGCGGCCAGTAGGGCGGCACCGCCGGCAGGTCCGTCAGGTCCATGCAGTGCTCGACGAAGTCATCCCGTGACGACAGGCTCGCCAGCATGCGGTTCAGGCGCCGCTCGTAGCCGATGGTGGTGGACAACCGGCTGCCGATGTGTCCGCCGCAGAGCGAGCCCGCGACATGGGTTGGATAGACCTCCACGAAGTCGGGCAGGGGCAGGATCTTGTTCTGAAGCGTGTCGCAGAACGCCTTGGCCCCGCGGCGCGTCTCGGCGTCGCCGCCGAGCAGGTCCGGGCGGGCCAGATCGCCCACCAGCAGCGCCCCGCCGGAGAACAGAACAGCGGGCTCCTCGCCGCGTGAGCGGTCGGTCACCAGCAGGCTCACATGCTCCGGCGTGTGCCCCGGGGTGTGCATCAGCTCAAAGCGCACCTCGCCCATGTCCAGCAGCGCGCCGTCCTCCATGGCCCGCACCGGGTAGCCGAGCTCGGCGCGGGCGCCGGCGAGCAGCTGCACGTCGGCGCGCGCCGGCAGCTCGCAGATGCCCGACAGATAGTCGTTGTGCTGGTGGGTGTCACAGGCGTAGCGCAGACGCAGCCCCTGCTCCCGTGCCGCCGCGAAATAGGTCTCCACATCGCGACGCACGTCCAGCACCAGGGCCTCGCCGGTATCCTCGGACCCGACCAGGTAGGACGCGTGTCCCAGGCTTTCGAGATAAAACTGCTTGAAAATCATCACTCCTCCGGGCATGGCCAGGCCGGTCCACACAGCCACCGGCCGGAAACTCCAGACAGTGATATGCAGCAAAGGCCGGACCAGACCCGCCTGGGGTCAAAGCGGCGCCTGCTCGCTGCGCGATCGGCTGCGCGGGCGCGCCGCCCATTGGGCTGAGGTGTGACGGTGAGGCTCAGGCCGGCCGGTGCGGGCGGCTGCGCCCAGGGTGTCCCGGGCGCGGCAACGCCGGGGCACTTGCGCCACCGGCTGGGGCAAATCCACCGCCGACAGGGCGGCGGCGGCTGACCGACACGGCTTTCGGCCGCGGCACCTGCGAGCCGCCTTTCAAGTCCGCCGGCGGCCACCTGATGGCGCCCGACACGGCCCATGGCTATCTGAGCGAGGGCGGCCCGCACCTGGGCGACATGCCGAACATCCATGTGCCGGAGAGCGGCGCGCTGGAGGTGGAGGTCATGACCCGAGTCGCCGACATGCGTGCGCAGCTCTTCGACGACGACGGGGCCGCGGTGGTGATCCACAGCGGCGCAGACGACTACCGCTCCCAGCCCTCGGGTGCGGCCGGGCCGCGCATCGCCTGCGGGGTCATCGTGGAGCAGGTGGAGTAGCCGCCGTTGGCCTGTGCCGCCTGCGTACCACACCTGGCCGGCGGCAGCTGGTGCAGCGGGGCGGGAGGGCCGGCCTGGGTCTTGCTTAGGCTAGCTTAGGCTTGCTTAGGCTAGCTTAGGCTTGCTTAGGCAGGCCTGGGTCTTGCTCGGTTGGGTCTTGCTCGGTGATGTGGGCGAGCCCTTTTGGGCGAGCCGGGACCGCTCATCGGCGACCGCCAGTCCTGAGCACATGCCTGAGTACATGCCGAGCCGGGACTGCCACAGTGCGTTCCCGGATCTGCACATGCCGCGCGCGGCGAGCGCTCTGCCGCATGCCGCCGCAGTGGCCCGCAACCCGGGGGCGCCGCACCCCGGCCTTCCAGATCGGGAGCTCCCCATGCCCATGAAGCTGACATCCCCCGCCTTTGCCACGGGCACCAGCATCCCCGAGCGCTATACCAAATCCGGCGCCGACGACCAGCCGGAGCTCATCATCACCGGCGTGCCGGACGGCACCGCTGAGCTCGCGGTGATCTGCCACGACCCGGACGCGCCGATGCCGGCGGGCTTTACGCACTGGACGCTGTACGGCATCCCGGCGGAGACCCGGGCGATCCCCATGAACGGCGAGGACCGGTTCCGGCCCGGGCCGAATGACTTCGGCGACATCGGCTGGGGCGGCCCGCAACCGCCGGAGGCCCATGGTCCGCACCACTACTACTTCTGGCTGTACGCGCTGGACACGACCATCGACGGCACGCCCGACCGCGATACCTTCCTGCGCGACTACGCGGCGCACATCATCGGGCAGAGCCGCATCGTCGGCGTCTACGAGAACGGCGTCTCCGAGAACGGCGTCTCCGATAACCCGGGGCCCGGCACATGAGCGAATGGCACTGGCACTATCACGAGTATCAGCCCGAGCAGGAGCGCCTGCGCGAGGCGCTGTGCACCCTGGGTAACGGCTATTTCGCCACCCGCGGTGCGGCGCCGGAAGCGGACGCCGGTGCGCACCACTACCCCGGCACCTACCTCGCCGGCGGCTACAACCGCGCGGAGAGCGAGGTCCAGGGGCGCGTCGTCGAGAACGAGGACCTGGTGAACCTGCCCAACTGGCTGGTCCTCAGGCTGATCTTCGATGACGGCAGCCGCTTTTCGCTGGACGACATGGAGATCCTGACCTTCGCCCAGTCGCTCGACATGCGCTGCGGCGTGCTGACGCGCAAAGTGCGCTTTCGCGACGCGCAGGGCCGCACCACGGAGCTGCGCCAACGACGGCTGGTGCACATGCGCCTCCACCACCTGGCGGCCCTGGAGACGACGCTCACCGCCGTCGATTGGTCCGGCCCCGTGCAGGTGGAAAGCGCGCTCGACGGCGGCGTCGAGAACGCCGGCGTCGAGCGCTACCAGGGGCTCACCGGCCGCCACCTCTCGCCCGTCCACACCGACGCCGTGGGCGAAGACGCGGTCCTGCTCAAGGCTCGCACCCGCCAGTCGCGGCTGGAGGTCGCCCTGGCCGCCCGCACCCGGGTCTATCGGGATGATCAGCAGCAGGCGGCCGAGCCGCAGCTGACCCGCCGCGATGACTGGATCGGCCAGACCTTCAGCCTGCACCTCGATGCCGGGCAGCCGGTGGCGATCGAGAAAACCGTCGCCCTCTACACCTCCCGGGACGCGGCCATCAGCGAGTGTGGCCTGGCGGCGCGGGAGGCCGTGGTGGATGCACCGCGGTTCGCGCAGCTCCTCGCCGGCAGCGCACTGATGTGGCAGCAGCTGTGGCGGCGCTTCGACCTGGAGCTGACCCTGGCCGAGGACGACGGCGGGCGCACCGCCGCCATCCTGCACCTGCACCTGTTGCACCTGCTGGTGACGGCCGGCCCCCAGGTCATGGACCTGGATGTGGGCGTGCCCGCCCGGGGCCTGCACGGCGAGGCCTATCGCGGCCACATCTTCTGGGACGAGCTGTTCATCTTCCCGACCCTGGACCTGCGCCTGCCGGAGATCACCCGCTCGCTGCTGCTGTACCGCTGGCGCCGCCTGGGCGCCGCCCGGGAGGCGGCCCGCGCCGCCGGTTACCGCGGCGCCATGTATCCCTGGCAGTCCGGCAGCGACGGCCGCGAAGAGAGCCAGCAGCTGCATCTGAACCCGCGCTCGGGGCACTGGACCCCGGACGAGACGCATCTTCAGCGCCATGTGAGCTCCGCCATCGCCTACAACGTCTGGCAGTACTACCAGAGCAGCGGAGACCGGGAATTCCTGTCCTTCTTCGGCGCCGAGATGCTGCTGGAGATCGCCCGTTTCTGGGCCAGCAAGGCCGAGCTCAACCAGACCCTCGGCCGCTACGAGATCAGGGGCGTGGTCGGCCCGGACGAGTTCCACACCCGGTACCCGGACCGCGCCGAGCCCGGTCTGGACAATCACGCCTATACCACGGTGATGGCGGCCTGGGTGCTGTCCCGGGCACTGGAGCTGCCGCAGCACCTGCCCCGGGAGCGCTGGGACGAGCTCGCGGAGCAGCTCGACATCGATGCCGCTGAGCTGGACCACTGGGACACCCTGACCCGCAAGCTGCGCATCTGCTTCCACGGCGACGGCATCATCACCCAGTTCGAGGGCTTCGAGCAGCTCGATGAGCTGGACTGGGACGCCTATCGCGAGAAGTACGGCGACATCCAGCGCCTGGACCGCATCCTGGAGGCCGAAGGCGACTCGCCGAACCACTACCAGGCGACCAAGCAGGCGGATGTGCTGATGCTGTTCTTTCTGCTTTCCGCAGAGGTCCTGGGGCGGCTCTTCGAGCGTCTCGGCTACGACTTCGACCCGGACATGATCCCGCGCAACGTCAGCTACTACGGGGCACGCACCAGCCACGGCTCCACCCTGAGCCGCGTCGTCGATGCCTGGGTGCTGGCGCGCTCGGACCGCCGTCGCTCCTGGCAGCTGTTCACCAAGGCCATCGAGAGCGATGTCGCCGACATCCAGGGCGGCACGACCTCCGAGGGCATCCACTTGGGCGCCATGGCCGGCACCGTGGATCTGATGCAGCGCTGCTGGACCGGCATCGAGGTGCGCGGCGGGTGCCTGTGGCTGAACCCGCAGCTGCCCGAAGAGCTCAAGCGCCTGCGCATCCGCCTGCGTTTCCGCGGCCAAACCCTTGCGCTCAGCATCGACCACGCGGCGCTGGAGATCCGTGCCGTATCGGCGCACCTGGGCTCGATCCGCATCCAGGCGGGCGAGCACACCCTGACGCTGGCGCCGGGTGACACCAAAAGGCTGTCGCAGGCGGACATGCCGGTGGCCGTGGAGGGCCCATGATCGCCCCGCCGCCATGCAGACGCAGGCCGCAGAGCCGCTGCGACCGGAGATACCGGACGCGGGAGCACCGCGAAGACCCGAGCCCGCGCAGGGGCGGGAGCGCCTAATCTCTTGCTGCAGAGCAGCCGCCGGATGTCGGGCCAGGCCGCCCCGGCGCCATGCTCCTGCCGCCACCGAAGGCCGCCGCCATGCATGGTCCGCCGTCGTCCACAGCACCAGCACAGACGCACACCGGCCGGGTCACGGCGGTGCGCGGCAGCGTGGTGGACGTGCGCTTCCCGCCGCCGCTGCCGGTGCGCAATCAGGCGCTGCGCACGGGTCCCGACGACGCCATGGTGCTGGAGGTGGCGAGCCTGCTGGACCGCGAGCGGGTGCGCTGCATCGCCCTGACGCCCACCCGCGGCCTCGCCCGCGGCATGCCGGTGCGCGACACCGGCGGCCCGCTCCAGGTGCCGGTGGGCGAGGCGCTGCTGGGGCGGATGCTGAACGTCTTCGGCGACACCATCGACCGCGGCGAGGCGCTCGCGGACGCCGGCGCTGGGCAGGAGTCGCGCTGGCCCATCCACCGCGCGCCGCTGCCGCTCGCCGAGCGCGTCACCCGCACCGAGATCTTCTCCACCGGCATCAAGGCCCTGGACCTGCTGGCCCCACTGGAAGCCGGCGGCAAGGCCGGGCTGTTCGGCGGCGCCGGCGTCGGTAAGACCGTGCTCATCACCGAGCTCATCCACAACATGGTGGGGCACTACCAGGGCATCAGCCTGTTCTGCGGCATCGGCGAGCGCTCTCGCGAGGCCGAAGAGCTGTACCGCGACATGCGCGAGGCCGAGGTGCTGGACCACACGGTGATGATCTTCGGCCAGATGAACGAGCCGCCGGGGGCGCGCTTCCGCGTGGGGCATGCGGCGCTCAGCATCGCCGAGTGGTTCCGCGACCAGGCCCACCGCAACGTGCTGCTGCTCATCGACAACATCTTCCGCTATGTCCAGTCCGGCACCGAGGTGTCCGGGCTCATGGGGCGCATCCCCTCGCGCGTGGGCTACCAGCCGACGCTGGCGACGGAGCTGGCGGAGCTGGAAGAGCGCATCTGCAACTCCGAGAGCGCCGCCATCACCTCGGTGCAGGCCGTCTATGTGCCCGCCGACGACCTCACCGACCCGGCCGCCGCGCACATCTTCGGGCACCTGTCCGCGTCCATCGTGCTGTCCAGAAAGCGCGCCAGCCAGGGCCTGTATCCCGCGGTGGACCCCTTGCAGTCCGAGTCCAAGATGCTCACGCCGGCCATCGTCGGCGAGCGCCATTACCGCGTCGCCCAGGACGTGCGCGCCACCCTGGCGGAGTACGAGGAGCTCAAGGACATCATCGCCATGCTCGGCGAGGAGGAGCTGTCCCGGCAGGACCGGGCTACCGTCAGCAAGGCGCGCCGGCTGGAGCGCTTCCTCACCCAGCCCTTCTTCACCACGGAGCAGTTCACGGGCCAGCCGGGTCAGCTGGTGGAGCTGGAGCAGACCCTGGATGGCTGCGAGCGCATCCTGGCGGGGGAATTCGCCGATGTGGACGAGCAGGATCTGTACATGAAGGGGGCGCTCGATGAATGAGCCCGCGCGCAGCGCCGACGGCGGGCGCATCCTGCGGCTGCGGGTCTTTCTGCCCACCGAGACCCTGGTGGACGCGCGCGTGGTCAAGGTGATCGCCGAGGCCGAGGATGGCGCCTTCTGCCTGCTGCCGCGGCATGCGGACTGGGTGGCGGCGCTGGTGCCGGGCATCCTGCTGTACACCGACCCCGACGGCACCGAGCACCTCTGCGCCGTGGACACGGGCACCCTGGTGAAGGCCGGCGACGAGGTGCGCGTCGCCTGCTTCAACGCCGTGCCCGGGGCGGATCTCGCGACCCTGCGCCAGACCGTGGAGGACGCCTTCGCCAACCTGGACGAGCACGAGCGCGAGACGCGCAGCGCCCTGGCGCGGCTGGAGGCCGGCACCCTCAGGCGCTTCATGGAGTGGGAGGCGGAGCAGTGATGGCAGCGCCAAACGACCATCCACGCCGCGATGCGCCGCAGGCGGGCCCGCCGGATGCGCGACCCGAGACGCCGGCGCAAGCCTCGGACCATCGGCAACGCCGGGCGCATCCGCACCGCCCGCCGGAGCAGCGCTTTCGCGACAGCGTCGGGCGCAAGGCGGCGCGCAAGCAGCGCGCCCGCGCCGACGAGGACCGCAGCATCTTCTTCTGGCTCGGCATGTTCGGCATGGTGGGCTGGGCGGTGGCCATCCCGACCCTGGCCGGCGTCGCCCTGGGGCTGTGGCTGGACAGCGCCTGGCCGGCGGCCGGGGCGTCCTGGACCCTGACCTTCCTGCTGTTGGGGGTGGCGCTCGGCGTGCTGAACGCCTGGTACTGGGTCAAGCGCGAGAGCGGAGACCAATGATGGAGCACGCGGCCCAGAACGCGGCGCAGGTGGCACCCATGCTGATCACCATCGGCGCCATCTTCATCGCCGGGCTGCTGGCGGACCTGATCGGCCGCCGCACGCCCCTGCCGCGGGTGACCCTGCTGCTGCTGGCGGGCGTGCTGGTGGGGCCTTCGGTGCTGGACCTGCTGCCGCCCTTCACCGAGCGCTGGTTCCCGGTGCTGACCAATATCGCCCTGGCCATGGTCGGCTTTCTCATCGGCGGGCAGCTGACGCCGAACGCGCTGCGCAAGCTCGGCCGGCGCGTGCTGGTGCTGTCCGCCAGCAAGGTACTGCTGGCGAGCCTGTTCGTCGGCGTCGGGCTGCTGCTCGCCGGTGCCGGGCTGCAGGCGGCGCTGCTGCTGGCCGGCATTGCCCCGGCCACGGCCCCGGCGGCCACCTTCGATGTGGTGCACGAGTCCGGCGCCGATGGCGAATTCACCCAGACCCTGCTCGGCTTGGTGGCCATCGACGACGCCTGGGGCATCATGATCTTCACGGTGCTGCTGAGCATCGCGCAGGCGCTGGCCGGGGCAGGCGGCGAGTCCGGGGAGCTCCTCGGCGCGCTCTGGGAGCTGACCGGCGCCGTCGCCCTCGGCGCCCTGCTCGGCCTGCCCATGGCCTGGCTCACCGGCCGCGTGCGCGAAGGTGAGCCTACCCAGGCGGAGGCGCTCGGCTTCGTCATGCTCTGCTCCGGTCTGGCGCTCTGGCTGGAGGTGTCTTACCTGCTCGCCTGCGTCACGCTCGGCGCCGTGGTGGCGAGCCGCGCAAAGCACCACAGCCGGCCGTTTCACGCCATCGAGGGCATCGAGTGGCCGTACTTGATCCTGTTCTTCCTGCTCGCCGGCGCTGCGCTGGAGTTGGGATCGCTGCAGGCAGTGGGGCTCATCGGCGCCGTCTACATCCTGCTGCGCAGCGCCGGGCTCTACGCCGGCGCCCAGCTGGGCGGGCGCCTGGGCGGCGCACCGCCGCGGATCTACCACTGGATCGGCTTCGCGGTGCTGCCCCAGGCGGGCGTCGCACTGGGCCTGGCGCTGGTGGCGGCGCAGAGCTTCCCGGCACTGGAGAGCCTGATCCTGCCGACGGTGTTCGGCTCCACGGTGCTGTTCGAGCTGCTGGGGCCGGTGGCCACCCGCTTTGCGCTGCGCCGCGCCGGGGAGGTGCCCGCATGAGCGGCGACACCCTGATCACGGCGGCCCTGGTGGTCGCGGCCTTCGGCGCCGGCGCCGGGCTCGGCTGGCTGTTCTACGCCGGGCTCTATCGCACGGTGCAGGCGCTCGCCCGCACGCGCCAACCGGTCCTGCTGATCGGCGGCAGTCTGCTGCTGCGCATGCTTGTGCTGCTGGCCGGGCTCTGGGTGCTGATGCTGGCAGGCCAGCATTGGACCGGGGACGGCTGGACGACCCTGGTGCCGGGCCTGCTCGGGGTCATCGCCGTGCGGGCGCTGCTGCTGCGCCGCTACGGGCGCCCTGGCGACAGGCCCCGAGAACAACCCGACAGCAACGGCGCTGGCGGTCTGCCGGACGACGATACGACAGAGAGGCAATCGCGATGACCATCAGCCCCGATCAGATCCTGCTGTGGCAATGGGGCCCGCTGCACATCAACGCGACCCTGGCCTATACCTGGCTCATCATGCTGCTGCTGACCGGGGGCTCCTGGCTCATCACCCGCAGGCTCAGCACCGGGCCGGACATCTCGCGCTGGCAGAACCTGCTGGAGGTGCTGGTGACCGGGCTCAAGGACCAGATCCACGACGTGAGCCGCCAGGATCCGGGGCAGTATCTGCCCTTCGTCGGCACGCTGTTCATCTTCATTGCGACGGCCAATCTCTTGTCCCTGGTGCCGGGTTACATGCCGCCGACGGGGTCGCTCTCCACCACCACGGCGCTGGCGCTGTGCGTGCTCACCGCGGTGCCGCTCTACGGCGTGCTGCATCGCGGCCCCATCGGCTATCTGCGCCGCTATGTGCAGCCGACCCCGCTGATGCTGCCGTTCAATCTCATCGGCGAGCTCTCGCGCACCGTCGCGCTGGCCGTGCGCCTGTACGGCAACATCATGAGCGGCACCGTCATCGTCGGCATCCTGATCAGCCTGACGCCCTTTCTGTTCCCCATCGTCATGCAGCTCCTGGGGCTGCTGACCGGCATGATTCAGGCATACATCTTTGCGGTGTTGGCGATGGTGTATATCGCGTCGGCGAGCTCGGCACAGAGACAGGAGCGAGGGGCTGGGGGCTAGGGCTGCCGGCCGCACGCATCGGACCTATGCAACTCCCACCATCGCGATCCGCCGCTCGATCCCAGCACCCAGAACCTCGAACCCAGCACCCAGCACCCAGCACCTCAAGAACCATGGACCCCCAATCCCTCATCGCCATCGCTTCCATTTTCACCGCCGGCATCACCATCGCCATCGGTGCCATCGGCCCGGCGCTCGGCGAGGGCCGGGCCGTCGCGCAGGCGCTGACGGCCATGGCCCAGCAGCCGGACGAGTCCGCGACCATCACCCGCACGCTGTTCGTCGGGCTGGCGATGATCGAGTCCACGGCCATCTACTGCTTCGTGGTGTCCATGATCCTGATCTTCGCCAACCCGTTCTGGAGCCAGGTCGCCGGCGGCGGCTGAGGGCGCGGCCATGCAGATCGACTGGCTCACCGTCGCCGCCCAGATCGTCAACTTTCTGGTCCTGGTCTGGCTGCTGAAGCATTTTCTCTACGGGCCGGTGACGGCGGCCATGGCCCGCCGCGAGGACCGCATCGCCGAGCGCGTGACGGCCGCCCAGGAGCGCGAGGACGCCGCCGAGCGCGAGCGCGAGCGCCTGCACGAGCGCATGGAGCGCCTGGAGGACCGCCGCGACGCCGTGCTGGAGCAGGCCCGCGAGGAGGCGGAGTCCGAGAAGCAGCGCCTGCTCGACGAGGCCCGCGCCGAGGTGGACGACAAGCGCGCGCACTGGCGCGAGCAGCTGCGCAATGAGCAGGACGCCTTCGTCAGGCAGCTGCGCCGGCAGACCGCCGAGGGCTTTGCGGACCTGGCCCGCAAGGCGCTGTCGGATCTTGCCGACGTGGCCCTGGAGGACCGCATGGTGGAGACCTTGGGGGCACGGCTGGCCGGGCTTGACGAGGACGAGCGCGAGCAATTCCGCGGCGCCGACGAGCTCGTCGTCAGCACCGGCTTCGCGCTCGACGACGACCGCCGCGGGCGGCTCATCGAGCTGGTGCAGGAACACCTCGGCGAGGACAGGCAGCCCGGCTTCGAGCAGGACCCGGAGCTGGTCTGCGGCATCGCGCTGACCGCCGGCGGCCGCCGGCTCGCCTGGAGCCAGGCGGATTACCTGGACGGCTTCGAGCGCAAGCTCACGGCGCACCTGGACCAACGCCGGCGCGAGAGCGCCGACACCGAATCCAAAGCCGAATCCGATGCCGACACCGATGCCGATGCCGATGCCGAGCAAGGAACGGCCGCTGCAACGAGCTGACCGCGATCCGTCGCGGCCGGAGGCCGCTCCCACAGCGGCCATTGCACGTGGGAGCGGCATCCTTGCCGCGACTCGCCGTGGCCAGCGCGCTGGAAGTCGTCGCGGCCAGAGGCCGCTCCCACAGCAGCGATTGCATGTGGGAGCGGCATCCTTGCCGCGACTCGCCGCCGCCGGCGCTCTGGAAGTCGTCGCGGCCGGAGGCCGCTCCCACAGCGGCCATTGCATGTTGGAGCGGCATCCTTGCCGCGACAGGCCGCCGCCGGCGCTCTGGAAGTCGTCGCGGCCGGAGGCCGCTCCCACAGCGGCCATTGCAGGTGGGAGCGGCATCCTTGCC
>NZ_CAJXYK010000040.1 GCF_913063425.1 uncultured Thiohalocapsa sp.
GTGACTGCCGCGAACAGGCCGCCTCTTCCGGCAAGCCGCTGCCTGTACTGAGGTGACATGGATGGGCATTGCGCGTTAAGCATCTCAACGGAAAGGCTTTTCTGTGCGTCCGCCGGCTTGAGCTCACGCGTCGGCAGTTTTTTACACATTGCTCGTCACGTACTCGTACCCCGAAGATGCAGCGAACCACGTGCAAGGGGGGCCGCCGCTGACCCAGGATGAGCAGACCAGGGTGCGCATGGGGTACAAACCTACGTGTATGCTCGGGGCAATCATACTCGAACGAGTGGGCGTCCTTCCAGGCGCCGTTGTCCCAGGCGCAGTTGTCGCGGGCACGCGGTTTTTGACGACACCTCCGGAGGCGATGCGTGCCGCCTGTCTTCGGGATGGGCGGTTGGGCCGCGTGTTCTGGAGCGGTCTGGACGCACCGGAGCCGTACGAGGGACAGTCCTGCCGCGACCCGGGCCTCGCAGGCGCCTGTCGCGGCCAGAGGCCGCTCCCACAGCGCGCTGGCTCTGTGGGAGGGGCATTCCTGCCGCGACTCGGGCTTCGCACGCGGCTGTCGCGGCCAGAGGCCGCTCCCACAGCGCGCGGGCGCTGTGGGAGCGGCATTCCTGCCGCGACTCGACCTCGCACGCGGCTGTCGCGGCCAGAGGCCGCTCCCACAGCGCACGGGCTCTGTGGGAGCGGCATTCCTGCCGCGACTTCGGCATCGCACGCGGCTGTCGCGGCCAGAGGCCGCTCCCACAGCGCGCGGGCTCTGTGGGAGCGGCATTCCTGCCGCGACTTCGGCATCGCACGCGGCTGTCGCGCGACCTGAGCACAGGATTGGAGACATGCACATCCATCACCACGGCGCCGGCAACGGCGTCACCAGCTCCTGCCACCAACTGACGCTGGATGCCGGCCGCGCGCTGCTCATCGACTGCGGGTTGTTTCAGGGCGACGAGGCGGGGCCGGTCGGCGCGCGCCGGGCAGCTCGAGATCGGCTTTGCGGTGGCGCCCATCACGGCGCTGATTGTCACCAACGTGCACATCGAGCACGTCGAGCGCCTGCCATAGCTGCCGGCGGCCGGCTACCGCGGGCTGATCCTATGCAGCCCGGCGTCGGCGGCGCTGCTGGCGCTGGTGCTGAAGGACCCGCTGGAGATGGGCTTTACGGGCAACGGGCGGCCGATAGAGCAGGTCCTCGCCGTCCACGCCGGCGCTTACTTGACTCGGGCTTCGGCACCCAGCGTGCACGCATGACGCAATGGGGTACACTCGACCCCAGGACGTGTTGCGCTGACGGACATGCCGAGCCGTCGCAGGATCTGCATCATGCTGCATGAGCGTTTCGAGGCGATCCTCGCGGCCCTGAAGTCGGCATGCGTTGAGCACTACGGCGACCGACTGGTCAGCGCCGCCGTGTTCCGGTCGGTGGCGCGCGGCACGATGCGTCCGGATTCTGACATCGACCTGCTGCTGGTGGTGGGCGGTCTCCCGCGGGGCCGGATGCCGCGGGTCGGAACGTTTGACGCGGTCGAGTCCAGGCTCTGCGTACGCACCGCGAAAACGGCGGCCAGATGCTGGTCCCGGTCCTGGCACAGCTTGGCTGTGTACGCCGGACCGCAGTCCTGACACGGCTTGTTCTCCGTGAGACGCCGTTCTATTCTGACCACATCGTCACGCTTCAGGATGCCCTCATGCGCCAAGTGCAGATAGCAGAAGCCAAGGCAGAACTCTCCGGATTGCTCGCCGCCGTCGAAGCGGGCGAGACGGTCGCCATCATGCGCCGCGGCCGAGTCGTTGCCAGATTGGTGCCGGAGGCGCAGATCATGGCGGCGGAGGCCTTCCGGCCGCTGTGGCAAACAGCCGGCGAGATCGACCTGGTCGCGCCTGATGATCGCCCGCCCGAAGCCGCGACCACGCTTTAGTATGCGCTGGCTGCTCGACACCAACATCTTCATCGCTGCCATGAAGGGCGCCGATGCAGTGCGCCCAAGGCTGGAGCAAACGCCGCTGAGTGCCATCGTGCTCTCGCCCGTTGTCTTGGGCGAGCTTGAAGTGGGTGTGGCAAAGAGTGCCTAGCGGGAGCGCAACGCGGCTCGCCTGGCGAAACTGGTCGAGAGGATCGAAGTGGCGCCACTGGACGGCCGGGTCAGCCGAACGTACGCGCAGGTCCGAGCCCACCTGGAGCGCCTCGGTACCCCGATCGGCGCCAATGATTTTTGGATCGCCGCGCAGGGTCTCGCGTTGGGCGCGGTCGTCGTGACGGACAACCTCGCCGAGTTTACGCGCGTCCCGGGCCTGATCACGGAGAATTGGCTGTAACCCCGCCTGCGACCTGGAAGGCCAAGGCCCGAGAGCGCCGCGCGATCACGAGGGGAGCATCCAAGCGCATCCACCACCGCTTCGGCGTCGGCGGCGTCACCGGCTCCTGCCACCAGCTGCCGCTGGACGACTGCCGCGCTGCGCGCATCGAATTGCGGGGACGGTAAACTTAATTGGCCGGTCTGGATGCCGCTTGCGGAGCCGTCCACTCCTTGGAAGACGTGGTGGACTGCGCTTCGCCTGTCCACTCTCCGGGCTGCGGGCCTGCGTTGCATGGGCTTCGGCGTTGTGCTCGGGCTGCGGTGACCACTTTTGAGGTCATTGCGGGCAAGCCTCCCCCTGTATCAGGCTGGTTGTCGCGGCAGGGATGGCGCTCCCAAGTCCGGCCCGTGCTCTGTGGGAGCGGCATCCTTGCCGCGACGCGGACCTCGGCGCTGGCTGTCGCGGCCGGAGGCCGCTCCCACGATCTGGATGATCGGAAGCTCAGTGCTCGTCGAAGACCTCGGCGAGGCTGGCTGCATCGAGCAGGCGCTTGGCCCAGCGCTCAAGCTGGGCGGCGTCGGCCTGCTCCAGGCGCGCGCGGGTGTCCTCGCTGAGCGGGCCGAAGCGTTGGGATAAGAGCATCACAAGCAGGGCGGCCTCGCCTTCTTGCTTGCCTTCCTGCTTGCCTTCCTGCTTGCCAGCGAGTTGGCCTTCCTCCCAGCCGATGCGGCGGCCGATGCGTTCGACACTGGTGATGTAGCGCATTGTCTGGGCTCCTTCGAGGGCTTGGATGTCTTGCCACAGCTGCTGAGCCAGATTCTCCGGCAGGCGCATCATCCAGTCCAGCACCGCGAACAGGTCCAACACGCGCTGGCGTGTCCAGCCGTGGCGATAGAGCAACTGCACCAGCCGGCGCTTGAAGCGGTAGCGGGCGTTAGGGTCCTCGCGCGTGCGGGCAGTGTAGAGATGTGCGGCGGTGACAAGCGCGAAGGGGTTGGAATCACGCTCCAGTTGGTGGAGCCGATCAGTGAAGTCGAGCAGCTTCACGACCGGGAAGCGGAATTGGTGCGTGCAGCCCAGTTGCTCCAGGTCGAAGCCGGCGGGCTTCCACTCGGGGCTCAGGTCGGCGAGGATCGCAAGGCTGGCGATGGGTTGGTCGTAGCGGTCGTAGAGTCGGTAGTTGTAGGTGAACATGCGCTTGGCGAAGTCCGCATCGCGCTGGCCTTGGACTTCGATGTGGATGTAGACCCACTGCTCGGCGCCGTCCCGGCGCGTGACCCGCACCAGGGCATCGGCGTCGCGTTTGCCGAGCTCGGCGTCGCGGACCACCTGACGCAGCTCGGTATCCAGAAAGCTGTGCTCGTGGGTCCAGTCGATGCGGGCATGAGCACCGGGGAAGTAGAACGCCATCAGCTCCGGGAAGGCATGGGCCAGCATGGTCTTCCACGGGTTGTCGTAGTCGTCTGCCGGTGTTTCGGGCTCGGTCATCGGGCTCGATGTCGGACCGTGCTGGGGCGAGAGGCGCACTATCGTACACGCCAATAGGCTCGGCGTCTTGGCAGGGAGGCCGCCGCCACGGCTCGGAACGGGTCGTGGGAGCGGTATTCTTGCCGCGACGCGGGCCTCAGTGCTGGCTGTCGCGGCCGGAGGCCGCTCCCACGATCTGGATGATCGGGAGCTCAGTGCTCGTCGAAGACCTCGGCGAGGCTGGCTGCATCTAGCAGGCGCTTGGCCCAGCGCTCGAGCTGGGCGGCGTCGGCCTGCTCCAGGTGCGCGCGGGTGTCCTCGCTGAGCGGGCCGAAGCGTTGGGATAAGAGCATCGCAAGCAGGGCGACCTCGCCTTCCTGCTTGCCTTCCTGCTTGCCAGCGAGTTGGCCTTCCTCCCAGCCGATGCGACGGCCGATGCGTTCCACACTGGTGATGTAGCGCATTGTCTGGGCTCCTTCGAGGGCTTGAATGTCTTGCCAAAGCTGCTGCTCCAGATTCTCCGGCAGGCGCATCATCCAGTCCAGCACCGCGAACAGGTCCGAATTGCGGGGACGGTAACCTTAATTGGACGGTCTGGATGCCGCTTGCGGAGCCGTCCACTCCTTCGAAGACGTGGTGGACTGCGCTTCGCTTGTCCACCCAACGCTTCGCTTGTCCACTCTCCGGGCTGCGGGCCTGCGTTGTATTGGCTTCGGCGTTGTGCTCGGGCTGCGGTGTACACTTTTGAGGTCATTGCGGGCAACGCTGCCGCTGTCTCAGGTTGTGAGCGGAAGTGGAATTGAGATCATGCAGATTCTCCACCACGGCGCCGTCGACGGCGTCACCGGCTCCTGCCATCAGCTGACGCTGGATGACGGGCGCGCTGTGCTCGTCGACTGCGGGCTGTTTCAGGGTGCCGAAGCCGGGCCGGACGGCGCCCGGGCGGAGCAGTTGGAGATCGGCTTTGCGGTCGAGCCCATCGCGGCGCTGGTGGTGACGCATGTGCACATCGACCATGTGGGCCGATTGCCGTACCTGCTGGCGGCGGGCTACCGGGGGCCCATCCTGTGCAGCCCGGCGTCGGCAGAGCTGCTGCCGTTGGTGCTGGAGGATGCCCTGAAGGTGGGCTTCACGCGCAACCGCCAGCTCATCGAGCAGGTGCTGGAGGTGCTGCGCGCGCGCATCGTTGCCGTGCCCTATGGACAGTGGGTGGACCTGTCGGGCAAGCCGATGCCGGGGGACGGCGGCGATGGGCAGGTGCGGCTGCAGCCGGCGGGGCACATCCTGGGCTCCGCCTATGTGGAGTGCCAGGCCGATGGCCGGCGTGTGGTGTTCTCCGGTGACCTGGGCGCGCCGGACACGCCGCTGCTGCCGGCGCCTGCGTCACCCGAGCGCGCCGACGTGCTGGTGCTGGAGAGCACCTACGGCGACCGCCGTCACGAGGACCGCACCACCCGCACCGAGCGCCTGCGGGAGGTGATGGAGCACGCCCTGCGCGACGGCGGCACGGTGCTGATCCCGGCCTTCAGCATCGGGCGCACCCAGGAGCTGCTGTATGAGCTGGAGGCGCTGTTCCATGCCCACGGCGACGAGGGCGACATGCCCCGCGCGGCCTGGCAACGCCTTCAGGTGGTGCTGGACTCACCCCTGGCGGCGGATTTCACCGCCGGTTACCGGCGGCTGCGCGACCACTGGGACGCGGAGGCCCTGCGGCGCGTGCAGCAGGGCCGCCACCCGCTCGCGTTCGAGCAGCTGGTCACCGTGGACGGCCACGACGACCACCTGCGCATGGTCAACTACCTGGCCCACAGCCGCCAGCCGGCGGTGGTGATCGCCGCCAGCGGCATGTGTGCGGGCGGCCGGGTGGTGAACTACCTGAAGGCCCTGCTCGGCGACCCGCGCCACGATGTGCTCTTCGTCGGCTACCAGGCGGCGGGCACGCCGGGGCGCGACATCCAGCGCTACGGGCCCCGCGGCGGCTATGTGGTTCTGGACGGGGAGCGTTACGACATCCGTGCCCGGGTGCAGACCATCGGCGGCTACTCGGCGCATCACGATCAGCAGCACCTGATGGACTTCGTCACCGGGATTCCGAGCGCGCCCGGGGAGATTCGCCTGGTGCACGGCGACGACGGCGCCAAGGCCGAGCTTGCCTCCAGATTGCGGGCAGCGCTGCCGCAGAGCCGGGTCTTGGTGCCGGGCTGAGCGGGCTGCGCATGCGCTGTGGGAGCGGCATTCCTGCCGCGACTTGATCCTGCTCGCGGCTGTCGCGGCCGGAGGCCGCGCCCACAGCGCGCGGGCTTTGGCCTAATTGCGGGGACGGTATATTGAATTAATCCGCATCGGCCGACCACGTCTGGTGGATGCGCTGCGGTTAGGAATGGTTCAAAAACAACTGAAACGGAGGAGCTGTAGGGTGCGTCAGCTGGTACTCCCACTTCAGCAGATGGCCGAGCAGTATGTTGAGCCGGCTGCCAAGCTCTTGGTGATCGCGACGAGCCAGGTTCTCCAGCTCCTCGGTCAGATGCTCGACATCGATGTCCTGACAGCGACGCGCCTTGGGCAGCTCAGCGGTCTGCCGAGTCCAGGCATGGATATCGTGCTGGTACAGGTTGATCGTGGTCATGTCTGTAGGCGCAAGCTGTAGGGTGCCGATGGGGCGGCGTTGGCGACGACGGCACGTTGCCCCACCACGTCAGCATCGACCACCACCGGATCGGGTTCCGGGCGCTCGGGCGCCCGCGCGGGTCCGACTCTGCTCTGTCGGCTTCGAAATCAGTGATCTCCTCTTCGCCCTACAGTCATTCAGCAAGGGGCAGATGTCTCGCCTACATTGGCACAGAGGGCCGGAGCTGCTCGCCGCGCTCGACCGGACGCTGGCCTATGCGAAGGATCGGATCGGCTTACACGTGGCCGCAGGTCGGCGGTGAGGACTCCTGGCAATGAGACTCGATCCGGCAACGATTGCCCCGGTGTTGCAGGCGGTCCGGGAGAGCTTCGGCGACACTGCCCAGGTCTGGCTGTTCGGCTCCCGCACCGACGACGCCAAGCGCGGCGGGGATATCGACCTCTATATCGAAACCGACTTGGACCGGGATATCGTCACCCGGCGCTCGGACCTGTTGCGGAGGCTGGAGGCGATCTACGGCGAGCAGAAGATCGACCTCGCCATTCGGCCGCGCAGCCGCGCGCCACATCCGCTGCACGAGATTGCGCGTGAGCGGGGCATCCGGCTCAGCGATGCCGCGCGCTGACACCCCGCGCTGATGTGGCAGCGGCATGCCTGCCGCGAGCGCGCGTAGACGCCGAAACGGATCCGGTTACTGGTCAGGCCCTCGCCCGATGCCGGGAAAGTAATCCGGATTAAGCACCTGCTCTGTGGTGTAAGGGCAGATAGCGGGCACCCGGACATCCGCGCGATGCAGATCGAACGTGCGCTGGGCTGCTCTGCGCGCCCGCTGCCATGCCTTGTCGAACAGCTCCGGCGCATGGTGCTTAGGTTTGCTGGATCATCGTGGCACCTTTAAACCGCCCCGCTCGGCTCCGGGGACCTGTTCGGGAACGGCTGCGACGCTGTGTCTCCAGGCTGCACGTCAGCCGATGAGTCCGCCGGTCGGCGAGGCGGGCTGTGGCGGCCGCAGGCCGCTCCCACGTCAGCCGGTGTTGCGCATGCCGGCGGCGACGGCGTTGATGGAGCGCAGCAGCGGGTCCAGCCATTGCTCGCGGCCGTCGTCATCGCCGCTGCTGCGGTAGCGCTGCAGCAGCGCGATCTGCACGTGATTCAGCGGGTCCAGGTAGGTGTTGCGGCGCGCGAGCGAGAGCTGCAGATCCGGCGTTTCCTCCATCAGCCCATGCAGGCCCGCGATGTTCAGCACCTGGGTGCGGGTGCGCTCGTACTCGGCGGCGATGAGGCCGTAGATGCGCGCGGCGCGGTCCTTGTCGGTGGCGAGCTGGGTGTAGCTGGCGGCGATGTGCATCTCCGCCTTGAACAGCGACATCTGGGTGTTGCTCAGGATAGCGCGGAAAAAGGGCCACTCCTCGTACATCTTCTGGAGCTTGGCAAGGCGCTCCACGTCGCCGGCGCGCCAGCGCTCGATGGCGCTGCCGATGCCGTACCAGGCGGGCAGGGTGTGGCGTGACTGCGCCCAGCCGAACACCCAGGGGATGGCGCGGATGGAGTTGAGCGAGCGGTCCGCCT
Source organism: uncultured Thiohalocapsa sp. (assembly GCF_913063425.1). Taxonomy (GTDB): domain Bacteria; phylum Pseudomonadota; class Gammaproteobacteria; order Chromatiales; family Chromatiaceae; genus Thiohalocapsa. The sequence continues at coordinate 7,961 of NZ_CAJXYK010000040.1, forward strand.
TCTTGCGATGCGAGGGCCGTGAGCCGATGTTGAGCAGCGCAATGGCGTCCACCGGCGCCACCTCGTAGAAATAGTCGAGCAGGCCCTCGGCGTCCACCAGGCTGCGGTAGGCCTCCTCGCCGTAGCGCGCCAGCTCCGCCATGATGCCCAGGAAGTCCTTGCGCGGCTTCGGCGGCGGCTCGATGACACAGCGGCTGGCCTTGATGAGGCCGCTGATGCCCATGGTGAGCTCGTAGAGGGCGGTCTCGGGGTTGGCGTAGCGGTAGGACAGCACCTCGCCCTGCTCGGTGAACTTGATCTGCCCGTGCACCGTGTCGTCCGGCTGCGACAGGATGGCCTCGTGGGTGGGGCCGCCGCCGCGGCCGATGGTGCCGCCGCGGCCATGGAAGAGCCGGCAGTGCACGCCGCGCCCTTCCGCCAGGGCCACGATCTTCTCCTGCGCCTCGTACAGGTTCCAGGCCGACGACAGGATGCCGCCGTCCTTGCAGGAGTCCGAGTAGCCGAGCATCACCTCCTGCAGGTTGCCTGACGCCTTGAGCAGCGCGGCATAGGTGGCGTTGTCGAACAGCGCCGACATCACGGTGTCGATGCGCTCCAGGTCGTCGATGGTCTCGAACAGGGGGGCGATGCGGATGTCGCAGAACCAGCCCTGGGGCGTCTTGCCGGCGAGCCCCGCCAGGCGGGCCAGCAGCATCACCTCCATCACATGGCTGGCGTGATGGGTCATGGAGATGACATAGGACCCGAACACGTGCTGGCTGATCTCGGCGCGCATGCGCGCCATGACCTCGAACACCTCCAGCGTCTCCCGCGTCTCCGGGGTCAGCGTGCCCTTGTCGATGAGGAAGGGATAGGGGTGCGCGATGGCCTCGGCCAGGGCCTGGAGCTTCTGCTGCTCGGAATAGGACTCGTAGAAGGGCGCCCCCGGCTGGCGGGCGAACAGCTCGGTGACGGCTGCCGTGTGCCGGGTGGACTCCTGGCGCACGTCGAGCTGCACCAGGTGGAAGCCGAAGCTCTCCACCAGCCGGATCAGGTCCGCCAGCGGGCCGTCGCCGGCATTGGCATCGCCGTGGCTCTCCAAGGAGTCGCGGATCAGGTACAGGTCCGCCAGCAGGGCGTCGGCGTCGTCGTAGCCCTTCACCGTGTCCGTCGGCGCCTCCGGGTGCTCGATGCGCGCCTGCACCCGCGCCAGGTTGGTCTCCAGCCGGTGGCGGACGATGGCGAGCTTGCGTCGATAGGGCTCGTGGTAATAGCGCCGCGGGGTCTGGCCCATGGCGCCGAGCCAGTAGTCCTCGTCCTCGTCCAGGCTGTCCAGGAAGGCCTGGGACGGCTGCACCAGGGTGCTGGAGTGGCTCAGGATGCGGGTGAGTGCCTTGACCCGGCGGATGTACTCCGTCAGCGCCTCCTCGCAGTGCATGCGCACGGCGAGCGCCGTGGTGTCCGGCTTCACGAAGGGGTTGCCGTCGCGGTCGCCGCCGATCCAGGAGCCGAAGGCCACGAAGCTCGGCACCCGAATACCGGAGTCCGGCCCGTAGGCGCGGCGCACGGACTTCTCCAGGTTCTGGTAGATGCGCGGCAGGGTCTCGAACAGGGAGGCATGAAAGAAATACAGCCCCTGGCGGACCTCGTCCGTCACCTGCGGCTTGTGCACCCGCACCTCGTCCGTCTTCCAGAGGATCTGGATCTCGCGCAGGATCTCCGCCATGCGGTCCTGCTCTTCCTCGGCGTTCAGCACCGAGCGCCGCCAGTCCAGCATCAGCAGAAAGATGCGCCGCTGCGTCTCCAGCGTGGTGCGCCGCTTGGCCTCGGTCGGGTGTGCCGTGAACACCGGCAGGTAGAGCAGCCGGTCCAGCAGCGCCTGGAAGCGCTCGGCGCTCACGCCCTCTTCGGCGAATTGCCGCAGGGTGTGGTCGAAGGAGCCCCGCCACAGCCGCCCGCCGGCGCTGATGCGGGCGCGCCGCGCAAGGAAGCTCTGCACCTCTTCGGCGATGTGCGCGAGCGAGAAATAAATGGTGTAGGCGCGGATCACGTCGGAGAGCGTCTGCGGATCGAGCTGGTCGATGCGCTTCATAAGCTTCGCTCGCAGCTCCGGGTCGTCCTGCTCGCGCAGGGTCAGAAAGCCGTCGCGCAGGCGCTCCACCACCACCAGCACACGCTTGCGGCTGTGCTCGCGCAGCACCTCGCCCAGCAGATTGGCAAACAGCGTGATGTCCTGCTCCGCATTGGGGGCGGACACGTCGAGGCGCTCGGAGGGGTCGGCGGCGAGATCGGTCATGGTGCGGGTACTGCGGCGGGGGCCGAGCGGCGGCGCAGACGCGCTGCTCAGCGGGATGGGACCGCCAGTCTAACCCGGCACCCGAGGTGGGCAAAGGGCGGCGGCGCGTCGTGGGAGCGGCATTCCTGCCGCGACCCGCTCTCGCACACACCCGTCGCGGCCAGAGGCCGCTCCCACAGCGCGCACTGGCTCTGTGGGAGCGCCATTCCTGCCGCGACCCGCTCTCGCACACACCCGTCGCGGCCAGAGGCCGCTCCCACAGCGCACTGGCTCTGTGGGAGCGGCATTCCTGCCGCGACCCGGCCCCACACACACCCGTCGCGGCCAGAGGCCGCTCCCACAGCGCACTGGCTCTGTGGGAGCGGCATTCCTGCCGCGAACCGGCCTCGCAGGCACCCGTCGCAGCCGCAGGCCGCTCCCACAGCGCACTGGCTCTGTGGGAGCGGCATTCCTGCCGCGACCCGGGCGCCGCACACACCCGTCGCGGCCAGAGGCCGCTCCCACAGCGTGCTGGCTCTGTGGGAGCGGCATTCCTGCCGCGACCCGGCCCCGCAGGCAGCCGTCGCGGCCGGAGGCCGCTCCCACAGCGCACTGGCTCTGTGGGAGCGGCATTCCTGCCGCGACCCAGGCCCCCGCCGACAGTCAGATCGCCGTGCATGGCTGCCGTACACAGGCTATCCTTGCCCCACATCGTGCTCGCATTGAAGGATCGACAAACTGGACCGCACTGCGCATGACCCGCACAGCCGCGCCCTGCGCAAGGGGCGCTGCTCCGAATCCGGGCGCATCTATCATCTGCGCACGTCCACCGCGCGACGTGAGCCCTTGGTCGCAGATCTCTTCCTCGGCCGGGAAGTGGTAGCCGCTTTGCGGCATCAGCATCAGCAGGGCGCGGTGTTGAGCCTCGCCTTCGTCGTGATGCCGGATCATCTGCACTGGCTGGTACAGCTGCGCGGAGACACGTCGCTGGATCGGCTGATGCGGGCTGTGAAGGGCTTCAGCGCCCATTGCATCAACGAGCGCCTGCAACGCCGCGGCGCCGTGTGGCAGGAGGGCTACTTCGACCGAGCCCTGCGCGCAGAAGACGATGTTCGGGCCATCGCGCGATACATCGTTGCCAACCCGCTGCGGGCGGAGCTGTGCGGTGACATCGGCGCGTATCCGCTGTGGGATGCGATTTGGGTGTGAGTGGACTCTGTGGGAGCGGCATTCCTGGCGCGACCCGCTCTCGCACACACCCGTCGCGGCCAGAGGCCGCTCCCACAGCGGGCGCTGACTCTGTGGGAGCGGCATTCCTGCCGCGATCCCGGCCCCGCATACGGCCGTCGCGGCCATAGGCCGCTCCCACAGCGCGCTGGCTCTGTGGGAGCGGCATTCCTGCCGCGAACCGGCCCCGCACACACCCGTCGCGGCCATAGGCCGCTCCCACAGCGCGCTGGCTCTGTGGGAGCGGCATTCCTGCCGCGACTCGGGCGCCGCAGATGGCCGTCGCAGCCGCAGGCCGCTCCCACAGCGCCGGCTGTCGCAGTCTGCGCGCCGCTCCGCCAATGGCCATTGGCGGTTTCAATCCGCGGGGACTTATGTTACGAATTCGTGACATACCCAAGTCCGCCGCTCAGGCTCTCCACGCAGCGGCCGGCAACCTGCTCGCGACGGAGGCCCGCCGATGCTGCTCCCCCGCCCATCCGACCGCCACCCGGGCTCATTTGGCCGCCACCGCCCATGGCCCATGCTCATGTTGCTGGCAGCCGCGGTGGCGCCACAGACGCAGGCCGCAGACGCCGCTTCAGCGGCGCCCACGCTGACGCCCACACAGGCGCCGGTCGCGCCGACGGAGCCCGCGGCCTGCGGGACGCCCTTCTCCGCCGCCGCCACCACCGCTGCGCCGCAGGAGCTGCTGCAACTCGCCGCGCGCTGCCGGGACCCGGCCGTCGCGGCACTGCTCCAGCACCGCGCCGAGCATGCCGAGCAGCTGCGGCAACTTGAGCTCATGTCCAGGCTGATCCGCCACGGTGGCAACAACGACCGGGTCCGGCTCACCCAATGTCGGCTCTACACGGGGCTCGCCGAATCCTTCGCCGCGCGCATGCACCGCGAAGACCCGGCGGCGCTCGCAGACCTGCTCGCGCAGCTCAACCTCGCCTACGAGCAGGCCATCCACATCGCCGAGCGCGCCATCGCAGGGCGCGAGCGCATCGTCGGCCTGCCCACGGCACCGCCCTGATGCCAGCCAACGCCGGCGGACACGCGCGATTGCCTGCGGGCGCTTGCCATTTCCGCCCCATCGCGCAGACTTGGAGTCAGGTTCTCCCGGATTCTGTGGGGGCCGCCAACCGACGGAGTGCGCGATGAACGACAGCAACCAGGGCCATGACCGAGACCGCACCACCGACCACCTGGTGGATGCCTACGATGAGATGCTCAAGCGCACGCGCGAGGGCATCGAGCAAGCTCAGGAGTCCGCCCCCAAGCTCCGCCACATGCTGGAGCAGGTCCGCGACAACATGGTGGAGCTGGGCGAGCTCACCCGCGAGGAGGCAGCCAAGATCACCGACTATGTGGAGCGCGACATCGAAGATGCCGCCCATTGGCTGGCGGACACGGGCGAGGATCTGCGCGAATGGTGGCGCTTCGACTTGGAGCTCATCGAGCAGCGCATGCTCGACGCCTTCACCAGCGTTGCCGACCAGACGAGCCTGCAGCTCAAGCAATGGGCGGAGCGCGCGCGCCAGGCGAGCCTCTACCAGGCAGGCCAGATCACGGGCCCGGGCACGCTCATCTGCGACAAGTGCGGCGCCGAGACCAACTTCACCCGCACCGGGCGCATCCCGCCCTGCGCCGAGTGCGGCAATCTCACCTTCCGCCGGCCGCAGCCAGAGGACAAGGCGTCCGACTGACGGCCGCAGCCGCACAGGGACTGTTCTCGTGCAGCGCGCGAGAAACACGATGCCGTGCGATCACTTGCCGGCGGCGTACTGAAGTCCACCTGCCCCAGGATGCCGACTGACGTCGGCGTACCCTGGGCGGCCTCGACACGTCCGCATCGGAGCATCAGGGCATGGTCTAAGGTCGCGGCGCTGATGACCCCTGCGGCGCCGCAGCCGACATCCCCTGGATGTGGATCACCCCGAGCCTGACCGCTCAGCCAGAGGGGTTAAGTATACCGTCGCCATTTTTTGGGGAGTTAAGTATACCGTCCCCGTTTTAGTTGACTGCGGTGGGTGGGCGCTCTGCGAGCAGGGCCTCAATGCGCGCGAGGCGCTCCTCCAGTGCCGGGGTGTCGCTGGGCTGCGTCGGCTGGGGCTGGTCGGCGCGCTCCGGAGCGGGGGCGTCGGCCGCCGCCGCCGGGGGTCTGCCGCGGGCACTGGTGTCGAAGGCGGGATTGCCGCGCCACCAGTCGAGGCCCATCTCCACCGCCTTGTCCACGGAGCAAATCAGCAGGCGGATCTCCAGCGACAGCAGCTCCACCTCCACGAGCTTGACGCGGATGTCGCCGGCGACGACGACGCCCTTGTCGAGCACGCGCTCAAGCAGGTCCGCGACCGTGGTGCTGCTGGTGGAATGGGACGGGCTTCTTTGGTTGACGGTGACGGCCATGGGGGCTCTCCGGGTGACCGGCCGCGGGCGGCTTTAGAGCAGCCGGCCCAGGGGGCCGAGGTCGATGTTCAGGTCTTCGTCCGCGAGGCCGAAGACCTCTTGGACGCGCTTCAGCTCCTCGGCCTGGCGCATCAGGGTGGTGCCGAGGCGCTCGATCTCCTCATCACTCAGGCTGCCTGAGTCCATGCGGGCGATGGCCTGGCGCTCCAGCAGCTCATGCAGCAGTTTCACCAAAGTCAGCACGAGCTGTGCCAGGCCGTTGCGCACGCGCTCGCCGTCGATATCCACCCGGGCACCGGGTGCCGTTGCGGCGGCCGGCGGGCGCCCCGGCAGGCCATCCGCCGGTCGGGCGGCGTCGGCGGTGGCCCGCGGGTCGAGGTACCGAATGTCATTGCTCATGATTCGCCATCTCCCGCTGCATTTGGTCCTGCAGGCGCCGCCCGGTCTCCACCGAGGTCACCAGGGCCTGCAGACTGAGATAGACAAGGTCCACGTCGGCGACGCTGATGGTGATCTCCGCCGCCACCACGGCCCCCTTGTTGAGCACCCGGTCCAGCGCCTCGCACAGCGAGATGTGCTGGCTCTCGGGGCAGGCCTCCGGCGCAGCCGTCGCGGTGTCGTGACTCATCGGCCAAGCTCCAGGGTCCGTTGCCCGTAGAAGGCCGCGCCCAGGGCCGCCAGGTCATCCAGGCCCGCGGGCTCGTGCTGGCGATAGACCAGGGTGCGGTGCATGGGTGCGAAGCGCGCCGCGGCCGCCACCTGCTCGGACTCCCGCCGGCGCAGCGCGCTGCAGAGCGCGCAGCGGCAGTCCGCAGGGCCGGGCGGCGTCAGCTGATTCAGGGCCAGCACCGGGGCGGCGATGGACAGGTCCGCGAGCGCCGCCGTCAGGTCCCCGGTCTCGGCAAGCCCCAGCGCCGTGGCCACGCTGACCACCTGCACCCGGGTGCGATGGGGGTCCGCCAGCAGCGCCCGCAGCCGCTTGGTGGCGCGGGACAGGGCCACCAGCTGCTCGGAGAGCCGCGGCAGGCGCAGGATGTCGCGATACTTGAGCAACAGCTGGAAAAAGAGCTTGAGCCAGTCGCCGATGAGCTCCGGCAGCTCCAGCAGGCGCAGCAGATGGCCGCTGGGGGCGGCGTCGAGCACGATCAGGTCGTAGCGGTCGGCGTCCAGGTGGTCGATGGCGGTGGTGAGCGCCATCACCTCGTCCAGGCCCGGCGGGGCCAGGTCCAGCAGCCGCTCCATCACCTGGCGGTCGAAGGTGATGTCCAGACTGCCCAGGTGATTCATCAGGAGCCGCTCCAGCTCGTCACGGTAGGCGGCGCGGATGGCGGCGAAGGCGCCTTCGGCGTCCACCTCCTGGGCCTCCAGGCCCGGGCGCACCAGGGTCGGCTCGCTGCCCACCGGGCGGCCGAGGGCATCCGCCAGGGAATGGGCCGGGTCGGTGGAGAAGAGCAGCAGCCGTTGTGCCGGGCGCACGCGGTTCAGGTGCAGGGCCGTGGCGCAGGCGAGCGTGGACTTGCCCACGCCCCCCTTGCCGGCGAAGACCAGGAGCCGCAGCCCGGGGGGCGGCAGCGGTGCCGCATGCGCCACCTGCACCGGCAGCGTCCACGGCGCTGTTGCCGCCGCCGACGCGGCTGCGGGGCGTGCGGCCTCGGGCACCGTTGTGGCCTGCTCGAAGAGCCCGGCAAGGTCCGCGCCGCGGGGCTCGTCCGCCAGCAGCGGCAGCCCCAGCAGTCGGGCGTCGGGCGCCAGCGCCCGCAGCGGCGCGAGCGCTGCGATCTGACGCTCGCGCTCGGCGGCGCACACCGGGCACAGGTCGTGCGCCGCTGCCTCAGGGCCGTCCCCGGCGGCGTGCTCGCAGGGGGAAGCGGGCACCAGGCGGTTCACCACCAGGTCGGACACCGGGATGGCCTGCGCGCCGAGCAGGCCAAGCAGATCCTGGGTCTCGGCAACGCTCATGCGCTCGGCCAAGGTCACGGGCACGAAGCGGCAGCGCTCGGCGTCGGTGAGACGCTCCACCAGGGTCCCGCGCGAGCGGTCCAGGCGGGCGAGGAAGTCATCGAGATGGTCGGGGCGGGCATCCCCACCAAAGCGCCGGCGCAGGTAGCGGTGCTTGGCGAGCAGGGCATCCAGCGCATCCAGCCAGCGCCGCACCAGCCCGGGCATGGCGAGCAGCCGCAGGGCGTGGCCGGTGGGCGCCGTGTCCACGACGATGCAGGCGTAGCGGGCCTGCTCGATCCAATCCGCCAGCTCCAGATAGGCGGCCAGCTCGTCCAGCCCGGGCAGCGCGACCTCCAGCAGCGCATCGATGTCGTCGTTGTCGAGCAGGGTGCCGCGCTGCGAGATCTCGCGCAGCAGTGCGCGGTGCCGCTCGCGGAACGCCCTGAGGGAGGCATCGGCGTCCAGCTGCAGCACCTCCAGGTTGCCGGGGGCGTGCAGGCTAGCCAGTGCGTCGCTCACGGAATGGGCAGGATCCGTGGACAGCAGCAGGATCGGCTCGTCGGGCCGACGGCGCGCGATGGCGAACGCGGCGGCACAGGCACAGCTGGTCTTGCCGACGCCGCCCTTGCCACCGAAGAACAGCAGCATCAGCCCGGCAGCCTCCAGGAAGCCGGGCACAGGGGCGGGGGTGGACATGATGTCACCGGCTGGACAGCTGCGCGCTCAGTGCCGCTCGGACTCCAGGACCCGCCGGGCGTCGGCGTCGGCATGCGCCTGGGTGCCGGCGTCGGCATCGGCGTCGGCATCGGCGAGGAGCCAGCGGCGGCTGCCGGCGTCGTCGCCGGCCTCGTCGGCCGCTTCTTCCGCGTCGGCGTCCTCCGCGTCGTCCTCGTCCCCCAGCCCCTGTGCTTCCAGCTCGTCGAGCCGGTCCAGCAGCGCGGACTCGCGCCGGTCGAACTCGGCGTCGTCAATCTGCTCCGTCTCGAGCATCATGTAGAGGTCCGTCAGCTCGTTGCGGATGCGCTCCGCCTCGCCTTCGAGCTCGTCCACGGCGGTGTTGTGGATCTCTTCGAAGACCCAGAGCAGCCCTTTGTACGGGGACAGCAGAATGTCGTCGATCAGCAGCATGCGCGTCTCCTCAGCGGGGCCGCCCGGCCCGCCGCATGCGCTCGCACGCGGCGGTGTCTGCCGGGGCCGCCCGGGTGTATCTGGGCTTTGGTGTGGTGTCAGCCGGCCTCTTCCTCGGCCGCTGCGGTTGCCGGTGTCTTCAGATCCAGCTCGACGAAGTTGTGCGGCGCCCAGGGGCCGTTGTAGTCGAACAGATAGTCGTTGTTGAACAGTTTGGAGGCCTCGAACACGCCCCGCTCGAACTCGGCCTGGGCGTCCCGCTCGATGAGACAGGCCAGATTCATGACCTCCTTCTCCTTCTTGGTGGGGTTGGACATCACCTCTTCGCAGTGATTGCGCATCACCTCCATGACCTGCTCCGTGTACTGCTCCCGGGCCTCGTTCACCAGCCGGTCGAACAGGCGGCCGACCTCGATCTTCTCGTCGCGCGGCGCGTTGTCGCCGAGGGCCAGGAGCCGATCGCGCGCCTCCTGAAGCAGCGGGTGCATGCCGACGAAGTACTCGTAGATGTTGGCCACGTCCCAGGATACGCGCAGACCCATTTCGATACGGTGACGCACGCGGTAGAGCTGCTCGGTGATGGCCTCGTTGTTGACCCGCAGCAGGTCGCGCACCGCCTCGGCATTGGCGGCCACCACGCCGAACCGCATGGGCAGCACCGAGCCCACCTCCAGCAGGTGCGCGAGCACGGCGCGGTGGGCCATCAGATTGCGCCGCTCGGGCCGGACCTTTGGGCTGTGGATGTCGCTGACCACCGCCGAGACATCGCCGGTGCTGATGCTGTAGACGGTATTGCCGCCGATTCCCTGGACCTTGTAGATCTGCTCGTCGCTGCCCTCGCCGAAGTCCGTGAGGGCATAGATGAGCTTGCCGCGGGAGCTGTTGGTTGTGCGGGGCATGGGACTCTCCTTCAGTGCGTCGGCGCCGGCCGGCGGAACGGACGGCGCTGCGCCACGGGCATGGTTTGGCTTATGTCTGTACAGGTCTCTGGGCCGGTCTCTGTGCCCATCTCCGGACCCCATTGCTGGGCCGGTGTCTGAGACCATCTCTGAGCCCGTCTCTGGGCGTATCTCTGGGCGCATCTCTGGGCGCATCTCTGGGCGTATCCCCGGGCCCATCGCTGGGCCCACTTCTAAGCCCTTCTCTGGGCGGACATCTGGGCCGGCATCTGGGCCGGCCTGCTGCCGGCGCCGACGGCAGCGGGTGTCAGTCCGCCAGCACGCGCAACGCATGCCGCAGCCGGCGTGTGCGCAGCTGCAGGCGGCGGCGCACGGCCGGTGCCGCGGCGGCATGCAGACGCCGCTGCCGCCGCTGCTCGGCGAGCATGCGGGCGCCGGCCGCATGCCGGCGGCGATCCCGCCCGGTGACCGTGAGCAGCGCATCGGCGCCTTTGACGTGCAGGCGGGTGCGCAGGTGTTGTTGTGTCAGAATCATGCTGGGCCTCCCCTCAGTAGCGGATGCGCAGTCCGCTGCGTGGACTGGGCTCGCTGGGTTTGGCCCGTGCCACACCGCCACGCAGGGTGTCCGTGGCCCCCCCCACGGAGCCCTGCGGCGCGGTGCGGCGACGGGTTTGTTGCGCCGTGGCGGGCACAGCGGCGCCGTCCTCCTTGCGGGCGCGCTCGGACTGGGTGACTTCCACCTCGCCACGCAGCCGTGCCATTTCGGCGTCGATCTCGCCGATACGGCGGTCGATCTCCGCGATGCGGCGCATCGCGGCTTCGCGCTCCTGGCTGCGGCGCAGCCGCTCCAGCTCCAGGGCGCCCATCTCGAAGTAGTTGGTGTAGCCCCGCTGCGCTGCATCGCTGCTCTTGCCCGCGAGGGTGCGGATGTCCGTCAGGCTGCGCGCCGGGCGATTGCTCTTGGTGCTCATCGTGGGTTCTCCGCGGCCTCTTGCGTCCCGAGGTTCTCGATTCCGGCCAGCTTCGGCGTGGTCGGCTTGCCCTCACCGCCGGCGGTCAGGGCAGACGCCGGCATCGCCTTGGGCGTGCCTGCGCTGCGCGGTCGCGGCCGCTCGGCGCTGCTGGGCGGACACACCTGACGGATGATGCCGTCGATGAGCTCTTGGTAGACGGAGCGGCCGTCATGGCGCACCTTGGCGGTCTCCATGCTCAGCACGTCGTAGCAGATGTGATGGAAGAGCATGTCCCCGGCGCGGGCCTTGCCGGTGCCGTTGGCGAGCACCTTGGCGATGGCGATGCCGGCCCTGAGCGTGGGCTGGGACTTGTTCTCGTTGTTGCCGCGCAGTTCCCGCACGATGTCCACGATGTAACCGGCCTCGCGCTCGTCCAGACCCGACTTGGCCTTGGTGATGGCAAGCTCCGTGTTGCGGTCCGGCGGGTTCAGCCGGATGGTGATCATGCGGTCGAGCAGCGCGTCCTGGGTCTTGTGGGTGCCCGCGTACTCCTCCGGGTTGGAGGTGAAGATGGCGCGGAAGCTCTCGGCCACGTCCAGATAGCCCTCGCCCGCCGTACGCAGACCCGGAAGGTTCAGGATGCCTTCGGAGAGCACCGACAGCAGCACATTGTTGGCCTCGGGCCGGGAGCGGTTGAATTCGTCGTAGATCAGGGTGTCGCCGTTGCGGCAGGCGGTGGTGAGGCGGTCGTCCACCCAGACCTGGCGCATCTCCTCTTCGGTGCGCAGCACCGAGTGGATGTAGTTATCCACCACTTTGCTGCGGCGGTAACCGGCGTCGTTGGTGCCGATGAGGTCAGACACCTCGAACTCGTCGTTGCCGTGGATCAGTGTCACAGGCTGGCCCCAGAGCGCCGCCAGGTGAAACGCGAGCGTGGTCTTGCCGGTGCCGGACGGCCCGGCAAGGTGCACGGGATAGCCGGCGCGCAGATAAGACAGCGCGCGCTCGGCGACGGTGGCGATGTAGCTTGTGGTGACGAAGGAATCGCTCGCCTCGGGGACGACGCTGTCGCCGGCGGCGGCGGCGTTGCTGTCGGTGGCGGTCATGGATGGGTCCTCGCGTGTGCGTGCCCCCTGCGCGCTGAGGCGCGGGCTGGGCATGGGCCGGGCATGTACTCGGGTTGTTGTCTGTGCTCGCAGCGCGGCATCTGTTATGGCTGGCGTCGGTGCATCGCAGCGCCCCCGAGGCACGGGCTGTGGTCAGAACCGGTGGCGTGGGCTGAGCCCATGCTCCGGTCAAAAAGCCGGGCCGTGACCCTCCGATCGCGGCCCGTGGGGCGCTGTGCGGCGCGTCTGGCGCCGGGGGAGATGGCGCGCGACGCCGATGCTGTCCGTCACATCAGTCCGCGGCGTCCTGCCCGCGCCGATGAAATGCCCGTGCTCCGGAAACCCCCGAAGCGAACGCGCTGCTTGCCAGCCGTCAGGTCTCCGCTTTGTTGCCTTGCTTCTTGGCTGCGCGCTTGCCGCCTTTGTCGCCGTCCATGTCCTTGTCCATGGCAGGCGTCATACCGACGGCGGCGTTGCCACCGCTGTCGGCATCGGCCGCCTTGGCGACGGGGGGCGGCTGCTGCTCGGCAGGCCTGGCCGCGGCGGGCTGCGTCTTCGGGGCGGGCTGGCTCGGCTTCGGCTTCGCGGCCGGCTTGGGCGCCACCCGCATACCGCCGTCGAACAGCGCCCGAATGCCCGCAAGGTCCGCGGACACATCGCTTTGCAGCGTGCGCACCTGGGAGCTGATGTCGGCGATGAAGTCGCGCCGGGCATCGGCGTCCGCTTCGGTCTGCTCCGCGTGGGTCTTGCGGAACTCGCCGAGCATGTTCGCCACCTCGTGCGCCTTGTCGGCGACGAAGCCCAAGCGCACCCGCGCCTCCTGCTCGGAGGCCGCCGCAAACTCGTCGCGGAAGGCCGCCATCTGCTCTTGGAAGTCCCCCAGCTTGGCGCGGATGTCCTGGACGCGGTCCGCCACCTCGTGCTGACGCGCCGCGGCGTCGGCCCGGGCCGTCTCCATGCGGTCGTCGTGGACACGCTCCATCATTGCCCCCACCTCCCTGGTGAGGTCCTGCACGCCCTGCACGATGTTGCCGATGAAGGCACCGCGTGCGGCCTGGTCCTGGCCGAACTGGACCTGCCGGGCTGACGCGAAGCCGCCGATCATGTCGGCAACGCCGCGGCCGAGCTCGGCCATCTCGTCGGCTCGTGCCTGACCTGCGGCACGCCGGGCCTCGTGGCCACGGTCCATGTCCCCGCGCAGACGCGTCATATCGTCTAGAATTTTCCCCATCGTCTGCCCTCCTGCGCTGTGAAGAAGCCCCTGCGCCGCCGGAGTCAGCGGCGGCGCAGGGGCCGCCTGGGAGCCTCAAGCTCCGGAACTGCCTCAGGCAGGAGCCGCGGCGCTGGAGGTCAGACCGATGGCCTCGGCATACTTGAGGTACGTCTCGACGGAGGCCACCACCACGCGGGCCTCAACCGAGAGCAGCTCGATGCCGACCAGGGAGACCTTCGCCCACGCATCGATCACGATGCCCTTGTCGAGCACGCGGTCAACGACTTCGGCCAGGCTTGAGGAATCGGTCGAGTTTGCGACTTTTGCCATGTTTAAGCTCCTTACGCTGTGTGTTTGCGTTTCAAGTTAGGACGGTGCTGCCAGCACCGTCACCCGTATAGAAGCAAAGGGGATGCCAAGCTCGCTGACGCCGACCGCGGCCAAGGAAGGCCCTTTATTCCGTCCATCGGGGGAAGAATTGTCGTGGACATAGGTGTTTTCCCCAGCAGGGTACCCCAAAGATAGGTCTCGGCGTCCATGGAAAGATTTCCATAAGTATGGAAATGCATCCCTACTCCGTCACCTGCGGTGAGATGCAGCGCAGAATCTCGGCATGGGTGAAAGGCTTGGAGATGAAGCCGTCGATGTGTCCTGCCGCCAGCGCCCGGGCGATGTCCGGGTCATCGCGGTAGAAATAGGCAGAGATGAGCAGCACCACCGCACCGGGGTTGCGGGTACGCGCCTCCGCGGCGAGGGCGAGCCCGTCCCAGTCCTGAAGCTTGGCGTCCAGCAGGATGTGCGTGAAGGCCTTGCGCCCCAGCGCTGCCAGCGCCTCGGCCCCGCTCTGCACCGCGCAGGCGGGGTAGCCCTTGGTGTGGAACAGCCAGGACAGCGCCCAGCACACCTCGGGCTCGTCGTCCACCACCAGAATCTCCGGCGTTGTCCTCGCCATGACCGACCTCGACCTCACCTGCGGGCGCGTCACCGGCGCCCGGCTGCTGCTACAGCAACGGCAGCCGTACGCTGAAGCGGCTGCCCTCGTCCACACGGCTCTCCACACTGATGCTGCCGAGGTGGCGCTGCACGATGGAGTAGGAAATGGACAGGCCGAGCCCCGTCCCCCAGCCGGGGCTGGAGCCCGTGTGGAAGGGGTCGAAGATGCGCTCCAGCTCCCCCTCGCTGATGCCGACGCCCGTGTCCGCCACCGCCACCCAAACCTCGCCGTCCGCCACGAAGAGGTCCACGGTGAGATCCCCGCCGTCCGGCATGGCCTTGATGGCGTTGAGCGCCAGGTTCATGAACACCTGCTGCAGCAGCGAGGACACCCCGCGCACCAGCACGGGCTGCTCCGGCAGGTGCTGCCGCACGCGGATCTTCTGCACCCGCGCCTGATTCTCGATGAGGGTGAGGGTTTCGCGCAGCACCGCCACCAGGTCCAGCTCGGTCATGTCCTCCTGCGCGGACGGGCGCGCGAAGCGCAGCAGATTCTCGATGATGTCGGACGCCTTGCGCATACCGTTCTGGATCTTCTCGGCGCACTCCCGGCGGAAGTCCGCCGGCAGGTCGTCTTCCATCAGAAACTGCGCCGCCGATGAGCACACCGCGAGCGGATTGCGGACCTCATGGGCGATGCCGCCGGCCATGACGCCGAGCGCCGCGAGCTTGTGGGACTGGCGCAGCTGGTGCTCCAGCTTGCGCCGCTCGGTGAGGTCGCGGCCGACGGCGACGGCGCCGATGATGGCGCCGTGGTCGTCCTTCATGGGCGAGAACAGCCAGGACACGAGGATGGGCTCGCACCCCGACGGCACCAGCCGGCATTCGCAGGTGCGCGGGCCATTGCCGGCCGTCAGCGTCTGCAGCAGCACCCGGCGGGAGTCCCACTGTGCCGGGGCCTCGCAGATCTCCCACAGGTAGCGGCCGCGCACATCCACCGCCGTCAGGCCCGAGAGGGCCTCCGCGGCGCTGTTCCAGGTCAGGATGCGCCCTTCGGTGTCCACGGACAGCACCATGTCGCTGGCGCTCTCCACCACCGAGGCCAGATGGCGCTCCACCCGGCGTACTTCCTCCGACAGGCGCACCTGCTCGGTGACATCCTCCAGGAACAACATCACCGTCTCGGTACCCTTCGGCCCGCCCAGCGGCACCACCGAGTAGTAGTAGATGCGCAGCGGAATGCCCGGTGCCCGATAGGTGATGCGCTGCCCGCGCACCGGCTGGCCGTCGCGAAACACATTGCGGATGCGCGCGGCCATGTCCGTCCGCTCCAGGATCACCGTCGGGAAGACATCGGCCAGGCGCCGCCCGATGGTCTGGGTCTCGCTCAACTGGCTCTTGGCCAGAAAGTTCCGGTTGACACAGGTGATATGCAGGGCCTCGTCCACCAACAGCACGGACGAGGGAATGGCGTCCAGCAACTGGCGGAAGGCGGCGGTGCCGCGCTTGCTGCCGCAAAGGGTAGTCATTGAGTCGTATCTGTATCTGTGGGGCTCGTATCGGGGACGCATGTCTCTGAAGGGCTCGTTTCCGGGGCGCTCGTATCTGGGGGGCTCGTATCAGGGGCGCTCGCATCTGAGGGGGGGCGTATTTGGGGGGGCGTATCTGGGGGGCTCGTATCGGGAGAGCGCGCAGCCGCGGAGGCCGTATCCTGAGGGCGCGTATCCGGGGTGGCGGTGTCTGCGTCGGTGCCGTCCGTGCCGCCGGCGAAGCTGTGCGGCGGCCATGGACCGCTGGTGAGCGGCGCACCGGCCGCCGTGGTGAGCCTGCCCGCCGCCACTGCCGCCGCGAGCCGTTGGCGGAAGGCCGCGAGCCGCGGGCGCGGCACCAGGTAATGTGCCGAGAGCCTCCGTCCGCCGGCGAACCAGCCCTGCTCCCGGCGCGTGTCGCGGTAGAGTCCGGCGAGGTCGGCGTCGAGGCGCTCCAGCGCGGTCTCGGCGGCGGTCGCGGCCTGAAGCTGGGCGCGCCGACGCAGCAGATAATCACGGCCGCTCGCCGTTGCCCCCGGGCCTGCGGCGCCGGCGGCGGTACCCGCCGGCGGCTCCGGCAGGGGCAGGCGCACGCCCATTTCCACGCAATCCGCAAGCGCCGCGAGGACGCACCGGTAGCGCTCGGCTTCGGCGCGCAGGTGCGCGGTGACCGCCGCCGTGTCCGCCAAGCGGCTGCCCCAGCGCATGGGCACCACATCGAGCCGGGCGTGGTAATGGGCGACGACCTCGCCGAAGGCGAGCATGGCGGCCACATCCTCATGGGCGGGCGCCGGCGCCACCAGCGCCGCCAGGCTGCCCGCCTCCACCCAGCGCAGTCCGGCCGGCGCCGTGGGCGGCGGTGACGCCGCCCGCCGCAGGTCCGAGGCCGCGCAGACGCAGTAGAGCATGAGGGTCAAGGCGTCCCACCGGTGAAGCTGTAGCCCGGCCACGGTCCTTTGAATTCCAGGGTCAGGCCGCATTCGGCGAGCTCCGGGGCCGCCGCCGTCAGGACTTCTTCGACCGCGGCACGCGCCGCGTCCGGCACCAGCAGCGCCCAGTTGAAGGCCAGCGCCTGACCGCTTGGAATGCGGCGCTCCACCAAACCGCGACACTGTGGTCGCAGCGCGTCGGCAAGCGCCGCTGCACGCCGTGCCGCCCAGGCCTCAAGGTCCGGTGTGAGCGCCCGGCGCAGCCGCTGCTCCTCCAGGTGGCGGCGCCCGGCAGCGGCGGGCGGGACGAAGCGGCCGGCAGCGATGGCCTCGGCCACCCGCGCATCCAGCGCGCGGGCGCGATCCAGCTGCCCCTGCACCGCCCATTCCGCGCAGCCGGCGAGCCGGTCGAGGGCCGCAAGGATGTCAGTGCGGCGGCTCGCCATCTCGGCCTCCAGCACCGCAACCGACGAAAACAGGGTCGCGAAGGGGAGCGGGAACACGGTGGTCGCGGCGAGTGCGGCGTCCAGGACCGTCTGGTGGCGCAGGGCGCGCGGGCCGACCCAGCCGATGTCCGCCAGGTTGGCGACACCCTGCTCGCCCTCGTAGTCGGCGCGTCGTACCGGGCTCACCAACGCCGTGAGCCCGGCGTGGCGATGCACCGACAGGCCGCCGCCGTCCACGGCGGGCGCTTCGGGCGGCAGGCCGGCGGCGTCCGCCGGCGCGAAGCAGTACAGGTACAGCGCCATCGCATCGTCGCGGGCGGCGCCGTCGGCTTGCGCCGCCGAGCCGGCCGCACTCATACCAGCCCCGGCCCGAGCACCTCGGTGAGGGCCTGCTCGAAGTCGGCACGCGTGAGCGCCACCGCCGGCAGGGCCTCGGCATCGAGGGACTGCGGGCGACCGTCGGCACCGGCGACCACGCGGCGGATGGCGAAGAGCGCCGCACGGTTGCAGATGGCCGCGAGCTCGGCGCCGCTCGCCCCCTCGGTGCGGGCCGCGAGGTCCGCCGCGTCCACCACCTCGGCGCCGGGCTTGCCGCGCAGGTGCACGGCGAGGATCTCGCCGCGGTCCTGCTCGCTCGGCAGCGGCAGCTCGATGACCTCGTCGAAACGCCCGGGGCGGAGCATGGCGGCGTCGATGAGGTCGGCGCGGTTGGTGGCGCCGAGCACGAACACGCCCTTCAGCTCCTCCAGGCCGTCCATCTCCGCCAGGAACTGGCTCAGCACCCGCTCGGAGACATGCGAGTCGCTGGCACCGGCGCTGCGTGCGGGCACCACGGCATCCACCTCGTCCAGGAAGATGATGCAGGGTGCCGCTTGGCGGGCCTTGTGGAAGACCTCGCGCACACCGGCTTCCGATTCACCGACGAAGCGCGACATCAGCTCCGGCCCCTTGACCGCAATGACATTGACGCCGCTCTCGTTGGCCACGGCCTTGGCGATCAGAGTCTTACCGATGCCGGGAGGCCCCGCCAGCAGCAGCCCCTTGGGCGGCGCCACACCGGCCTGCTCGAACAGCTGCGGATACTTGAGCGGCCATTCCACGGCCTCCACCAGGCGCTGGCGTACACCGGACAGGCCGCCCACATCGTCCCAGCCCACATCCGGCACCTCCACGAAGACCTCGCGGATGGCCGAGGGCTCCACCTCCCGGTAGGCGGTCAGGAAGTCCTCCATGCCGATGGTGACGGCGGCAAGCTCGTCGAAGGGCAGGTCTTCCAGCGATGCGCCGATGTTCGGCAGCAGCCGGCGCAGCGTGCCCATGGCCGCCTCGCGGCACAGGGCCTCCAGGTCGGCGCCGACATAGCCGTGGGTGATCTCGGCGAGGTGGTCCAGCGAGACATCCTCGTTGAGCGGCATGCCGCGCGAGTGGATGTCCAGGATCTCGCGGCGCCCGTCGCGGTCCGGGATGGGAATGGCGATCTCGCGGTCGAAGCGCCCGGGCCGGCGCAGGGCCGGGTCGATGGCGTTGGGCAGGTTGGTGGCGGCGATGACGATGAGGTTCTGCCGCCGGTTGAGGCCGTCCATCAGCGCCAGCAGCTGCGCCACCACGCGCTTCTCGACATCGCCCACCACCTTGTCCCGGCGCGGCGCAATGGCGTCGATCTCGTCCAGGAAGATGATGCTCGGCCCCTTGCGCGACGCCTCGTCGAAGATCTTGCGCAGGTGCGCCTCGCTCTCGCCGTAGAACTTGTGGATGATCTCGGGGCCCGAGACGGTGTAGAAGGCGGCGTTGGCCTCCTGGGCGATGATCCGCGCAATCAGGGTCTTACCGCAGCCGGGCGGCCCGTGCAGCAGCACGCCCTTGGGGGCGTCTATCCCTAAGCGCTCGAACACCTGGGGATGGCGCAGCGGCAGCTCGATCATCTCGCGGATGCGCTGCACCTGGTGGCGCAGCCCGCCGACATCCTCATACGTCATGGTGCCGCCGCCGCGCTGGGCCGACCCGGCGCCGCCACCGGCGGCCTGGGCCTTGCCGATGACCAGGGCAGTAGTGGGGTTGATGACCACGGCGCCGCCGGGGCTCGTCTCTTCCACCCGAAAATCCGCGCTGCGGCTGCCGAACAGGGACGCCCGCACCAGATCGCCCTTCACCACCGGCACGCCGTCCAGCAGGCTGCCGATGTAGGCCATGTCGCGCTTGCCCGGGGTCACCGTGGTGGGCGTGAGGGTGATGCGCGCTGCGGGCTGGTAGGCGCAGGGCGCAACCTCGGCCTTCTCATCCACGCCGATGCCGGCATTTTTGCGCGTGATACCGTCCAGTTGGACGCAGTCCTTGCCGCGCATGTCCTGGTAGGCCGGCATCACCTTGGCCACACTGGCGCGCTTGCCACGCACCAGCACCACGTCACCGAGCGCCAGACCAAGCCGCTGGATGTCCGCCGGGTCCAGGCGCGCATAGCCGCGGCCCGCGTCCTTCGCCATACCCTCGGCGACCTTGAGCTTGACAGTTTCCGTCTCAGACATTGCCGACCTCCCGCCTCAGACCAGCTTCACTTCTAGGATGCCGTTACGGCAGCTGTACGTCATGCCCTCGGCAGCGAAGCTGCGCGGCAGCAGAACCTCCTTGCGGTACTTCTTGTCGCCCCGCGCGGCCTGGATGTCGAGCACGTCCCCGTGCAGCTGGAGCTGCACGTCCTCGTCAGCGATGCCGGGCAGCTCCGCCACCACCTGCACATGGGCGTCCTCTTCGAACACGTCCACCATGGGCTCGGTGACCTCCTGCACCGTGGATGCGCCCGTCTCCTCGTCGCGGCGGATGTTGCCGAAGGGCTCCACCTTCGGCGTGGACTCGCCATCCTCGCCGAGCCCCACCTTGACGGTGAAGCCGTAGACGCCCTTGACCTCGCGCCCACCGCTGGTCTTGGACTCGATGACGCCTTCGCGCTTGAGCTGCTCGCCCGTCTCGGCGAGGTCGCCGAGCTTCTCCACCAGATCGCCGAGTCCGCGCAGGATGCCTTCGATGCCGCCGCTGTCAGTCTTTTTCTCGGTCACAGCCGATCTCCTCTCGTGTAATGTCGAACCTCTTCAGCTTGTTGTAGATGGTCTTGTAGTCCACCTTCAGCAGCCGAGCCGCCTCTGCCTTGTTGCCACGGGTGTGGCGCAACGCCTTGACAAGCATCGCGCGCTCAACGCGCGCGATGTTGTCGCTGACGATCTGGCTCAGCGACAGTTCGCCAAGAGGCAATTCCTGTGCCTCATTCCCGGGACAGGGCTCGTGACGGGGGCGGCTGCGCAGCCGCAGGTCGTCAGCCTCGATCTCGGGTTTGTCCAGCAGGCAGGTGCGCCGGACGACGCTGCGCAGCTCGCGCACGTTGCCCGGCCAGTCGAAGCCCACCAGCCGCTGCCGCGCCGCCCGCGAGAACGCCGGCACCGGGCGGTCCAGCTCCTCGGCGAGCTGCCCGCGGAAGATCTCGGCAAGATGCAGGATGTCGTCGCGGCGATCGCGCAGGGCCGGCAGGCGGACGTGGAACTCGTTCAGCCGGTACCAGAGGTCTTCGCGGAAGCTGCCGTTGGCCACGGCCTGGTCGAAGTGCTCGTTGCTCGCCGCCACCAGCCGCACGTCCACCGGGATGGGCGTGGTGCCGCCGACACGGCAGATGACCCGCTCCTGCAACGCGCGCAGCAGCGCCGCCTGGGCCTTGAGCGGTAGGTTGCCGATCTCATCCAGGAACAGGGTGCCGCCGGCGGCGGCCTCGAACTTGCCCATCTCGCGCCGGTCCGCCCCGGTGTAAGCGCCGCGCTCATGGCCAAAGAGCTCGTTCTCCAGCAGGTTCTCGGCAATGGCGCCGCAGTCCACCGCAACGAAGGGTCCGGCGGCGCGCCGGCTGAAGCGGTGGATGGTGCGGGCGATAACCTCTTTGCCGGTGCCGGTCTCGCCCTGGATCACGATGGAGAAGTCCGTGCCCACCACCGGCTCCAGCTCGTCGGCAAGCGCCATGACCGCCGCGCTCGAGCCCATCATGCCGGCGAGTGAGCGGCGCAGCCCGGTCTCGCCCGCGCCACCGCCCGACGCCGCCGCGCCGCCGCCGCGGCGGGCGACGGCCTCGCGCACCAGCGGCACCACCTTGCGGTTGTCGAACGGCTTCGGCAGGTAGTCGACGGCGCCGATCTTCATGGCCTCGACGGCCTGGGAGACGCCAGCGAAGGCCGTCATCATCACCACCGGCAGGCCGGGGTGAGTACGGCGGATGCGCCGCAGCAAGTCCATGCCGTCGCTGTTGGGCATCTTGATGTCCAGGATCAGCACGTCCGGGCGCAGCCGGTTCACCAGCTCCAGCGCCGCGTTGCCGTCATGCGCGGTCTCGACGGCAATGCCCTCGCGGTCCAGCAACCGTCCGAGCAGACTGCAGATGTCCCGGTCGTCGTCGACGATCAGGGCCTGCGCTTGGGGCACGCTGTTCATGGCGCTCAACCTCCGCCATGATCAGGTCTGCCCGCGGGTTGCTGCACCTCGATGTCCGGCGGCAGATGCCGCTCAAGGTCGTGCACGAGACCGAGGAACAGGATGCCCGTCTCGCCGGGTGCGAGGGTCTGATCGATGCGCTCTGCGATGAAGCGATCACGCCGCACCAGAATCTCTGCGGCGAGGCGGCGCGTCTCCTCCCCGTTCCCGTCACCGTCCTGCTCCAGCAACTGCTTCTGGAGCTGGTACTCCTCCACCAGCAGCTCGGCGGACTCCGTGCCCATGAGCCGGGCGCCCCGCTCCACCAGGCGCTGTACCAGCCGGTGATTGCGGCTGCCGCCGGCGGCCAGATCGGCGACGATGGCCTGCTCGTGCTCGCAGACGGGCAGTCCATCCTGGTAGACGCGCCAGCCCTGTGCAGCGACCGGCAGGGCCGCGGCGGCCCGCTCGATGCCGCGCCAGACCTCGTCCAGGACCTGATGCCAGCGTTGCCTGTCCATCGCCGTGGGCCGTGCCTGCGCCGCAGCGTCGGCGAGCCCGCCCAGATCCTCGGGCGTATGCACGATTGGGAAGAGGATCAGCGTGCGTCTGTGCGTCATCAGCACCCCCCAAGCCTTTACACGCGTTTTTATAGTGCCTATAGTTTCGGTGATGAGCGGCATCTTTTCAACGACAATTGACTAGACGTGTACCTTCCCTATGTGATAAGCAGACGGGCTGATTAATGGTTGTGATCGAGCTCACAGTTCCTTCCCGGCATGCGCGCCCGTGCCCTGAACGGCCATCCGACCGCCGCGCCGACGCTGCTCCAGCTCCCGCTTCCAGCCCGCCCGTCCAATCCTTTGCACGCAGCTGCGGCGCCGCTCCCATAAGCCCATCGTTGCGCTTGGTTATACTCTAGGTGATCCGCTGCCTGATCCCAGCCGCCCCCCTGGCTGGGGCGGCATCCGTCCTGTGCCGGGCCGCCGTGGCGCCCGCACCCCAGCCAGACGAGGACACCCCATGGCCATCGACATCGAAGCGCAGGTGGACCGCATCCTGGAGGAAGCGCGCGAAGAGCTCATCGCCGTCGTCCGGGCCGAAGCCGCCCGCGCGGAAGACAAGCAGGCAGCAAGACCCGCAACCGACGCCGCCGGGGCCGACGAGCCGGCAACCGCAGACGATGCGCAGGCAGCCCTGCCGAACCATCCGCCGCGGGTGGAGATGGAGCATGAGGCACCTTTCGTGTACACTTATCCCAATCAGACAGAAGACGGGCGCTTCATCCCCGTCTCCTGGACCGGACCAATTCCCGGACAGGCCGCCATCAGCGACGACGACATCACCGAGCTCGCCGACACCTGGAACGTGAATCCCTGTCACCTGCGCGCGGTGCTGCGGGTGGAGTCCGCAGGCTCCGGCTTTCTGCTCAGCGAGCCGCCGCCGGCACGCCCGAAAATCCTGTTCGAGGCACATTGGTTCTACAAGCTCACCCCGCTGCCGGTGAGCAGGACCCGCCCCGACTTGAGCTCCCGGCGCTGGAACCGAGGCCTCTACAAGGGCGGCAGCGCCGAGTGGGAGCGCCTGCACGACGCCATGGAGTTCGATCCGCTGCAGGCATTGAAGTCCGCCAGCTGGGGGCTCGGGCAGGTCATGGGCTTCAATTACACGGTGGCGGGCTGTGCAACCATGGAGCAGTTCGTGGTCGAGAGCTTCACCGGCGAAAAGGCCCAGTTCAATCACATGCTGAATTTCATCGATAACAACGAGCTGATGGGCCATTTGCGCCGCGGGCGCTGGGCGAGCTTCGCCAAGGGCTACAATGGTGCCGGCTACCGCGCCAACCGCTACGATGAAAAGCTCGCTGCCGCGGCCCGGCGCTGCCGGTGACGCGCCGATGCGGCGCGGCTGTGGACATGCGCATCGGGCCACAGCCGACGGCGGGAATCTTACCGGCGCCGCGTTGCGGTTGCGTCAATCTTTGTAAAGCTGTGCCTTGGCACAGCGCGGCAGCACGTTTATAGTCCGCAAACGGTTTCGGAGCCGCGGGAGAGACCGGCAGCCTCGGGCGACACAGTCCAGCGCAAGGCCGGCGCCGAAGGCGCAACACCGCCCGGAATCGCTCAGGCAAAAGGACCGCGGCACCACGCACCGACTCTGGAGAGCGGCCGGCGCAGACAGCATCGCAGCCGGCCCACCGACGGGGCAGCAGCAGACGCCAGACCAGGTATCGACCCGAGACCCTGGCATCGCTGCAAACTCTCAGGTTCAGGACAGAGGGGCGGCGCGCCGGCAGCAATGCCGGCGCGCCGCCGCTTGTCCAATCGCCGGCCGCACACCGGCCCGACCCGGGAGGCCCGCATGGGTTCCAGAACACCCCTTTTCGATGCCCACGTCGCCCTTGGTGCCAAGATGGTGCCCTTCGGCGGCTGGGACATGCCGCTGCACTACGGCTCCCAGCTCGACGAGCACCACGCCGTGCGCCGCAACGCCGGCGTCTTCGACGTCTCGCACATGCAGCCGGTGGACGTGACCGGGCCCGCCGCAAAGCCCTATCTCCAGTTCCTGCTGGCCAACGACGTGGGCAAGCTCGCCCAAACAGACGCCTGGACCGGCCGTGCCCTCTACAGCTGCATGCTGAACGAGCGCGCCGGCGTCGTCGATGACCTGATCTGCTACCACCTCGGCCCGCAACGCTACCGGCCGGTGGTCAACGCCGCCACCGCAGACAAGGATCTTGCCTGGATGCAGGAGCGCGCCGCCGGATTCGACGCCACCGTCACCCGACGGGACGACCTCGCCATGCTCGCTGTGCAGGGCCCGAGCGCACGCAGTCTGGCCGAGCCGCTGCTGCCGGCGTCCATCCGCGCTGCGGCCATGACACTGAAGCCCTTCCATGCCGCGGAAGGCGACGGCTGGCTCGTGGGCCGCACCGGCTACACGGGCGAAGACGGCTTCGAGATCATCCTGCCGGCGGAGGCCGTCGGCGCCCTGTGGCAGGGCCTGCTGGACGCCGGCGTCGCGCCCTGTGGCCTCGGCGCCCGGGACACCTTGCGCCTGGAAGCCGGTATGAGCCTCTACGGCCAGGACATGGACGAAGACACCGACCCCCTGTCTGCGGGCCTCGGCTGGACCGTCGCCTGGCAGCCGCCGGAGCGTCATTTCATGGGGCGCAAGGCGCTGGCAGCGCGCCGCGAGGCCGCCGACCTGCCGCGGTGTGTCGGTCTGCTGCTCACCGGGCGCGGCGTGCTGCGCGCACACCAGCAGGTGCTCCTGGACGGCAAGCACGTCGGCGAGATCACCTCCGGCGGCTTCTCGCCGACGTTGGAGCGCTCCATCGCGCTGGCACGCATCGACGCGGCCGCCGCGGCGGCCGGCGAGGTCGCCGTGGACATCCGCGGCAGGGCCGTGCCGGCACGCATCGTCAAGCCCCCTTTCGTGCGCAATGGACAGCCCAAGATCGACCTCTGAGTCCGCCTGCCGCTGACGCGGCGCGTCCGGCGGCACCCAACTGCACCCCTTCCGGAACCGAGCCTACAGGAGTCCGCCATGAGCGACATCCCAGCCGACCTCAAGTACACCGAGAGCCACGAGTGGGTCCGCGACAACGGCGACGGCACCGTCACCGTGGGCATCACCGACCACGCCCAGGACGCCCTGGGCGACCTCGTCTTCGTGGAGCTGCCGGAGGTGGGCAAAGCGCTCGCCGCCGAGGACGCCTGCGCCGTGGTTGAATCGGTGAAGGCGGCGTCCGATATCTATGCGCCATTGGAGGGCGAGGTCGTGAGCGTCAACGAGGCGCTCGACGGCGCCCCTGAAACCATCAACTCAGACCCTTACGGCGAAGGCTGGATCTTCCAGCTGAAGCTCGCCGGCGACGACCCGGCCGCCGGGCTGCTGGATGCAGACGCCTACCAGCAGGTGGTCGAAGAGGAAGCCTGAGCCGGGCGGCGCGCTGCGCAACGCGCCACGGCGCCACTGCGCCACCGTACAGGCCCCGGCGCGGCGCGCGCCGACGCCCCGGCAGCGCGCCCGCAGCCGCCGGCTGCCAACTGCGCCGGGTTGCGCCGCCGCCGGCCAGCCCAAAGCCGATCCACCCGCGACGACGATACGCAGACCCCCATCATGCCCTTCATCCCCCACACCGAAACCGATGTGTCCGAGATGCTCGCCGTCATCGGCGCCGAGCGCATCGACGACCTGTTCGACGAAATTCCGCCGGCGCTGCGCGCGAAGGGGCTCGACGGCATTCCCGCGGGCCTGTCCGAGATGGAGGTCACGCGGCTGATGCAGGGTCGCGCGCGCGCAGACGGCGAGCCGCTGTGCTTCATCGGCGCCGGTGCCTACGAGCACCACATCCCCGCCGCCGTCTGGCAGATCACCACCCGCGGGGAGTTCTACAGCGCCTACACGCCCTACCAGGCGGAAGCGAGCCAGGGCACGTTGCAGGTGCTCTACGAGTTCCAGTCCATGATGACGGCGCTGACCGCCATGGACGTCTCCAACGCCTCGCTCTACGACGGCGCCTCGGCGCTGGCCGAGGCGGTGCTGATGGCAGTGCGCGCCAACCGCAAGTGCAAGAGCAAGCGGGTGCTGGTGCCGAAGTCCCTGCACCCATCCTACCGACGCACCGCGCGCGGACTGGTGGGCAATCAGGGCATCGAGCTCATCCCCGTGGACTTCGACCGCACCACCGGCCAGACACCCGTAGCGCACTACGCAGCCGCCGCCGGCGACGAGGAGGTGGCCGCCGTGGTCCTGCCGCAGCCGAACTTCTTCGGCGTGCTGGAGGACGTGCACGCGGTCACCGACTGGGCGCATCAGCACAACATGCTGGTCATCGGCGTGGTCAACCCGGTGGCGCTGGCGGTGCTGAGCCCGCCCGGCGACTGGGGCGGCACCGGCGCCGACATCGCCTGCGGCGAAGGCCAGCCGCTTGGCATGCCGCTCGCTTCCGGCGGGCCCTATCTCGGCTTTTTGACCTGCAAGCAGGACTTCGTCCGCCAGCTGCCGGGGCGCATCGCCGGCAAGACGCTGGACGCCGACGGCAAGGTGGGCTACACACTCACGCTGCAGGCCCGCGAGCAGCACATCCGCCGCTCCAAGGCGACCTCCAACATCTGCACCAACCAGGGTCTGCTGGTGACCGCCGCCACCATCCACATGGCCATCCTCGGCGCGGACGGCCTGGAGCGCGTCGCCGCCAGCTGCCATGCCAACACGCGTCGGCTCATGGAGCTGCTGTGCGGGATCCCGGGGGTCGAGCCGCTCTTCGACAGCCCGGTGTTCCACGAGCAGGCGCTGCGGCTGCCCGCATCCACCGCGGAAGTGCTGCACGCCCTGGCCGAGCACGACATCCTCGGCGGCTTCGACCTCGGCGCGGAGTATCCCGAGCTGGATCCGGCGGTGCTGGTGTGCGCCACCGAAATGCGCACAGAGGAAGACATGGTCGCCTTCCGCGACAAGCTGGCAGCGGTACTGAGCAACCAGTGACGAGGGACGCGGCGTAGGCCGCCCACCCCGAGCCTCACGACTCGCAGCCCGCGCCCAACCCCCAGTCCCCAGCCCCCAGTCCCCAGCCCTTCTCCAAGGAGACCACCCATGGCCCAGACCGCACTGCAAGGCAACCCCGTCAACCTCGCCGGCGAGCTGCCCGCCGTCGGCAGTCCCGCACCGGACTTCAAGCTCGTCGATAAGGACCTGGGCGACAAGACGCTCGCGGAGCTCGCCGGCAAAAAGGTTCTGCTCAATATCGTGCCGAGCCTGGACACGCCGGTCTGCGCCACTTCCACCCGCAAGTTCAACGAATCCTTCGCCGGCCGTCAGGACGCTGTCTGTTTGGTGGTTTCCGCCGACCTGCCCTTCGCCATGGGCCGCTTCTGCGCCACCGAGGGCATCGAGAACGTGCATCCGCTGTCCATGATGCGCTCCAAGGCCTTCGCCAAGGACTACGGCGTGCTCATCGAGGACGGCCCGCTTGCCGGCATCACCGCCCGCGCCATCGTCGTGCTCGACGCCGACGGCCGGGTCATCTACACGCAGCTGGTGCCGGAAATCGGCGAGGAGCCAGATTACGAGGCCGCGCTGAAGGCGCTCGCCTGAGTCCCCGACCGCATCGTGACGCAGCAAGTAGGCCCACCGGGGGTGCCGCCACCGCTGGTGTTCATCAGCCACGCCGGCGAGGACATTCTTGCCCTTAACGACGCCGATCGATACTTGGCCGATCTGGCATGTCGCCTCACGGAGCTCCGCGATGCACCGATCACATGAACCCCTCGTGTA
Source organism: uncultured Thiohalocapsa sp. (assembly GCF_913063425.1). GTDB lineage: Bacteria > Pseudomonadota > Gammaproteobacteria > Chromatiales > Chromatiaceae > Thiohalocapsa. The sequence goes on from NZ_CAJXYK010000040.1 coordinate 35,632, forward strand.
CCTCGCCTACGCAGCTGCGGACAAGGTGTGGGCCGCGCAGTTCAGCACTGCTCTGCGCGATGCCGGCGTCAAGCTTTGGTTCGATGCGGCTGAGATTCGCCCCGGAGACGAGTGGAAGGATGCGACGGAGAGAGCCCTTCGGGACAGCAACATACTCGTCTTCGTTTTAACACCAAACAGCGTTGACAACCCTTGGGCGCTGTTCGAGCTGGGCGCTGCCGTAGCCGACAATAAGCGCGTCATTCCCATTGTTGCGAAGCCATTCGACCCGAGCGAAACACCGCCGCTGATCGGGCGATATCGATTCCTCGATGAATCCTCCCCAACAGAAGCGGCGCGCCGCGTCGCCGAGGTCGTCGCCGAACCGGCCTGAGGGACGAGCATCGCCCGACACTTCGACCCCTGTCAGCCTTCGACTGCTCCCGGAAGCCCTATGCTGATCCAAGAACAATCCCGCCCCGGCCGCACGGCCCCCGCCCAGGCCCCGCTGCACGAGGCCGATATTTCGGATTTGCCCGCCGGCCTGCGCCGCAAGACCCGTGCGCCGCTGCCGGAGGTCTCCGAGCTGCAGGCCGTGCGCCATTACACGCGCCTGTCGCAGCAGAACTTCGCCATCGACACGCACTTCTATCCGCTTGGCTCGTGCACCATGAAGTACAACCCGCGGGCCTGTAACAGCCTCGCGTCCCTGCCCGGCTTTCTGGCCCGGCACCCGGCGGCGCCGGAAAGCCACAGCCAGGGCATCATGGCCTGCCTGCACGAGCTTCAGGACATGCTGAAGATCGTCACCGGCATGCATGCCGTGTCGCTGGCACCCGCCGCCGGTGCCCAGGGCGAGCTGGCGGGCGTGATGATGATCCGCGCCTACCACGATGCGCGCGGCGACCACGACCGCCGCGAGATCCTGGTGCCGGACGCCGCCCATGGCACCAACCCGGCCTCGGCCATCATGGCCGGCTTCCAGGTGCGCGAGATCCCCACCGGCAGCAACGGCGACGTGGACATCGCGGCCCTGCGTGACGCCGTCGGTCCGCAGACCGCCGGCATCATGCTCACCAATCCGAGCACCGTCGGCGTCTTCGACCGCAACATCCAGGCCATTGCCGAGACGGTGCACGAGGCCGGCGGCCTGCTCTACTACGACGGCGCCAACCTGAACGCCATTCTGGGCAAGGTCCGGCCCGGCGACATGGGCTTCGACGTCATCCACATGAACCTGCACAAGACCTTCTCCACGCCCCACGGCGGCGGCGGGCCGGGTGCAGGCCCGGTGGGCGTTTCCAAGCGCCTGGAGCCCTACCTGCCCGTACCGCTGGTGGTGAAGGACGACGATGCCTACCACTGGCAGGTGGAGCAGGACCGCCCCGAGTCCATCGGCCGCATGACCGCCTTCGGCGGCAACATGGGCATCCTGCTGCGGGCCTACATCTACGCCCGGCTGCTGGGGGCCGAGGGCATGCGCCGCGTCTCCGAGTACGCCACCCTGAACGCCAACTACCTGCTGGCCCGCCTCAAGGACGCCGGCTTCACGGCTGCCTATCCGGAGCGTCGCGCCAGCCACGAGTTCATCGTCACGCTGAAAAAGGAAGCCAAAGAGTACGGCACCAATGCAATGGACTTCGCCAAGCGCCTGCTGGACTATGGCTTTCACGCGCCGACCACCTACTTCCCGCTGCTGGTGCCCGAGTGCCTGCTGGTGGAGCCCACCGAGTCCGAGCCCAAGGAGGCGTTGGACGGCTTCGTGGACGCCATGACCAAGATCCGTGCCGAGGCCCAGGAAAACCCTGAGACCCTCAAGCAGGCCCCCTACACCCTGCCCGTGCGCCGCCTGGACGACGTGCGCGCCGCCCGCCAGCTGGACCTGGCCTGGAAGCCGGAGCGGGGGGAGGATTGAGCGAAAGCGCCCACAGACACGCCCGCGAGGGAATCCAATGGCCAACGACCTCGACAACCTGGTGCTCGGGCAGCTGCGGGCGATCCGTGCCGATATCGCAAAGCTGAAACGCCACGCGGAATCGACCAAGGCCCAGCTCGCCGGCATGGGCCAGCAGATCGGTGCCCTGACGATAGGCGTGTACGGCGGTCGTTCGGATATCGAAGAACTGCGCCGCCGTCTGGACCGGGTGGAGCGGCGCTTGGAGCTGGCTGACGGTTAGGCGGGCCGCTTCCCCGGCCCGCAACAGCAACATGGCCCACCGCAACGTCCACGGCTGGAAGCGGGTCATCTACGCCTTCGGCTATTCCATGCAGGGGCTCAAGGCCTGTTGGGAAGGCGAAGAGGCCTTCCGACAGGAGCTGCTGGTGCTGATCCCGCTGCTGCCGCTCGGGCTCTGGCTCGGCGACTCGCCGGTGGAGCGCGCCATGCTCGTGGGCAGCCTGCTGCTGGTGCCCATCGTCGAGCTGCTGAACTCCGCCATCGAGGCGAATGTCGATCGCATCGGCTCCGAGCGTCATGAGCTGTCCGCCCGCGCCAAGGACATCGCCTCCGCCGCGGTGTTCGTCAGCATCCTGTTTGCGGCCGTCATCTGGCTGCTGATTCTGGTGCCGAAGTGGCTCTGACGCACCGCTCGTTGCCGGACATGGGCCGCGCGGCTGGTCTTCGCCTTGGCCCCAGTCCATTTGAGCCGTCTATAAGCAATACCGTCAATGTCCACGAGGCGAAGCCCCTCTTCTCCAGACTGCTGGAGCGCGCGCACCAGGGGGAGGAGATCATCCTCGCCAAGGCAGGCAAACCCTAAGCTCGGCTGGTGCCCCTGGCCGAATCGCCGCCGGCACGCCGTCCCGGTGGTCTCAACGGTCGCGTGGATGAAGCCTTCTTCGGGCCGCAGCCGGATGCCGAGCTGAACGCTTGGGAACCGGCCTGATGCGGCATCATCGCAGCTCGGGCATGCCGCTCCCACAGTCTTGACCTTTGCCGCGTGACCGCCAGAATCCAGCGTTACAGCATCAACGCAGCCGATCCACGCATGAGCCGCACTCCCGACGACGCCCCGTTCCAACCGCTGGCCCTCGCGGTGCTCACGGTCTCCGACAGCCGCACCGAGGCCGACGATACCTCCGGCGACTATCTGCGCGAGCAGGCGCAGGCCGCCGGCCATCGCGTGGTGGAGAAGGTCATCTGCCGCGACGACCGCTACCAGCTGCGCGCCCTCTTCTCGCGCTGGATCGCCGATGACGACGTGCGCGTGGTGATCAGCACCGGCGGCACCGGCATCACCGGCCGCGACAGCACCCCCGAGGCCGTGCTGCCCCTGTTCGACAAGACCATCGACGGCTTCGGCGAGCTTTTCCGGCACATCTCCTACCAGGAGATCGGCGCCTCCACGGTGCAGTCCCGGGCCTTCGCCGGCATCGCCAACGGCACCCTCGTCTTCTGCCTGCCCGGCTCCACCGGTGCCTGCCGCACCGCCTGGGAGGGCATCCTCGAGAGCCAGCTGGACAGCCGCACCCGGCCCTGTAACTTCGCGCAGCTCATCGCGCGCTTCGGCGAGCGCTGACCATGGCGGGCGCCCACGACTGTGGAGAGCCGGCGCAGCCGCCGCTGTCGGTGGAGGCGGCGCTGGATCTGCTCCTCGCCGAGGCCCGGCCCGTCGCCGGCACGGCGCAGGTATCCCTCACCGACAGCCTGGGGCGCGTCCTCGCGGCCCCCGTCGTGAGCCCCATCGACCAGCCGGCCTGGGACAACAGCGCCATGGACGGCTATGCGCTGCGCGCCGCCGATGCCGGCACAGGTGTGCTGCCCGTGAGCCAGCGCATCCCCGCCGGCAGCAGCGCCGAGCCCCTGGCACCCGGCACTGCGGCGCGCATCTTCACCGGGGCGCCGGTGCCCGCGGGCGCCGACACCGTGGTGGTGCAGGAGGCCTGCGAGGTCCTCGACGACGCCCGGGTGCAGCTGCCCGCTGAGATCCAGCCCGGGCGCAACATTCGCCGCCGGGGTGAGCAGCTGCGCGCGGGGGAGGTGATACTGACAGCTGGTCAGCGCCTCGGCCCACAGCACCTGGCGGTGGCCGCCTCCGTGGGTGCCGCGGCGCTGACGGTCCACCGCCGGCTGCGGGTGGCCATCTTCGCAAGCGGCGACGAGCTTGTGGAGCCGGGGGCGCCGCTGGGCCCGGGGCAGATCTACAACTCCAACCGCACCCTGTTCCAGGCCCTGCTCGCAGGGCTCGGCTGCGAGGTCCTGGACCTCGGCATCGTCGCCGACACCCGCGACGCCACCAAGGCGGCATTGGCCGACGGCGCCGCCCACGCGGACCTGGTGCTCGCGAGCGGCGGTGTCTCCGTCGGCGAGGAGGACCATGTGCGCCCGGCGGTGGCGGAGCTTGGCCGGCTCGACCTCTGGAGCGTCGCCATGCGCCCGGGCCGGCCCCTGGCCTTCGGCCACATCGCCGACACACCCTTCATCGGCAGCCCGGGCAATCCGGTGTCGCTGTTCGTCACCTTTTGCCTGTTCGCGCGCCCCTTCATCCAGCGCATGCAGGGCATGGACCCACTGCCGGCACCCAAGCGCATCCGCGCCGCCGCCGGCTTCGACTGGCCCAAGCCGGACAAGCGCCGCGAGTACCAGCGCGCCCGGCTCCGGGCGGATACCGCCGGAGATCCCTTGGTCGAGGTCTTCGCGAGCCGTTCTTCGGCGGATCTCACCTCGCTCACCTGGGCGGATGGGCTGGTGGAGCTGGTGGAGCATCAAGCCTTCCGCGCCGGAGAGCCCGTGAGCTTCATCCCCTTCACGGAGCTGCTGCCATGATCCGGGTGCGCTACTTTGCGAGCCTGCGCGAGGTCGTGGGCACATCCGAGGAGCAGCTGCCGCCGGAGCACGCCGGCACCGTCGCCGAGGTCCGCGCCCGGCTGCGAGCCCGCGGCGGCGCCTGGGCCGCAGCCCTGGATGACTATCGGCCCGTGCTCACCGCCGTGAACCAGCAGCTGGCCCAGCCCGACACGCCGGTGACCGACGGTGACGAGCTGGCCTTCTTCCCGCCGGTGACCGGCGGCTGAGTCGCCGCCCGCCGGCGCCCGAGCGCAGGCCCCCGTGCCGCGCCGCACCCGCCCGCTGACCGCCCTGCCCCGCAAGCTCTGGGGCCGAGCGATTCAGCTCGCGCGCCGGCTGCCCGCGGTCGCGGACCTGGAGCTGCGTCACTATGTGGCACTGGAGGCACGCCTGCTCCACCTGCCTGCGCCCGACACAGCCAAGCCCGCATGCCCCTGGCCCCTGCCGCCGGCACCGGTGCTACGGCAGGCCCTGGCCGCGACGCCGGACTACCGGTGCATCGATCTACGCAGCCCAGGCGGCGGCGACGCCGCATGGCTCAGCAGCCACGCCCTGAAGCCGGCACACATTGCCGCCAACCGCGGGCTGATCCCCGAGTCGCACCTGCCACCGCAGCGCATCGCACGCCGCCGCCAGCTCGGCCTGGAGCCGGATACGGACGGCACCGCCTTTCAGCTGGAGGCCCTGGACCAGGCCGCCGTGGAGGCCGTCTGCCCGGTGACGGGCCGGCTCCGCCGCGCCATTCACGGGCTCCTGGCCGCGCAGAATCAGCCCATCTTCTACTGGTTTCCAGCCGACGGAGAAGCACCCGCGATGCTGCTCGCCGCCGGCCGCGAGGGCCGCGGCTGGATCAAGCTCTATCTCTTCCTGCCGGCGCTGCGCACCGCCCTGCTGCTGGCGGATGCCACGCGCTGGCACGGCCGGGACGAGATCGACCAGCTGCGGGCCCACCTGCTCGCCGAGCACCGGGCCGTAGACGCCTATCTGCGCCGCACGGACCCGCCGCGGCCTTGGGTCCTGCTCGACAACCGACAGTTCGCACATCACCTCTGGAACGCCCTGAGCGGCCTGGAGCGTCTCGCGGCATCCTGCCACAAGGGCGACAGCACGCCGCCGGCCGGCCTCCTCGTCTGCGCCGAGCCCTGGGGTCCGCCGGAGGCGCTCTTTCCGGAGCTTTCCGCAGCGGGCATCCAGGTGGAGCGCGCAATCTTTCCGGCACCCATCCAGGCCGCGCAGCGCGAGCACCGCCTGTTGCTGCGCGTCGGCGGCACGCGTATGAGCGAGGCGCTGCTCGCGCGGGTGCATCGGCTCGCCGCACAGCGCGTGCCGGACGCCGTGCTTGCCCGGGCGGCGGGGCTGCGGCGCAACCACCACCCCATCCTCTGGGTGACGCTGCGCATGGACAACCGCACCTGGGTATCGCAGGTGCCGGGGCTCATCGCCATCGGCCGCCGGCTCGCGGCAGACTACCCGCATGCGGCACTCGTCATCGACGGCTTCTCCGTGCCCTACGGGCCTGCCAACGCGCCCGACGCCGGACACGCAAGGCTCATCGCCGCGGAGCAGCGGGCCGCGACGGCCATCGCCGCCGCCCTCGCCGGCGTGCTGCCGGTGGTGAGCCTGGTGGGCCGCCCGCTGTTCGAGGCGGTGGTCTTCACAACGGTTGCGGACTGCTGTTTCGCGCACCAGGGCAGCCTCCAGCACAAGATCGGCTGGCTCGGGAACTGCCCCGGCGTGGTCCACGCCAACCGCACGGTACTGACCACACCGATGCTCTGGGAGCCGGCCTTGAGCGCTCGTGTCGCCCAGACCCCGCCCACCTATCTGGACCCGGCACTGGTGCGCGACGTCCCCGGCGCCAAGCGGGTGGCGAAAAACCGCTGGATGGATGATCTGGACAACTACGAGCTGGACCCGGACGCGGCCTATGAGGTGCTCGCGCCGCTGCTCGCTGACGGCCGGGAGCGCGGCTTGCGTTGAGGTTTCGCGGGACACTGTCCCTGCTCTGACGCTGGGGCTGGGGCTGGGGCTGGGGCTGGGGCTGGGGCTGGGGCTGGGGCTGGGGCTCGCAAGAGGATTCGCGCAACGGCGCCACGACGCAACGCGGTGGCCGATATGTGAGCCAGACCGACTGAAGCCGGTGTGCCCGGGCGGCGTCGCGATCTCCGCACTGATGCACTAGCGCGCCAGAATCCGATCCACCGCCCGCTGCACCCGGTTCGACGGCACCGAGAAGCCGATGCCGACGTTGCCGCCGGTGGGGCCGATCAGCGCGGTGTTGATGCCGACGATGCGCCCGGCGAGATCGATGAGCGGGCCGCCGGAATTGCCGGGGTTGATGGAGGCGTCGGTCTGGATCAGCTCGCCCAGGCTGTCGTCGGCGATGCCGGTGCGCCCCACGGCGCTGACGATGCCGGAGGTGACGGTCTGGCCCAGGCCGAAGGGGTTGCCGATGGCGAGCACGAAGTCCCCCACCTCCAGATCGCGGGAGTCGGCGAAGGCCAGGTCCGGCGCATCCAGCGGCATGATGCGCAGCACGGCCACATCGGTACCCGGATCACGGCCGATGAGCCGTGCCTTGAAGCTGCGCCGGTCCTTGAGCGTCACGGTGATGTCGCGGGCGTCCTCGATGACATGCGCGTTGGTGAGGACGATGCCGCGGCTTGCGTCTACGATGACGCCGGAGCCGACGCTCTCGCGCCGGCGCAGCTCCTCCGGCGTCGGCGGCTCGATGTCGAACTGCTCCAGGAAGCGCTGGAAGGCCGGGTCCGTCAGGAAGGGATGGTCCTCGAGACTCACCTCGGAGATCACCGCGACATTCACCACCGCCGGCGTCACCCGCCGCAACAGCGGGGCGAGCGACGGATAATCGCCGTCAACTTTCCAATAGGGCGTGGCGGCCATGGCGGCGCCAGTGCCCTCGGGCCTGCCGCCCCCGGACTGTTGCGGCGGCAAGGTCTCCAGCGCGCAGCCGGCAAGCCAGCAGGCAGCGGCCAGGCTGCCCGCGAGCCCCGGCAGCCGGCGCGACCATCGGCGCACACAGCGGCACGCGCCCGTCGCCCCGCGCTGCCGCGACCTCCTCCCGGCGCCCGATACCACCGGCCGCTCAGTACCGCGCCAGTGTCGGCGCGGTCGCCAGCGCACTCGCCACCTGGTTGCGGAAGCCGTAGGACACGGGCTGGTTGATGAGCAGGCTGAAGGGGGTCCAGCCAGCGTTGCGGCGCACCCAGCCGGCGTAGCAACTGACGCCGCGCAGCGTACCGGTCTTGGCGCGGACATTGGGGTTGCCGTCCTGCGCCGGCACCAGGTTGCGGTAGGGCGCCATGGCGTCCAGCACGTCGATGAGCTGACGCCCGCTCAGGCGGTTGCCGCGGGACAGGCCGGCGCCGTCCTCGATGACGAAGTCGCGCCAGCCGAACTTGCGCCGCGCCCAGTCCTCCAGAGCGCGCTGCGACTGGGCCATGCTGCTGCGCCCGCCGCGCTCGCCGAGCAGCAGAAAGAGGTCGTTGGCGACGAAGTTGGTGGAGTATTCCAGCATGTTCTCCACCACCGTGGACAGGGGGCGGCTGTTGCGATGCGTGAGCAGCAATGTCGCGCCCGCCGGCACCCGGCCCACCGTGACCCCGCCGTTCACCCGGATGCCGGCGGCCTTGAGCTTCGCGCTCAGCAGCTCGCCGAAGTGGCTCAGGGCGTTGTCGCGGGTCCTGAGATTGATGCGGTGCTTGCCGGCGCCCATGGCCGCACCCATGCGCTGGGCCGTGCGCGTGAGCTGGGTCTGCGTCTCGGCCGTGCTGACCCGGCCGCCGGAGACAACGACGTTCACCGTGTTGAAGTTCACCGCAAGCGCCGTCACCGGCGCATCATAGGGGTTGTGGCTGGACGAGCGCCCGGGGATGCGGTCGCCGGCCGCGAACAGCGTATCGTCCAGGCCGATGCCGCTGACGCTGCTGACCCCCTGGCGCCTGAGCGCCCGCACGGCCTGGTCCAGCTCCTCCGACACCAGATAGGGATCGCCTTGGCCCACCACCCACAGCCGACCGTCGCCACCGCGGCGGAATTGCGTCGTGAAGCGGTGGCTGAGCCCCCAGCGCTCGATGGCGGCGAGCGCCGTCAACAGCTTCATGGTGGACGCCGGCACCATGCCGCGGTCGGCGTTGTCTGCAATGACGGTGCGCCCGCCCTCCTCCACCACCAGGCTCGCGTTGCCGAGCGCCAGCGCCTGGCCGATGGGGTCCGCCGCGGCGCAGGCGGCCCAGAGCATGAGCAACAGACCGATCCAGAGCGGCACCCAGCCCGCCGCCCGCGGCCGGGCCGGCGGAGCGCCGGGATGGACACCCATCCGGCGGCGGCCGGGGGACGCCGCCCCGCAGCGGCGGAAAGTCGAATCGGACATGGTGTGGTTCCTGGATCTAAACAAACGCAGGTCGGCGCAGTCGGCCCGACGCATGCGCGTCGCACACGGGCCGCCCGTCGCCGGATTGCGCCTGAGCTTAGCACGGGGCGGGGCCGGCCCCGCATGCCGGCGGCAAGCGGCAGGGATCACTGCAGCAGCGGTTCCAGGTCCAGGTACTCGGCCACCACCTCCGGCTTGGGCAGGTCGAAGCGCGGCACGACACCGAGGGTGGGTGCGTCGATGAGGGCCGCCAGGGTGGCGATGTTCTCGTCCTTGGCGCGCATGTCGGGGTCGATGTCATTGGCGATCCAGCCCACCAGACGCACGCCCCGGGCGCGGATGCTCTCGGCAGTGAGCAGGCTGTGGTTGAGGCACCCGAGCCGCAGGCCCACCACCAGGATCACCGGGATGCCCAGCGCGTTCGGCAGATCGCTCACCGACAGCGCCGGCCCCAGCGGGACCCGCCAGCCGCCCACCCCCTCCACCACCACCCGCTCGGCGCGCTGGGCGAGCGCGGCATAGGCATTGCGGATGCGCCCGAGGCGGATGTCCACGCCCGCCTGACCGGCGGCGATGTGCGGGGCAATGGGGTCCGCCAGGGCGTAAGGATTCACCTCGTCGTAGGGCAGGTCCAGGCTGCCGGCGGCCATGAGCCTGACGGCGTCGTCCGATTGCAGCCCGTCGTCGCCGGGCGCACAGCCGGACGCCACCGGCTTCATGCCCACCGCCGGGATGCCACGGGCCTTGAAGGCGGCGAGCAGGCCGGCGGCGACCTCGGTCTTGCCGACACCGGTGTCGGTGCCGGTGATGAAGACACCGCTCATCGCCCGCCACCTACAGCCGGCCGCCGCCCGGCGAGGGCCTCCACCGGAATCGCGACGCCGTCCGCCGTGGCGAACTGGCGCTGGGCCTTGGCCGTGACCCAGGCATGGCCGTGTACCACCTCGTAGGTGGCGGGCAGGCGCCCGTCGCGGCGCTCGCGCTCGTAGGCCTGTGCCAGCGCCGTCAGGCGCCGCCGGCCGGTTAGCCCGCGCGAGCGGCCGGCGAGTGCGTTGTGGGCGCCGAGCTGCTTCAGGTCCCGCATCAGCCCACGCATATCCGGATAGGTGAGGGTCATGCGCTCCACGTCCATCACCGGGTCCGCGAAGCGCGCGCGCACCAGCGCATCGCCGATGTCGTGCATGTCGAGAAACGGGCTCACGTGCTCACCGTCGTCCACGGCGGCCCAGGCCGCGCGCAGCTCCCTGAGCGTGTCGGGGCCGAAGGTGCTGAACAGCAGGAGTCCGCCCGGGCGCAGCACCCGCAGCAGCTCGCTAAAGGTGGCATCCAGGTCGTTGACCCACTGCAGCGTGGCATTGGAGAAGACCAGATCCACTGTGTCATCTGCCAGCGGCAGCTGCTCGGCATCGGCGCAGAGGAGCCGCGGGCGGTTCAGCCAGTAACCGCGGCGGCGGGCGTGGGTGAGCATGCCGTGGGCAAAGTCGAGCCCGATGATCTCGGCGCGGCGCCAGCGCTTGGCCAGGTGGTCCAGTGTCGCGCCGGTGCCGCAGCCCAGGTCCAGCACGCGCTTGGGCGTGAGCCGAATGTAGTCGAGCCGCTCCAGCATGCGGCCGCCGATCTCGCGCTGGAGCACGGCAACGGCGTCGTAGCCGTCGGCGGCGGTGTCGAAGGCACGGCGCGCGGCGGCCTTGTCGATGGCGTTCATCACCTGATCCGGCATGACCTCCCTCACAACCCGATGGCGTCAGTGAATTCCAGCACGGCCGTTGCCGTGGCCTGCCCGTGCGAGAGCCAGGGCGCGTGGGCGGCACCCGGCACCACCTGCACCCGCGCCTGCGGCATCAGCAGCGCCACCCGCTCTGCCGCCGCCGCCGGCACCAGGGTGTCGCGCGCGCCGAAGAGCCAGAGCGCGGGCGGGCGGATGTCCGGCAGCGGCCCGCGCAGGTCCTCCTCACGCAGGAACATGAGCCCCTGCTCCAGCGCCGCCGGGTCCGGCGCCGGGCGCTCGGCGATGCCGGCCCGCAGCCGCCGCAGCAGGCCGCGTGTATCCTCTGAGCCTCGGACCTGCAACGCGAGGAAGCGTTCCAGCGTGCGGGCGGGGTCAGCCAGCAATCCGGCGTGGAACTGCCCGAGCGTGCCCTCGGGCACCGCCACCTGCCAGTCCACGGCGCGCACGAAGCGGGGTGTGGCGGTCATGAGCACCAGCGCCGCGATGCGTGCCGGTGCCAGCCGCGCCGCCTGCAGGGCGATGAGCCCGCCCAGGGACCAGCCGAGCCAGACGGCCCGGGCGCCGTCCTGCGCCGACAGCCGCTCGGCGGCCTGCTCCAGACAGGCCTGGGCCCAGTGGTCGAGGGACCATTGCTCGAGTGAAAAGGCCGCGCCGCCGTGGCCGGGCAGGTCCAGCGCCACCGGCTCGAACCGCTCGGTGAGCGCCGCCGGCAGCCCCGCCCAAACCCCGGCGTTCATGCCCCAACCGTGCACCAGCACCAGGGGCCTGCGTGGCGATTTGTGCTGTCCCGATGCGCTGCTCATGCGCTCGAATCCTCGCAATTCTGCCGCTCTTCTGCGCACGGCAACCGCTCCAGCAGAGCCAACAGCCGGTCCACGTCCTGCTCGGCATGAGCGGCGGACAGGGTGATGCGCAGCCGTGCGGCGCCCTTGGGCACGGTGGGCGGGCGGATGGCGGTGACGAGCACGCCCTGCGCTTCCAGCGACCGGCTCCAGGCCAGCGCCGTCTCGGCATCGCCCGTCAGCAACGGCTGGATGGGGGTCGCGGAGGCCATCAGCGGCAGGCCGAGATCCGCGGCACCGGTGCGGAAGCGGGCGATGAGCGCCTGCAGGTGCTCGCGGCGCCAGTCCTCCCGCTGTGCCAGCGCCAATGCGGCGGAGGTGGCGTGCGCCAGCGCCGGCGGCAGGGCCGTGGTGTAGATGTAGCTGCGGGCGCGCTGGATGAGCGTCTCGATGACGGCATCGCTGGCGGCGACGAAGGCGCCGAAGGTGCCGAAGGCCTTGCCCAGGGTGCCCACGAGAATCACCGAGCCGTCATCGTCCCAGCCCAGCTTGCGATAGACGTCCAGCGTGCCGCGGCCGCCGCTCCCGACGACGCCGAGCCCGTGGGCATCGTCCACCAGAAGCCGGGCGTCGGCGGCCTCTGCAATGCGGGCCAGCGCCGGCACCGGCGCCAGATCGCCGTCCATGCTGAAGACGCCGTCGGTGGCCAGCAGGGCGGCATCACCGCCGGCGCGCATGCGCTCCAAGGCCGCCGTATCCGCGTGCGGGAACCGGCGCAGGCGGACCCCTGCGAGCAGGGCACCGTCGTTGAGGGAGGCATGATTCAGCCGGTCCGCATAGACCGCCTCGCCCCGCTCGCAGAGCGCGCTGATGACGCCGAGGTTGGCCATGTAACCGGTGGAGAAGAGCAAGGCCCGCGGCCGGCGGACGAAGGCCGCGAGGTCCTCCTCCAGCCGGCGATGGGCCTGGCTGTGGCCGGTGATCAGGTGCGCGGCACCGCTGCCGACGCCAAAGCGGCGGGCACCCTCGCGCAGGGCGTCGGCAAGCACCGGGTGTGCGGCGAGGCCGAGATAGTCGTTGCTGCAAAAGGACAGCACACGGCAGCCGTCGATGACCGGGCGCACGCCCTGGGGACCGTCCAGCAAGCGGCGGGCGCGGTGGAGATGGGCATCGCGCAGGCGCTCCAGATCCGCCCGCAGCGCGGCGTCGTCGCGCCGGCGTCTGCCGGCCGCGCGTTGACCCGGGTCGCCGGTGCTGCCCGGCCGCAGCAGGGCCGTGGCCATCATCCCGCGGCGGAAGGCGCGGCTGGGGTCTCGGCCTCGGGCGGCGTGTGGCGGTGGCAGGCGCCGGGCGCATCGCGGTCCGGCAGCTCGGCGGTCTCGAAGGCGAGGCCCAGGCGCTGGAACAGCGCCCGGTCCCGCGCGCTGCCTGCGTTGGCCGTGGTGAGCAGGCGCTCGCCGTAGAAGACGGAATTGGCGCCCGCCAGGAAGCACAGCGCCTGCAGCTCGTCGCTCATGTCGTCACGGCCGGCGGACAGGCGCACATAGCTGCCCGGCATCATCACCCGGGCGGCGGCGACGGTGCGCACCAGCTCGAAGGGGTCGAGGGCTTCGGTGCCGAAGAGCGGCGTGCCCTCCACCTGCACCAGCAGGTTGATGGGCACCGACTCCGGGTGTGCCGGCAGGTTCGCGAGCTGGCAGAGCATGGAGGCCCGGTCCCGGCGCCCCTCGCCCATGCCGAGGATGCCGCCGGCGCAGGTCTTGAGGCCTGCCGTGCGCACGTGGTCGAGTGTTTCGAGCCGGTCCTGGTAAGTGCGGGTGGAGATCACCTGGCCGTAGAACTCCGGCGAGGTGTCCAGGTTGTGGTTGTAGAAGTCGAGCCCGGCGTCCGCGAGCCGCTGCGCCTGCTCGGCGGTGAGCATGCCCAGCGTCACGCAGGTTTCGAGACCCAGGTCCTTCACGCCGGTGACCATCGCCAGCACGGTGTCCAGGTTCCTGTCCGTCGGATTGCGCCAGGCGGCGCCCATGCAGAAGCGTGTCGCGCCGGCGTCCCGGGCACGGCGGGCGGCGTCGAGCACCTCGTCCAGCGGCAGCAGGCGCTCGCGCTCCAGCTGGGTGTCGTGATGGGCGCTTTGGGAGCAGTAGCCGCAGTCCTCCGGGCAGCCGCCGGTCTTGATGCTCAAGAGCGTGCTGAGCTGGATGCGATTGGCATTGAAGCGCGTGCGATGCGCCGTCTGCGCGACGAACAACAGGTCGTTGAAGGGCTGCCCGAGCAGTGCCTCGGCCTCGTCGATGGTCCAGTCGTGGCGCTCGGGGGCGGTGGCGGGCAGATCGGGGACGGATGCTTGCATGGGACGGGCGTCGAATCGGCAGGGCCGCTGCGGCGACGGTGGGCTCGGATACCGGGCCGGCAGTGGCGGCATGAGAACAGGGGGAAATCCTCCCGTGCCCACCCCGGGCTGTCAACCAATGGCGGGCCGAGCGGTTGACTGCGCGCTCGTCGTCGCCGCTGAGCCTCCGCCTGGCGTTGCGATGCGCTGGCCGTGCGCGCGATTGCGGACTGGGGCGGCACCCCGCATGCAGGGGGCGCCACGGGCAACGCCGAGCCGCGCGGCGACGGCCGGAAGACCCGATCAGCGCCTGTGCCGAAAGCCTCAGTCGCCGAGCACCAGTACCGCGTCCATTTCCACCTGCGCCCCCTTGGGCAGGCTCGCCACACCGATGGCGGCACGGGCGGGATAGGGCTCGGTGAAGTAGGCCTGCATCAGCTCGTTCACCAGCGGGAAGTGGCTGAGGTCGGTGAGATAGATGTTGAGCTTGACGACGTCGGCGAGCTCGCCGCCGGCGGCGCGGGCGACGGCCTGGAGGTTGTCGAACACGCGGCGCACCTGCGCCTCCATGTCGCCGTCCACCAGGGTCATGCTGGCCGGGTCCAGCGGAATCTGCCCGGACAAGTAGACCGTGTCGCCGGCGCGCACGGCCTGGGAGTAGGGACCGATGGCCTCGGGCGCCTGGTCGGTGTGGATGATCTGCTTTGCCATGGGAGTCTCCGGATCGGCTTCAGGACGGCGCTGGACGATAGGCAGTCGCTGGCCGGCGGTCAATGATGGTGGCGGCGCGAAGAACGCAGCCGCGGCGCGGCTCAGCCGAACAGGCGCTGCCACCAGCGCCGCCGTCCCTTGGGCGCAGGCTGCGCTGCAGGCAGATCCACCGGCTTGAGCTTGCTCATGACCCAGCCCGGCAGCGGCGGGCTGTCGCTGAAGCCGCAGACGACGCCCAGGTTGTTCGGATCGTAGATCTTGACCAAGGCCGGCGCCTTCAGGTCGTCCGCATAGACGATGCCGCAGTAGTCCTCGTCGTGCTCACGGCGCAGCAGGGCGTCCATCTCGTCGATGAAGCGGTGCACCTGCTCTGCGCTCGCCGGTGCCTCGGGCGGCGGCTCGCCGACGGCATACAGATACCAGCCGCCGTCGGCATCGGCGCGCAGCACGGCCCAGAGGGCGTCCAGGTGATGCCAGCGCAGGGCGGAGGTGAAACTGCCGCGGAAGGCCTGCTGGAAGGCGTGCTCTTCAGCGGCGCTGGCTTCGGCGCTGGCTTGGGCGCCGGCTCGGTCGGCAAGGGTGGCGTCGGCGCCGTGCGCATCGCCACCGGTTGCATCATGCGGTGCAGCGGCTTGGGGCATCTCGGGGTTTGCTCCGATGGACTGCTTGGGTTGACGGCCTCGTCGCGGGCACAAGTTGGCGTACTGCGCAGGACCAGCCGGCTGGGCTTAGGCGCGCCGGTGGATGCGCTTCGTGTGTCCATCCCAGTTTATCCGCCCCAGTTCATCCGCCCCAGTTTATGCCTCCAGTTCGGCAACATCCGGGTTGTCCTTGGAGCCCGCCTCAACGGCGGGGTTGGTGCGCGTGGGCTGCTATAGTCGCAACAGCATACGCGCGGGGCAACGGGCCGAGGCCCGATGCCGACGTGCAGCCTTCGATCGCAGCTCGAGCCGGCGCCCACTGCGGGCGCCGGCGCACCCAGGCCCCACTTCCATGACCGCCATGCCAGACGCCCTTTACCATTCGGAGCTGAAGCATCTGCCGCTCATCAACCGCGGCAAGGTGCGCGACATCTACGGCCTCGATGACGATCACATGCTCATCGTCACCACCGACAGGCTGTCGGCATTCGACGTGATACTGCCGCAGCCCATCCCGGGCAAGGGGGAGGTGCTGACGCGGGTGTCCAACTTCTGGTTCGCGCGCACCCGGGGGCTGGTCCCGAACCATCTCGTCGAGATCCCGCTCACCCAGGTCGTGCCCGACGCGGACGAGCGCCGCACCCTGGGGGAGCGGGCCATCGTCGTGCGCCGGTTGCGCCCGCTGCCGGTGGAGGCCATTGTCCGCGGCTACCTCATCGGCTCCGGCTGGAAGGACTATCAGCGCACGGGCGCCGTCTGCGGCATTCCGCTGCCCGCCGGGCTGCGCCAGGCCGACAGATTGCCGCAGCCCATCTATACGCCCTCCACCAAGGCCGCCGTCGGCGACCACGACGAGAACGTGAGCTTCCAGCACACCGCGGACCTGATCGGCACCGACCTGGCCGGCCAGATCCGGGATATCAGCCTGCGCATCTATGCCGAGGCCGCGGACTACGCCCGCAGCCGCGGCATCATCATCGCCGACACCAAGTTCGAGCTCGGCCTGGACGAAGCAGGACGCCTGCACCTCATCGACGAGGCGCTCACACCCGACTCATCCCGCTTCTGGCCCGCGGACCAATACCGGGCCGGTATCAGCCCGCCCAGCTTCGACAAGCAGTTCGTGCGCGACTACCTGGAGACGCTCGACTGGGACAAGACCCCGCCCGGACCCGAGCTGCCGGCAGACATCATCGCGAAGACCGCCGAGAAATATCGCGAGGCGGAGCAGCGGCTCATCCCGGCCGCGGGCGCGTAGAGAAGCGCTTGAACCGACGCCGTCGGCCGACCGCGCGCTGAGTTGCGTGTACCCTCCTCGATAATGGTTGAGTTCAGCATACCGTCACCGTTACTGTCACCGTTACTGGAACAGCGATGTTCAGTATACCGTCCTCATTACTTTGTGGGTGCCATCCCCAACAACGGTCGGCCTAAGGCGTTTGGCGCCGAGCGCCTGTGGCGGCAGGCCACTCAGCGCTGAGGCGCGGCGCTCAGGGCTTGGCCCTGAGCCGACGCATGCCGGCCATGCCCGCCAAAGCACCGCCCACGAGCCAAAGGGTTCCGGGCAGCGGGGCCTCGGCCGCAACCAGCTTGAAGTTGTCGATGCGCGACGTGTGGGTCTTGTCGCTGTCCCACCAAACGCCAAAGGCGTTGATGGTCCCCGCCGGCAGGGAAGCGAACAACGGACCGGAATCGCCACCCGGCAGGATCGTCTGGTCACCGCCGCCGTCGATCTGGAAGAAGCTCAGCGACGCCAGAGACGCCGACTGGGCGATCCACTGGCTCGCGTCCGGTTGCGTAAACGTCTGTTCCGAAATGTACCAGTCGTCCAGAATGCGGAAGGCCAAGTGCATCGCATCTGCGCTGCTGTCGCGCTGATCCCACATCACGGCGTCCAGCATAGCCACATCGAGCATGTACTCTTGGGTGTACATGAAGCTCTGCGCATTCGTGCCGGTCTGCGACCAGAAGGCAAAAGCATCGACAGCGAGCGGCCCCTGGGGATTGTTGTTGATATCCAAACTGGGCGTGACAGTGGAGCCCGGTGACGCGCTGATGGCCCCTTCACCGCCCTGATTCGGCGAACCGGGGCCCGGAACCTGAGGGTTATTGCAGAACGCATCGCCGGCATTGCCGCCGCACCAGCCCTGGTTGCGCAGCTCGGCGTCCTGGGTCAGCTCACGCGTAAAGGGAAAGGTCTCTTGGTACACGATGTTGCCGTTTGCGGCGCCGGTAATGAGTGCGAGTGCACCGCAGCACAGCAGCGGCGGCAGGGAGCGGATCATGACAGTCGGCCTCTGATGAAAAGTCAGGTGCCGACGATAGGCACCTGGCTTGACACCGAGGACCGGGGCTTAACCGCTGCGTGTACTCAGGCGTTCGCTGCCTGCATCTGCAATGGGAACACCGATGGGGTCAGATTCTTTGAGCGGATCAAGCAACCGCACAGGGCGGGCAGGGCGCCGACCCTGTGTGTGCGGGACACCCAGGACTCTGCACCGGGCGTTTCGAGGTCTCAGTCCTCCCGACCGCCGAGCAGGGCCGGCACCTCGCGGCGACGACCGGAGCGGTTGTGGCGATGGCCGCGCTCAGGCTGGGTGCCGGCAGCGGCCTGGGGGTTGCGGTGCACATGGCCCGGCTTTTGGCTGCGCTTTGCCGGCGGTGCCGATCTACCGGTGTCGCCCACCCGGCTGTCTGCGGCGGCGCTGTGGTGGCGTTGCCGGCCGCCCGGCGCCCCGGCTGGGTCCGCCGGGCTGCGGGCCTTGCGGGGACCGGCCTCGCTGCGCCCGGCGCCGCGGCGCTGACCACCACGGCGGGCACCGTCGGTGGCGCGGTCGTCGCCCTGCCCGCGGCGCCCGCCCTTGCCGCGCAGAATGGGCTCCGCGGGGATGCTCGGGTCCGGCGCATAGCCGTCCAGCACCACCTGCGGCACCGGGCGCCCAAGCAGCCGCTCGATGTCCCGCAGCAGCTTGTGCTCGTCCACACAGACCAGGGAGATGGCCTCGCCGGCGTTGCCGGCACGGCCAGTGCGGCCGATGCGGTGGACATAGTCCTCCGGCACGTTGGGCAGCTCGAAGTTGACCACGTGCGGCAGCTGGTCGATGTCGAGGCCGCGGGCGGCGATGTCGGTGGCCACCAGCACGCGCACGTCACCGGTCTTGAAGCCGGCCAGCGCCCGGGTGCGGGCGCCCTGGCTCTTGTTGCCGTGGATGGCGGCGGCGGTGAGACCATCCTTCTCCAGCTGCTCGGCGAGGCGGTTGGCGCCGTGCTTGGTGCGGGTGAAGACCAGCACCTGGCGCCAGTCGTTGGCGCCCACGAGGTGGCTCAGCAATTCCCGCTTGCGGTGGCGGTCCACCGGGTGCACGGTCTGCCGCACGGTCTCGGCGGCGGTGTTGCGCCGGGCCACCTCGATGAGCTGCGGGCTGTTCAGCAGCCGGTTCGCGAGGTCCTTGATCTCGTCAGAGAAGGTCGCGGAGAAGAGCAGGTTCTGGCGCCGATGCTTGTCCGGCAGCAGCGCCAGCACCCGGCGGATGTCATGGATGAAGCCCATGTCGAGCATCCGGTCCGCCTCGTCCAGCACCAGGATCTCGATGCGGGACAGGTCCACCGTGCCCTGCCCGGCATGGTCCAGCAGCCGGCCGGGTGTAGCCACCAGCACATCCACGCCGCGGCGCAACTGGGCGATCTGCGGGTTGATCTTGACGCCGCCGAAGATCACCGCCGACGTAAGGGGCAGGTGACGGCCATAGGTCTCGACGCTGTCCTGCACCTGGGCGGCGAGCTCCCGCGTCGGGGTCAGCACCAGCGCGCGGATGGGCCGCTGTCCGCGGCGCGCGGCGCCGGGCGGACAGGACGCCATCAGTCGCTGCAGCAGTGGCAGCGTGAAGCCGGCCGTCTTGCCGGTGCCGGTCTGGGCGCCGGCGAGCACATCGGCGCCGGTGAGAATGGTCGGGATGGCCTGGCGTTGGATCGGGGTGGGCTCGGTGTAGCCCTGCTCGCGCACGGCACGCAGCAGCTCGGCGGCGAGGCCGAGGTTTTCGAAAGACATGGGATCAGCTCCAAAAATGCCCTCCCTGGAATGCGCGCGCCGCATTGGCTGCGCCGCCGGGAGCCGGTCCGGGCGGGTGTGTGGGTTGCTTGGCTGAAACGGGAGGCGCCCGGCGGGTCAAACGCTGAGCGGCAGCACGAACGGCTTTAAGCGGGATTCGGCGGCCTGATGCCGCTGCGGTGCCGACCGGTGAGGCACCCGAAGGCTTCAGGATAACAGATCTCGGAGTCCATCGCGCCGCCGAGCATGGCGCGCCGGGCGGCGGGAAGCGCGCGCCGTGCTCATGTGACGCTTAGGTCAGGCTGCGACGGCGCCGGAGGGGCCGGGCGCTCGGCACGGCTGCGCCCCGGGGCACAGGTCATGCCGGCGCAGTTGCCAGGGCCGCAGCCGGCCGCATCCGGCGCCTTCGGCGCAGCCCTTGCCAGCTGCGCGCAGGCGCGGCGGGCCGGCGCGGCGCCGCACCGGTCCCCGCCCGCCGCAACTGGCGCTCAGCGTCGCCGCCGAGCGAGCAGCAGGCCTGCGAGCCCGATCCCCAATAGGGCGGCGGGCGCCGGGACGGGAATCTGCTGCGTGCAGTTGAGATCCCCCTGCGCTTCGCAGGCGTTGTCGCCGACGACGGCGAGCGCTGGCGCTGCGGTCAGGAGCCCCAGCAGGGCAAGAATGATGTGGCTTCGCTGCATGGTGTCGGTCCCCCAGGTGATTCCAGGTGACCACAGTCTGTGGCCGGGACCGGACAGGTGGCATCGGGCGGATGCGGAGATGGCGACTCGGGTGTTCCTGCTGCCGGGCGCTCAGCCGTTGCATGGCTGGATACATCGGGCTCTCGCTGCAAGGCGGCACAACGCTCGCCCCTACCCTGGCGCGCGGATGCGTGCGGCTCCCGCTCAGCGCTCGCGCTCGCGCGGCGGGCGTCGGTCCCGGTCGCCGCCGCCGATGCGCTTGATGGCCAGCGGCCGGCCGCAGACGCGCGTCTTGCGCAGGTGCTGGAGGATTTCCTTGGGCATGCCTGCGGGCAGGTCCAGCGTGGTGTGGTCGTCGCGGATGTCGATGCGGCCGATATGGCGGCCCTCCAGCCCAGCCTCGTTGGCAATGGCGCCGACGATGTTGCCCGGCTTCACCCCGTCGGCGTGGCCCACCTCGATGCGGAAGCGCTCCATGCCCTCGGCCGGTGGGCCGGTGCGGCGCTCAGGTTGCTGGCCACCGGGCGCGCCCGGGGCACGCTCGCGCGGGCGGCGCTCGGCGCGAGCGTCGCGACGCTCCCGGCGCGGCGCACCCTGGTCCTCGTCGCGATCACGCCACTCCCGCCGGCCCCGGTTGCCGAAGTCACGCTGGCCGCGGTCCGGCTCGCGATCCCGAAACCGGGGCCGGTCCCGCTCCATGCCCTGCCCCCGGGCCTGGTCCGGGCGCTTGTCGCGCCACTCGCCCCGGGGCGGGCGCGCCGGCGCTCGCGCGGGCTCGGGCGGCAGCAGCAACGGCTGCTCACCGATGACGAGCCGCGCCAGGGCGGCCGCGATCTCCACCGCCGGCACGTCGTGCTCCTCCTGATACTGCTCCACCAGGCCCTGCAGAAAATCCAGCTCACCGGCGGCGAGGGCATCGGTGATGCGCTGCTTGAAGTCGGCGATGCGCTTGTCGTTGACCGCCTCGGTGGACGGCAGCTTGAGCGGCTCGATGGGCTGGCGCGTGGCCTGCTCGATGGCGCGCAGCATCCGCCGCTCCCGCGGGGCGGCGAAGAGGATGGCCTCGCCCGCGCGCCCGGCCCGGCCGGTGCGGCCGATGCGGTGGATGTAGGCCTCGGTGTCGTAGGGGATGTCGTAGTTGACGACATGGCTCACGCGCTCCACGTCCAGGCCACGGGCGGCGACATCTGTGGCGACGATGATGTCGAGCTGGCCCTGCTTGAGGCGCGCCACGATCTGCTCGCGGAGCTTCTGCGGCAGATCGCCGTTCAGTGCCGCCGCGGCGTAGCCGCGGGCCTCCAGCCGCTCAGCGAGCTCCACGGTGGCCGTCTTGGTGCGCACGAAGACGAGCAGCCCGTCAAAGGGCTCCACCTCCAGGATGCGGGTCAGGGCGTCCAGCTTGTGCAGCCCGCTCACCAGCCACCAGCGCTGGCGGATGGTCTCGGCCGTCGCCGTGCGCGCCGCAATGCTGACCTTGACCGGCTCCTGCAAATAGGCCTGCGCGATGCGCTGGATGGCCTGCGGCAGGGTCGCGGAGAACAGCGCGATCTGACGCTCGGAGGGCGTCTGCTCCAGGATCCACTGGACATCGTCGATGAAGCCCATGCGGAGCATCTCGTCCGCCTCGTCCAGCACCAGCACGCGCAGCGCCGCGAGGTCCAGCGTACCGCGGCGCATGTGGTCCATGATCCGCCCCGGGGTGCCGACGATGACGTGCACGCCGCGCGCCAGCTGACGCAATTGCACGCGGTAGTCCTGCCCGCCGTAGATGGGCAGCACATGGAAATCCGGCAACGCCGCCGCGTAGCGCCGGCAGGCCTCGGCCACCTGGATCGCAAGCTCGCGCGTCGGCGTGAGCACCAGGGCCTGGGGCGCGCGCCGCGCGACCTCCAGCCGCGCCAGCAGCGGCAGGATGAATGCGGCCGTCTTGCCCGTGCCGGTGGGCGCGTGGCCCAACAGATCCTGCCCGGCGAGCAGGTGCGGGATGGTCTGCGCCTGAATCGGCGACGGTGTTTCGTAGCCGACCTGGTCCAGTGCCGCGAGGAGCGCCGGCGGCAGGCCCAGCGCGCGGAAGCCGGGCTCTGCGGTCGGCGTGTCGGCCGCAGGCTCGTCGCCGGCGTCGGCCTTGGCGTCGGTGGGCTCGGGGGGTTCCGTGGAGCCGGCGGGATCGGCGGGGTCGGTGGCGGATGGGCCGGCGGGGTCGATGGCGCTCATGTGCGGGGATACTCAGGTCAATCCCCCAGTATACTCGCGGTGGGCGCTCTGTGGCGGGCGAGCCCGCAGTGTCCAACCCCGAATAGGAGCACGCCGCCATGCACATCTGGGTCGATGCCGACGCCTGCCCCAAGCCCGTCAAGGAGATCCTCTTCCGCGCCGCTGAGCGCACGCAGACGCGGCTCACGCTGGTGGCCAACCAGCCCATGCAGACACCCCCGTCCAGGGTCATCCAGAGCGTGCGCGTCGGCGCCGGCTTCGATGTCGCCGACAATCACATTGCACAGCATGCGGTGCCCGGGGATCTGATCATCACCGCGGACATTCCCCTGGCCGCCGAGGTGGTCGCCAAGGGCTGCACGGCCCTGAACCCCCGCGGTGAGCGCTACACGCCCGAGAACATCCGCGAGCGGCTCAACATGCGCGACTTCATGGACACCCTGCGCGCCAGCGGCGTGGACACGGGCGGGCCCGCCGCCTTCAGCCAGCGTGACCGGCAGGCGTTTGCGAATGCGCTGGATCGGTGGCTGGCCCGCACACGTTAATGCGGACTTCAATGGCGCTCGCACACGCTTCATGACTGCGCTAATCTCCTTCGAGCATCAGCTGACCTGAGTGTGACCCAGACCATGTCCACAGCCGCCGAACAGGTGCGCGAGCCCGGTCTGCCCGCAATCTATGCCGTCCACGGCGCCGACCACGACAACATCGTCTTCCTGCGCGAGGCCACCTGGGACGATTTCCAGGCGCTGCTGCGCATGCGCGGCGAGCACAGCGCACCGCGTCTCAGCTATCTCTGCGGCGAGGTGGAGATCATGAGCCCGTCACGGACTCACGAAAGCATCAAATCCACCCTTGGCTGCCTGGTTGAAGCCTACTGCCTGGAGCGCAGCATCCGCTTCCGCACCCTGGGCGCCTGGACGCTGGAATCCGCACCGGACGAGCGCGCGGCCGAGCCCGACGAATGCTGGATCTTCGGCGACGCCGACGCGGACCGCCCGCAGCTTGCCATCGAGGTGGAGTGGACCTCGGGGCGCATCGACAAGCTGGAGATTTACCGCATGCTCGGCGTCGCCGAGGTCTGGTGGTGGCGCAAGGGCCGGCTCACGCCCTATGGCTTGGAGGCCGAGCGGTATGTCGCCATGGACCAAAGCCGTGTGCTGCCCGAGCTGGACCTGGCCCAGCTCGCGAGCTTTCTGGATCAGCCCACGGCGTACGATGCCGTTCGCGCCTACCGTACGGCCCTCAGTGGCGGGTGAAA
>NZ_CAJXYK010000041.1 GCF_913063425.1 uncultured Thiohalocapsa sp.
TGGCCCCGCACCGTCTCCACCCGGCGGAAGAGCTTCTCCTCCCAGGGCCTGCCCGGGGTGCGGTCGAAGATCACCAGATGACCCTCGCCGGCGCGGCAGCGGTCGAGGTACTCCCAGGTCTGGGCGAGGCCGCGCTCCAGGGTGGCGTCCAGGGTCTTGTGCAGGATCTTGAGCTCGATGACAACCCGCTGCTCGCCCCCGGGGTGGGGCCAGATGACCAGCAGATCCGTGCGCATCCGGCCCAGGCCGTACTCGCGCTCGATGCGCCCGCCGCCGTTGACGACGCGCTGCAGGAAGGCCTGAAGCAGCAGTTGGGGACCGGCCTCCTTGTATTGGAACCGTTCGACCCAGTGCTCGGAGTGCTCCTGGAAGAAGTCCTGGAAGGCGGCAAGGAGCTTGGCGAGGTCGAGGGTGGCGTCGGGGCGCAGGTACCAGGCGGTCTCCTGGGGGATGCCCGACTGCAGGGTCCAGGCCAACTCCCGGGGCAGGACCTCCCGGTAGATGGGGTTGGCGATCTCGATGCCGCCGGCGCGGCCCCGGCACAGCAGTCCCAAGTCGACCAGGTACTGGACGTCGTCGGGGTGGAAGCGGTCGCTGGCCTCGGCGGAGGCGAGCACCGGGCCCAGCACCCGGCGCACCCGCTCCTCGCGCAGCTTGTCCACCAGCTGGTCGAGGTGCGTCTCCCGACGCAGGATCAGCGCCTCCTTGGCGCTCTCGACCATCGCCCGGGTGATGGGGCGGGTGCGCTCGCGCCCGTCCTTCGATTCGAAACAGACCTCCCAGCCCAGGGCGTTGGTCAGCCAGGGCTGGCCGCGGCTCAAATCCCACAGGCGCTCGATGGCGTCAGGCTCGAAGACCTGGCCGGTTTCGTGGGTGTGCTGGGCGTAGAGGGCCTCGACCTCGTGGCGGTCCAGATCACCCAGGCGCAGGGATCGCGCCTTGATGTTGAAGGCGCTGCCGCCGGTGATGACGGCCTTGTCCGCATCGCTGTGGATGCGGTAGTCGCGCACGTCGCGCACGCCGCAGAGGATCAGGCTCTGGGGAAAGCCGCCGGGTCTCGCGGCATAGCCCGCGCGCAGCTGACGCAACACCGAGATCAGGGTGTCGCCGATGAGGGAGTCGATCTCGTCGATGAGCAGCACCAGGGGCTTGGGGTCGGCGGCGGACCAGCGAGCGAGCACCTCGCCGAGGGCACCGTGGCCGCCATGCGCCTCCAGAGCTGCCTGCCCGTGGTGGTTGACGAACGGGTCTCCCAGGGTCAGCTCCGCTTGGGTGCCGAGTGCCCCGATGATCGCCCGCATCGCCGCGGTGACGTCCTCCCGCGCACTCTGCCCGATCTCCACGTTGCAGTAGACGCAGCGGTACTGCCCGCCGGCGTTGAGGTGATCGCGCAGGGCCAGGAGCAGGGTGGTTTTGCCGGTCTGCCGCGGGGCGTGCAGCACGCAGTACTTGTGCTGCTCGATCAGCATCATCACCGCGTCCAGATCGACCCGCTCCAGGGGCGGGATGCAGTAATGGCGCCGGGGGTCGACGGGGCCTGCGGTGTTGAAGAAGCGCATGGGCGGACCGGGCGCGGGTTGATGCGGCGAGCCTAGCACAGGCGTTGGTAGGCGACGGCCCGGTAACGGATCGGGCAGACCCTCACATCCCCCAGACGGTGATCGCCTGGCCCCGCACCGTCTCCACCCGGCGGAAGAGCTTCTCCTCCCAGGGCCTGCCCGGGGTGCGGTCGAAGATCACCAGTCCAGACCAAGGCGGCGAGCGCCCAGCCGCGCGTGCCCGGCACGCGGACCAGCCGGCGCAGGCACCATCGGCGCAGGCCGGCACCCATGCAGAGGTCGGCGCCGCGGCAACTGGCTGCAGCAGTTGGCATGGAGCGGGCTCGGGGGCGCCTGCGTCGAGTGGAACCAGCCGGCAAGAATGGTCGCAGCGCTGTCGCCCCCACAAGTCGCGACCGCCTGCGCCCGCCCGCGCAGGCGTTGATCGCGGTCTTTTCCGAAAGGGGTCATTTGCTGTTCACAACAACTGCTCTCGCCAGCACAACGCGGCGTCGCCGCAGCTGCCGCGGGGTCCGCTACAGTCCGGCCCGACGCCAGCCGCCGCGTCACCCGCGGGGTTATCCCCGACGTGGATGACGCGGCACCCGGGCGGCGCGCGCGGATGCGCTGTTGCAGGGTCGAGGAGACGATCTCCGGCCGTTCCAGCGAGACCGTTTTGCACGCGCTCGCCAGCGAAGTAGAGGAGTGATCCCGACCATGCAACGCCACCGATCCAGCCTGTTCCTGTCACGTCCGCCGCGGCGCCGCGCACATCCCGACCTGTCGGTGCCGGGCGGCCGATACCCGCTGCACGCGCTGCTGTGCGCCGCCGTCGTCGGCGCGCCTGCGCTCGCCGCTGCGCAGCCGGCGCCGCCCCCGCCGGTGACGGGCGGTGAATCGGTGGGCGCCGACGCGAGCGGTAACGAGTCGGCAAAGAAGCTCTTCACGCTGCGCGATCTGCCGACGCCGGGCGCGGCGCCGAACTGGGCCGGCGAGGCCCAGCTCGGCTATGCGGCCTCCAGCGGCAACAGCGACACCAACAACGTCAACGCCAACGTGCTCATCAGCTACACGGCCTTTCCGTGGCGGCACTTCCTGGGCGGTGAGGTGCGGTTTGCCGACACCGACGGCGAGACCACCACCGAGCGATACGCCGCCGGCTACAAGCCCGAATACTTCTTCAGCCGACGCACCTTCGCCTTCGGCTTTCTGGGCTATGACCGCGACCCATTCTCGAACATCGAATCGCGCTATTCGGCCACCGTCGGCCTGGGTCATGCGCTGATCGACACCGAGCGCCAGGCCCTGACGGTACAGCTGGGCGGCGGTTATCGCATGACGCAGTTCACGGACGACACGCCCGACTCGGACGAGCCCGTGGTGCGCGGGGCGCTCAATTACAGCCTGCAGCTCACCGACAACACGAGTTTCCGGCAGGACCTCTCGGTCATGTCGGGGTCCGACAACACCTTCACCGAGTCCATCACGGCGTTACAGGTGTCGATGACCAATAATCTGGCGCTGAGCCTGAGCTACACCGTGCTCAACAACAGCTTCACGCCGCCCGGTGTGGACAGCACCGACACCTTCACCAGCGTCAATCTGGTGGCGGCGTTCTGACCCGACGCCGGCCGCCGTAAGCTCTTATTCAGTTGCTTTGAGGACATGAATGACAGCAACCCAAGCCCTCTCCACTGTGGAGCCCGGCTTCCTTGCCGGCGTTGGTTCCGCCGCCAATGCCTTCGTCCTGGCGCATCCGCTCAGTTTGTCCCTGGCCCCCGGTGCCTTGCTTGGCAAGCGACGGCGTCGCGCGAAGCTCCAGCCGGTGATCGCTTCGCCACATCGCCGAAGCGCTGATCAAGGCGGCGTTTACAAGCGTCTGCCGTAATTGAGGAATCTGTCAATGAAACGCGTCTGCGTCTACACCGGCGGCTATGAAGGTCGCCAGGCCATCTTCGCCGAAACAGCCCGGGCCATGGGTGAGGAACTGGCACGCCGCGAGGTCGAGCTGGTCTACGGCGGCGGTCAGGTCGGGCTGATGGGTATTTTGGCCGACACGGTGCTGGAGAACGGCGGTCGGGTGATCGGAGTGATCCCTGAGAAGCTGGCCGCCCGCGAGATCGCCCACCACGATCTTCAGGAACTGCGCATTGTCGGCTCCATGCACGAGAGGAAGGCGTTGATGGAGACGCTCTCCTGCGGCTTCATCGCGCTGCCCGGCGGCATCGGCACTCTGGAGGAAACCTGCGAGGCCCTTACCTGGGCTCAGCTGGGCGTACACAAAAAGCCCTGTGGGCTGATCAACGCCGGCGGCTATTATGACCACTTCCTGGCATTCATCGATACCATGGTGGACAACGGCTTTCTCAAGGCAGTGCACCGGGAGCTGCTGCTGGTCGACAAGGACCCGGCGGCGCTGCTCGATCGGATGGCCGTCTTCGAGCCGCCGGAGTTCAAGCGTTGGATGGCACGCGAAGACGTGTGACCGGCATCGCCTCAACCGCACCCTTTGCGTTAGGGAAGCGCTGACTTATCAGTGCTTCCCGTGCGGGGCAGGGTGCCCCCGCCATTGCCGGCGACGCCTTGTTCGGAACGGGGCGCTGAAAATGAAGGAGCTGGGGAAACCGCCCCTGTTTGAGGCCAGGGTCGGTTCCGTCCGATTTTTGGGCGGGATGTCCAATAAATCCGTGTCTCCTTAAGCCTTCGCGGGGGCGCGACGGGCGCGCAGCCTTTTGGGAGCCTGCTCGACGGTCGTCGCCTTGAGCGCGACCAACAGCCCCATGGTCGCCTGCCCCAGCCACATCAGCTCGACGGTCAGGAACTTGAATGGCAGCAGTATCGTCATGGCGCCGGCTGAAATGCTGAATACCCGTGAGAGGGAGTGATTGTCGGCCATGCGAGACTTGAAGCCGTCCGCCAGGTCGAAGACGACCGTTAGATCGGCCAGATCGCCGCGCATCAGCACGATATCGGCGCAGTCGGTGGCGACGGTGGTTGCCCCGGCCAGAGAAATCGACACGTCTGCGCCCCGCAAGGCCACGGCGTCGTTGATCCCATCGCCGATAAAGCAGACGGTTTCGCCCTGCGCCTGAAGGCGCTCGATCGCCTCGGCCTTTTGCTCAGGGAGCAGGTTGGCGTCAAAGCCGTCGATCCCCAGGGCGTCGGCCAGGGCGCGGGTAGGGGCCTCCTGATCGCCGGACATGATCCGGAGCTTGACGCCGCGCGATTTGATGTCGGCGATCAGCTCTGGGACGCCGGGGCGTAGGGTTGCGGCCAGCTCGATGACGGCGAGCGCGGCGCCGTCGACCGCAACGAAGACCACGGCGCGGCCAGCCGCTTTCGCCTGATCCTCATGGCCGCGCAGCTCAGCGGAGACCTCGACGCCGCAGGCCGCCATGTAGCGAGCGCCGCCCACTTGGATGGTGCGCCCTTCGTGCTCGGCCTCCACGCCCATGCCCACGCGCAGCGCGACCTCGTCGATGGCATCCACCGCCAGCCCCCGGGTCTCGGCTTCGGCGAGAATGGCCTTGGCGATGGGGTGAGTCTGACTGGCCTCTGCCAGGGCCGCGCTGCGCAGTGCCTCGTTGACATCGATGCCCGTGTGGCAGTGGATCGCGGCGACGCTGAGCGCCTCCAGGGTCAAGGTGCCTGTCTTGTCAAAGACCAGCGTGCTGACCTCGGGAAGCCGTTCCAACGCGGCACCGTCCTTGACCAGAATGCCGCGCTCCGCGCCACCCCGCAGCCAGTTGAGCAACGTGATCGAGCGCAGCGGAATCAGATTCGGCATGTAGTTGCAGCCCAGCACCGCCAGGCCGGTAATCGGCCCGCCCACAAGCCAGCCGACAGCACCACCGGCGAGCGTCGGCCAGCGGGTATGCTCCAGCGCGATGAACTGGTCCCCCATGCGCTGCTCGTCCTGATCCAGGGTCTTCTCCAGCACCCGTTGGATCTTGGCGGCGACCGTATCGCTGCCGGCCTGGGTCACACGCACACGCAGTGTTCCGCTCAGCAGCAGCGAGCCGGCCAGCACCGGGTCGCCCAGCTCACGCTCCACCGGCTGCGATTCGCCAGTCAGGCGGTGCTGGTCAGCCATGCCCTCGCCCATGACCACCACCCCGTCCACCGGGATGGTCTGTCCGCTGCGCACCACCGCCACATCTCCGGGGACAACGCGATCAAAGGGCACTGCCAGCTCCACTTCCCCCGTCACAATCCAGACCGTGGCGGGGGCGTCCTTCATCAGATTGGTCAGGCTGTCCCGGGCCGCGCTCTTGGTGAGGTATTCGAACTTGCTGACGCCGTGGAAGAAGATTAACCCGAGCCCGCCGACCACGTAGACGCCGCTCAGCCAGAGCGCGGATACATAGGCCGAGAACAGATGGAACAGGCTGAAGCGCCGCTCGTCGCGGGCGATGCGCCAGCCTTCACGGAAAATCGGCGCCATCTGCCAAGCGGCCCCGGCCAGGATCACCGGTGCCAGCGGCGCGGCCGTCGCGGCTTTCACGACGGCCAGGCCGAAAACCGCGCCGCTCGCCGCAAGGTTGCGATTCACGGCTTGTTCCTGCGGGGAGGGCGTGCGGGTCCGGTCCAGCTTCGCCATCTCCCGCGCCCGGGCACCGCCGACGAGCATGGGATCGAAATAGGCTTGAAAGCCGTGCTGCACTCCGGCATCCAAGCGGCGAAGGACCCGGTCCAACGCCGTCGCGCCCGCCCCGGCGGTCGCTGGGGGCCTGGCGGGCGCGTTGGCGATCGACCGCAGCTTGGCGGCCGAGGACCTGCGCGTGCCGCTTTTGGCGAAGACATAGACGGCTGCCGCACTCAAGCCGAGGGGCAGCAACATCGGCATCGGCATCGAGATCCACCCGCTAGCGCACGATCATCTCGTGATCGGCAGGCCCGGTGCCGATGATCCGTATCGGTACGCCGACAGTCTCCTCGATGAAGGAAATGTAATTCCGGGCGTTTCGCGGCAGTGCAGTAAACGTTTGCGCGCCGCGAATATCCTCAGTCCAGCCGGGGAGATACTCGTAGACTGGCGTGACCGGTCTGTCGGCAATGGTGTGCCAATCATAGAACGCCTCGTAAACCCGGCCATCGCGCTCATAGCCGACGCAAATGGGAATGCGATCCAGGCCGGTCATCACGTCGATCTTGTTCAGGCAGAGCTCCGAGTAGTCGTTGATCTCGTGGGAATATCGCAACGCCACGAGATCTTGATAGCCGACACGCAATGCCTTGATGGGCACGTGGCAGAACTCATTCGCCAGCCCGCGGATGCGTTCCTGCTCCGGGCTTGGGATCTCCGTCGGCAGGGGCCCGGTGTCGTCAAACCGCGTCGGAAACGCCTTGCAGATTCCGATGTTCCGCGTTACCGCGGAGTATGGCAAACCGGCGCCGTACAACATGCCTGTGGTCGTCGTGTTCGTTGATGTCACCGCGGGATAAACCCCATGAATGGCGTCAAGCATCAAAGCCTGCGAGCCTTGGATCATCACGGTGACGTCGCTGTTGCGAACCCCGGCGAGATACTCTTTGATATTGCCTCGGTACTTCTTCAGAAGCGCGACATAGGCTGCCCGGTCTTCCCACGGCTCATAATGCGCAAGCTCTCCGTCGGCGGCGATGAACTGATCGACGGTGACGCCGATGCGATGAGCGCGATCAGCGACGGCGGGTCCGACGCCCTCGCGAATCGTCTCGGTCTTGCCGGTATCGTTGTTGCGCCCGTCCAACCGGACATGGTCGGGCATGACGACATGGGCGTTCCCGCTGATAATCAGGTGATCGGACAGGTCTCCGAAATGCGCTTCCAGGGCTTGCACATCCTTCATCAGTCGGTCGCAGCGAATCAGAACGCCGTCACCGATCAATCCGATTCTGCCTCGTACCATGCCGGCGGGCAACATTCGGAAATGAAATTCCTTACCCTCATGGTAGACGGAGCATTCGGCGTTGGAACCACCTCCGCAACGCATGCAGATATCCGCGCCTTGGGCGAGATGGAGGTTGATCTTTCCTTTTCCTTCGTCTCCCCACTGGGCGCCAACGGCAATATTGAGCTTCATTGCGGGCTTCTCCGCTGATGGATTGACAGTGTCAGGCTGGTTGCGGATGGCAGCTTGGCACTAAGGGAACCTATGCAGCGGGGGCTGCGTTCGGCCGGATAAATCAGTCGTGGACCCATCCACAACCAGGAGTGTCTCCAGGGACGGGTCCAAGGCCATGATCTGGGCCCCGCCGTCGCGCAGATTGCGGGCGTGCTCGAGGATTTCCGCGCTGACGGCTTCGCCGGGGGTGAGCAGGGGATTGCCGGGCGGATACGCCATGACCATTTCCGCGCAGATACCCCCCGCCGCCTGCTCCAATGGAACACGGCGCTTGCGGGCGAAAGCCGCGTTGCGCGGAAGCATGGCCAGATCCGGCAAGGGCGCTTCGCGGCGGGTGGATTCGAATCTGGGGTCGGGGCGCAGTGCCGGGGCCTCGACGACCAGCCGCGCCAGCGCCTCGACTAGGGCATCGTAATCGGCGCCGGTGTCCTGTGGCCCGACGATGAAGACGATGTTGCGGGCGTCACACATCTCCCAGGCGATGTCGCAGGCGCGATTGAGGAATTCGGCGCAGGCGAACCCTGACACCTTCAAGCCATCGCAGTTGATCACCAAACGCAATGGATCGGCGGTATAGCCCTCGGCGGCCAGGGCCGGGTCGAGCAGGCGCGCCGAAACGCCATCCAGCCGCCGGAGGCGCGCGCGCAGGGCTTCGGCCTGCTCAACGGCGGCGCCGAAAGCGGGGGCACCATCGCGCCAGAGCATGCGCCGGGTCTCGTCGATCGAGACCAGCAGCAGGTTGCTCGGGCTCGTGCTCTGCAGGGTATTGAGGGCCAACTGGATCGCGTCGATGTCAATCAGCGACGCACGCCCCACATGCAGCACCGCGGCGCCGGTGAGCGCACCGACGGTCTTGTGCCAGCTCTGCACGACCACGTCCGCGCCCAAGTCCAGGGCTGGGGTGATCGGTGTTTGCGGCAGAAACCGCAGGTGGGCACCGTGCGCCTCGTCGACGATCACGGGGCAGCCGCGCGCGTGGCAAAAGGCGATCACCTCGCGCACGTCGCCGGCCAAGCCATAGTAGTTCGGCCGGGTCAGTAACAGCGCGGCGATGTCGGGGTTCTCGTCAAACGCGGTACGCACCGCCGCCACGCCTGGCGACAGCGCGTCGTGGGCCGGGTGGCGCCGGGTCGGCAGATAAACGGGCCTGGCGCCGCAGAGGGTCAGGGCCGAAGCGGCCGAACGGTGCAGGTTGCGCGGTGTCAGGATCGCGTCGCCCGGCCCTGCGGCCGCCATGATCGCCGCCAGATTGCCGATGCTGGAGCCATTGACCAGAAACCGCGAATGCCCCGCCCCGAACAGATCGGCTGCCAGGGCCTGGGCCTCCTTGAGCGCCCCTTTCGAGTGGAACAGGTTGTCCGTATAGCCCGGCATGGAGGGCAGGTCCATCGCCAGCAGTTCAGCGCCGAACAAGGGCTTGAGCGACTCGGCGAAGAAGCCTCCCGCTTTGTGCATGGGAAAGTGCAGCCGAACCGGATTTCGGCGGCGA
This sequence comes from uncultured Thiohalocapsa sp., assembly GCF_913063425.1. Classification (GTDB taxonomy): domain Bacteria; phylum Pseudomonadota; class Gammaproteobacteria; order Chromatiales; family Chromatiaceae; genus Thiohalocapsa. The sequence continues at coordinate 9,135 of NZ_CAJXYK010000041.1, forward strand.
TAGTCGAGCATCGTCTCCAGAAGCGGGGCGCGCTCTTGGGGCGCATGAGGGCTGGATGTCATGCGGGCAGTGGCTCGTCCCAGGCTGCATGGGGCTCTGATTGCTCGACGGTCAGACCGGAGCCGGTCTTTTCGTAATGCAGTACGCAGAGATGCTCATGGGTCAGGCCCCTCTGCTTCAGCTGCCCGCCCAAGTGACGCATGGTCGCGTCCGCTACCCCGTCGGGCGTGTGATGCTTGACGACATCGAAGGAGAATTTGATCGGATCGACGATCAACCGTGCGCCCCCGCTCAAGCGGCGCTCGATCACATCGATGAAGGCGGTCGGGAGCCGATCATCTCCCGGCGCGGCGGTGACGATCAGCGCCTTGCCGTTGGGCATCAGATGGGCGTCCAGCTCTCGACAGATCGTGTCAAGAAAATCCATCCCCAGAAGATCGCCACCGCCGGAGTGGAAATAGTGCTCCTGGCCTGGTGGCGAAGGCATGAAAGGGGGATTGGATATGACGAGATCGAACCGACGGCCCCGCACGGGCCTCCACAGGTCCTCGCGGTCGCCATCGATGATCGCCAACCCTTGCGTTACGCCGTTGATCAGAGCGTTGAACCCGGCGAAGAGCTTTGCGCGTGGGTTGATCTCCAGTGCTGTCACCCGCTTGGCCCCAGTCTTGAGCGCGCCGATAGAGAGCACCCCGGAGCCCAGACCGATCTCCAGCACCTCGGCCCCGGCGGCACCGCCGATTTTTGCAAGCTCTTCGAGAAAGAAGGGCTGTTCCGGATACATCGGAAAGACCTGATCCACATCTGGATAATCGACGCAATCGGTCAGGACCCGAAGCCCATGAACCTGGCTGAGCCGATGGTTTGCGATCAGTGTTTCGAGGGACGGTATCATCGGACCGGAACCACTTGGTTATGAGCAGCCTCTGTCTGCGTTGCGGACATTCGAGCGCGGTCGACGATGAAGTCGCCCATCACCAAGTAATCGATACGAGTATTCAGGAAGGTATGGATCGCATCCTCCGGCGAGCAAACGATCGGCTCCTGGTCGTTGAACGAGGTATTGAGCAGCACCGGCACCCCGGTCAGCTTCTCGAACTCGGCCAGCAATTCGTGGAAGCGCGGATTCGAGTGGGCATGGACTGCCTGGATACGGCAGGTGCCGTCGAAATGCACCACGGCAGGCATGCGTTCCTTTTTGTCTTCTCGCGCCGGGAAGGCGCCGACCATGTAATCAGCCACCTCCGGCATGGGCGCCGGCAGCTCGAACCAGTCGGTCGCACGCTCTGCGAGCACACTCGGGCAGAAGGGGCGGAAGATTTCGCGGTGCTTGACCTTGACGTTCATCACCTTGGCGATGCCCGCGTCGCGCGGATCGGCCAGCAGCGAGCGTGCGCCGAGCGCCCTGGGTCCAATTTCCATGCGGCCTTGGAACCAGGCGACGATGGCACCGTCGGCGAGGTGGCGGGCGGTATCGGCCACCGCGTCCGAGCTTCGCGAGTAGCGTAAACCGGCGTTCTCCAGGGCAGCGCGGATGGCGTCGTCGCCGTAGGCTGGGCCGAGATAGGGGCTCTTCATCGGCCCGGCGGAGGGACGGCCCAGCTCGCGCCGCCAGATCAGATGGGCGGCGCCGATCGCGGTTCCGGCGTCGTTCGCGGCGGGGGGGACGTAGACGTTCTCGAATATGCCCGCGGTGGCGACATAACCGTTCGCCACGCAGTTCAGCGCCACACCACCTGCCATGCAGAGACGCTCGCGACCGGTGCGCGTTTTGAGCGTTTGCGCCAGTTTCAGGAAGATATCCTCAGTGATGAGCTGCGCGGCCAAAGCAATGTCGGCGTAGCACTGGGTTTTGGGGTTGACTTCGCGCACGGGGGTCTCTCGTCTGGCAACACCAAAGACCTGCTCGAGTGTTGTGAAGTCGGATTCATCCCGTAAGCGCAGCAACGCGTCGTCAACGTCGAAGAAGCCGTCGTCACGTACTTGGATCAAGCGGGCCATCTGTGCGTCGTAGACACCCCTGTTGCCATACGACGACAGCCCCATCGCCTTCGCGGCGTCATAGATGTCAAAGCCGATGAAGGCTGACAGCTTCTCCCACAGGAACCCCAGCGAGTTCGGATAGTCGAGCGCGGCGAGGGGCGTCAGGTCGCACCCTTCCCCGTCATACAAGGTGACCGATGAGAATTCGCTGATGCCGTCGACCACGGCCACCGCAGCTGATTCATAGCCCGACGGGTAAAAGGCACTGGCGGCGTGGCAATCGTGGTGATCGAGATAAAAGAAGCGACCCGAGAATCCGCGCGCACGCAACTGGCGCTCGATGTTCAAGGTTTTGTCGTACAGAACCTGCTCGCCCTCCGGCGCGCCGTAGCTGCCGTCTGGGATGTCATAGGCGTGTACATAACGCGTATTCTTGCGCAGCCGCGCCTCGGGCTGAATGGAACAGCCGACGTAGTCCACCTGCGCGAGGCTCCGGAGCCCCGCCTGGTCGAGACAGAATGCAATCGCCGATTCCGGCAGGACGTCAGGGTTGTCCACTCTGGCGGGTTTGGCATGCTTGACGCGGTTGAAACGCTCTTCCTCGACGGCGGCGACCATTACCCCGTTCTTCAGAAGACATGCCGAGGATTCATGGTAGACACAGTTGATCCCGAGTGTATAGATTGAGTTTTCCACGTTTATCCTCCTCACTGAACGGGAGCGGGTAGTTCAGCAGCGGTGACGGGTGATTGCCAGTGCATCGGATGAAGGTTGCCTGCGATCCACGCCGCCGCGTCGTCAGTCTCTTTGCCGAGCCGTCCCGCAGTGGCAACGGGGGTCTCGGTGCGGACTTTGGCTCGATGCTCGGGGCGTGCGTTGGCGACGGGACAAGTGTCTCCGATCACGTCGTTATTGTCGTGGCGGAGCCTTGTCGCCGCTAAAACATGCGTTGTCGCTGCGAAGCTGTTCAGCGGGTAGAGCAGCGGTTTTCGACGCCCGGACGCTGCGTTGGCATCACGTTTCGCCGGCACCGTTGCGGGCTGACCGGACTCCGCCGAAGACTCCAGCCCGTCGTTATGGACCTCGTCGGGCGTTGCCGTCGGCAGAGGCTTGAGGCGGCGGACGGTGTCAGGTGGAGCGCATGGCGCTTCGGCGCGACCCGAGCCGCACGCCCTGACGGAGATGCGAACGCTGCATATCCTGCGCGACTGCGCCCCAGTTGCGGTTGTGGCGGCCTGTTGGTGGCGCGCCGGCGTTGCCACGCATGCCGCACGAAGCCGTCCAATACGAGGTCGCGCCACAGCAGGTCAGCGCACCCAAGGCCGGGCGAGCGGGTACAGTCTCCGTCCGAGCTCCTCTCGGCGCCCACCCCCGCTCGGGGCGCCCGGCACCAACCCCTTAAGGAGACGCTTAAAAATGGGCTTCCTGCCCATTTTCAGCACCCGAAGCGAAAACGCGGTTTCCGCTTCGCTTCATCCTAAGCGGCTGACGTTGCTGACAATGGCGGGGCATACCGCGCCGCACGGGAAGCACTGATAAATCAGCGCTTCCCTAAACGAACAGCCGATGGCTCTCCACCGAATTGGATGGCTGCCAACTCGCTCGCGTGTTGCGTGCACAGACCTGGACGGCGTCCTTCAGCGTTTCGGCCACCGGGCGCGTGGTAACCTGATCCAGTGCGGTCTCGCGGGCCGCCGTCGCCACGGATGCGGGGAACACTGCAGCTCACTGCGGCACGGCGCTCCAGGGAAAGGCTGGCCGGCGTCCGGGCTTAGGACGCAACCGCGAGCCTGTCCGTCCCTCAACCGCACCGGAGCCATCATGAGCGCATCCATGCACGACGAGGATTTCCTGCGCTGGACCGAACAGCAGGCCGACCTGTTGCGTGCCGGGCGCCTGGCCGAGCTCGACGTCGACCATCTGTTGGAGGAGGTCGAAGACATGGGCCGTGAGCAGAAGGTCGGGCTGCAGTCGCTGATCCGGATGATCCTCGTCCATTTGCTGAAGCTGGACTTTTTGCCGGCACGCGAGCCACGCCCAAAGTGGACGGAGGAGGTGATGGAGCTGCGGGCTCAGGCGGAGAGCCGAATCGAAGACACCCCGAGCCTTGCGCACCATGCCGATGAGCTCTATCGCAAGGCCTGGCCGCAGGCGCGCCGAATCGCGGATTGCTCCCTCGCCGCATACGGAGAAGAGGTCGCGTTGCCGGATGCCTGCCCCTACAGCCTTGCGCAGGTGCTCGCCCCGGATTTCCTGCCGGAGCCCCGGATCGGCTCGGACACTGCCGACGACTGATGCGCGGGGATGATCGCGGTCCCGGTCCCGTGCGGTGATCGATCCGGCCCCGTTCAGCGCCCTGTCTTGGTCAGCTCTCGGGCCTGCGCGATCCACCGCGCTGGTGCCGCCATCGGCGCGGCAGCGGAGGCGCCGAGGATCTCCCTGAGTGCTGTCGGGTCTGCCCGGGCCAGGTCGCCCAGGCTGCGCACGCCGCCGGCGACCAGCAGCGCTGCATAGCGCGGACCGATGCCGCGCACGCGCTCGAGCTCGCGCATGGCGGCGGGATCCGGCCCGGTGCCGGCGGCGGTGCTTGACGTCTGCGCTTGATCCGACGGCGCGCCGCCAGCGGGCGGGGAGCCCTCCGGATCCCAAGCCTTCGCAGTGCCCATCACCCGGCGGGCGAGGTCGCCGACCTCGCTGCGCAGCGGGCCCAGATCCCGGCGCACCTGCCGATGCGCAACACCGGCGCCGGCTGCACCGCCGCCCGCCGCACCCACGGCACCCGGCAGCAGCAGGTCGACCAGGCCCTTGAGGCTGGCGCCCGGGGTCATACCCGCGCCGGCGGGCAGGCCGACGGCCGGCTTGGCGAGCGCCGCGGCCGCGAGTGCCTTGCCCGTCAGGAGTGCATACAGCGCCACGGCGCCGGTGCTCGCGACGGCACCCGTGGCAGCGCCGACGGCGATGATGCGCAGCGTGGGCGCAGAGAGCAGTCGGACAGCGGGCATCGCAGGCTCCGTTGGGTGGATGGGACGGGGCAATGATGAGGGAGCGCGCGATGCCGGAGTGGCGTTTCGCAAAGCATTCATTGCGGCTGCCAAGCGGGGTGCAGCCGCGGCACCGCGCGATGCTTGCCCAACGGGCATGATGATGGGCACTCTTGCGCCGGTGCACGCGCCCTGATTCCGAGGGCCCGACAACGGGGCGCACCGGACGCGCGTGCCCAGCGCTTGCAAGGTCTGCTTAAAACCTGATGAGGATCGCGACTATGGCTACCCCAGCCCTTTCAACCGCAGCGCCCGGCTCCCTTGCCGCCGTCGGTTCTGCCGCCAAGGCCCTCGTTCTGGCACATCCGATCGGTTGGTCCGTGGCCGGCGGTGCCCTGCTCGGTGCGGGTGCCTATTGGGGCATCGGGCGCCTGCTGCGCAGGAAGGCGCAGGCCCCCGATGCCCCCGATGCCGCCGCGCCCGCCGCTGCCTGAGCCCGTCCCGCCCTGCTCGCCCGTCAGCCGACGGGCGGGCTTCCGCGCAGATCTTGACCCCGCTGCCTTCAGCAAGCACGCTGCGCTGAGGCACCCCGAAGCACCACTGGGGAAGTCGCGAGCGCAGGCCCGGGTGCGCCGACTGAGCTCGGTATCTCGGGGCAGGCCGACTTCGGTCCGCGAGCGGCGTCTGTCGTCTGGCCTGAGGATTTCCACGACATCGCACGGGTGAGCCGGGAGCGGGCGCCGCCACGCCGAGCGCATCGCGGTGCAGCACTGAGCGATCTCACAGCCGGGCGGGCTGCCGTTCACGGCGGTGCTTGGAGTATGCTTGTGCGCCCAGCCCCGTCGTCGCCGCGATCATTCCCCGCCGTCCAGCCCCCGAGCGCATGCGCGAGCCTGTGCACAACCCACGGCGTTCGTTTCGCGCTCACCCGCTTACACCCGCTGCCCTCAGCCTGCACCGCGCCGACCGGCTGCGCCACCGGCATCCTGAACGCCCGGGTCGTTGCCGGCGCAAGGGCTGCGCCCGCGGGTGCCTGGGCCGCCGGATGCGCCCATGAGGCGTCTGTCGGCGCACCCTGCCGTTCGCCCCGGCCTTTGGGTCGCCCGCGGTGTGATCGCTTGCGTTGCCCTGATCCTCGCCGCCGACATCCAAGCCGCCTCCGCCACCGCGTCCGCGCCAGCGCCCATCCGTATTGCCGACGCCGCGGACTTGCCGCTCCAGGTAGAGCGCATGGCGCTGCTGCGCGACCCGACCCGCACGCTCGATCTGGCCGACGTCCGTACGCCGGATATCGCTCGCGACTTCGTCCCGGTCGCCGACGCCATCCCGAACCTCGGCACCGGCCGCGATGCCGTATGGGCACGCTTCGCGGTGCGCAACGCCACCGGCGAGCCGCTGTCGCTGGTGCTCGCGCTCACCGATGCCCGCACCGCGCAGGTCGCCTTCTGGGCCCTGGATGACCACGGCCAGGTCATCGCCCAGCGCCGCGATGGCCGCTTTGCCGATCCCGCCCAGCGCGACCGCTCACACCGCTGGTTCCTGTTCGACCTGACGCTCGCACCGGCCCAGACAGTAACGCTCTATGTGCGCGTGGTAAGCGACATGGGCCGCCGGCTGGACCTGCGGCTCACCGACCGTCCGCGCCTCGCCGAGGCGGACCGCGCGGCCTATGGCTGGCTCGCGCTGCTGTTCGGCGCCCTGCTGTTCATGCTGGCGTACAACCTGCTGCTGCTGTTCCAGCTGCGCGATGCGGGCTACCTTTGGCTCTGTTGTGTCATCGCCGGCGCCATGCTCTTCATCGCCGACCGCGAGGGCCTGCTCACCACCCTGGCCTGGCGCTTCTGGCCGGACCGGCTGTCCGGAAACCAGCTCGGCAGCAGCCTCGCGCTGATCGGCATCTACTTGTTTCCGGTCGCTTACCTGCGGCTGCGCATCCATGCCCCGCGCCTGGTCCGGCTGCACTATGCGCTGGTGGCGGTCGCCGCTCTACAGCCGATGCTGTATCACTGGCTGCCGCATGCGGGCTATTTGGTTTCCTCCCTGCAGGGCGTCTACTCCGCACCGCTGATGCTCCTCTCGGCCCTGCTGGTCTGTCGCCGTCAGCCCCGTGCGGTCGGTTGGTACATCGCGAGCTGGCTGCCGATGATGGCGGCGTTGATGCTGCTGATGCCGATGAACTTCGGGCTGCTGCCGCCCCTGCCGTTGATCTGGATGCTGCCCTACCTCGGCCTGCTGCTGATGCTGCTGTTGCTCTCGGTGGCCCAGGCGGATCGCGTCAACGAGCTGCGCCGGCGCGCCGAGCGCAGCCAGGCGGCGCTCGCCCGCGACGAGGCCCGGCTCAGCGAGCTGGTGGATGCGCGCACCCGCGAGCTGGCCATCGAGCGCGACCGCGCCGAAGCGGCCAACCGCGCCAAGACGCAGTTCCTGGCCAGCATGAGCCACGATCTGCGCACGCCGCTGAACGCGGTGCTGGGGGCCGCGGACCTGCTGCGGCGCTCGCCGTGGCTCGGCGCCGAGGAGCAGGGGCAGTGCGGGCTCATCCAGCGCGGCGGGCGGCATCTGCTGCGCCTGATCGAGGACCTGCTCGACGTCGCCAGCATCGAGCACGACAGACTGCGCCCCGTCATCTCCGAGGTCGCGCTGCGGCCCATGCTGGAGGACCTCGCCGCAGTGACCCGCCGCCAGGCCCAGGCCAAGGGGCTGGCCTTCGCCGCGCATGTTGCCCCGGACCTGCCGGCCGCCGTGCGCACAGACACCCGGCGGGTGCGCCAGGTGCTGCAGAATCTGCTCGACAATGCGGTCAAGTACACCGGGGCGGGGAGGGTGGACTTCAGCGTGGCGATCGAGGCCCCGGCATCGGCGTCTGCGGACGCTGACACCCTGACGCTGTTGTTCACGGTGACGGACACCGGCCGCGGTATCGCCGAGGCGGACCGTGAGCGGCTGTTCTCGCCCTTCGAGCAGCATCACCACACGGACGCCGGCAGTGGCCTCAGCCTCGCCATCTGCCGCGAGCTCCCCGCTGCCCTCGGCGGCGCGCTGACGCTGGAGAGCGCCCCGGGACGCGGCAGCCGCTTCGGCTTTCGGCTGCCGGTGCGGGTGGTGTCGTCCGTGCCGGACCAGGGTGGAGCCGCGCCGGACCAGGCGCCCATCGTCGGCTGCACAGGCCCGCGCCGGCGCGTCCTGGTCATCGACGACAGCGAGGTCAATCGGCTCCTGATGGCCGGGCTGCTGCAGGCGCTGGGATTCGATGCCTTCGTGCTGAAGCCCATCGAGCAGGGCGCGCTGTGCGCGGCGCTCGGCGAGTGTCTGGGACTCACCTGGCTGCGGGGGGACGCCACCCCGGTTGATCTCGGAGCGCTGTCGGGCGCCGAGCCTGCAACCGCAGGGCCCATGGCGTCCGCGGCGGAACCGCCGCTGCCGCCCTCCCGGATCGAGCTGGAGGCGGCCCTGGAGCTGGCCGAGCGCCAAGACTGGGCCAGCCTGCGGGAGTGGTGTACGGAGCTCGAAGCCGCCTTCCCGGAATGCGCGGACTTCGCCGCGCGTGTTCGCGTGCTGTTGGGTCGGGGCGATGCCGGGCCGGGCTCGGCGGCCGCTTCGGCCCTGCGGCGGCTGCTGGCGGAGCGCTAGTGCACCATGGCGGCGCTCGCGCGAGCGCGCCCGGGTACGCCGACTTCAGCCGGGACCACGGCGAAGGCGGGCGTCAGTGCATCGAAGGCAGATGCTCCTTTGGCTTGAAGCCAGCCGCCGCGTGGCACCGGCAGCCTTGCGCCCAATTCCGCCGCTGGCCGTCGCGACCCAAGCCTTCCAGGGTGTCGGCCACGGGATGGGGTCGGAGCACTGCGTCGGTTTGCCAGAGACAACAGAATGTACGCTCCAGCGCAACAACTTCGATGGCGCGGAGACGATTCGCCCGGCTATGGTCGGCAATCTCTGTCGCCAACCTTTGTGAGCGGAATCAAGATGAAGCGCGTGTCCAAATCATCGATCCCAAACCGCGGCCAAGCAACCATGAAGCCAAGCTCCCTCGCCCCGTTACTGCTGCTCCTGTTGCCCGTTGCCGGGCAGGGGGCCATTGTTGCCCAGTACAACTTCGACAGCGACTTTGCGAGCAGCGACGCGGAGCCGCTCACCAGCGCCGGGGTTTTCCTCAGCCAGGCAACCGGCACCTTCGCCGGCGAGTTCGGCGTGCTCGGCACGCCGGCGGGGGCGAGCAGCCAGACCGCTGCCTGGAGTGCGCGTTCCCTGCCGACGCCTACGCGCCCGGGCTCCGCCTGGTTCGACTTCACCATCGGCCTCGATCCCAGCGTCAGCGAAATCAGCTTCAGCTCGCTGGACTTCACTGCCTACGTTTTCCATACGATCGGCGGCACCACCGCGTTCAATTACGAGCTCTTCTGGAGCGTGGACGGCTTCGGCAGCCCCATCGCCTCGGCCAACGGCCCGAGCATCTCGGGTGGTGGATCACTGAACGACAGCGAGGCGCTCAGCTTCGATCTGTCCGCGCTGCCGGCGCAGACGACGGACGTCACCTTCCGCTTCGATCCGGTCCTCGCACCGGGCTCCGACGGCAACGGCGGTGGAGCTGTGGAGACCAGTCAACGCGGCGGCGCTGTCGACAATCTGGTCCTCAACGCGACGGTCTCGGCGGTACCGCTGCCGCCGACACCCCTGCTGCTTGCCGCCGGCGCCGTGCTGCTTGCTCGGCAGGCCGGCCGGCCGCGACTCGCCGCCGGATAGGGCCTGCGGATCCACCGCGGCGGCGCCACTCGGCAAGACGCCGGCCGCTGGCAGGTCGGGCTCTTGTCTCGACCACCGCCCGTCTGAGGTGAGCAGCAGATGCTCGCCTCAGGCGCGCTCGATCCACGCGCGGGCTCGGGTACGTCCGGCATCTGCATAGACCGCGGGCAAGGGAAGGGCAGCGCTCCCGCGGTCGCCATGGCCCAGGGTTCGGGAGGTACTTCGACGATCTCCTTGGGGCGGTCTCGTCAGCGGTCGCTGTGCGAGCGGGGCAGCGTCCCGGGCGCTGAGCATCCGCGCTGCTCAGGCAACCGCGCCGACTTGCGCAAGCCAGTCCCGATGGGCCTGCAGGCGACCGTGGGCGGCATCGAAGAACAGCGCCTGGAGGCGTGCCGTGACCGGGCCCCGCGCACCGTTGCCGATGGCGCGCCCGTCCGCCTTGCGGATCGGCGTCACCTCGGCGGCGGTGCCGGTGAAGAAGGCCTCGTCGGCGATGTAGACCTCGCCGCGGGTGATCGTCTTTTCCCTCGACCAGGTTCGAAGCGGGCGATCTGCGACAAAGGCGGCGCCGGCGACAAAGGCGGCGCCGGCGACAAAGGCGGGGCCGGCGACAAAGGCGGCGCTGGATCCGTGGACGACTCCGTCGCAGAGCCGCGCGCTCAGCGCCTGTGCGCGGTGCCTATTCCGGCCCATCGTGACCATCGATCCCTCACAGATCAGACGAGATGCGAGAGGTCGCCGGGGAACCGGCGGCCGCTGCATGCAACGGCCCCGATGCCCCCGGTGGCAGCTCTCAGGCGGCGGTCGGTCCGCTGCGGCGCACATCCAGCGTCGCGCAATGAAAACCGCCGATGAAGGGATAGTAGTCCTCGAACGCACACGGGATCGGCTTGAAGCCCCATTCCTTCAGCGCCTGGATCAGGGGCTCTTGGCGCTCCTCGACGATGATGCGGCCTTCACCCAGCACCAGGGTGTTGATGCTGATCCAGTCGCTCATCAGCCGCGGCTGGGTCCGGTAGGGCACGGGCTCCGGTGCGATCATCACGTCCCAGTCGCGGAACACCTCGGGCAGCTTCTTGACGTCGGTGAACGCGGCGTTCACCAGCAGCTTACCGGGGCCGAGCAGGGCCAGGGTGGTATCGATGTGCGCAGGCTTGGGGTCCAGGCTTTGGATCAAATGCACCCGATAATCCGGCCCCAGATGTCTGCGCAGCCAGTCCACGCCGGCCTGGTTGGTGACATGGCTCAATTGGCCGATGATATCGAAGCCGCAGCGCACGAAGTCGGCGGCGTCGAACACGGGTTCCAGGTCCGTCAGCACATAGGGGGTCGGCGAGTCCGCGGCCGCGAAGTCCGGGTTATAGAGCTCGTCGCGCAGGTGCGGCCTGGGTGCTGCGACGAAGCGTGCGCCACGGCGCGAATACTCGTCGAACAGCTTGCGGTAGGACAAGTTCTCGAAATGGCGCGAGCGCGAGCACATGGGCACCTCGATGATCTCGTTGCCGATGACCAGGAAGGCGTCGCGTGGGTTGGCGGCACAGAAGCCGCCCGAGGTCTCCCAGTGCGGTGTCGCGAAGGGGCGGCTGTGATCAAGCTCTTCCAGACGCCTGACGACAACCCCCTCGGCCTCGAGAATACCGACAAAGCGGTCCATCGCCCGCTCGGCGGCCTCGATGTAGCGAGCCGGGTAGGGCTGGTTGAGCGGCAGGTGGCGCTCGATCGCCGCGAGCTCCTCGGGGCTGTAGACGTATTGATAGAATGGGTCCCAAAATGAGAAGAAGGCGTTTCTGGGCGTTCCGACGACGACTTCCTCGAGGGTATCCCATTCATTGTGGACATTGACGGGCGAGTTGGCGTAATGGCTGTCGGGCATGACAATCACCTGTATCGATACGCGCGGGACGTGCCTGCCCGCTGATTGGTTGTTGTTCTGGAAAACGACCGATCGCGCTGCTCGGCAGGCATCAGTCCAGCTGTTTGCGATCGATCTTGCCGCTCAACGTCAGGGGCATCTCCGCGACGACGCGCAGCTCACGCGGCACCATCTGCGGCGGCAGCTTGGCGCGGGCCTCGGCTTCGATGGTCGCCAGCGCGTGGCGCTGATCGTCCGGCGTGCAGTGGCCGCCGTCGAGCTCGACGTGGGCGACAAGAAAGCGCACACCGCGTTGATCGTTGCGCACCGTCACGGCGCAGTGCCTGACCGGCTGGATCTCGCTCAACGCCGACTCCAGCTCGGAGAGCTCCACCGGGAAGCCCTCGATTTTGACCAAGTCGTCATTGCGGCCGCGGTATTCGATGTTGCCGTCGGCGAGTAAGCGACCGCGGTCGCCGGTGCGAAACAGCCTGGCGCCGGGGTCCGCCGAGAAGGGGTCGGCCATGAACCGATCACTGCCGTCACGCGGCGGATGCAGGTAGCCCCGCGCCACCGCGACGCCTCCGATATAGAGCTCACCGACATCGCCCGGCGCAACCGGCTGCTGCCGCTCGTCGAGGATGTGCACGACACAGTCCGGCAGCGGCTTGCCGATGGGGATCAGCGGCTCGCCGAGGGATTCTTTCAGCACCGCGGCCTCGGAGAAGGCGTCGGCGAGGGTTGGCCCCGCACCGGCGTCGGCACTCACCGGCGTGGGAACCGGCAGATCGCCGCAGATTTCCTGTGCAATCGCCAACTGGTCTTCCAGAACCTGATGGATGTCGGATTGCGTCGTCAACGGATTGGCGAGAACGACGCGAAACACGACGATGGGACAGTCCGGCCCATAGCGGGTATTGGTCAGCGTGGTCTTGGACACGAAGCTCGATCCGCGCTCGAATTGCAGCTCCTGTATGCGCCGATTGACGGTATTGATCGCATCATTGTCGGCGGCGGAAAGTGTGCCCGCACGCAGTCGGCTGCGGTAGGCGTCTGGGATGTAGCGGTAATTGACGATGTTCAGGGGCGGATCGAACAGCAGCTCGAAACACTCCATGGCCTTGACGATGTCGGCGAAGAAGCCGGCCTTGTCCATGCTGGCATTGAACAGGGCCTCATAGCCCCTGCGGCCGATCACTTGCAGCGCGGCATGCACCAGCAACGCCATGGCCGAGCGCGAGCCCTCGATGCTGAAGCGCCCGACGTCATAGGAATCCGGTGTCGCCTGATACGCGGCAGTGGTGGCGCCGTAGCCGAGCGCATCCGGATCGCGAAACAGGCAGACGCTGATGCCCTGGGGCAGGTACAGCTGTTTGTGGGCGCAGAAGGTCACCGAGCTTGCGCGCTCGATGCCGCTGAATCGCCCGCGATGTTTGGCCGAGAACAGGCCGCTTCCGCCCCAGGCGGCGTCGACGTGGAAGTCGATGCCGTTCGCCTCGGCGATGTCTGCCATCTGCGCCAAGGGGTCGATATGACCGGTCTCGGTGGCGCCGGCGATCCCGATGATGGCGAAGGGCAGTAGACCCTCCTGACGGCACTGCGCGAGCTTACGCTGAAGGTCGCCGGTATCCAGGGCACCGTCCGGCGCCGAGCGGACATGCACGAGATTGCGCATGCCGAGTCCGAGCACGGATGCGGCCTTCTTCATCGAATAGTGCATCAACTCCGAGCCGAGCAGCACCAGGTCGCGGTAGCCGCTCTGCTGCAAAGTCGCGTAGATGCTTTGCTGCGACCACTCATGCTCGCCGGCGAGCCGGGCCAGGGCGCGGTTGCGCGCGATCATCAGAGCGGTGATGTTGGAGAGGGTCCCGCCGGTGGTCACCAGGCCCAGATTGGCATTCTTCCTCTGCACATGGGCGTCGTAGAAATCGTCGCTGAAGCCGTAGAAGCAGCGATGCAGCATCGCCAGGGCCTCACGCTCCAGCAGGATGGCCGACTTGGCCGTTTCCACCTTGACCAGATTCTGATTCAGCTCCGAGATGAGCTTGCTCAGGTCGTGCACGAAGTCCGGCAATGCCGAGGTCATGTGCCCGATGTAGCGCGGCGATGCGGTGTCGATGGAGAAGGGCAGGACAGTCTCGCGCAGCCAGTTCAGGTAATTCGACAGCGGTCGCGGAAGGTCCGCCATGCGCGTGTCCCTAAAGCGCATCGCGAGCGCCTCCACGGGCACGTTCGCCACCGTGATGTCGCCCGGCGCCCCGGGCCCGTCGTCACCCGCCGTGGCCGCGCTGGTGCCCACGGCGCCGGTGGCCACGGACCTGTTGAAGTAACCGAGCACATTGTCCACGTCCGAGCGTCGGACCTCGTACCAGGTGGCATCGGCGCTGGTCTCGGTGGCGCCGTAGACATTGATCAGCCGGGCGTGCTTGAAGCGTTGATAGAAGAGCCCGGCCAGCGCCGTGGATAAGGGCTCGCCACTGCAAAAGACGTATTTCAGCTTCGGCAGGTGAAACAACGCGTCTTTGCGCACCCCCAACAGCGCGCGCAGCAGGGATGGCGCGACCACCAAACGGCTGATGTCCTTGCGTGCCAACGCCAACACCAGCTCCGCCGGGTCGTTCGCTTGGCGGCCCGGCAGAATCACCAGTCGAATACCGGCGAGCAGGGGCGCCAGGATCTCCGCGACATGGTCCACGAAGCCGATGGAGACGCGCTGACAGGCGACCTCGTTGTCCTCAAATGGATACTGCTTCCAGGTCCAGTGCAGCCGATTGACGGCGCCCCGACAGACCCCTTGGACCGCCTTCGGATGGCCGGTCATCCCGGTGGTGTAGATGACGTAAAGCAGCGTCTGGTGATCCACCGCAACGCCGGGATTGTGGGCCGGCCGGCGCTCGATGACCGGCCAGTCGGCATCCAGGTCGATCAACGCCGGGCATCGGTAACCAAAGTCGTGGCGCGGGGCGCCTCGCGTGACCAGCAGCGCCGGGCGGCAGTCCTCGAGGATGGTGTCGAGCCGCTCGTGGGGCAGGTCGGTCTCCAGCGGGACATAGGCGCCCCCCGCCTTGGCGACAGCCAGCAGGGTGATGATCAGCTCAACGGAGCGCTCCAGGTAGATGGCGACGAGCCGCTCCGGCCCGATGCCGTGCTGCACCAGCTGGTGTGCGAGCCGATTGGCCTTTTCGTTCAGCTCCCGAAAGCTGATGTCGTAGAGCCCGCAGGAGACCGCGGTTCGCTCGGGCGTTCGCTCGACCTGGGCTTCGAACAAGGCCGCCGGGGACTGGAAATGGCTTGGCACTGTCGCGCTCACGATGCTTGCATGCTTGGCTCGAGGTGGCTTGGGGTGTTTGCCGGTGGCGTCCAGGTTGGCGTCGCGGCTGGAGCCCGGCGCTCGGCAACGCCGGTGACGACCGTGCGGGTGCGGCCGGCTCAGAGCTGTGCCGCGACGCTCAGGTCATGCTCACAGGTGGCTGCGAGCCCGGCAACGCAATCCGTTTGGGATGCCAAACAACTGCTTGTCTTTGCGAAAGCCCAGACTCAGTGCAAGCACGTTGTTACGGCGCCGCTGCCGGCATCCGCAGCGCGCGTGTCATCAGCCCGATCCGCGGTGGTGCTTGCCGGAGACAAGGGATTGTTTGGCCGCGCAGGTCCGAGTCGATGGGCGCACGAGCCGCATCGGGTTATCCTCAGCGGCGCGCTGCGCTTGCGTCGCCGGTCGCGCAGGCACAAGCCCAGCCATACCGAAGACAAACGCGCATGCCATGCTGACCAGCGCCAGGGCAGTGGGCTGCGGCAACGCTCCGCGCCGGGTGTCGCGCAACGGGTTTCCGGTCTGCGGTTCGGCGCGTGCCGCGGATGCTGACCCGCGGTGACCTTGGCGGGTGCCGCGCGCGCTGCCGCCGATGCCGCGTCCGGACCCTGATCACGCAACCCTACCGAGCACACAAGAGGCCCATGGCCATCCCGATCGCAGCGCTGACGCTCCTCCCTGCCGGTGTCTTCGCCATCGCCCCAGCCCATCGGGTCCGGCGCAGGCAGGGCGTGCGCCGGCTGAAGCAGGCGGCGACCGCCGTCGATGCGAGGTCGGCTTCCTCGCCGCAGTCGCAGGCAGCAGCCGAGCCCGGCCCCTGGGAGCGCGCGCTGCACCAGCTGATCCAGGCCCGAGTCGATCCCCTGCTGGGCGGGGACCGCGAGCGCCACTTGCGTGAGCTCTCCGGGCGCTCCGACGAGCTGGTGCTGGGCGAGCGCGAGCGGGCGGTCAACCTGCGCATGGCCTTCTCGACGCTGCTGCTGGCGGTCAGCATTGTCACGCTCCCCTTGCCGTTCTGGGTGCGCGCGCTGACCTGCCTGCCGATGGCCGCCTATCTGGTCCGCGGCGAGCTGGAGCTCGCGCTCGAGGCCCTGTTCCGGCAGCGGCGCCCGTCGGTGGCGCTGCTCAATGCCTTCTATCAGACCGCGCTGTGGCTCGGTGGCTACTACGTGGTCGGCGCGAGCCTGTTCGTGCTTGGAACGCTCGGCGGCAAGATCTCCTCCATTGCCGAAGACCGCTCGCAGCAGGGCCTCGCCGACGCCTTCGGCCAGCATCCGCAGACGGTTTGGGTGGCGGTGGACGGTACCGAGCTGGAGGTCCCGTTCGAGTCGGTGAAAATCGGCGACACCGTGGTCGTCCACGCCGGCGAGATGATCCCCATCGATGGCCGCATCACCCACGGCAGCGCCAGCGTGGATCAGCACCGCCTGACCGGCGAGGCACAGCCCGCCGATAAGGGGGTCGGCGACGAGGTGCTCGCGTCCACGCTGGTGCTGGCGGGCTCGCTGCACATCCGCGCGGATCAGGCCGGGTCCGAGACGGTCGCCGCCAAGATCGGCGAGCTGTTGAACAACACCGCGAGCTACCAGCTCGCGGTCACCGGCAAGGCCGAGCGCCTCGCCGACGATGCCGTGCTGCCGACCTTCGCGGTCGCCGGCGTGGCCGGCCTCCTGGTCGGCTACCAGGCCATGGTCGCCGTCGCCAGCACGATGGTGGGGATCGGTCTGCGCATGAGCGGGCCCATTGCCCTGCTGAATTATCTGAACCGGGCGGCCCGCGGCGGCATCCTGATCAAGGACGGGCGCTCCCTGGAGCTGTTGACCTCCATCGATACGGTGGTGTTCGACAAATCCGGCACCCTGACACTGGACGAGCAGCAGGTGGTGGAGATCGACAGCTTCGGCGAGCGCGACGGCGATGCGCTCCTGACCCTCGCCGCCGCCGTCGAGCAGCGCCAGTCGCATCCGGTTGCGCGGGCGATCCTCGCCTGTGCGGCGGCACGCGATCTGCCGCTGCCGGCCGTCACCGAGCCCCGCTGCGAGCTCGGCTTCGGGATGCAGGCGCGGGTGCGGGGCGAGCTGGTGCAGGTGGGCAGCGAGCGCTTCATGACCCAGAGCGGCATCGACCTGCCGCCGCCCGCGCTGGCCCGGCTGCACGCCGCCCGTGACCAGGGTCGGGCCATGGTGATGATCGCCGTGGACGGCCGGCTGGCCGGCGCCGTCGAGCTGGAGGCCAGGCTGCGGCCGGAGGCGGCCGATGTCTTGGCCGCGCTGCGCCGGCGCGGACTCAAGCTCTACATCATCTCCGGCGACCAGGAGGAACCCACACGCCGGCTCGCCGAGACCCTCGGCATCGACGACTATCACGCCAATACGCTGCCGGCGGACAAGGCCGCCCTGGTGGAGCAGCTGCAGCAGCAGGGCCGATCGATCTGCTTCGTCGGCGACGGCATCAACGACTCCATCGCCCTGAAGAAGGCCAATGTCTCCGTGTCACTGACCGGCGCGACCCGGGTCGCCACCGACACGGCGCAGGTCGTCCTGCTCGACGGGACCCTGCGCCAGCTCCCCGGGCTCTTCCATCTGGCCGCAGGCATGGAGCGCAACTTCCAGCGCGGCCTTGCCATTGCGACGGTGCCGGTGCTCGGCATCTGGGGCGGGGTGCTGTTCCTGCATCTCGGCGTCCTCGGCGCCGCGGCCTTGTTCGAGCTGAGCCTCTGGGCCGGCATCGCCAATGCACTGCGACCCGTGTCGCTGCCGCAGCCTGCGCACGCGCAGCCGCTTGATGCGGATGAGCGGCCGCCGCGTCTTGCCGAGGCCGACGCGCAGCCGCAACAACACCCGCCCGAGCAGACGCCGGTCTGCCCGAGCGAGGCCGGCAGGCAGGCTGCTTAGCCGCACCGCGCCCGGCGCTTGGCAAAGACAACAAAGGGCTTGGCAGCCCGAACGGAATCCGCCCGGTCGGCCACGGGCCCTGCGGTATCGTCCCTCCACGCCTGCGGCTCGCCGCGAGCCGCCGCGCCTCACCGAGGTGCCCCGTCACAGATCAGCGACCGGCGCCGTCTCGGCCGCTGTCGAAACAACCATGCAGGTAGTGGATATGACCGACTTCGTCGCCAGCACGGACCAGGCCGCGCAGACCCTCGCCGGCGTCATTCGGGACACACCGCTGACGCCCGCCATCGAGCTGGGACGGGAGGTCGGCGCCCGGGTCTTCATGAAGCAGGAGAACCTGCAGCTCACCAACTGCTGCAAGGCACGCAGTGCCTATTACATGTTGTCCAGCCTGGCCCCGGAGCAGCGCCGGCACGTCGTGACCGTGTCCACCGGCAACAACGGCATCTCCATGTCCTGGGCCATGCACGAGCTGGGCATTCCCGGCACCGTATTCCTACCCAGCAGCGTCAGGGCGCACAAGGTCGAGGTGATCCGGCAGCACCCGGTGGAGGTCATCTTCAGCGGCGACGACATCGTCGAGGCCGAGGTCACGGCCCGCGCCTTCGCCGCCGAGCACGGCGCCACCTTCCGTTCGCCGTACAACGAATATGACGCGATGGTCGCGCAGGCGACCATCGTCCGCGAGGTGCTGGCGCAGCTCGAGGCGGTGGGCGAGCGGCTGGATGCGATCCTGGTGCCCGTGGGCGGCGGCGGCCTGATCGGCGGCATCGCGAGCTACCTGCGGCAGGTCGCGCCGAGCTGCCGGGTGATCGGCGTGCAGCCCGAGCACTCGGCGATCATGGCCCTGTCGGTGCGCGCCGGCGAGATCCTGGACATCCCGTCATTGCCCACGCTGTCCGACGCCACCGCCGGCGGTGTCGAGCAGGGCGCCGTCACCTTCCCGGTCTGCCGCGATGCGGTGGACGATTACATCCTGGTGAGCGAGGCGGAGATTGCCGACGCGATGCTGCTGCTCGACGCGCAGCACGGCATCGCCGTGGAGGGCTCCGGCGCGCTCGCGGTCGCCGCGCTGCGGCAGTGTCCGGAGCAGTTCAAGGGCAAGACGGTGGCGCTGCTGCTCTGCGGCGCCAATGTGGACCCCTCGCTGCTGGCGCGGCTGCGTGATGGTTGATCCGTGGCCGGCCGAGACCAACGCCGGCTGCGCCTGGCCGTGGCCTCGCTGCGGATCGAGGCCGATCCCGAGCACAATCTCGCCCGGCTGCTCGACTGGATGGCAGAGGCGCACCGGGCCGGCGCGCAGCTGGTCTGCTTCCCCGAATACTGCCTGAATCCGGTGATCGAGCATCGGGTCGATCTCGCCGAGCCGATTCGGGCGTTGTGCGCGGCCTGTCGGCAGCACGGGCTCTGGGCCGTGCTCGGTGCGGAATCCGGCGTCGCCGGGGCGCGGCGCAACAGCATCCTGCTGATCGCACCGGACGGCGCGATCCGCCGGTGCTACGACAAGGTCCATCTCTGGCGGCGCGAGCGGCAGTTCTTTCAGCCGGGTGCCGATGCACCGCCGGTCGTCGACATCGGGCCATGCCGCATCGGCATCATCTGCTGCTGGGACATGGCCTTTGCGCACGACGTCGCCGCCTTGGCGGCCGCCGGTGCGGAGCTGATCCTCTGCCCCAGCCGGCTCGTCGATGCGGCGCTCGACGCCGAGCCGCTGCGCGTGCTGCCGCTGGCCCGCGCCTTCGAGAATCTCGTGTACTTCGTCCTGTGCGACGCCGTGGCGGACGACACCCTCGCCGAATCCATGATTTGCCACCCCCTTGGTGTCCGCCATCGCATCGCGCACGCCGAGGGCCTGATGGTCGCCGACCTGAGCCTCGACGAGCTGGCCGACCTGCGCGACTACTATCGCGGCAGCTGAGGCGCCGCCATTGCGATGACACCGGACGCTGACTCACATCTGCTCGCGCCCTTCGCGGCGTACGCGCGGCACGCCCCGGACGCGGTCGCCTTGGTGACCGGGGAGGGCACCGTCGGCTACGGCGAGCTCGCCGCACGCGCCGAGCGCATCGCCGGCGCATTGGCGGAGCTGGGTGTCGGTGCCGCGCGCGATGCCGGCGAGCCGGTCGGCCTGTGCATGCATCGCGGCGCCGATGCGGTTGCGGCGATGCTGGGCATCCTGCTGGCCGGCGGCGCCTATGTCCCCATCGACCCCGGCTATCCCGCCGCGCTGCGCCGACGCATGGTGCGCGAGGCCGGCCTGCGGCGGCTGCTGACCGACGGCCCGGAAGCCGCCGCGGGGCTCGCCGACGCCTGCGAGCAGGTGTTGACGGCGGCGGACCTGGCGCGCGGCGCCGTCCCCCGCACCGCTTCCCCGCCGGCACCGGCGGACGACCGCCTCTTCCACGTGCTGTACACCTCGGGCAGCACGGCGACGCCGAAGGGCGTCTGCGGCACCCATGGCCAGATGCACGCACGGCTGGCCTGGCTTTGGCGGACCTTCCCGCTGGCCGACGACGAGCTGGTCTGCCACAAGACGGCGCTGCACTTCGTCGATGCCAGCCTGGAGGTCTTCGGCACGCTGCTGCAGGGTCGCCCGCTGTTGATCGCGCGCGAGTCGGACACCGCGAGTCCGGCGCGCTTCATCGAGCTGTTGGCCGCACACGGGGCAACGCGGCTCTCGCTGGTGGTCTCGCAGCTGCGCGCGCTGTTGCTCGCCGCGCCCGATCTGGGGCGCCGGCTGCCGCGGCTGCGGCTGTGCATCGTCAGCGGCGAACGGCTGACGGCCGAGCTGGTGGACGCCTTTCGGCGGGCGCTGCCCGACACCGCGCTGGTCAATCTCTACGGCTGCAGCGAGGTCCCCGAAATCAGCTGCACCGCGATCACCCCCGATACCGCGCTCGACGACTCGGGCGCGCCCATCGGCCGCCCCATCCCCGGCACCGAAGTGCGCATCGTCGACGACGACCTGCGCGAGGTGGCCCCCGGGGAAACCGGCGAGCTGCTGGCGGGCGGCCCGCTGCTGGCCGGCGGCTATCTGCATCGCCCCGAGGAGACCGCGGCGCGCTTCATCGCGCACCCCTTCGGCGGCAGTGGCCGGCTCTACCGCACCGGCGACCGGGTACGGCTCGGCGCCGACGGCCAACTGCGCTTCGCCGGACGCGGCGATGACCAGGTCAAGGTGCGCGGCCATCGCATCGAGCTCTCGGCGGTGGAGGCCGCCGTGCTCGCCTGCGCCGGCGACGTCGAGGCCGCCGCGGCCGTGGTGCAGCAGGACCCGGGCCTGGCCGAGAACCGCAGCCTGGTGGTGTTCGTGACCCCGGCGAGGCTGGACACGCGGGGATTGTTGGGCAGGTTGCGCGCGGGCGTCGCGCGGCACCTGGTGCCCCAGCGGGTCATCGCGCTGGACCACCTGCCGACCACGCCGAGCGGCAAGCTCGACCGGCGGCGCCTCGCGGCCCTGAGCAGCACCGCCCCTGCGTCGCCTGCCGCGGCCGACGGCGACACGCAGGGCCGGATCGCGCAACTGTGGTGCGAGGTGCTGCAGCGCGATGCCGTCGGCCCACAGGACGGCTTCTTCGACGTCGGCGGCGACTCGCTGGCCCTGGCCCAGCTCCATGGGCGCCTGCAGGACGCCTTCCCGCACTGCCGATTGACCCCGGCGCAGCTGCTGGAGTACCCGACCATCGCCGCCCAGGCCGCCTATCTCGGGCGCGCGCCGGGCCGCGCTGCGGAGGCCGCCGCAGGTCCGGTGCAGGCGCACCGCGACGGGCAGGGCGCTGCGGCGCAGGAGATCGCCGTCATCGGCATGGCCTGCCGCTTCCCCGGTGCCGCGACGCCGGAGGCGTTCTGGCAGGGCCTGCGCGACGGCGTCGATGCCATCGCGGACTTCTCCGATGCCGAGCTGGAGCAGCCGGACCCGCGGCTGCGCGCCGACCCGGACTATGTCAAGGCCGGGGCCGTGCTCGACGACATCGCCGGCTTCGACGCGGATCTGTTCGGCTACACCGACAAGGAGGCGGCGCTGCTGGACCCGCAGCAGCGCCTGCTGCTGGAGTGCGCCTGGGAGGCAATGGAGCGGGCCGGGGTGGTGCCGGGCGGGCGCATCGGCGTCTACGCCGGCAGCAGCCAGAGCGGCTATTTCCTGAACCAGGTCGCCACGCACCGACCGGTCACCGAGGCGACCTTGCAGGAATACCAGGCCAACCTGGCCAACGACCGCAACTTCCTCGCCACCCGCATCGCCTACAAGCTCGCCCTCAGCGGACCGGCCATGACGGTGCAGACCGCCTGCTCCACCGGCCTGGTGGTGGTCCACCTGGCCTGCCAGGCACTGCGCGCGGGCGAATGCGATGCGGCCCTGGCCGGCGCGGTTGCGCTGCGGGTGCCGCAGAAGGCCGGCTATCTGTTCGAGGAAGGCATGATCCGCTCCCCGGACGGGCGCTGCCGGGCCTTCGACGCGGATGCCGAGGGGACCCTCTTCGGCAGCGGCGTCGGCGTGGTGCTGCTGAAGCCGCTGGCGCGGGCGCAGGCCGACGGCGACCCGATCCTCGCCGTCATCAAGGGCTCGGCGATCAACAACGACGCCGCCGCCAAGGCCGGCTTCACGGCGCCGAGCGCCGCCGGGCAGTCCGCGGTGATCGCGAGCGCCCTCGACGCCGCGCGGGTCGATCCGAACAGCATCGGCTATATCGAGGCCCATGGCACCGGCACGCGGCTCGGCGATCCCATCGAGATCGCCGCGCTGACCCGCGCCTTTGCCGAGCGCGGCCGGCGGGCGGACGGCGGCCCGCGCTGTGCCGTCGGCTCGGTCAAGACCAACATCGGCCATCTGGACGAGGCGGCCGGCATCGCCGGCTTCATCAAGACCGTGCTCGCGCTCCGGCACCGGGAGATCCCGCCGAGTCTGCATTACCGCAACCCGAACCCGGCGATCGACTTCACCGACAGCCCGTTCGAGGTCAATGCCAGGCTGCGACCCTGGCCGGCGCCGCCGGAGACCCCGCGCCGGGCAGGGGTCAGCTCCTTTGGCATGGGCGGCACCAATTGCCATCTGGTGCTGGAAGAGGCCCCCGCGCAAGCGCAGCCCGCCGCGCCGCCGCTTGCGACGACGCGGCCCTCGCACCAGCTGTTGGTGCTTTCCGCCGCCGGCGGCCCGGCCCTGCAGGCGCTGGTGGGCCGCTGGCGCGAGCTGCTCGACGAGTCCCCGGCGCCCGACCTGACCTCGCTCTGCGCGACGGCCGCCACCGGCCGGCGCCACCTGGGCCGGCGCTGCGCGGTGGTGGCGGCCTCCACCGCAGCGCTGCGCGAGCGGCTCGCGGCCCTGTCGGTGCCGGCGCAGCCGCCCGCCGGCGATGGGGGCGGCACCGGCAAGATCGCCTTCCTGTTCACCGGCCAGGGCGCCCAGTACGCCAATATGGCCCGCGGCCTGTACGACTCCTGCGCGCCGTTCCGAGCCACCCTCGACCGCTGTGCCGAGATCCTGAAGCCACTGCTGCCGCGGCCCCTGACCGAGGTCATGTTCTGCGCGGCGGACGCGACGTCCGCCGCCGATGCCCTGCTGGCCGAGACCCGCTACACGCAGCCGGCGCTGTTCGCCGTCGAGTACGCCCTGGCGGAGCTGTGGCAATCCTGGGGCATCGTGCCCGATCTGGTCATGGGTCACAGCGTCGGCGAGTATGTCGCCGCCTGCGTCGCCGGGGTCATCACGCTGGAGGACGCCCTGCGCGTCGTCGCCGAGCGCGGCCGGCTGATCCAGGCCCTGCCCGCCGGCGGCGGCATGCTGGCGGTGGCGCTGGACGAGGCGCAGACGCGTGATCTGCTCAGCGCACACGCCGGCGATGACGTCGCCGTTGCCGCCGTCAACGGGCCCGCGCAGACGGTGGTCTCGGGGCGCGTGGCGGCGCTCGATGTCATCGCCGCGACGCTCGCGGGGCAGGGCATCGACCACCGGCGCTTAAGCGTCTCCCACGCCTTCCATTCACCGTTGCTGGAGCCGATGCTCGGCCCCTTCGCCGGGGTCTTGCGCTCGGTGCGCTGGGCCGAGCCCAGGCTGGCGGTGATCTCCAACGTCACCGGCGCCCGCGTCACCGGCGAGCTGACGGACCCGGACTACTGGGTCGAGCACACCCGCTCGGCCGTGCGCTTCGCCGCCGGCGTCGCGACGCTGCTCGATGCCGGCGCCGGCACCCTGATCGAGATCGGCCCGGCACCGACCCTGCTCGGCATGGCCGCCGCGACGGTCGCGGCGCGGGACGCTGCTCCGCCGCTGCTCGTCCCCAGCCTGCGGCGCGGACAGGACGACTGGGCGCAGCTTCTGGACGGCCTCGGCCGGCTCTACACGGCCGGTGCCGACATCCACTGGCATGGCCTCTACGCGGGCCAGCACTGGCGTCGGCGGTCCCTGCCCACCACCGTGTTCCAGCACAAGCGCTGCTGGATCGACGCGCCGGCGGGCGCCGCGGCGCCCGGCGCATCCGAGCCCGTGCCGGAGGAGCGGCTGCTCGCGGCCGCGCGGCAGTTGCAGCGCCAGGGCGAGCTCGCGCCGGGGGAGGCGGAGCGGCTGGTGCCGCTGCTGCTGGCGGCACTGCGGGCGCAGCCGCCCGGCGGGCAGGCGGCCGAGCCCTGGCAGGGGCTGCTCTACACTCCCGAGTGGCGGCTGATGCCCGCGGGGCACGATGCCCGGCACGCCGGCGCGGCAGCGGAGAAGGCCCCGGCCGGGACCGGTTCCTGGCTCATCCTCGCCGACGGGGAGGGCATCGGTGCGGCGCTGGCGGCGCGTATCGAGGCCGCCGGCGACCGCGCCCTGCTGCTGGACGCCGGCCCGGCATCGCAGACCCTCGCCGCTCGGCCGGGCAGTGGCGATGCGCGCGACCCGGGGCAGGTCGCGGCCTGGTTGCAGCGCCGCGCCGGCACGTCGGCCGGCGCAGGCGCCGACCGCATCGTCTGCCTCTGGGGCCTGGATGCGAGGGCCGACGAAGACGCCGACGGCCCGGCGCTGCTCGCGGCCGGCGAGCGGGTGCATCCTGCTGTCTCCGCCATGCTGTCCGCGCTGGCGGGGCCTGCCGCCGAGGGCGTGCGCCTCTGGCTGGTGACCCGCGGTGCCCAGCCCGTCGGCACGGCATCGGCGGGCATCGATCCGGTGCAGTCCACGCTCTGGGGCCTCGGTCGCACCTTCGCGCTGGAACAGCCGCAGCGCTGGGGCGGCCTGGTCGATCTGAGCCCGCGGCAAGGCCCGGACGACTGCGCCCGGGCGCTGTGGGCCGAGCTGCGCCGGGGCGATGTCGGCGAGCAGGTCGTCCTGCGCGACGCCGGCCGCTACCTGGCGCGCCTGGTGCCGCAGGGCGAGCCGGCCGGCGCAACCGCCGCACCGGTCCGGGCCGACGGGGCCTACCTGGTCACCGGCGGCCTCGGTGCCCTGGGCCTGGACGTCGCCGAGGCGCTGGCGGACCTGGGGGCGCGGCATCTGGTGCTCGCGAGCCGGCGCGGCCTGCGCAGCGACGCGCAGCGCAACCGGGTCGAGCAACTGCGTGCGCGCGGTGTCGCGGTGACGGCGCCGGCGCTCGACGTGGCCGACGAGGCGGCGCTCGCCGCGCTGCTGGGGCGTTTCCGCGCGCCGCAGGCCGATGCCGACGGGCCTGCCGATCTGCCGCCGCTGAGGGGCATCGTGCACGCCGCCGGCACCATTGCCACGGAGCCGTCGCCACGGCCCGACTGGCCCCGGGTGGCGTCGGTCCTCGGCCCCAAGCTCGTCGGCGGGTGGGCACTGCATCGGCTCTCCCGCGGTCATGGCCTGGACTTCTTCGTGCTGTTCTCGTCCGCCTCGTCACTGCTCGGGCTCGGCGGGCATGCGGACTATGCCGCGGCCAACGCCGGTCTCGATGCGCTGGCTGCCCATCGGCGCCAGCAGGGGTTGCCGGCACTGAGCATCGGCTGGGGCGACTGGGCCGACACCGGCATGGCGGCCATGGCCCCCGCGGGGGCGGACGCCGCGGCACAGACCGGCCTCGGCGCCCTGCCGGTGGCGCAGGCGCGCGCGGCCTTCAGGGCGCTGCTCGGAAGCAATGGTCACCTGGCCGTCGTGCGGGCGGACTGGCAGCGCTTCCTGGCGAGCTTCGAGGCGCACCGGGTATTCCTCGCCGATTGCCTCGGGGACGGTGCCGCCGCTGTTCCAGGGCCGTCCGCCGACGGGCAGAGCCTACCGGCAAGGCTCGCCGCGGCCGGGCCTGACGAGCGGGCGCAACTGCTTGGCCGGCATCTGCCGGCGCTGGTCGCCGAGGTCCTGGGCCGGGCCGATGCCGGCGCCCTGGACCCCGCGGCCAACCTGCTCACGCTCGGCTTCGACTCCTTGCTGCTGATCGAGCTGCGCAACCGGCTGCGCCAGGACCTGGGCGTGCAGATTCCGCTGCCGCAGATGCTCCAGGGCATGCCGATCAACGACCTGGCGGCTGCGGCCGCGGCCCGTCTCGGCACCGGCTCAGCCGCTTCCGGGGCACCGCCGCGACCGGCCGCGCACGGCGCCGAAGCGCCGGCGACACCCTTGACAACCGAGGCGGGCAAGCCCGCCGGAGACGCCACATGGACCACGACAGTCCTCTGAACGTCGTCGAATTTCTCGCCGACCTGACGGCCGGCGGCGAGCAGCTGGCGCTGATCGATGGGCAGCTGCACTACCACGCGCCGCGTGGCGAGGCCCAACAGCAGCGCATCGAGGTCCTGCGCGCGCACAAGGACGCGCTGGTGGCCTGGCTCGCGGAGTGCACGGAGCGCTCGCACACCTATCCGCTGTCAGCCGGCCAGCAGGGGCTGTTTCAGGCCTGGCGCCTGGACCCCGAGACGCCGATCTACAATCTCTTCCTGGTCGCCCGCCTGCAGGACGACGTGGACCTCGATGCCCTGCAGCGGGCGCTGCAATGGCTCATCGAGCGTCACCCGATCCTGCGCACCCGCTGTCGGCCGGCCGACGACGCGGCGACGGGCGCACCGCTCCAGCAGATCGAAGACGGGCTTGCGCTTGCGCTGCCGGTACGCGAGGAGCCGGACTGGACCGCGGCGCAGGTGGCAAACTGGATCGCGCAGGAAGCGGACCGGCCCTTCGACCTCATCGAAGGCCCCGTCATGCGCACCGCGGTGCTCTGCACCGGCGCGGCGGCCGGCGGCGCGCGACTGCTGCACTGGACCCTGCATCACATCGCCTCCGATTTCCTGACCCAGGAGGTCCTGATCGACGATCTGGAGGGCCTGTATCGGGCCGCCCGCGCCGGCGCACCGCAGCCGCCGCAGGACCCGAGCACCGCGCCGGACTCACCGCGCGCCTTGACCTACCGCGACTTCGTGCGCTGGGAGCAGGACAGCCTGGCCGCGGACGGCGAGCGCCTGCGGGCCTACTGGGCGCGCATCCTCGAGGACTGGCCCGCGGCGCCGAGCCTGCCCGCAGACCTCGCAACGCCTGCCGCGGGCAGCGCCTATCGGCCGGCGACCTTCGATTTCAGCATCGAGCCCGATCTCACCCA
The DNA here is from genome assembly GCF_913063425.1 of uncultured Thiohalocapsa sp. Taxonomy (GTDB): domain Bacteria; phylum Pseudomonadota; class Gammaproteobacteria; order Chromatiales; family Chromatiaceae; genus Thiohalocapsa. The sequence goes on from NZ_CAJXYK010000041.1 coordinate 36,404, forward strand.
GGCCCTGCGGGCCTTCTGCCGGGAGCACGAGGTCTCGCTGTTCACGGCCCTGCTGGCCGCCTATCAGGTGGTCATCGCCCGCAGCAGCGGCGCCGAGCGCTTCGTCGTCACCACGCCCACATCGGTCCGGCACCTGGCGGGCTGGGAGCGGACCGCCGGCTATCTGATCAATCCCCTGTGCCTGATCGCGGATCTCCGCGATGACCCCACCATGGCGGCACTGCTCGGGCGCACGCGCGCGCACCTCGCTGAGTGCTTCGAGCACCAGCTCTTCCCGTACTCGCACGTGCTGCGCCTGATCCAGGCGAAGGGTGCGGCGGAGGCGGCCGATCCGCCCGCCGTCGGCTTCATCCTGGACGCCGCACGCCGGCCGGCGCGGGCGCCCAGCCTGTTCGCCGAGACCGTCGCCATCGGTCAGCGGGGCACCCCGGAGGCGCTGTCCCTGTCGGTCTTCGATATGGCCGGCGCCCTGAGCGGGCAGGTCACCTACGACGCCAACCGCCTGCTGCCCGACAGCATCCGGCGTCTGGTGGGGATGTTGACGACGCTGCTGCGCGAGGTCATCGCCGATCCCGACCGCCCCGTCTCCCGGCTGCCGCTGCTGACCCCGGCCCAGCGCGCCGTCATCCTGGAGCGCTGGGCGGCCCCGCCGACGCCCGCCCAAGGGCCGGGCGCTCCGGCGCCGACGGCCGCCGAGGTCGGCGGGCTCCATCGGCAGTTCGCGCGGCAGGCGGCGGCGACACCGGAGCGCATCGCCCTGGTTCAATGCGGCGACACCGGCGCCGACACCAGCATCCGCTATGGCGAGCTCGATGCACTGGCGGATCGCATCGCCCGCCGGCTGCGGGCCGAAGGTGCCGGCCCGGGAGCAGTGGTGGGCGTCTGTCTGGAGCGCTCCATCGGCATGGTCGCGGGCCTGCTCGGTATCCTGAAGACCGGGGCCGCCTATCTGCCGCTGGACCCGGCCTATCCGCCCGCTCGCCTCGAATACATGCTGTCGGATTCCGGTGCCGCGTTGCTGCTCACCGACGACGCGCTGCTGCCGCGGCTGCCGGCCGCCGACACGCGCGTCGTCCGCCTGGCGGACTGCGCCGCGGATGACGCCGATGCGACGGCGCCCGTGCCCGCGGCGACCCTGCAGCCCGAAGACCTGGCCTACGTCATCTACACCTCGGGCTCCACCGGCCAGCCGAAGGGGGTGGAGGCCACCTACGGCGCCACCTGGAATCGCCTGACCTGGATGTGGCGCACGCAGCCCTTCACCGCCGACGAGGTCTGCGCGCAGAAGACCGCGTTGTCCTTCGTCGACTCGGTGTGGGAGATCTTCGGCCCCTTGCTCCAGGGGGTGCCGTCCATCATCCTGCCGGACCTGCTGGTCAAGGATGTGCCGCGTCTGATCGAGGCCCTGGCGCGCCACGAGGTCACCCGGCTGGTGCTGGTGCCGTCGCTGCTGCGGGCCCTGTTGGAGGCAGGGGAGGAGGCCGGGGCGGACGCCGGGCCGGCGACGGGGCCGGCGACGGGGCAGACCTTGGGAGAGCGGCTGCCGCTGCTGCGCTATTGGGTGTGCAGCGGCGAGACCCTGCCCATGCAGCTGGTGCGCCGCTTCCGCGACGCCCTGCCGGAGGCCCGGCTGATCAACCTCTACGGCTCCTCCGAGGTCGCCGCCGACGTGACCTGGCACGACGCAACGGCCCCGGCGCAGGCCGCTGGGGCGCCGCCGGCGCAGGTGCCCATCGGCCAGCCCATCGACGGGGTGCGCTGCTGCATCCTCGATGCGCACCTGGAGCCCGTGGCCCCCGGCATCGTCGGCGAGCTCTACATCGGCGGCGACTGCCTCGCCCGCGGCTATCGCGGACGCCCGGACCTGACCCGCGAGCGCTTCGTCGCCAACCCGTTCGGCCCCGGGCGCCTGTTCCGCACGGGCGACCGGGTGCGCTGGCTGCCGTTGCCCGAGGCTGCGGCCGGGGAGGGCGGGCGCCGCCCGGACATCGAGTATCTCGGCCGCAGCGACAGTCAGGTCAAGCTGCGCGGCTTCCGCATCGAGCTCGGCGAGATCGAGGACGCGCTGCGCGAGCATCCAGCGGTGGCGGATGCCGTGGTGCTGCTCGCGGAGGCCCCGGCCGGCCCGCGGCTGGTGGCCTACGTCGCCGCGCCGACGCAGCCGCCGAGCCCGGCGGACCTGCGCCGGCACCTGTCGCAGTTCCTGCCGGAGTACATGGTGCCGAGCGGCTTCGAGCTGCTGGAGCGGCTGCCCCTGACCCCGAACGGCAAGGTGGACCGGCTCGCGCTGGCCCGGCTGGGCCTCAGCGAGCCGGCGAGCGAGCACGCCCCGGAGCCGCCGGCATCCGAGCTGGAGCGCACCCTCGCGGCGATCTGGGCGGACGTGCTCGGACGCGAAGCCATCGGCCGGCACGACGATTTCTTCCGTCTCGGCGGCCACTCGCTGCTGGCGACCCGGGTCATCGCCCGCATCCAGAGCGAGCTGGGCGTTGCCGTGCCGCTGCGGGCGCTGTTCGATCACCCGACGCTCGCCGATCTGGCGCAGCAGGTGGCGGCGCAGCAGGGCACCGCCGCCACGGACGACGACGGGATGGACCTGTTGCTGTGAGCGCCGTCGCCGACCTGCTGGCCAAGCTCGCGGGGCGCGGCGTCCGGCTCAGCCTGGACGGCGATGGTCTGCGGGTGCGCGGACCCCGCGATGCCCTCGATGCGGCCGACACCGCCGCCCTGCGCCGGCACAAGGCCGAGATCGTCGCCCTGCTGCAAGCACAGGCGCCGGCGCCGGGCGAGCAAGCCCCAGCGCCGGGGCCGCGGCCGGCCGTGCTGCCGCTGTCGTTCGCGCAGGAGCGGCTGTGGTTCCTGGCGCAGCTGGAGCAGGGCGCCAGCGCCTACAACCTGGCCCTGACGCTGCACCTGGAGGGGCCGCTTCACGCCACCGCGCTGGCCGATGCCCTGGCCATGGTGGTCGCCCGCCACGAGATGCTGCGCACGCGCTTTGCGGCCGTTGACGGCACCCCCGAGCAACGCATCGACGCCAAGGGCGAGATCCCGCTGGAGCGCCTGGAGCTGAGTACCCTGCCGCCGAGCGAGCGCCTCGGGGCGGCCCGTACCGCGCTGCGCGCGCGTGCCCGCGAGCGCTACGACCTCGCCCGCGGACCGCTGCTGCGGGCGGTGCTGGCCCGGCTCGACGTGGATGAGCACCTGCTGCTGCTCGGCACCCACCATATCCTCGCCGACGGCTGGTCGCTGGGCCTGCTCACCGGCGAGCTGGATGCCGCCTACCGCGCCCGGCTCGACGGCCGGGAGCCGGACCTGCCGCCGCCGTCGCTCCAGTATGCGGACTTTGCCCTGTGGCAGCGCCGACGCGCTCAGGGCGAGGCGTGGCGGCAGCAGCTCGACTGGTGGCGTGGGCAGCTCGCCGATGCGCCGACGCTGCTGGGCCTGCCGACGGATCGGCCGCGTCCGGCGGTGCAGGACGGCGTCGGCGCGAGCCTGCCGGTGCGACTGGATGTGGAGACCGCGTCGCGGCTGGAGCACCTCGGCCGGCAGCACGGGGCAACGCTGTTCCAGGTGATCCTGGCCCTGTGGACCGTGCTGCTGCACCGCTGCAGCGGCGAGGACGACCTGATCGTCGGCACCCCGGTCGCCAACCGCAACCACCCCGGGCTCGAGGGGCTGATCGGCTGCCTGGTCAACACCCTGCCGTTGCGCGCGGACCTCGGGGCCGAGCCGAGCTTCGTCACGCTGCTGGCGCGGCTGCGGCGCACGACCCTGGACGCCTACGACCACCAGGACATCCCCTTCGAGCAGATCGTCAACGCCGTCGCCGTTGAGCGCAGCCTGAGCCATGCGCCGCTGTGCCAGGTGATGCTGACGGTGGAGTATGCCGAGTCCCATCCCGCTGCCCGTGACTATGCCCTGGGCGCCGCCCGCGGGCGCTGGCTGGACACGGGCCGCGACAGCACCGAGCTGGATCTCGCCCTGGAGCTGGTGCGCACCGGCGACGGCCTCGCGGGCTGGCTGGACTACAGCCCGGCCCTGTTCGACGCGCCGACCATCGAGCGTATGGCGGGCCACCTGCGCGTGCTGGCCGAGGCGGTCCTCGCCGACGCGCAGCGGCCCATCGCGACCCTGCCGCTGCTGACCGCGGCCGAGCGCCGCGTGCTGTTGGAGGATTGGAACCCGGCCGATCCCTGCCGCGACGCGGACGCCGCCGTCCAGACCCTGGTGGAGCGCCAGGCGGCGCTGACGCCGGATGCAACGGCGCTGATCGTCGCCCGCCCGGACACGGACCCCGCGCACAGCGAGCGCTTGACCTACGCCGAGCTCAACGCCCGCGCCAACCGCATGGCGCGCCGGCTGCTGCGGCTGCGCCAGCCCCCCTGCGACCCGGCCGCGGATGCCCTCTCGAGCGCCGGCCTGATGACGCCCCTGATCGGCGTCTGCATGGGCCGCTCGGCGGATCTCCTCGTCGTCATCCTCGGCATCCTGAAGGCGGGCTGCGGCTATGTCCCGGTGGACCCGGCCTGGCCGCCGGCACGCAACGCCGCGATCCTGAGCGATGCCCGGCCCTTTGCCGTCGTCGCCGAGCCGGATCTGCTCGACGCCGCTCTGCTCGCTGCCCATCAGCCCGGCGACGACCCACTCGGCGGCGTGATCCGCATCGATCCGGCCCGCATGCTCGACGCCTGCCGGGACGAGGAGGGCGACGATCTCCCGTGCCGCACCCGGTCGGACGCCGTCGCCTATGTGATGTACACCTCCGGCTCCACCGGCCTGCCCAAGGGCGTGGTGATCGAGCATCGCAACGTCGTCGGCTACGTTCGCGCCTTCGTCCCCTGGGCGCGGCTGACCCCCGCCGACCGCGTGTTGTGGCACGGCAGCATCGCCTTCGATCTGTGCATCGAAGAGCTCTTTCCGGCGCTCGGCATCGGGGCCACGGTGGTGCTCTGCACCGACCCCGCCGGGGTCGACGCCATCGTCGCCACGCTGATCCGTCATCGCGCTACGCTGATCGGCGCCACCCCGCTGTTGGTGCAGTACTGCAACAGCCGCGCCGGGGAGCTGCCCGACCTGCGCTTCGTCGCCAGCGGCGGCGACGTGCTGCGCGCCGAGGACTGCGACCGGCTGCTGGCCCGCGGCATCGAGGTCACCAACTCCTTCGGCCCCACCGAGACCACGGTCACCGCCACCAGCCACCGGGTGCAGCCCGGCGAGGACCCCCTGCCCATCGGCCGCCCGCTGGCCAATACCCGCGCCCTGGTGCTGGACGGGCATCGCAACCTGGTGCCCATCGGCGTGCCGGGCGAGCTCTGCATTGGCGGCGCCGGGGTTGGCCGCGGCTATCTGAACCGCCCGGCGCTGACGGCGGAGCGCTTCATCGCCTGGCACAACGGCGAGCGGCTCTACCGCACCGGGGATCGGGCCCGTTGGCGCGCCGACGGTCGGCTGGAGGTCATCGGGCGCATGGACCGCCAGGTGAAGGTGCGGGGCTTCCGCGTCGAGCTCGGCGAGATCGAGGCAGCGCTCGCGCTGCACCCGGCCGTCGAGCAGGCGGTGGTGGTCCCGCGGGTGGACGACGACGGTCAGAAGCGCCTGGTCGCCTACGTGGTGGCGGCGCCGGGCGCCACCGCAACGCCAGCGCAGGCCGCCGCGGCCGATGACCCGGCCGGCCGGCCCAGCCTCCTGCCCGATGCGCTCCGCGAGCATCTGCGCCCGCGCCTGCCGGCCTGGATGATCCCCGGCGCCTTCGTGCCCCTGGAGCGGCTGCCGCTGACGCCCACCGGCAAGGTGGACCGCAAGGCGCTGCCCGAGCCCACCGCCGCCCCGACGGGGGATACGACACGCCATCCGCGCAGCGTCACCGAGCAGGACCTGCTCGCGATCTGGCGCGAGGTGTTGCAGAACCCCGCGGCCGGCATCTTCGACGACCTCTTCGAGGTCGGCGGCCATTCCCTGCTGGCGATCCGTCTGGCGGCGCGCATCGGCGACGCCTTCGCCACCAAGCTGCCGCTCCAGGCCCTGTTCCGCTATCCCACGGTGGCGCAACTGGCCGGCTTCCTGGAGCAGGCCCATCCGGAGCGCAGCTGGTCGACCCTGGTCGCACTGCAGCCGCGCGGCGAGCTGCCGCCGCTGTTCTGCGTGCCGGGCGACGGCGGCAACGTCTTCTATTTCCATCCGCTGGTGCGGGCCCTGGGCGTGGATCGGCCCTGCTGCGGGCTGGAGTCCCTCGGCCTGGACGGCAAGCAGCCGCCGCATGCCACGGTCGAGGCCGCGGCCGCCCATCACATCGAGCAGATCCGCACCCGCTGGCCCGAGGGGCCCATACACCTGGCCGGGCATTCCTTCGGCGGCCTGGTCGCCTTCGAGATCGCGCAGCAGCTGCACCGCGCCGGCGCCGAAGTGGGCATGCTCGCGATCCTCGATACGCTGCCCCCGTCCATGCCGCTGCCCAAGGCCACGGATGCGGAGCTGATGACCATCTTCGAGGGCCTGTTCGCCGAGGAATACGGCCGGCCAACGTCATTGACCGTCGCGCAGCTGGAGCCCCTGGAGCCGGCGCAACGCCTGGAGGCACTGCGCGCCGCCCTGGAGCGCCTGGAGGCCCTGCCGGCGGGGGCCGACACGGCCCAGGTGCGCAGCCTCTTCGAGGTCTTTCGCATCAACAATCACACCGAATACCACCCGCGTGAGGTCATCGCCCGGCCGTTCGAGCTGCTGCTGGCCGAGGCGGCACCGGCCGCCGAGCGCGAGCAGATCGTCGCCGGCTGGGCCGAGCTCGGCGAGCCTCGGGTCCGGCTCGTCCCCGGCAGTCACACCACCATGACCTATCCGCCGCACGTCGAGGCGCTCGCCGAGCAATTGCGCGATTGCCTGGCCCGCGCCGAGGCCGGCGCTTGATCCCGGACTCGGCTCCTGCATCCCCCGGTATCCCCCTGTATCGCCAAGCGCCGCACTCGCTCCGTCCACCCACGAGGATTGATTTCAGCGTCATGTACATACTCGGCATCAATGCCCTCTTTCACGAATCCGCCGCCTGCCTGATCAAGGACGCGCAGCTCCTGTCCATTGCCGAAGAGGAGCGCTTCAACCGCATCAAGCACGGCAAGCAGGTGCTGATCGACAACCCGGACGAGTTTCCGATGGCGTCCATCGCCTATTGCCTCGAAGAGGCCGGGATCGGCCGGGGCGACATCGCCCACATCGGCTATTCGGCGGTGCCGGCCAAGTTCGAGCGGCGCAAGGAACGCCTCGCCACCGGCGCCTTCGGCGAGGAATGGCTCGACGACGCCGAATGGGAGCGCGGCCAGCAGGCCCTGGAGCGGGTCCCGGGTGCACTGCGCGCGCTGGGCTTCGACGCCCGTTTCCACTGGGTCGATCATCACGGCGCCCATGCCGCGTCGGCCTACTATCCGTCCGGCTTCGATGAGGCCGCGGTGCTGTCCATCGACGGCACCGGCGAGGACGAGACGGCGGTGTATTTCCACGGCCAGGGCCGCCGCCTGGCGCGGCTCGGCGGCATCCCCTATCCGTCATCGGTGGGCCTGCTCTGGGAGGTGGTCTCGCTGTATCTGGGCTTCGGCATCTACGACGCCGCCAAGATCATGGGTCTGGCCAGCTACGGCGACCCGCAGCGCTTCCTCGGGCGGATGCGGGGCATCTTCGAGCCGATGGCGGACGGCACCTTCGTCATCGACCACGACCTGGTGCGCTTCGGCCGCCTGGAGTACTACCCGCCGAATGCCTACCTGGACGGCCTGGAGCAGCTCTTCGGCATGCGCCGGCGCCAGGCGTCCGAGCAGCTGACCCGCGACCACGAGGACATCGCCGCCGCGTTGCAGGCGCTGACCAACGAGCTGGTGCTGCACATGGTGGAGCATCTGCACAAGACCACCGGCTCCGAGAACCTCTGCCTGGCCGGCGGCGTCGCGCTGAACTGCGTCACCAACAGCTTCGTGTTCGAGAACGGACCGTTCAAGCGCCTCTACGTGCAGCCCACCTCCCACGATGCCGGCACCGCCATCGGCGCCGCCTACTGGATCCGGCACAACGTGCTCGGCGAGACCGCCCGCGGGAGCATGGACCACGCCTACTGGGGGCCGGCGTTCCCGGACGAGCGCATCGAGCAGGCGCTGACCGCCGCCGGGCTGCGCTATCGTCGCAGTGACCGCCTCGAAGAAGAGGTCGCCGGCTTCATCAACGAGGACAAGATCGTCGCCTTCTTCCAGGGCCGGATGGAGACCGGCCCCCGGGCGCTCGGCAACCGCAGCCTGCTGGCCAACCCGACGCATCCGCAGATGCGCGACATCCTCAATGCCAAGGTCAAGCACCGGGAGTACTTCAGGCCGCTGGCCCCGAGCGTGCTGGCCGAGGAGGCCGAGGCCTGGTTCGAGATCGCCAAGCCCACCAGCGCCGGCGACTACATGCTGATGACCTACCCCGCGCGCGCCGAGGTCGCCGAGCGCATCCCGGCGGTGGTGCACGTGGACGGCTCCTGCCGCATCCAGGCGGTGCGCCGCGAGACCAACCCCCGCTACCACCGCGTCATCAGCGAATTCAAGAAGCTGACCGGCGTGCCGGTGGTGCTGAACACCTCGTTCAACGACAGCGAGCCCATCGTCTGCACGCCGGAGGACGCCATCGCCACCTTTCTCAAGACCCGCATCGATGTGCTGGCCATCGGCGATTACCTGGTCATCAAAGACGATGATCAACAGGCGGCACGCGACTGAGGGCGACCGGCGCCGGCGACCAACGACCGCAAGCAGGCGACTGCACCGGCCCGGGTTGCCGCCGTCTGCACACCCTTGCCCAACGACCGAACCGACACGAGACAGCATCATGACCGAAGCCGCCAGCCCGGAAGAGGCCCTGCAACAGGTGATCGCGCGCAAGCGCCTCACCCGCATCAACGACTACTTCGTGGTCACCGACCGGCTCGACTACGACGCCATCGACCAGGTCTTTCCCCTCTACGCCGAGCAGCAGTTCTTCCTGGACGAATTGGTGCGGGAGAAGCTTTCGGGCGCCGAGGCCCTGGAGATCGGTCTCGGCTCCGGGGTGCTGTCCATCGGCGTTGCCCGCGCCGGCGCCGCACGGGTCACGGCCCTGGAGATCAACCCGCGGGCGAAGAACACGGCCGGCTTCAACATCGTCATGAACGGCGTGGAGGACCGCATCGCCATCCTCGACGGCGACGCCGACGTGCTGCGCCCGGTGGCCGGCCGCACCTTCGATTACGTCTTCTCCAACCCGCCCTTCGAGCCGACGCCGCCGGATCAGGCCTTCTTCTACCATTCCGCGGCCGGGCCCTTCGGCCTGGATTTCATCGAGAAGATCTTTGCCGGCATCGACGGCATTCTTGCCGCGGACGGGCATCTGCAGATCGTCACCGCCGCGCCGGGCGACGATGACGGCCCCTTCATGCTCGCCGACCTGGCGCGCAAATACCTCGAAGGCAAGACGACCATCGTGGTCAGTAAGGCGAGCCTGGACTATTACGCGGCCCTGGACTGGCTGCCCGAGAAGGGCCTGTTCACCGTCGAGCAGACCGAGCGACTCAAGGCCATGGCGCGCGAGGCCGGCATCAAGCGCTCCTTCCTCTGTGTGCTGCACCATGACCGCCAGGGCTCGGGCGTCGACATGCGATGGGCCGACAAGGATTACGCGTCACCGGAGGTGCCGCTCGGCTAGGGAAGCGCTGATTGATCAGCGCTTCCCGTGCGGGGCAGGATGCTCCGCCCTTTTCGGCGACGTAAGTCGCTGAAAATGAAGCGAAGCGGAAACCGCCGTTTTCGCTTCGCGTGCTGAAAATGGGCAGGAAGCCCATTTTTCAGCGTCTCCCTTGGCGCCGGGTCATCCGGCAGTCTGTCGCATGGGCCTTGATCATCACTTCGGCCGCCACGTGACCGGCGCGACGGGGCGCAGGGCGTCCGCCCCGGCTTTCACGCTGGAGCGCGGCAGCCGGCCCGGCCCGTCGTGCCGGCGCAAGCCGCTTGGCTCCGGCAAGCATGCGTCTGGCAGCGCCAATGGATCGGCGGTCGCCTCAATCCGTCGGTCGGTATCCTGCCGAGTGTCGCCCTCCGCGGGAGCCGGCACCGGGCCGCCGTGGTGGTCGACACGCTTCGACCCGAGCCTTCGCTGACCATCGACACTGCCACCGCCATGCACGACCCACGTCCCACGCCCGCCGGGCAAACGCCTGGCACGCCTGGTCCGCCGGCCCCCGGCCCTCGCCGCGATGGGCACCGCCAAGCGCCGATCACGCCCTGTGCCCCGGCTCGCCCGGGCGGGAGCTGCCGCCCATGCGTGGACTGAAGGGCAAGCGGGTCGTGGTCACCGGCGGTGCCCGCGGCATCGGGCGCGCCGCCGTCGAGCGTCTGTTGGAGGAAGGCGCCCGCGTTGCGGTGATCGATCAGGACGCCGAGGGCTGCCGCGCCCTCAACAGCGCGCTTCCCGAGGTCGTGACGGTCTGCGCCGATGTCGCCGATGAGGCTGCGACGGAGCAGGCCTTCACCGAGATCGAGCAGGACCTCGGCGGTCTGGACGCGCTGTTCAACAATGCCGGCATCAGCGCGCCCCGCGCGTTTCCGGAGCTCTCGGCGGCCCAGTGGCGGCGCACCCTGGGCGTGGATCTCGACGGCGTCTTCCTCTGCGCCCGCGCCGCGGCGCGCCGGATGGGCGAAGGCGTGATCATCAACATGGGCTCGGTCAGCGGGATGCTGGGGATGCCGGGCTATGCCGACTACAACGCGGCCAAGGCCGGAGTCATCGAGCTGACCCGCACGCTGGCGCTGGAGCTGGCACCGCGATTGCGCGTGGTGTGCATCAGCCCGGGCTATGTGCTGACCCCGATGCAGGAGGCCGAGTACAGCGCCGAGGAGATGGCCGCGCTGAATGCCCGCATCCCGCTGCAGCGCCATGCCGACCCGACGGAGATCGCCGCGCTGGTGGCCTTTCTCGCCTCGGACGAGGCCACCTTCATCACCGGCTCGAATCTGGTCATCGACGGCGGCGAATCCGCCGGCGGCACCGCCAGTCTGTGACCGACGCACAGGAGTACGCCATGCAACCGCTGGAGCAGGCGGCATCTGCACCCGCCGCCGCCGAACCCCTGTCCATGGCCACCGTCGAGCGTGTCACGCGCCTGACGCCGGACGAATTCAGAGCAGGCTTCTTCCGGCCGGGCCGCCCGGTGCTGATCACCGACATGGCGACGCAATGGCCCGCGTGCCGACGCTGGTCGTTCGGTTTTTTCGCCGCGCTCGATCCCGGTCGCGCGGTGACCCTGGAGCAGGGCAATGTGCTGCAGGGCGAGACCGCCTTCGCGTCGGCACCGCTCGGCGACTATCTGAGCGAGCTCGCGGGCGCGCCGGGCAGCGCGGCGCAGGGCAGCGGGGAGCCGGCGGCGCCGGCGCCCGGCGCCGATGCCGACAAGCGCTACCTGTCGATGTTCCGGGTCTTCGAGCAGTTTCCGCAGCTGCGCGCCGACGTGGACTTCTCCCTGTTGGAGGCGGTGACGCTGAAGCGGGTCTATTTCGCCTGGCTGGGTCCGGCCGGGACCCTGACCGGCTATCACATCGACTGGATTCACAACATCCTGGCCCAGATCAGCGGGCGCAAGCGCGTCTGGCTGGTGCCGCCGTCGGCATCGCGGGCCATGTATCCGAGCCGCAAGTACGACTACCGCTCGACGCTGAGCGAGGTGGAGCCAAGCACCTGGGACGCTGCCAAGCACCCGCTGTTCGCGGACGTGCGCCCGGCGGAGGTGACGCTGGAGCCGGGTCAGATGCTGTTCATCCCGCGTGGTTGGTGGCATCGGGTGCAATCGCTGACGCCGTCGATCAGCATCAACGCCTTCGGGCAGGACCTGACGGGCCTGCTGTTGCACCAGAGCCGCGCCTCGCTGCTCGATCTGCTGCATCGGGCGGGCCTGTACGGTCGCGGCGATTGCACCTGTCACCAAGGCGAGCACAGCCGTCACGGTTAGGACCGGATCGGCCGCATCCGGGCTGGAGTCCGGGCCGGCCGGCGCCCCGAGACCCGAGAGAGCCCCGTCTATGGTTCCTGCCTACAAGAATGCGACCGAGGGCGCCGACGCGCCGCTCGACATCCTGTTTCTCAACCTGTCCAACTGGCCGGGCAATCCGGTCTATCCCTATGCCTTCGTGCAGGTCTCGGCGCTGGCGCGTCGGGCGGGCCTGTCGATTCGCCGCTGGGACGGCCTCGGGCTCAGCCGCGCGCAGCAGCTCGCCTGCATCACCGACCTGGTGCGGCAGCATCGCCCGCGGGCGGTGGGCTTTACGGTGCGCCAGGCGGACTCCACCCTCGCCGACGACTACATCGGGGCCAAGACGCTGACCGTGCCCGGCTGGTTTCCGCTGGAGGACACCCGCGCCGCCATCGAGCGGGTGCGCGAGCTCTCCGCCGCCAAAATCCTGGTCGGCGGCTTCACCTTCACGGTCAATCCGGTCTCGGCGGCCAAGTACCTGGAGCCGGACTTCGGCGTCGTCGGCGAGCCGGACGACGTCATCGCCCACTTCGACGAGATCATGGCCGGCCGCACCGAGGGCATCGCCAACCTGCTCTACCGGCAAGACGGCGAGTGGCGACAGAACGAGCGCGTCTACTACGGCCCGCTGGACGCCCTGGAGTACACGCCGGAGATTATCGATGAGATCGTCGCCTTCCACGGCGAGCGTACCCTGCGCGAGACCCATCTCGCCGCGGTGCCGGGTCTCAATACCGCCGATGACACCGGCCGCGCCATCGCCGTGGAGATCTCCCGCGGCTGCCCCTGCCAATGTGCCTTCTGCTGCGAGCCCCTGGTCAAGGGCCGCACGCTGCGCCTGCGCGACCTCGACGTGGTGGAGGCCGAGGTCAAGGGCCTGCTGCGTCACGGCCTGCGTTATTTCTGGTTCGTCTGCTCCGAGCTGACCTTCACCAAGGCCCATGTGCTGGACCTCGCCGAGCGCCTCATCCGCATCAACCGGGAGTTGGAGCTGCCGATCTACTGGCGCGCCTATTTCCTGCCGGTCAAGTTCGACAAGGACGAGTTCCGTATCCTGTTGCGCTCGGGCCTGATGCTGGAGCAGAACGGTCCCTTCTCGGACCTGAGCAACGAGACCCTCGCGCAGATGCACGAGCCCTATCGGGTCAAGCACGCCCTGGCGCATATCCGCGACCTGATGGAGCTGAACGAGGAGCCGGAGTTTGCGCACCGCAGGATGGACCGCTGGATTCTGTGGTCCTGGCTCGCAAATCCCTATGCCACCCGCGAGTCGGTGCGTCAAACCCTGGAGACCTTCGCGTCGCTCGGGCTGGACCTCCATTACGACGCCGCCGAAGGCTATCCGGCCCTGCGCGTCTACGAGGGGCTGCGCAACCTGCCCGAGGACACACCCCAGCGCACCGAGATCGTCACCGGCGACCGCTCAACAGCGAAGTCGATCATTCACCCCGCCTTCTGCTACAGCCACGACCTGCTGGCCCACTTCGGCGACGTGGATCGTCTGCACGACTTCCTGTTCTATGCCCACGAGACGCTGCTCTCGCGCCATTATCGGGCCACGCGCGACTGGCTGGGCTGGAGCCTGCAACGCCCGGCGGGCGAGCTTACCGGGCTGCTGGCGCCGATCACGCCGGAGCCCCTGGCCATGCCCCCATGGGTGGATCATCCCGAGCTCACCGATCGTCACCCGGCGCAGTGGTACGCGTCGGCCTACCGCTGCTGGGAGCAGGCCGGGCGCGATTGGGAACGGCTGCGCGATGCCCTGGAAGGGCAGGATCAGGCGCGAAGCAACGCGATGATCGCCGCACTGCTGCACCAGGGGTTTGCGCACCGCCATGCGGCCCGGGACAGGCACTTCGTCGAGCTCGGGCTGATGGCGCCGGGCGCAGCCGCGCCGCTGGAGTCTCCCTATGGCGCTTTGACCAGGCTGCTGCCCCGCTTTGCGGATGAGGAGGCGCTGTGCCGCCACGTGACCCATCGCCATGGTGAGCAGGCCGCGGCGCTGCTGCGCTATTACCTCTATGCACTGAATCTGAGGCTGCGCCCGGAGCTGCGCTTCCTCGCGTCGGCTGCGGACGTGGAGCAGGCTGCCTGAGGGCACCATGAGCCCGCCCGATGTCGATGCCGGCAGATGCCTGCGCAGCAGGTGCCATGAACGCCCTTGATCATACTTCCGGCCCGCTCGCGACAATGGCCCCGGGATGCAGAGCGTGCGCCTGTGCTCCAACGCCGCAGCGTGGGAGCCCGGGCCGCATCCCGGGTTGGACTCAGGATCGACCTGCAAACAGCGGAGACCTCACCCATGAACCGACCCGACGACTGGCATGCGCAGGCGGATGCCTATCTTGCCTACTTCGAGGACAACCCGAACCGCATCTCCTCGACCCGGGTCTTCCCCCGGCTGCTCGAGCACTTCGGTGATCTGCGCGGCCTGCGCGTGCTGGACTTCGGCTGCGGCCAGGGCCGCTTTGCCCGGGCCATGGCCGATGCCGGGGCGAAGGTGACCGCCTTCGACGCGTCCTCCGCCGAGATCGCCAACGCCCGCGCGCTCGATCAAGGCCGCGGCATCCGCTATGTCGAGCGCCAGCAGGACCTGCTCGACGCGGGGCCGTTCGATCGCATCCTGTGCTTCATGGTGCTGCTGTGCAACGACACCGAGGGCGCCGACGCGCTGCTGCGGATGCTCTACTCGCTGACCGCGCCCGGCGGACGCCTGGGGCTCGCCAATACCGACACGGCAACCCTCGGCCGGCGCTTTCCGGACTTCCATTCGCAGCCGCCGGCAGAGCCGAGCCGCGGGGCCACCTACCGGAGCTTTATCCCCACCAGCGCCGGTGTCATGGAGGTCACCGATCACTACTACAGCCCCGAGCACCTGCGCGCAATGCTCGCGGATGCAGGCTTCGAGCTGCGCGCCGAGGAGCGGGTGGCCGAGCCCTTCATCCTGCACATCGCCGCGCGGGTGCCAGCGTAACCATTGTCCCGACACGTTCCGCCCCGTGGCGGTGCGACCGACGCGAAAAGCCGCGAACGAGGCGCAATATGCCCATCCAGCCTGCTGACCGTCCCTGGGGGCGCGCGACCACCCTGGAGGGATTCGCGGCCCTGCATGACCACCTGATGGGGACGCAGTACCGCCAGGCCCTGCTTGAGCCCGGTCCCGGCGATGTCATTATCTCGCCCTTCGCCAAGAGCGGCACCACCTGGCTTCAGCACATTGCCCACGGCCTGCGCTCCCGGGGGGACATGGGCTTCGAGGAGATCAGCTTCGCCGTGCCCTGTCTCGATTACCCTCATCCGCTGGGCGTCGATCTGAATGCGCCTCAGGGCTTCGAGCCGCGCCTGTTCATGACCCATTCCAATTGGCACGATGTGCCGAAAGGCGCGCGTTACATCGCCGCCTTCCGCAATCCAAAGCACGTCATCGTCTCCTATTACCGGATGCTGGAGAATTGGTTCTTCGAGCCCGGTGCCATCGACTTGGATGCCTTCGCGCTGTACTTTGTGCCACCTGACGGCGTATTGGACGACTGGTGGCTGCACATGGTCTCCTGGTGGGAGCAGCGCGCGAACCCCGCGGTGCTGCTGCTGAGCTATGAGGAGATGGTGGCGGATCTGCCCGGCACCGTGCGCAGCATCGCCGCATTGATGGGCATTGCTCCCACAGATGACCTGCTGGATATCGTTGTCCGCCAATCCTCCCGGGATTTCATGCTGGCCCATGCGCATCAATTCGATGAGCGCGGCCTGCGCCGTCTGGCGGAGCAGGAAATCGGTCTGCCATTCGACAGCGATGCCGTCAAGGTCACCCCGGGGGCCGACAAGCGCCGCTACCGGCTTTCGCCCGAGGTGGATGCGGCATTCGACGCCGTTTGGCGCAGCCAGGTCGAGCCAAGAACGGGCCTGGCGAGCTACGACGATCTGCGTCTGGCAGTGCGCGCGCGAAATCCCGGATAGGGCTCGCGTGGCGAGCCCCAAATCGCAGCATGCCGGGCGCCCGCCTGAGCTTTAGGCCGCCGGCGGTAACGCCCCTGCCTGCTCGGCTTCGCCCGTCACGGGGCCGCGCTGCTCGGGGGTGTGCCGTTGGGATCGGCGCCGGCGGCCACCTGGATGTCGCGGAAGACGGCTTCGACGCGCGCCGCTGACGGCGGCACGATGGGCGTGCGTCCCGCAACGATGTCCTGGCAGAGCCGCGTGAGCTCGCGGGTTGCGAAGGCCCGGACCAGGGCCTCCTGCCAGGGACCGCTGGTCTCCGGCCAGCCCGCGCGGTAGAGGCGGCGCAGCCAGCCGGGCGTGACCTGCTCCTGCACGCGCTCGGCCAGGGCCTCCACCTCGGTATCCACCAGCAGATGCTCGTAGGCGGCCTGTTCGGCGGCCTCGCGCACGATGGCCAGCATCCGCTGCGCATCGTCGGGGACGATCCGGTCGGCGACGCGCTTGGCGGCCATGGAGCCTGCCGTGCCGCCGCCGGCGGCGCCGAGCAGGCCGCCGAGGAGTGCACCCAGTGGTCCGCCCACTGCGGCGCCCGCTGCGGCACCGGTCACCCAGCCCCCGGCGGCCGTCACGGCGCCGGAGGTCTTGACCACCAGATTTTTGGTGAATTGCGGCCAGGAGATGCTGTGGGCGAGGGCGGCGCGGTAGAGGTCGAGGTTCACGACCGCGGTCAAGGTCGAGACGACGGGGTTGGCCCGCATCGGTGCGCCGGCGAAGGTACTGCGGGCTGAGCTGGTCAGGGATTTGACGGCGCCGAGGGCTGCGTCTGCGGTGGAGCGGCCCGCCGGCGACTGTGCGATGCCGGCGGCGGCGCTGCTGACTGCCGCCGGGCGGGTGCTGCCGCCGTGCAGGTGCGCGGCGATCAGGGCGCCCAGCCCCGCTTGCTGTCCCGCCGTGTCGGTCTCCAGCTGCCAGGCGAGCGCTTGTGCGATGGCCTTGTCCGTGTCCGCGCCGGCCCAGCGGGCACGGGCGTAGCTGACCGCGAAGCCGAGGCCACAGGCGCAATCGGTGGTGATGAGTCCGCTTTCGGGTAGGACTCCCACGCCGACCACGGAGCCGCTGCGGGCGAGCGTCAGGGCTTGGGAGTAGGTGAGGGTGCCGCGGCAGAGCCGGAAGCGCCCCGCTTCCTCCGGCATTGCAGGGCGTGCATCCTTTGCACCCGCCACGGGCGTACCGGGTGCGTCCGGCGGCGCAGCGTCCGTGTCGTTCAAACACTGCGAACAGGCCCGAAACTGCTCCCTCGGCAGCTCGATCAACCGCGCTGACGAGGTTCGGGCGTCGGCGGCCAGCGCCCTCAGTGCCTTCGCGCACTGCGCAGAGGTGGGCAGATAGAGGCTTGCCATCGACAGGCGGCTGCCGTCATCGGCATGCGCGGCTGACGGGAACAGGTCATCGAAATGGGCTGGACCAGTGGTCATCGGGCGGGCGGCGGTTGTCGGTGCAAGGTAAGCTCTATTCTGCGCCGTTGCGAGCAGCAGGGCGCTGAACGCGCTGACTCCCATTGATTGGGGCCAGGATGCCGGGCAGAAACCGGGTCCGGACGGCTGCCCCCTGGAGCGCCCCCGGGAGCGCCCCCGGGAGCGTCCATGGGGCCTCTTCCTGCACCCGGCTTCCGGCTGTGTCCTGTGGGCTCGAAGGGGCGCAGCCACGGGCAGGATTTGTCCACGGCAATAGTCGCTTTGCGAGTGTCAATCCCTTGTGATTGGCGCCGTTGCACGGTCCAAGCAGGATGATCGCCGACCGACCAACACTGCGGGTCCCGCCGCTGCAATCATCGCCATCTCCAGACGACACACTTCCAAGCCACCGGGGTTGTCCCGGCGGGCGTGGGCACCTAAGGCAATTGCTGATGCGCCTTGTCTGTGACGCCTTGGCGCATTGTCGATCCGGGCGCACCCTGTCCGGAGGAGACCTGCCGGCGAGCAGCCGTTTCCCTGACGCTTCCGCCCCCTGACGAGGAGTCGTATCCGATGACTGATCAAGCACGGCCGGACAGCGCTGCCGACGCCGGTACCGCCGAAGCCGAGCCCCCGGCGCCCGAGGCGCGGCATGCTGCCGCGGAGCGCCTGGTACACCAATACACGCTCGGCGCCATGGCCGTCGGCCTGGTCCCGGTGCCGCTGGTGGACCTCGCGGCGCTGGTGGCGGTGCAGCTCAAGATGCTGCACGGGCTGGCCGGCCTTTACGATATCGATTTCAAGGCCGACCTCGGCCGCTCCGCGGTGGCAAGCCTGGTGGGCGGCGTGCTGCCCGGGGCCATGGCGCCCACGCTCGCCGCGAGCCTCAGCAAGCTGATTCCCGTGTCCGGTCAGCTGCTCGGCGGCGGCACCCTGGTGATCCTGAACGGGGCTGCAACCTATGCCATCGGCAAGGTCTTCATCCAGCATTTCGCCGCCGGCGGGACCTTCCTGACCTTCGACCCAGAGGCCGTGCGCGACTACTTCGAGCAGCAGTTCGAGGCCGGCAAGCAGGTGGCCGCGGAGCTGAAGCCGAAGGCGCGCCGCAGGGCGGAGAAGACCGAGGGCGTCCCCGGCGCGTCCGCAGCCGAGCAGTCCGCGGGCGAATGAGGCGGGCAGGGCAGCCCCAGGCGGTGGACCGGTCTCAGGCAGCGATGCAGCGCCTGCGCCGCCGGGCTGCGCCGGCCGGGGGCTGAGCCGTGGCGCTGGCACAGGTGGGCCTTGCGCTCGGCGCCTACGCCGGCCAGCGCCTGGTCGATCGCAACCGGCGCTCGCGCCGGCTGCGGCACCTGTTGCGCGGGCAGGGCAGCGCGCGGCAGCACGCGGACATGCAGGCGGGGGTGGATGCGCTGGCGCGGCGCCGGTCGGATTTTCATGCCGGCAGCTGGGCGCTGGCACTCTGTGTGGGCAGTTATGCCCTGCCTATCCTGAGCCCGGCGGCGCTGGCGCTCACCGTCTACAGCATGCTGCCGTTGCTGCGCGCGGGCGAGCGGGCGCTGGTGCGGGATGCCCACGTGGGCGATGACGCGGTGAACGTCATTGTCTGTATCGGTGCGCTGGGGCTGGGCCAGCCTCTGGCCGCCGCGCTGCAGTGCTGGATTCACCACGGCGCCGAGGTCGCGGTGCTCGGCAGCCGTGAGCGGGCGCGCCGTCTACTGGATACCCGGCTGCCGACGCCCACCCGAGCCCGGGTGCTGCACGGTGAGCGCGAAGTGCTCACGGCCGTGGACGCGCTGCGCCCGGGTGACCTGGTGGCGCTCGCCACCGGCGAGCCCGTGCCCGTGGACGGGCGCATCGAGCAGGGTAGTCTCAGCGTCGATCAGCAGCAGCTCAGCGGCGAATCGGTGCCGCGGGCACTGGGACCGGGCGAGACCGTCTATGCCGGCACCCTGGTGCTGCGCGGGCAGGCGCGGGCGCGGGTGACGGTCGCAGGCCGCGAGACGACGCTGGCGCGG
Organism: uncultured Thiohalocapsa sp.; assembly: GCF_913063425.1. Lineage (GTDB taxonomy): Bacteria > Pseudomonadota > Gammaproteobacteria > Chromatiales > Chromatiaceae > Thiohalocapsa. The sequence continues at coordinate 55,819 of NZ_CAJXYK010000041.1, forward strand.
GTGCAACGCATCCTGCGCGCCGGTGCCGGTCATCAGACGGCGCTGCAGCTGAAGGCGGAGGCCATCGCCGACGCCGCCTCCGTGCCGCTGCTTGGCGTCAGTGCGCTGGCCTGGCCTCTGATCGGCCCATCGGCGGCGCTCGCGATCCTGTTCAGCGCGCCGGTCAACGCGGTTCGGGCCGCCGGTGCGCTGGCCGTCTCTGACGAGGTGACGACACTGCTGGCCGACGGCGTCTTGGTGAAGGACGGCCGTGCCCTGGAGGCCCTGGCGGCGGTGGACACGGTGCTCTTCGACAAGACCGGCACCCTGACCTCGGACGCACTGCTGGTCGCCGAGGTGGTCGCCAGCGGCTGCTGGGAGCCCGGGCGCGTGCTGGCCGCAGCGGCCGCGGCGGAGGGGCGGCTCACGCATCCCCTGGCACAGGCCCTGGCGGCGGCGGCGGAGCAGTCGGACTGCCCGCCGCTGCAGGCGACGGCAACGGACTTCCGGGTCGGCTTCGGCGTCAGCGCCATCATCGACGGCGAGCAGGTGCTGGTGGGCGGGCGCCGCCACCTGCAGGCCGCGGGCATTCCCATCGATGCGCACGCCCGCCGTGCCCTTGCCGCCGCCGAAGTCCAGGGCGCGACGGCCCTGCTGGTGGCGGACGCGGAGGCCGTACAGGGGGTGATCAGCCTGCGTGCGCGCGAGCGACCGGAGGCTGCCGGTATCCTGCATTTTCTGCGCGAGCATGGGATTGGTCAGCTGGCCCTGGTCTCCGGCGATGCCGAGGAGCCCACCCGGGCACAGGCCAAGGCGCTCGGGCTCGCAGAGGCGTACAGCAATGTGCTGCCGGAGGAAAAGGCTGCGCTGGTGCGCCGTCTGCAGGCGGCGGGCCGGCGGGTCTGCTTCATCGGGGACGGCGTGAATGACGCGCTGGCCATGCGCCAGGCCGACTGCGCCATCTCGCTGCATGGCGCCGCGGACCTGGCCACGGATACCGCCGGCATCATTCTGCTCGACGGCGGGCTGCGCCGCCTGCCGCGGGCGCTCACGACGGCCCGCGCGCAGCAGGCGCGGCTGCGCTCGATACTGACCTACTGGGGCGGGTACGCGGTGCTCAACACCGCCCTGAATCTGGGCCTGCGCCTCGGCGTGCTGCCGTCGTCACTGCTGTTCGGGGCCGTCTTCGGCGTCGGAGTGCTGGCGACGCGGTCGCCGCGCCTGAAGGCGGCCGATGACGAAGGCGAGGGGGCCCGCGGCGCCGTCTGATACGCCATCGGCGCCTGGACCTGGGTGAGGGACCGGTTGGTGTGCCACCGCCCGGCGCCGCGGCAGCGTACGGTGAGAGCGCCGTGGCGGGCTTGGCTAGTCCGGGTCCGAGCTGGTCGAGGCGTCTTCGCGCTTGCGTTCCCACAGCAGGCGGCGGCGAAACCGCACGCTGTCTGCGTCGCACTCCACCGCGGCCTTGCATGCCCGGCAGTAGTCCGTGACCAGCGCGCGCATACCGGCCTCCAGCGCCGGCCACTCGGCGAGCTCGCCGTCCACGAGCCAGGCCAGGTCGATGTCGAAGTCCGCACAGAAGCCGCCCACTTGCTCGGCGAGGGCCTCGCGGCCGATGGCGTCCAGGTCTTCGATCCAGGCACGCAGGGCCGCATCCGTCAGATTGCCGTCCGCCAGCGCCCAGGCGCCGAAGCGCTCGGCGAGCTGCCGCCGCTCGACACCGCTCAGCCGGGCGGCACGCTCGCGCATCCAGCCGCTGACGTCAGCAGCGAAGTCCTGCATCTCGGTGGCCATTCCCGCCAGGCGGGTGCGCAGCAGTGGTTGCATTGTTGCCGGTTCTCCAGACGGATGACGCCATGACGGCCGGTGCCCGACCGCCAAGGTAGTCGAAGAGGGTAGCCGACGCGAGCCCCGTTCGTCAGCCGCGCTCGATGCCGTTTGCGGCGCCGGCTTAGCGGACGCAACAGAATCTTTGCCGAACGCAGGACCACGCCGCGATCTGAGCCTCGGGTCTTGCGCCGCCAAGGGGCCGACATGCGACTTTACATAATATACATTATGCGCAATCGCCGATGGCGGGCAGGATGGCGCCAACCCGCGCGGCGCCTGGGCTGACGGGCCGGAACA
>NZ_CAJXYK010000042.1 GCF_913063425.1 uncultured Thiohalocapsa sp.
GAGAAGCCGTGGATGCCGTGCTTGTGGGCGCGCTTGCCGGTGGCGATGCTGGTCCAGAGCATCGGCGAGAGCACCGGATAGAGCGTCGCCAGGTTGCCCATGACGCCGTTCTCGACCAGGTGCTTCAGATTCGGCATCTCGCCGGCGTCGATGAGCGGGGAGATCACCTTCCAGTCGGCGGCGTCCCAGCCGATGAGCAGGGTCTTGGTCATGGATTCACACTCGATCGGAGGAAATAAGCAGCACCACGGCAACCAGACGCGGGGCTAGACTTGCCGCATGGACTGCGAATGGGACGAAGCGAAGGCGATAGGCAACCTGCGCAAGCATGGCGTCGGCTTCGAGGAGGCCTGCACTGTCTTCCTCGACCCGTTCGCCGCCACCGGTGCCGATCCGGACCATTCCGTCGGCGAACGGCGCTGGGTCACCTTTGGCCTGGCGGTGACCGGGCGGCTGCTCACTGTAGCCCACTGCGATCGGGATGGTGCGGTTTGCATCATCAGCGCGAGACCAGCGACCAGATCCGAGCGGAGACTGTATGAACAAGGTTGAAGACAACGACGCGCTGCGCCCCGAGTACCGGCGCGAAGACTTCCCGCATGGACTCGAGCGCGGCAAGTACGCCGCGGCCATGGCCGAAGGCTCGAACATCGTCCGCCTCGACCCGGACGTCGCCCGGGCGTTTCCGAACAGCCAGGCAGTCAACGACGCCCTGCGGGCGCTGCTGCGGATCGCGGAGCGTGCGGCGCCCGAGGCCCGGTCCTGAGCCTCCCGGGCGCATGAGCGCAGGCGAGAGCTTGTCGCTGAAACGCATCCGGCACGGAATCGACCCCGCAACAGGCGATGCTCGCTGCCGGGTCGAGTGCCGGTCGCTCATGTTCGCCCTGCAGCCGCGGGGACGACTCCTTGCGCCCGTCCCCGCGCGGGCTGTTCGGGCTTCAGGCCGCGGCGCGCTGCGCCCGCCAGCGGCGCACACCGAAGGCGCCGGCGGCGAGCAGGGCGAGGGTCGATGGGGTCGGTACCGGCACCGGCGTCGGGTCAGAGGTCTGGCCGACCTCGATGCTGCCGTCGGCCGCGTCGTTGTAGGCCCAACGGCTGACGGTCACGCTTTGGGACGCGACTTGGAGCTCCGCCCAGCCGTAGAACAAGTCGGCCCCGGACAGGAAGCGGAAGCCGATGAAGTTGCTGCCGATGACGCCGTTTCCGAATTCGCTTGCAACATTCCCGTCGCTGGTGATTTCAACGAAGCGTCGGTCTCCGCAAACCGGCCCAAACGTAAGGTGCACTCAGGGTCGGCGCGACGGTGAGCCCCGACGCCAGGCGGTTGAACTCGTTGCCACCGGCTGCGACGAGGCCGCGCCCGTTTCGCCCGTCGCTGGAAAAAGATATGTAGCCTGTGGAGCTGGTAATAATAATAAATGTCTTCACCCGGAAGTCACTGCCTCCGTTACCGTCGATGTCCCACTCCGCTTCGGTGGTGCCGCCAAAGCTCACCGTGAAGGCGTTGCTGTTGTCCTTGTAGACGATGGCGGCGTCCGCCCCTAGCGGGACGGCGGCGGCCGAGACGGCGCCGGTGGCGATGGCGAGGTGTTGCTTGAGCTTGGTGTGCATGGTGTAACGCTCCGGTAAAGGGTCGGGATTCAAGGCCTGCGCGCGGCTTGGCCGGGCGCCGCCGGAGGAGCAGGTTGGCGTGAGTGCCCGAACGGCAACGACGCCAGCCCGCACCCCCAGCGACGACGGCCAATCGGCGTCTTTACGCCTCCAGTCGTTTTTTGCCGCGCCCCGCGGGTTCGCGCAAAACGCACACCAACGCTTGATAAACAAGCGCTTTCGTCGACTATTTCATTGATCTGTGTGGCACGTAGCCTGACACACGGGGGGGGTATGCCCGCGTGGCATCATCGGGGGAACGCCCAGGGGATCTTGATCTGTAAAAAAAGCTGACAGTTGCACCGCGCCAGCGCGACGCACCGCCGCGCCCGGGCTTCAGCGGTTGCGGATGATGCGGCGGCATGAGCGCCTGGCCGGGCGAATGGGTTGGTCAACGCCGATCGGCGTTCTTGTAGACCTAATTGCGGTCGCGCTTACCCACGGCGACCACCAGCACCACCAGCCGGCTGTCCTGCACCTCGTAGACGAGTCGAAATCCGGCGGAGCGCAACTTGATCTTGTAGCGCTGCGGATGGCCGCTCAGCCTTGACGCGGCGACATGCGGGTCCCGCAGTCGCTCCGCGAGCTTCTTCGTCAGCTGCGCACGGACGGAATTGTCCAGCGCACCCCACTCCTCCAGTGCATCCGGGTGAAACTCCAGGTCATAGCTCATCCAGCGAGACCTTGATGGGCGCCTGTCCGTCCCGCAGCCGCGCGTCGGCGATCAGGTTGAGCTCCAGGTCGTCCAGGCGATCCATCAGCGCTTCGTACGCCTTCGCCGGCACACAGTAGAAGGCCGGCTGGTTGTGATTGAGCACTGCGACGGGCAGACCCTCGCCGGCCGCCACCGTCCCCATCGGATTGCGCTTCAGCTCCGAGATGCTGGCCGTGGTCTCGGCCAGGATACGATGTGCCATGCGGGTGACCTCGCGCCGGAAAGAGCGAAAAATTGGGTATCGAAAATGGCGCTGTTCAAGGCGTCGTCCTCAAGGCGCGGAACGGCCGGATGCCAGGCCTCTTCCCGTGGATGCCTTGGTCGTTCTCAGGACAGCAGACCGCGCGGTCTCGAACGCAGGCGAGTCGCCGCGGAGAACCGATGGACCCACGCAGAGACGCCAGGGCGCAGAGAGGATGAGAGCGTACCGGGGAAGCGGTGGACATGGACAAAGACAACTGTCTGGCTGCGGAGCAAGCTCGACCCTTACCCGTCTCTGCTCCTTGTTCGCCTTTGCGCCTTTGCGCCTCTGCGTCTCTGCGTCTCTGCGTCTCTGCGCGAGAGATCTTCTTCCGCGTCCCGGCGTGAGCGCTCTATCTTCAGGCCGCCGCGCGCCGCGCCCGCCAGCGGCGCACACCGAAGGCGCCGGCGGCGAGCAGGGCGAGGGTCGATAGCGCCGGGGCCGGCGTCGGGTCTGAGGTCTGACCGACCTTGACGCTGCCGTCGGCCTCGTCGTTGTAGGCCCACCGGTTGACGGTGACGGTGCCGCCGCCGGTGGTGGACAGGATCAGCTCCGCCCAGCCGTAGAGCGTGTCGGTGCCGGAAAAGAAGCGGAAGGGGCTTTGCACGAGCAAGTGTAAAAAAAGCTGACAGCCCGTCCGACAGCACCCCCCACCGGCGATGCCATGCCGATGCCCTGGGCAGGGTGGCTCGACCTGGGCGTGGTCCGCTGGCGTCGCTGCCCTGTCGCGGCTGGAAGCCGCTCCCACAGGCCCCGTCCGCTGTGGGAGCAGCTTCCAGCCGCGACTCCCCGAGCGCAAGCCCAGCGCAGTGGCCGGAAGGATGATCAAGGCCCGCCTGTCGACCGTTCAACGCCCCATTCTTCGTTGTGGACGCTTCTGGACAGAGGTTCGGATGGGTGCGGCCTCCCGATGATGTCCTCCCTGTTCTGTCGCAAAAAAGAAGAATCTCGCGCAGAGACGCGAAGGCGCAATGGGAAGAACGAGCGTTCCGACTGCTCCGAGGCATTTCTTCTCTTCTCTGCGCCTTTGCGTCTCTGCGCGAGATATCCTTGACCGCGGCTGTGCACGCGAAATTGCACATCATTTGGAGACCGCACCCGGCGCGGATTGAGAAGAGACGAAGATGTTCGGCGAGGCGCGCGAGGACGTCGGCTTGTCAAGCGCCCCGCTTAGGTCCTATGCTCTGATAACAAGCACTCGCAAGGCGTTATCATCATGATCCGCACCCAGATCAGCCTCTCGGAAGAAGACTACGCCGCGGCCGGGGCCGAAGCGGAGCGGCTCGGCATCTCGCTGGCGGAGTTGTTGCGGCGCCCGCTGCGCACACTCTTGCCAACCGACGCGGACAAGCCCTGGATGCGCTATGCGGATCTCGTCGAGAGCGGCGACGCGGACGCGGGCCGTCACATCGACGAGCAGGTGTATGGCCACAAGGACTGACGGCGATGCGGCGCCGGTCTACGTCGACACTTCGGCTCTGATCGGCTTTCTCGACCGCTCCGACAGCTTTCATCCCCTGTTCCGGCGCCTGTTTGCCGACCCGCCGGCGCTGATCACCAGCCCGCTGGTTGTGGCCAAGGGTCATGGCTGATTTCTGCGACGCCATGATCGCGGTCGGGCCTTGCAGTTCCTGGCCTTCATCGAGGCATTGACACCGCTGTGCGTGCTGGACCTGACGCGGGCCGAGCAGGCCGGCGCAGGCCGGATGCTGCGCCGCTTCGCCGATCAGGATCTCACCCTGGCCGACGCCTTGGGCCTGCACCTGATGGCGGTGCGCAAGAGCCCGCGCTGCTGGTCCACCGACTTCCATCTTGGACTCACCGGGGTGCCACTGGTGATCCATGGCGGCTGAGCGCTTGGCAACGCATCCCCGATTGGGCATCGTCTGGAACATCGACCGTGCGCGTCCCTGCGTGAGCGCGCTGCCTTCAGGCCGCCGCGCGCCGCGCCCGCCAGCGGCGCAGCCTGAAGGCGCCGGCGGCGAGCAGGGCGAGGGTCGATGGGGCGGGCGCGTCCTGGGTCTGACCCACCTTGATGCTGTCGCCCGGTGTGTCGTTGCAGGCCCAGCGGTTGACGGTGACAGTCCCACCGCCGGTGGTCGCGAGGGTCAGCTCCGCCCAGCCGTAGAGCGTGTCGATGCCGGACAGGAAGCGGGAACCGAAGTCCTTGCTGCCAAAGGCGCCACCCCCAAACTCGCTGCCCGGCGCGACACCGGCATCACTGACCGAGAAGGCGTGTACGCTCTCCTTGTACATGACGCCCGCGTCGGCCCCCATCGGGATGGCTCATGCGGCTCGGCATGAACGCTCGCAACGGTGGGCTTGATCAGCGCCTCTCGGCGGTTGAGCTCCAGGTCCATTCCGGCGCGACCGGTTCGCGCGGCGGGCTTGCACCGACGCCCGACGGCATGCACCTGCGGACCATGCGATGGTCACTGTGCCGTGTTGCCGCCCTACCCCTGCTGCTGCTCGCCGGCTGCGGCGGCCTGCTGCTGCGCCCGGATGCCGCGCAGCAGACGGACCTGCCGGCGGGGGTGGCCCTGCGCTCCGGGCAGATCGCCTCGGCCACCGGCTGCACGCTGGACTATCGCCTCTACGGACCCGCGACGCAGCTGCCGGCCGCCGCCGGCAGCGGCGCGCCGGCGCGCGGCGGCGACTGGGTGATCCTGGCCCACGGCTTCCTGCGCAGTCAGGCGCGCATGCAGGGCCTGGCAGGCGCCATGGCCGCCGACGGCATGCAGGTGGCCACGCTCGACTTCTGCAACCAGAAGCCCTGGGCCGGCCGCCACGTGCAGAATGGCCGGGACATGGTCGCCCTGGCACGCCACCTGGGTGCCGAGCGGGTGGTCTACGCCGGCTTCTCGGCGGGCGGCCTCGCGGCGCTGCTGGCGGGCCGCGCCGACCCGCGAACGGTGGGCATCGTCACACTGGATCTGGTGGAGACCGGCGGCCTCGGCGTCGGCGCCGCACGGCAGCTCGATAAGCCCCTGCTGGCGCTGGCCGGCGAGCCCACCAACTGCAACGCCCTGGACAATGGCCGTGCGGTGCTCCGGGCCACGGACCGGGCGCGGGTGCAGCGCATCGCCGGCGCCGGCCACTGCGACTTCGAGGCGCCCACGGATGGGCTCTGCGAGCTGGTGTGCGCAGACCCGGATGGGGCGGAGCGCACGCACCGGGCCCAGGTCATCGCGGGCGCCACGGCCGCCGCAGTTGCACTGTTCGCAGGCGATGCCGATGGCTGGGCCGCCGGCGCAGCGCCGGATGCCGGGCCCGGCCCCGATACCCAAGCGGGTGGGGCTCACCTGCGGCAGCCCTGACAGGGCTCAAACCGGCGTGCCAGGTTGCCGCTCGCCGAGCGCGACGGAACCCATGCCGAATCTCCGAGCCTTGGCACGCCCTTTGCCGTCCCCCATCGAATCGCTTGTCGGCGCCGAAGCCGGCGGTCAGAGCCGGCCAACGGGAGATCGGTATACCGTCCCCATATTAACCCATATTCATGAAACCAGGGCGCGGCGCGCAGTTCAGTATGCCGTCCCCCCATTGGTCCCCATGTTGAGGTGGGGACGCTGACGCAGGGCCTCGTAGAGGCAGACGCCGGCGGCGACCGACACGTTGAGGCTCTCGACCTGCCCGCGCATGGGGATGCTCACCAGCAGATCGCAATGCTCGCGGGTGAGGCGACGCAGCCCGCTGCCCTCGCCGCCGAGGACGAGCCCGAGCGGACCCGAGAGGTCGGTATCGTAGAGGTCGGCGGGGGCGTCCTCGGCGGTGCCGACGAGCCAGACGCCGGCGGCCTTGAGCTTGTCCAGCGCCCGGGCGAGGTTGGTGACCTGGATGAAGGGCATGGACTCGGCGGCGCCGCTGGCCACCTTCACGGCCACCGGCGTGAGGCCGACCGCCTTGTCCTTGGGTGCGATGACGGCATCGGCGCCGGCGGCGTCGGCGCTGCGCAGGCAGGCGCCGAGGTTGTGGGGGTCGGTGACGCCGTCCAGGATCAGCAGCAGCGGCGGATGGTCCAGGCCCGCCAGCAGACTGTCCAGGTCCTGCGCGGGGCGCGCGGCGGACCCCGTCACCCAGACGATGACGCCCTGGTGGTTGGCGCCGGCGGCGGCATCGTCCAGCGCAGCGCGGTCGAGCTGGCGCACGGGTATACCGGCGCGGCGCGCGAGGCCGGCGAGCTCCGCCAGGCGCTGGTCCCGGCGGCGGCGGTCGAGCCACAGCTCGGTGACCTGGCCGGCACCGAGCTTGAGCGCGCTGCGGGCGCTGTTGATGCCGAGGGTTGGGCTGCTGCCGCCGGGCTGCGTCGGACTCATGCCGCAGGCTTCCGCGTCAGGCCGTCACGGCGGCAGACCAGGCCGCGCCCGTCAGGACGCCGCCGCCTTGCGCTTGCGCCGCGGCGGGCGCGAGCGCTTGCGCCCGCTGCCCTTGCCGGCCGGCTTCGTGGACTGCTGCGCGGGCTGCGCGAGCACGAAGTCGATCTTGCGCTCGTCCAGATTCACCGCCGCCACCTGCACCCGCAGCCGATCACCCAGGCGATACACCTGGCCGGTGCGCTCGCCCGTCAGCCGGTGGCCTACGGGGTCAAAGTGGTAGTAGTCGTTGTCCAGCGCGGTGATGTGCACCAGGCCGTCGATGTAGACCTCATCCAGCTCCACGAAGAGTCCGAAGCCCTGCACGCTGGTGATGGTGCCGTCGAATTCCTCGCCGAGCTTGTCGCGCATGTACTCGCACTTGAGCCAGCTCTCGGCATCGCGGGTGGCGTCGTCGGCGCGGCGCTCGGTGCCGGAGCAGACGTCGGCGATCTGCTGCAGCTCGGGCTTGGAGTAGTCCAGGTCCGCCGCGGTGCCGCCGGCGAGGATGTGCTTGATGATGCGGTGGACGATGAGGTCCGGATAGCGGCGGATGGGCGACGTGAAATGCGTGTAGGCATCGTACGCGAGCCCGAAGTGCCCGGCATTGTCGGAGCTGTACATGGCCTGCTGCATGGACCTGAGCAGCACCGTTTGGATGAGGTGCGCATCCGCACGCCCCTTCACCGAGTCCAGCAGGGTCGCATAGTCCTGCGCCGTGGGCTTGTTGCCGCCGGGCAGGTTGAGGCCCAGCTCACCCAGGAACTCCCGCAGGTCCGAGAGCTTCTCCTCCTTGGGCGTCTCGTGGATGCGGTAGAGCGCCGGCATCTTCTTGCGCTCGAAGAGCCGGGCCGCGGCCACATTGGCGGCGAGCATGCACTCCTCGATGAGACGGTGGGCATCGTTGCGCCGCACGGGCTCGATGCGCGCGATGCGCCGGGACTCGTTGAAGATGAACTTGGTCTCGGTGGTGTCGAAGTCGATGGCGCCGCGCTGGGCGCGGGCGGCATGCAGCACTTCGAACAGCGCATGCAGCTCGTGCAGGTGCGGCAGCAGCGCCGCATGCTGCTCGGCGAGCGCCAGGTCGGCATCGTCCAGCATGGACGCGACCTGATCGTAGGTGAGCCTGGCATGGGAGCGCATCACGGCCTCGAAGAAGCGCGAGCGCGTCACGCGGCCCTCGCGGTTGACGTACAGCTCGCAGGCCATGCAGAGCCGGTCGACCGCGGGGTTGATGGAGCAGAGCCCGTTGGAGAGCTCCTCCGGCAGCATCGGCACGACCCGGTCCGGAAAATACACCGAGTTGCCGCGGCGGCCGGCCTCGCGATCCAACGCGCTGCCGGGCGTGACATAGGCCGACACATCGGCGATGCAGACCAGGAGCTTCCAGCCCTTGGGCTTGCGCTCGCAGTATACGGCGTCGTCGAAGTCGCGGGCGTCGGCGCCGTCGATGGTGACCAGCGGCAGGTCGCGCAGATCCGTCCGACCTTCCTTGGCGGCCTCCGGCACCTCTTCGCCAAGGCTCGCGGTCTCCGCGGTGACCTCCTCGGGCCACTCCACCGGCAGGTCATGGGCGCGGATGGCGATGTCCGTCTCCATGCCCGGGCCCATGTGATCGCCCACCACCTCCACGATGCGCCCGATGGGCGGGGTGCGCTTGGTGGGCTGGTCGGTGATCTCGGCGACGACGATCTGACCCTGCGCCGCGTCCATGAGCCGGTCGCTCGGGATGATGACGTCGTGGGTCATGCGCTTGTTGTCCGGCACCACCAGGCCGACGCCGCTCTCGGAGTAGAGCCGGCCGACGACGCTGCGGGTGCCGCGCTCCAGAATCTCCACCACGGAGCCCTCCAGGCGCCCGCGACGGTCGCGCCCCGTCACCCGGGCCACCACCCGGTCACCGTGAAAGACCGTGCGCATCTCCTTGGGATAGAGGTATAGATCGTCCCCGCCTTCGTCAGGCTTGACGAAGCCGAAGCCGTCCGGGTGCGCGATGATGCGACCGGCGATGAGGTCGCGCTTGTTGACCAGGCAGTAGGCGTCCCGGCGGTTGCGCACCAGCTGGCCGTCGCGGACCATGGCGCCCAGGCGTCGGTCCAGGGCCGTCAGGTCCTGCTCCTCACGCAGGCCCAGGGCGTCGGCCACCTCCTGGAAGCCCATGGGCGCCGCATGCTCGGTGAGGGTCTCGAGGATGAACTCGCGACTCGGGATAGGGTTGTCGTATTTTTTGGCCTCGCGCTGGCGATGCGGGTCTTGCGCCTTCGCCGACTGGGCCGATTTGCGTCGTGCCACGGGATCTCCGCCGCTGTCCTTAAAGCAACCTAGTGTAGCGTTGACAGGGGGCGGCTGTCTCACTATCATTCCGGGGCTTCGCAGATCCTGCCTCGCGGGCGCTGCGACCACCCCTGCCGAGGTGGCGGAATTGGTAGACGCGCATGGTTCAGGTCCATGTCTGGGAAACCAGGTGGAGGTTCAAGTCCTCTCCTCGGCACCACCTTTTGAGCAGCACTGCTCCCGCAACGGTTGTAATCCAGCGCCCGCTGTCACCCAGCGCCCTGGAGCAGTGAGCCGCTCATCCGGTCGATCCGGCCAACCCCAACAGCCCTAAGCCCATCCCCTCGCAGCCCATCCCCTCGGAGCCCAGCACCTCGGAGCCCAGCACCTCGGAGCCCAGCACCTCGGAACCCAGCACCCCTGACCCCGGCGCCGCAAACCGGGGCCTCCAAAGGCAGCCCCTCAGCCGTCACGCTGCAACAATCGCGGCGACGGGAAAAGTGCATCGCATTGCCGACGAAGTCGCACAGCGCCTGCATGCGTTCCGGCAGCATCTCCGCCGGGGGCGGCTCGTGCAGCACTTCTCCCATCGAGCTCGAGCCGACGTGCACGCATACATCTCGTGGTGACTGCACCTGCCCGCTCGACGTCTCCGGCAAGGTGCCTTCGGTCATGCGGCGATGGATGTCCAGCACCAGCGTCGGTGTCAGCGGATCATCCTTGCGGGCGCGGATGAGCTCCATGCCGACATGGTTGTTGAAGATCATGCGCTCGCTCTTGTCGGTGGGGCAGACAGGTGCGGGACGCCTCGCGTGTGAGCTTGATCCCAAACCACCGCCGCTCGTGACTCAGCCCCACTGGCGGCGTCCGCTGGCGCAATTCGTCCCAGTGCAGGTACTTGCAGTGCAGGTACTTGCCATGCACAGCGGGGGCAGGGCGATGGGCCAGCATGTCCGATATGGCGCCGCTGTGCGAGACCAACAGCGCACGAAAGGCAGGCGGCGCTTGGGGCTTGCGCATGCTCGACTATCAATCCTTCAGACATTGACAGCAGCATCTCAGCCCAACATCTGTCTATCAGTTTTCCCGAAACTGATAGGACTGTATCAACCTGATGCTGTCCCGCTTCCTGACACGCAGCCCGGAATCTGACCGGTCCGGGGAAGCTGCTCAGACCGGGCTGTGCAACCGGCGCAGCTTCAGGAGTGACGACCGCAAGGACGCCACACCGCAAAAAAAACGCTGCCGTTGGCAGCGTTTCCTGGTCCCGCCCGGCGCACCGCCGGGCACGCCGGCACGCGGCCTATGCGCAGTCGCGGTCGCGTTGGCTGAGGGCCTGGTAACGCGCCCGGGGCCGGCTCACCGGCCGCACACGGTCTCTCGCCACCACCCGCTGCTGGCGCATGCGCTGCACGGCGCGCAGTTGCCAGACGCAGAAGGCGATCGCCGAGCCCCAGAACAGCAGGATCTGCAGGCTTTTGAAGGTGCTGTAATCCATCTTGTGCTTGCCTCGCTGTTGGTGCCGGCGACGCCGGCTTGTCCTCAATGATCTAGGCAAACCAGCCCAGTACAAACCCGCAAAACCCATGGGATCAGCCCTTGGTCGGATACCCCGGCCGCGGCGGCGCCCGTCGTGACCAAAACGCGGCGAGTGCCGAGCCGGACAGGTTGTGCCAGATGGAAAAGAGTGCACCGGGAATCGCGGCGGCGGCGGAGAAATACTGCACCGCCAACGCCACGGCGAGGCCGGAGTTCTGCATGCCCACCTCGATGGCGAGCGTGCGGGCGCTGCGGACATCACGCGTCCCAAGCCAGCCCAGCGCGTAGCCCGCGCCCAGGCCGATGCCGTTGTGCAGCACCACGGCCAGCGCGACCACCCAGCCGGCGGCGGCGATGTTGTCGACGTTGAGCGCCACGATGATGGCGATGATGAGCAAGATGGCTGCCATGGACAGGAGCGGGAACACGCCCTGGACGGGCGCGATGCGGGCACCGAGCCAGGTGTTGACGGCCACCCCCAGGGCCACCGGTAGCAGCACGATCTTCAGGATGGACAACAGCATGTCCCACACCGGCACGGGAACCTGCTGCCCGACGTAGAGCCAGGTGATGAGCGGCGTGGCAACCACTGCAAGCAGGGTCGAAGCGGCCGTCAGCGTGATGGACAAGGCGACATCGCCGCGAGCCAGGTAGCACACCACGTTGGAGGCCGTGCCGCCCGGGCTCGCCCCCACCAGCACCAGCCCGGCGATCAGCGCCGCCGGCAGACCCAGCACCGTCCCGATGGCCCAGGCTGCGAGGGGCATGACCCCGAACTGGAGCGCCATGCCGAGCCCCACCTGCTGCGGGCGGCGCCACACGGCTGCAAACTCGCGCCAGGTCAGGGTCAAGCCCATGCCGAGCATCACCACGCCCAATAAGGGCACGATGGCAGGCTTCAGCGGCGCGAGCCATTCAGGGCGGACATAGGCGAGCACCGAGCCCAGCAGCGCCCAGAGGGGGAACAGGGCCGTGACGGCGGATGCAGTGCGGGCGGACCCGACGGCGCTCGGCATGCTCGGGGCGAGCTCCTCTGGCGTTGGCGATGTCCGATCAGGCGCCGGCGAGGCGGCGGCGCGCGCCGGCGGGCCGCACAGCCCCCGGCTGACGGCGTGGCCGCGGACTGCGCCGGCGGACCCGGTGCGCCGTGCGCGGGCGAGCCCGCCTTGGCCGATGCACCAGGAGCCGGGGGGCGTATTCCAGGGCGAGGCTCAGGATACCGAGGGCGGCGTAGAGCAGACAGAGGCCGAGGGTCAGGAGCAGCAGGTCGAGTGCGGGCAGCATGGTGTTCTCCGAGCGCTTTGCGTGGCGGTGGGAACAGCATGCGCGTATCGGTGACTCATCCCGCGAGCCCGCTGGGAGCGCCGCGCGCCCGCTGGGCCAGGCGTCGGGTGCATCCAATGGCGCCTCAGGATCGGCGCTGGGTCGATCGCCCTCGGCTGGGAAAACGCGCCACTGCACACCGGCGCGCGGTCGCGGCCCGCCCCTGGACCGATCAGCACCAGCCTGCGCCGCCAATCATTCAGCCGGCAGCATCCGCACGGGCGGCTCTTCGGCGATACGCGGCGGGCGCACCGTGGGGCGCACCGGGTGCGGCCGAGCCTGGTGGGAGTCGGCCGCCGCCGGCGGCACCCCGATGGCGGGCGGTCGCACGCGCAGATCGAGGCGAACAGGCTCCAGACGCGGCGCCGTGCTGGAGAGCGCCCCCTCCGTCAGCGACCATTGATCCTGAGCCATGCCGCGGAAGCGACCCGCGGCATCCAGTTGCAGCACCGTGGGCCGAGAGAGGCCGCTTGCCAAGTCGTTGGCGATGTCGACGGGGCCGGAGCGCGGCTCCATGACCCCGGGCGACTCAGGCCGGCTGGCCTGCGTGTCATCGTCGCCGGCCGTCGCGCGCTTGGGCTCGGCGGCGGTTGCGGGGGCGTTGTCGGGCTCGGAGGACGGCTGGTCAGGCGGCTGGTCAGGCGGCTGGGCAGCGGATCCTGCCCCGCTGTCGGGCGGCGAATCGACAGCCGTCAGGGCTTCGGCGGACGGCGCATCCAGGGGCTGCGGGCCGGCCTCCGGCTCGCCCGCTTCGGCCAGCGGCGTGCCCGTGGCATCGGTGGCGGCTATGGCCTCGCCATCGCCTTCAGTGGATGGGTCGCCGTCGGGCGTCGCCTCGGGGTCCGGCTGAATCTCGGGCTCGGCGAAGGCGATACGCTCGGCGCCATCGGCGCGGTCGGCGGGCTCATCGAGCATGGCCAGCAGCCGGCGGTCGCGGTTGTAGATGTCGCGGCGGAAGCCGACCCGGCCCTCCGCGTCCGCCTTGGCGGTGAGGTAGTACAGCAGCACCGGCAGATGCTCATCGAGGTGCACCCAGCGGGTCCTGCCGCGACGGACGACGCTGTTGATCGCGGCCTCGCTCCAGGCGGGCTCATTGAGCACCTGCTCCGCCAGGGTCAGCGGCCGATGGACACGGATGCAGCCGTGGCTGTAGGCCCGCCTGGACCGATTGAACAGATACCGCGACGGCGTGTCGTGCAGGTAGATGGCATGCCCGTTGGGGAACATGAACTTGACGCGCCCCAGGGCGTTGCGCGGGCCTGGCTCCTGTACCAGGTAATACTGGCCGCCGCTGCGAACCCGCTTGTACCCCGCGGGTACGCCTTTGAATTTCTTCTCGATGGACTTGGGCACGGTCCAGGTGGGATTGAAGACCAAATACTCCATCTCGTCCCGGAACATGGGGGTCTGATCCTCCACCGTGCCGATGATGCCCCGCGTGCGCCAGACCTCCTCATGCTCGCGCACCAGGTACAGCTCGAACGCCGCGATGTCGACGAGCAGATAATCCGCCGGCAGGTCGTTGTAGAGCCAGCGCATGCGCTCCAGGTTGGCGCGGATGGTGAGCAGGCGCTCGTCCAGAGGCACATTCAGCGCGCGCAGGGTATTCGGCCCGACGATGCCGTCGGCGGCCAGCCCGGAGCGCCGCTGGAAGCCCTTCACCGCCTCGGCGAGGTCTTCATCGTAGATCTCAGGCGCGGCGACGAAGCCGGGCTCATAGCCGTCGATGACTGCGAGATGCTCGCGAATCAGGGGCACCCGCGCGTCCTTGACGCCCACGCGCAGGTTTGGTCCACCCGGGATGTCCTCCCAGCCGCCGCGGTCCGCGATGGCGAGGTAGCGCTGGTAGCCCTGCTTCAGGTTTCGGTAGAAATCCGGGCTCGGCAGCATCGCCGCCAGCTCCTCTGCCATGCCCGGCGTCGCCAGCGCCTGCGCCATGTCGGCCTTCAGCCGCTCGGCGTCCGCGGGCTCGACGAAGGTCCCCTCGGGATTCACATGGCGGGGATTGTGCTTGCCGAAGCGGAAATGGTGGACGTAGCGCAGCAGGGCATCGGAGAGCAGGAGCTCGGCGCTGGTGCGAGCGGCTGCGTCGGCCGCATCCAGCCCGCCCCGGTCCAGCAGTGCCGCGATGGCATCGGCGTGGAAATCCGCCGGCAGGAAGCCGTCGGCGCGGGCGCGGCGGGCGAGCTCCAGCATGGTGCGGGCGCGCTGGGCATCCCAGGCAGGGCGATACTCCCGCTCGGCATAAAACTCGGCGAGCAGTCGCGGCGAGTAGAGCGCAATGGGCTGCGCATCCGAAGCACTGACGGGTCCAACCACGGGCGGCGCTGCCGTGGGCTCGTCGGTGCCGACGAAAGGCGACAGTGTTGCACGCAGGTCCGCCACGGCGGCACCGGCTGTCAGCGAGAGGATCAGCGCGACCGCAGCGACAAAGGCGCGAGCACCCGCCGATGGCCGGGCAGCACGCGACACGGAGCCGTTCCCGGCGGGCAACGGACGGACTGAATAGACAGGAACGAGCGGCATCTGCGCGACCCCAATGTCGGGCTCAGGCGTACAATACCCGAATCCGAACGGCAACAAAGAGATAGCAGAACTATACAGAAGCCGCGTGAGATCCGCAGCAAGTCGCGTATCGACAACAGCCGGCCGCTGAGTACGTGAATGGAACGGACGTACCGCCCTCCGCGAGGTAGTCCGCGAAACCGGGGCGGTTAGGCCTCGCTGAGGAGCTGCACCCGACCTTCCTCGTCCACGGCCTCGAGACGCACGTCGAAACCCCAGAGTCGGCGAATGTGCAGCAGCATCTCGTCCATGGTGTCGCCGAGCGGGCGGCGGTTGTGGCGAAAATGCCGCAGAGTCATGGAGCGATCCCCGCGCAGATCCACATCATAGACCTGGATATTCGGCTCGCGGTTGCCGAGGTTGTACTGCTCCGCAAGGGCTTGACGCAGTTGGCGGTAGCCCGCTTCCTCGTGGATGGCCGTGATCTCCAGGGTGTCCTCACGGTCGTCGTCCCGAACCTGGAACAGGTGGAAGTCCCGCATGAGCTTGGGCGACAGGAACTGGGCGATGAAGCTCTCGTCCTTGAAGTTGCGCATGGCGAAGTCGAGCACCTTGAGCCAGTCGCCGCCGGCAATGTCCGGGAACCAGTACCGGTCCTCGTCCGTCGGCGCTTCGCAGATGCGGCGAATGTCGCGCATCATCGCGAAGCCGAGCGCATAGGGATTGATGCCGGAGTAGTAGGGCGAATCGAAGTCCGGCTGAAACACGACGTTGGTGTGCGACTGGAGCACTTCCATCATGAAGCCGTCCGTCACCATGCCGTCGTCGTAGAGCCGATTCAGCAGCGTGTAGTGCCAGAACGTCGCCCAGCCCTCGTTCATGACCTGGGTCTGTCGCTGGGGATAGAAATACTGGCCGATCTTGCGGACGATGCGCACCACCTCGCGCTGCCAGGGCTCCAGCAGCGGGGCGTTCTTCTCGATGAAGTAGAGCAGGTTCTCCTGCGGCTCCTCCGGGAAACGCCGCTCATGGCGGCCTCCGCCTTCGCCCGACGGGTCCACCGGCAGCGTCCGCCACAGGTCGTTCACCTGCGATTGCAGGTAAGCCTCACGCTCCGCCTGGCGTCGCTTCTCTTCCGCCATGGACAGCGGTGACGGGCGCTTGTAGCGGTCGACGCCGTAATTCATCAGCGCGTGGCAGGAGTCCAGCAGGAGCTCGACTTCCTCCTGACCATAGCGCTCCTCGCACTCTGCGATGTAGCTTCTCGCGAAAACCAGGTAGTCGATGATGGCATCCGCGTTGGTCCAGGTGCGGAAAAGATAATTGCCCTTGAAGAAGCTGTTGTGGCCATAGCTCGCATGGGCGATGACCAGCGCCTGCATCGGCAGGGTATTCTCTTCCATGAGATAGGCGATGCAGGGATCGGAGTTGATGACGATCTCGTATGCGAGCCCCATCTGACCGCGCCGGTACGTCTGCTCGGTGGAGACGAACTGCTTGCCGAAGGACCAGTGATGGTAGTTGATGGGCAGGCCGACACTGGAGTACGCGTCGATCATCTGCTCCGACGAGATCACCTCCACCTGGTTCGCATAGGTGTCGAGGCCGAATTCGTCTTGAGCGATGCGCGCAATCTCCTTGTCGAAGCGCTTCAGCAGCGGGAAGCTCCATTCGGACGAGTCAGAAATGAGTTTGTCTGGCATGGGTAAACTGCGCTTGTCCAGGCGTCACTGAGTTGCAGACTCAAGACCCTTGTCGTTGTTCAGTCCGGAGTACGGAGTACGGGGAGCAGCGGCGGCTTACGGCGCCGTACTTCGTAGTTCGAATTTCGTACTTCCATTCACGCATCCTGCCGCTTGAACAGCTCCCGGAACACGGGATAGATCTCGTCTGCGCCCGCAATCTCTTCCATCGCGAAGTGCGGGTGCGCCGCTTTCACATCCTGGTAGGCGTACCAGAGGCTTTGGTGCTGACGCGGAGTGATCTCGACATAGGCGTAGTAGCGCATCAGGGGCATCAGGCGGTTGATGAGAAGATCTCGACAGATGGCCGAGTCCGAGTCCCAGTTGTCGCCATCGGAAGCCTGCGCAGCGTAGATATTCCAGCTGCCGGAATCGTAGCGCTCGGTGATGACCTCGTGCGCAAGATTGAGGGCGCTGGAGACGACCGTGCCGCCTGTCTCCCGGGAGTAGAAGAATTCCTGCTCGTCCACTTCCTGGGCGATGGTGTGGTGGCGGATGAAGACGACATCGATCTTGTCGTAGTTCCGCTGCAGGAACAGATACAACAGGATGAAAAAGCGCTTCGCGAGATTCTTGCGCACCTGGTCCATGGAGCCGGACACATCCATGATGCAGAGCATCACGGCTTTGCTGGTGGGCTCCGGCTGCTTGGTGAAGGACTGGTAGCGCAGGTCGAAGGTGTCGATGAAGGGCAGCGCCGCGAGCCGGGTCTTCAGGCGGTCCATCTGCTCGCGGAGCGCGACCACGCGGCTGTCGTCCTCCGGCACGCCGTCGGCGAGGAGCTGCTCCACCTCGGCCTCCAGCTCGCGGATGCGCCCCCGGTGCGGCGCACCAAGGGCAGTGCGGCGAGCGATGGCGCCCTTCAGCGAGCGCACCACGTCGATGTTGCTCGGGGCGCCCTCGGTGGTGTAGCCGGCCCGCACGGTCTTGAACTCGGTGGTGCCCATGAGCTGGTTGCGTACCAGGTTGGGCAGCTCAAGGTCGTCGAAGAGCAGGTCCAGAAACTCCTCGCGGGAGAGCTCGAAGACGAAGTCGTCCTCGCCCTTACCCCCCTTCCCGGCGCGACCCTGCCCGGAGCCCGAGCCTGAACCTCCCTCCGGGCGCTGCACCCGATCCCCCGCCTCGAACTCCTTGTTGCCCGGATGCACCATGTCCCGGGTGCCGCCCTGGCCGTGGTGGAAGATGGGCTCGGAGATATCCTTGGACGGAATACCCACCTGCTCGCCGCCGTCGATATCCGTGATGCTGCGGCGGTTGACCGCATCGGAGACGGCCCGCTTGAGCTGACTCTTGTAACGCTTCAGGAACCGCTGCCGATTGACGGTGCTCTTGTTCTTGGCGTTGAGACGTCGGTCGATGAAGTGGGACATAAAATTCAGTGGCTCGCGTTGCACTGGCTGGGTCGAAGTGATCCGCGCCCCGAAGAGACCGCGTATCCAGACACCCGAGGGCCAAGGGCTGGGGGCCAGGGAGGCTGGGGGCCAGGGGGTGGGGGCCAAGGCGTGGCGCGGTTTTCCTCAGCCCTGAGCCCTCAGCCCCAGCTCCCTCCTATTGCGACTTCCGCACACGCAGGTACCATTCCGACAGCAAACGTACTTGCTTGGGCGTATACCCCTTTTCCACCATGCGGTCGACGAACTGCTCGTGCTTCTTCTTGTCGTCGGCAGAGGCCTTGGCGTTGAAGGAGATCACCGGCAGCAGCTCTTCGGTGTTCGAGAACATCTTCTTCTCGATCACCACCCGCAGCTTTTCGTAGCTCGTCCAGCGCGGATTGGCGCCGTTGTTGTTGGCGCGGGCACGCAGCACAAAGTTGACGATCTCGTTGCGGAAGTCCTTGGGATTGGAGATGCCGGCGGGCTTCTCGATCTTCTCGAGCTCTTCGTTGAGCGCGCCGCGGTTCATCATCTCGCCGGTGTCCGGATCGCGGTACTCCTGGTCCTGAATCCAGTAGTCGGCGTAGGTGACATAGCGGTCGAAGATGTTCTGACCGTACTCGGCGTAGGACTCCAGGTAGGCGGTCTGGAGCTCTTTGCCGATGAACTCCGCGTAGCGCGGTGCCAGGTACTGCTTGAGGAAGCCGAGGTAACGGTCCTGCACCTCCGGCGGCAGATGCTCACGCACGATCTGGCGCTCCAGCACGTAGAGCAGGTGCACCGGGTTTGCGGCGACCTCGGTGTGGTCGAAGTTGAACACCTGGGACAGGATCTTGAAGGCGAAGCGCGTCGAGATCCCGGACATGCCCTCGTCGACGCCGGCGTAGTCGCGGTACTCCTGCACCGACTTGGCCTTCGGGTCCGTGTCCTTGAGGTTCTCACCGTCGTAGACCCGCATCTTGGAGAAGATACTGGAATTCTCCGGCTCCTTCAGGCGCGTCAGCACAGAGAACTGCGACATCATTGCCAGCGTGCCCGGGGCGCAGGGCGCCTGGCTCAGGGAGCTGTTGCGCAGCAACTTGTCGTAGATCTGCTTTTCTTCCGTCACCCGCAGGCAGTACGGCACCTTGACGATGAAGACGCGGTCGAGGAAGGCCTCGTTGTTCTTGTTGTTGCGGAAGGACTGCCACTCGGACTCGTTGCTGTGCGCCAGGATGATGCCCTGGAACGGCAGCGCCGAGAGCCCTTCGGTGGCGTTGTAGTTGCCTTCCTGGGTGGCCGTCAGCAGCGGATGCAGCACCTTGATGGGCGCCTTGAACATCTCGACGAATTCCATCAGACCCTGGTTGGCGCGGCACAGGGCACCGGAGTAGCTGTAGGCGTCTGCGTCGTTCTGCGCGTAGTGCTCCAGCTGACGGATGTCCACCTTTCCCACCAGGGAGGAGATGTCCTGGTTGTTCTCGTCACCGGGCTCGGTCTTGGCGATGGCCACCTGCTCCAGGATGCTCGGATAGAGCTTGACGACCCGGAACTTGGTGATGTCGCCGTTGTACTCCTGCAGCCGCTTCACGGCCCAGGGCGACATGATGGTGCGCAGGCAGCGGCTCGGGATGCCGTAATCCTCTTCCAGAATCGGCCCGTCCTCCTCCGGCGAGAAGAGGCTGAGCGGCGATTCGAATACCGGGGAGCCCTTGATGGCATAGAAGGGGATCTTCTCCATCAGCTCCTTCAGCTTTTCGGCGAGCGACGACTTGCCGCCGCCCACCGGCCCGAGCAGGTAGAGGATCTGCTTCCTCTCTTCCAGGCCCTGCGCGGCATGCTTCAGGTAGGAGACGAGCTGGTCGATCGACTCCTCCATGCCGAAGAACTCCGCGAACGCGGGGTAACGCTTGATGACCTTGTTCTGGAAGATCCGGCTCAGGCGAGGGTCGTTGTGGGTGTCTATGAGCTCCGGCTCGCCGATCGCCGCAAGCAGACGCTCCGCCGCACCGGCATAGGCCATCGGATCGCTCTTACACAGATCCAGATACTCCTGCAGGCTCATGTCCTCCTCGCGGGAGGACTCGTAGCGGGCCTGGTAGCGCTCGAAGATCGACATTCAGCACACCTCGTTTAGGTTGTCTGTCCGGACGCGGGCGGCGGTCGCTCCGGGATGGCGTTCCTGACAAGATTGCAACGCCGAGGTCCAACTGCAAGCTTTGCGCCAAGCAAAAGCTGCGGCTGATGCCCACCGCCGGCTGGGGATTCGTCACTGGGCAGCATGCCATTTTTTGGTGCTGCATGCGCAGCGCGGCGCACCCCTAAGGTGCACCCCCCAAGGGCACAACGACCGGGAGCCGCGCGGCATCCGCACCTGCATAACCGCACTTTGCGCTTAGACAGGCCCCCTCGCAAGGGTTCAATTCCCTGCTCAGGGTGGCCTTGTACGCCGCTGGTCGGCGCCCGTGTCCGCCGGCGCCCCCGCCCGTCTCGTGAGCCACCACCACCAGGCACCCAGCACGCAGACGCCGGCCAGCACGGGTGCGGGGCTGCTCCAGGCCACCACGGCAAGGGTCGCCGCCGTCAGGGCAAGATAGAGCAGCGGCGGCCAGGGATACCAGGGGACACGGAAGGGGCGCGGCAGCGCCGGCTCGGTGCGGCGCAACCGCATGGCACCGAGCACGGTGAGCAGCGACGAGAGCATCAGCGTAAAGCCGGCGAAGGCGAGCACCGCGCCGAAGGTCCCGCTGAGGATGAGCGTCAACGCCAGCGCCAGCGACAGCAGCACCGCCCGAGTTGGTGCACCGCGCCGGTTACGCGCACCGAAAAGGCCCAGCGCGGGCCGATCCTCCGCCATGGCCGCGAACACCCGCGGGCCGGCCAGCAGCATGGCGCTGATGGTGGACAGCAGCAGCAGCGCCAGCATGGCGCTGATGAGTCGCCCGCCCAGCTCGCCGAACAGCCAGCGCGCCGCGAGCGCGCCCACCTCCACGGTGCCGGCAAGGGCGTCCAGCGGCACGCTGCGCAGGAACACCCAATTCAGGAGCAGGTACAGGAGCGTCACCAGCCCAGTGCCCAGCAGCAGCGCCCGGGGCACCAGCCGCTGCGGCTGCTGGACTTCCTCGGCCACATAGGTCGCAGCATTCCAGCCCGAGTACGCGTAGGACACGTACACCAGCGACAACGCAAAGGCCGGCGAGAAGACGGCACCCGGCGTGCCCGCGTCCGGCACCGGCGACAGGGCGGCGGGTGCCGCCGGCAACAGCAGCCCCACCGCGCAAAAGAGCACGATGGCGGCCACCTTGAGCAGCGTCATCACCACCTGAAAGCGCGTACCCAGCCCGACGTCGAAGGCATGGAAGCCCGCGACCACCACCACGGCGACGGCCGCTGTGGGCGTCGGCGCCACCGGCACCACGGTCGCTGCATACTGGCCGAAGGCCATGGCCGCCAGGGCCACCGGCGCGGCGAAGCCGACGGTGGTGGAAATCCACCCGGCGATGAGACCCACGGCGGGGCCGAAGCTGCGGGTCAGGTAGACGTATTCGCCACCGGAGCGCGGCAGCGCCGCCGCCAGCTCCGCATACACCAGGGCGCCGCAGGCGGCCACCAGACCGCCGAGCAGCCACAACAGCAGCAGCGCGGCACCGTCCTGCACGCCCTGCGCCTGAAGCCCCAGCGTGGTGAAGACCCCGGTGCCGATCATGTTGGCCACCACCAGCAGGGTGGCGGCGCGCAGGTCGAAGGTCCGGCGCGGGTCGCCCGCGGGCTCCGCGCTCATCGCGCGGCGCGCAGGCAGGATGCGGTTGGGAACGCTCGGCTCATTCCGGGTCGAGGACACTGAAGCACAGGAAAGTGGCCACCAGGCCGAACGTCAGCAGGCAGCCGGTGGCGCCGCAGATCAGCAACAGACCGGCGGCGACGAGCCAAATGACGAGGCAGGTGCTCTGGTTGGCCTTGTAGGCACGCGAGGCCTTGCGCTCCTGGAACTCGCGGTAGTCGGCACGCCCGTCGCAGAGCCAGTCCAGGAAACGACGCGGCCAGTCGAGGGGCGAATGTCGCTGCGGAGCCATCGGCGGTATAGTGCTCCAGCGTCGTCGTCGATGGCGCGGGCGTGCGTCTGCGCATGCACCTGCAAACCCGCGCCGGCAGCCGTGTTGCGGGAGCATGGCGGCGACGCCCCCCGCAGGCAAGGGGTCCGCCGGCAAGATTGGCCCGGTGGCTCCCCTCCCCGGCGCAGCGGTGGGCCGGAGCGTGCCGGCCCCACACCGCCGCGCCGCCGTTTCCGGCGCCGGCGCAGCGCGCCCACCGCAGCAGCACAGGTCGCGAGCCCACCCGATGAGCCGCATCGACATCCGCATCGAATCCGCCCCTTTCGACCCCTGGGCCCTGCAGGCCGACCTCGCCGGCGATCCCGCCGCCGGCGCGCTGGCGGCCTTCGTCGGTCTCATGCGCGACCAGAACGCCGGCCGAGCCGTGACAGCCATGACCCTGGAGCACTACCCCGGCATGACCGAAGCCGCCCTGGGCGCCATCGCCGATGAGGCCGTCGAGCGCTTCGGCCTGCACGCGGTGCGCATCGTGCACCGGGTCGGGCGCATGCTGCCGGCAGATCCCATCGTGCTGGTGGCCGCCACCGCCGCGCATCGCGGCGAGGCCTTCCGCGGCTGCGAATTCCTGATGGACTACCTCAAAACCCGCGCGCCCTTCTGGAAAAAAGAGGAAACCGACCAGGGCGAGCAATGGGTGGAGGCCCGCGACAGCGACACGGACGCCGCCGCGCGCTGGCGCTGAGCGGCGCCGCGCCGGCCGGGCCACCCGCAGGCACCGCAACGCCGTCGCAAACGCACCGTCAGCGTGCCACCTGCGCGCGGCGGCTGTGGGAGCCCGACAGCCGCCGCGTGTACCAGTCACGCCAGGGCATCCGCGCCGCGAGCAGCAGCGCCAGCACAGCGGCGTAGATGGCGGGCTCCAACAGGTCTGCCTTCACCAGCCACAGATAATGCAGCACCGCGAGCACGCCGATGGGGTAGATCAGGCGGTGCAGCTGCTTCCAGCGCGCTCCGAGCCGCCGCTGCCAGCCGCGGGTGGACGTCACCGCCAGCGGCACCATGAGCGCCAGTGCTGTGAAACCGACGGTGATGTAGGGGCGTTTGGCGATGTCGGCGCCGATGGCCTGCCAGTCAAAAAACTGATCCAGCCACAAATAGGTAATGAAGTGAAGCACCGCGTAGAAAAACGCAAACAGCCCCAGCATGCGCCGCAACCGCACGAGCGGAGCCCAGCCTGAGAGCCGGCGCAGCGGCGTCACGGCCAGTGTCACCAGCAGCAGCCGCAATGCCCAGTCGCCGGTGGCGTGGGTGATGCCCTCCACGGGGTTGGGGCCGATGCTGCCGTCCAGCGTGCGCCAGATCAGCAGCACGACGGGGAGCAGACAAGCGGCGAAGACGGCCGGCTTCACGAGCCGAATGATCCGGTCGGGCCTTGGGCGAGGGTTGGGTCGCATGACGGCGGGAAGCGTGTGAGGTTGGGAGTGTGAAGTTGGAAGTTGAAGCGAGACGTGCGCGGTGCGGCGACCTGCATCGCCATCCGCTGACCACAAGCCGCCGCGACCATGGCAAGGTGGCGCCGCTCAGTGGCGCCGCGGTGCTTCGGCCGCCTGGGCCCCGCCGGCGCCCACTGGTGTATGCGCTCGGTGCGGCCGCTCCCGCGCAGGGCGCAGAACGCCGCCGGATGCGCGAGACCGCAGAGCGGTGTTGCGAGATCAAGACCCGCGCTTTCGCCCCTCGCTGCTTGCCCCTCAATAGAACTTCGCCAAATCCATCCCCGCATACAAAGAAGCCACCTGCTCGCCGTAGCCGTTGAACTTGAGCGTCGGGCGTTTGCGCGCAAACAGCCCCGCGCCGATCATCCGGTGGCTCTTCTGGCTCCAGCGGGGGTGGTCCACCTCCGGATTCACGTTGGCGTAGAAGCCGTATTCGTTCGGCTGCATCATGTTCCAGGTGGCGGGGGGCTCATCCCGGGTGAAGCGGATGCGCACGATGGACTTGATGCTCTTGAAGCCGTACTTCCAGGGCACCACCAGCCGCAGCGGGGCGCCGTTCTGATTCGGCAGGATCTCGCCGTAGAGCCCGGTGGCCAGGATGGTGAGCGGATGCATGGCCTCGTCCATGCGCAGTCCCTCGCGGTACGGCCAGTCCAGCACGCCGCGGCGTTGACCCGGCAGCATGGTGGGGTCGTAAAGAGTCTCGAAGGCGACGTACCTGGCGTTGGAGGTCGGCTTGAAGCGCTTCAGCAGGTCCCCGAGCGGGAAGCCCACCCAAGGTACCACCATGGCCCAGGCTTCCACGCAGCGCAGCCGGTAGATGCGCTCTTCCTGCGGGAAGTCGCGCAGGACGTCTTCGATACCCATGACCCCGGGCGCCTCGCACTCGCCCTCCACCACCACCTGCCACGGGCGGGTTTCGAGCTGATCGGCGTTGCGCTTCGGGTCGGACTTGTCGGTGCCGAGCTCGTAGAAATTGTTGTAGCTGGTGATGTCGTCAACATCCGTCGGCGGCTCATCGGTGGAGAAGCGGCTGGGGCGGACATTCGGAATCGGCTCGCCCGCACGCGCGGCGGACGCCGTCCCCAGAGAGCCGGTGCCCATCGCGGCCCCCACGCCTGCCAGTGCCGCCGCGCGCAGGAATTCACGCCGGCGCAGATAGACCGCCCGCGGCGTGACCTCGGACGCCGGAATGTCGCTCGGTCGCTTGATGAGCATGGACGTACCTCTTGGATCGCAAGTCCGTATTCAGACCCGCGTGGTCGGGAATTGGTTTCAGGGCCGGACAGCCGGCCGAAGCGGGTCTGTTCCCTGCCGAACGCCGCGTCGCGTGCGGCAGTCTGCGCGCACCCTGGTCGCGCACGATGCGGCCGGTCAGCGGGCGAGTGACCGATAGAGGTCGAGCAGCAGCTGCGCGGAATGGGCGAGGCTGAAGTCCCGCGCCAGCCGCTCGCGGCCGGCGGCGCCCAGGGCCGCGGCAGTCTCCGGGGCCGCAATGAGTCGGGCAAGATGCCCACTGAGCGCCGCGATGTCGCCGGGCTCGAAGAGCAGGCCCTCGGCGCCGTCGTGAAGCGCCTCCGGAATCGAGCCCACCCGTGTCGCCACGACCGGCAGCCCCACGGCCATCGCCTCCAGCATGGACATGGGGAGCCCCTCGTCGTACGAAGGCAGGCAGAAACAGTGGGCCGCCTGGAGCCGGGCCTCCTTGTCCGCGCCGATCACGGGGCCCGGGATGTCCACATCGAGCCCAAGCCCTACAGCAAGGTCCAGCAGCCGCTGCCGGCGGCCTGGCTCCGCCTCGAAGCCCAGCAGCGCCACCTGCACGGGCCTTGGTGCGTCCAGCGCCGCCACCGCCCGCAGCAGGTCCTCCTGTCCCTTGCGCACCTCGTAGTTCGCGAGGCAGAGCACGCAGAAGGGCCCGTCCGCGGAAGGCTGCACCTGGGCGCCGATGGGCACACCGTTCGGCACCACCAGGATGCGCGCCGGGTCCGCCCATGCGGACAACACCCCGCGCCAGCCCTTGCCGAGCACCACCACCCGGTGTGCAGCGCGCAGCAGGCGCCGGGCCAGCCAGGCCTGCGCACCGCCGAGTCCACCCAGAAAGCGGTGGAACTGCGCGCCGTGGATATGCAGCACCACCCGGCGGCCGAGCAGGCGCGCGAGCAGCACATCCACACCGTTGCGCCAGAAGGTGAGCCAGGAGCAGGTGTGGATGTGCACCACCGCCGGGCGCCAGGCGATGCACGCCGAGGCGAGCCGGCCGAGCAGACGCAGCTGGGCGGCGATGCCCTGCCACAGGCTGCGGTCAGCGGCGGTGGTCTTGACGGTGTTGATGACGCGCAGCTCGACGCCCTCGGAGAGCGCCTGCACCAGGTTCTCGACCACGCTCGCCATACCGCCCACAGGCGGCGGCAGGGGCCCGACCATGAGCACCCGCGGGCGGGTGCCGGCGGCACGCATCACGGCTCCAGCGCGGTGGGCTGGCCGTTCAGCGGTACCGCATGGCGGTAGAAGCTCGCGTAACGCACCAGCATGGCGTCGAGGGAGAAGATCTGCTCCGCGCGCCGGCGGGCGGCGGCACCCATGGCGCGGCGCTCGGCATCGTTGCGCACCAGGCGGCCGATGGCGCCCGCCAGGGCCTCCGTATCACCCGCCGGACAGAGCAGGCCACTGTGTGCGTGATCCACCAGCTCGGGATTGCCGCCCACGGCGTGGGCCACAACCGGCAGACCGCTGGCCATGGCCTCCAGGATGGCATTGCTCATCCCCTCCAGCTCGCTCGGCAGCACGAAGATGTCGGCGGCGGCCAGGTACTGCGGCACCTTGTCGCTGCCGCCCGGCAGCTGTACCCGGGCGGTGAGCCCCAGGGTGCAGATGCGCGCCTCCAGCGCCGCCCGCTCGGCACCGTCGCCGAGCCACAGGAAGCGCACCCGCCGCCGGGTCCCCGCGAGCACCTGCGCCGCGGCCGCCAAAAGCCGGGCATGGCCCTTGACAGGCGTGAGGCTCGCGACGGTGAGGATCACCAGCTCGTCCGTGCCGAAGCCGAGCGCTGCCCGCAGCCCGTCGCGCTGCTCGCTGGGCGCGAAGCGCCGGCAGTCGACGCCGTTGTAGAGCACCTCGAAACGCTCGGGCGGAATGCCGGCCAGCGCGGCGAAGCGCTCGGCTGAGTCCCGGCACACCGCGAACAGATGGTGGGTGGCAAGCGACAGGCCCCGGCTCGCGAGCCGCCGGCGCTTGGGGAACCAATGCCCGTCCGCGAAGCCGTGGAAGGACCACACCAGGGTGCTGCGGCAGGCGGCAAGACGATGGGCCAGCACCGTGTCCGGCCAGGTGTTCCAGTTCCGGCAGTGCACCACATGCGGGCGGGTGCGGCGGATCAACCGCGCCAGGCGCCACGGCAGGTTGACATCGTGACGACGGCGGTCCAGTACGTGGATGGGGACCTGCGGCGGGACACGGTCCGCCATCTCGCCGCGCTGGTCCAGGCAGACGACGCTCTGCTGGAACTGCCCGGGCGACAGGCCGTTCAGCAGGTTCACGACGCCGTTCTCGAGCCCGCCCCGGGGCAGGCCGTGCACCACCTGCATCACCCGCACCGGTGCGCCCTCGCCGAGGCGTGCGGTGTCCGTCGGTGCGTTCATGCGTAGCCGCTGGGGTTCTCGCGCTGCCAGCGCCAGTGGTCCGCCACCATGGCATCGAGGCCGAGCTCGGCGCGCCAGCCGAGCTCCGCCGCGGCCAGCGCCGGGTCGGCGTAGCAGGCGGCAATGTCGCCGGGGCGGCGGGCGACGACGCGGTGAGCGATGTCCCGCTCCGCCGCGGCGGCAAAGGCACGCAGCACCTCCAACACGCTGTAGCCGCGCCCCGTGCCGAGGTTGTAGGTGACCACGCCCGGGGCTGCGCTGAGCCGCTCCAGCGCCGCCAGGTGCCCACGGGCCAGGTCCACCACATGGATGTAGTCGCGCACGCCGGTGCCGTCCGGCGTCGCGTAGTCGTCGCCGAAAACCTTGAGCTCCGGCAGCTTGCCCACGGCCACCTGCGCGATGTAGGGCATCAGATTGTTGGGGATGCCGTTGGGGTCCTCACCGATGCGCCCGCTCGGGTGCGCACCCACCGGATTGAAATAGCGCAGCAGCGCGATGTCCCACTCGCCGTCGGCGCGGTGCTGATCGCGCAGGATCTCCTCCACGAAGAGCTTGGTGCGTCCGTAGGGATTGGTGGCGGCGAGCGGGAAATCCTCGCGGATGGGCACCCTGGCCGGGTCGCCGTACACCGTGGCCGAGGAGCTGAATACCAGGCGCTTGACGCCGGCCTCGGCCATGGCCCGGCACAGGCACAGCGTGCCGTGCACATTGTTGTCGTAATAGTCGATGGGGATCTGCGTGGACTCGCCGACAGCCTTGAGGCCCGCGAAGTGGATCACCGCATCGAAGCCGAAGTCCCCGAACAGCGCCCGCAATGCACCCGCGTCGCGCAGGTCTGCCTGTACAAAGGCCAGATCGCGGCCGGCGATCTCCTGCACCCGCGCGAGCGCCGCGGGCTTGCTGTTGTGCAGGTTGTCCACGACGACGACGTCGTGTCCGGCGGCGAGCAGCTCGACGCAGGTGTGGCTGCCGATGTAACCGGCGCCGCCGGTGACGAGGACACGCATGAGGGAAGCTCCCATGTGGCGCCAAAACCGCCATTCTAACGGAGTCGAGCCGGCTCGCGCCGCCGACGCGGACCACAGACCCCTGACAACAGTCCATGCAGGCGTTACCCTCAGCCCGTCCCCCAATGAATTCGCGGGGACGGTATACCTAATGGCTGGTAGACCGAAGCGGGTCAGCGACCAAAGCTCGGGCGAGCCTTATGTTGGCGGCGCATCGAATTGCATTCAGTATACCGTCCCCGTTTTTCGGCGCGTGAGTTGATGATGACTGCCTCATTGGATCTGTCGGTGGAGCTGGCCGTGCTGCTGGCGGCGGCCGTGGTGCTTGCGAGTGTGCTCATCAGCCCGCTGGCCACCCGCCTCGGCGCGCCGATCCTGCTGCTCTTCCTTGGCGTCGGCATGCTGGTGGGCCAGGACGGCCCGGGCGGCTTCGTGTTCGACGACTTCGAGCTCGTCTACGACATCGGCAGCATTGCGCTGGCGGTGATTCTGTTCGCCGGCGGCCTCGGCACCCGCGTCGGGGACATCCGCGTCGCCTGGGGGCCGGCGCTCGCGCTCGCGACCCTGGGTGTGGCCGTCACCGCCGGCGCCGTCGGCCTCGCGGCCTGGGCGGCGGGGTGGCCGCTGTTCGTGGCCCTGCTGCTCGGCGCGGTGATCGGCTCCACCGACGCGGCCGCCACCTTCCTGCTGCTGCAGGGCCGCGGCATCCGCCTGCGCGGGCGGGTCATGGAAACCATCGTGGTGGAGTCCGGGCTGAACGACCCGATGGCCATCTTCCTGACCCTGACACTGGTGGCCATCGTGGATGCCGGCGGCGGTGCCGACAGCCTGTCCTGGGCGCTGGCGGGCAGCTTCGCGCAGCAAATCGGTCTCGGCGCTGCGGCAGGCATCCTGGGCGGACTACTCCTCGGGCTGCTCATCAGCCGGCTGCGGCTCGCCGACGGCCTCTACGGCGTGCTTGCGCTGGCGGCGGCGCTGACGGTGTTCGAGGGCACCCAGCTCGCGGGCGGCAGCGGCTATCTCGCGGTCTACCTCTGCGGCGTGCTCGCCATGCACCGGGCCACCGGCCGGCGCCGGGACGAGCTCGACATCACCCACGGCAGCCTCGCCTGGCTCAGCCAGATCCTGATGTTCCTGCTGCTCGGCATCCTGGTGACACCGAGCGAGCTCGCCGCCGAGACCCTCGTCGCCGCCGGGGTCGCAGCCGTGCTCATTGTCGTCGCCCGCCCCGTGGCCGTGGGCCTGTGTCTGCTGCCCTTCCGTTACACGCTGAAGGAGCGGCTCTTCATCGCCTGGGTCGGCCTGCGCGGGGCCGTGCCCATCTTCCTGGCGATCATCCCCGTGCTCAGTCCCGGCCCCATCGCCACCGACTTCTTCAACATCGTCTTCCTGGTGGTCATCGCCTCGCTGGTCCTCCAGGGCTGGACCATCCCCTGGCTCGCCCGCCGGCTGGACCTGGAAGCACCAGCCGACGCCACCGCCCGAACGCCCGCCGACAGCGACCCGCTCCGTCCCTGACCCGCGCCCAAGCAGGAAGACCAAAGGCACGGGGTCACAACGTCAGAGGGAAACCGGAAAGGGCCGCGTCATGCGCCCAATATGGGGACGGTATACTCAATACTGAAAGCGGACGGAGGCCCCGGCTGCTTCCCAGAAGCGTCCGCCGGGACTGCGCAGGGGGCACGCACTAGGCTTACCGCGGCTGGAGCTGGCCCTGGCGAGCGATGGTCTGCTCGCTGCCGCCCTGCAAGAGCGCTTCAGCGCCAGCGCCGCGGCCACCCTGGGGGTGCTCGCGGGGTTGTAGGCTCAGTCGGTGCAAGCCACCTTCGCCGATGGGGCCGAGCCGGCTTGCGGTGCGACGCGCGTTGACCAGCCACTCAAGGGCGTGGATGCAGCGACAGCCTCTGCAGCAGTGCCCTTGCCTCCGCCTGGCGCGTAAAGTCATCGTCGATGAGCGGCCGCAGCACCCGGCGGGCGGCGTCCGGGTCGCCGTCTGCAGCCAGTGCGCGGGCCAGGTTCAGCCCGATGCCGGGGTCAGAGCCTCGGTAGCCGTAGGCCTCGCGCAACAGCTTCCGCGCCTGCGCCGCATCGCCGGCGGCGAGGAGCGCGGCGCCGTAGGTATCCAGTACCTGTGGGTGATCCGGCGCCAGGGCATGGGCACGCTCGGCCAGCAGCACCGCGGTGGTCGGCGCCGACTCGGTCAAGAGCACGGCGAGGTCGTTCAGCGCGAACAGGTTGTCCGGGTCGAGCTCCAGCACGCGCCGGTACCAGCGCGCGGCGGGCTCCGCGTGGCCCAGGTCCGCGTGGACATCGGCCAGTGCCAGGGCGATATCCACGTCGCCGGCATGCTGCGCCATCCAGGGCTCGGCGCGGGCGATCACCGGCTCGCGCTGGCCGGCGGCCACCATGGTCCGCACCAGCCTCACAAAGAGCCTGGGGTTATCCGGGTCCCGCTCGTGCATGGCCGCGTAGAGCTCGGCCGCTTTGTCCGGACGCCCGGCATCCAGCAGCGTCTGCGCCTGCAAGGGCTCGATGAGGGGCGAGTCCGGCGCCCGGCGCTTCAGGTCGGCGATCAGACGCCGGCGCTGCCGCGGGTCCGTGTCGGCCGCGAACACCCGTGCCACCACGGGCGACGCCAGCGGATGCTCTGCGTGCCGCCGCCAGGCCTCCAGCAGGTGATAGCGGGCGGCGTCGCCGTTGCCGACTCGCGCCTCGGCCTCGGCGGTCAGCTCCGCCTCGTCGCGCTGCAAGGCCGCCTCGCCCAGGATCAGCAGCGCATCCACGTCGGCCGGGTCCGCTTGCATCAGGTTGCGGGCGATGGCCTCGGCAGCCTCGCGGTCGCCGGCGGCGAAGCGCAGCTTGGCCTCGGCCACCTGGAGCGCACGTACATCCGGCTGCGCGGCGCGGGCCTGCTCGATCAGCGCGAGCGCCTCGTCGCGGCGATCGAGCCGAAACAGCGCTTCCTGCCGGGCGATGATCAGCGCCACCGGCGCCTCGGGACGGGCGGCGTCCGCGAGCAGGCGTGCCGCTTCGCCATGGTTGCCGGCGGCCATGTGCGTCCGCGCCCGCAGCCAAAGCTGGCGCGTCGATGCGCCCTCGGCGTCCGCGAGCGCATCCAGGTAGCCCAGCGCCTGCTGATGATTGCGCAGCTGATTGGCGGCCAGTGCCGCGTAGAACAACGCATTCGCGTCCGCCGGCATGCTGCCAAGATAGCGCTCGAAGGCCGTGGCTGCGGCTTGCGACCGTCCGCGGGCCAGGGCCAGCCGGCCGCGGGCGTAGGCGAGCCCGACGAAGCCGGGCAGCTGCTCCGATGCCAGCGCGATGTCCCGCTCGGCGGCGTCGAGCTTGCCCAGCTCGACGCGGGACAACGCCCGCCAATACGCGGCCATCCATTTGCTCGGGGCGCGGGAGATGGCCTGGCCGAACGCCACCTCAGCGGCGGTCCGGTTGCCGCGCTGGTACTCGATCTGCCCCAGCAGCAGCCAGGCGTCGCCATTGTCCGGCTCTGTCTCCAGCGCCCGGTCCACCAGATCCCGCGCCTGGAGCGCAAAGCCGTCCCGCAGTGCCAGTACCGCGCGGCCGATCAACGGCGCCGCCGCGTCGGCGCTCAGCGCCATGGCTTCGTCGAGCTTGAGCTGCGCCTCGGCGACATGGCCGAGGCCCAGATGCGCCCTGGCCTGCTCGGCGAGCAACCGCGCCTGCTCGGTCGGGTCATCGAGCCGGCCCGGCTTCAGGGTGTCGAGCACCGCCCGGTACTCGCCCTGGAGATTCAGCGCTTGGGCCAGCTTGACCAGCACCCGCTCTGCCGGCACCCGTGCGTCCAGGGCGCGGCGCAGCGTCACCTCCGCGCCGGCACCATCGTAGCGGGCCAATTGCAGGTCCGCCCGCAACAGCAGCGCCTGCTGATCGAGCTGGTTCTCCCGCAGCAAAACCTTGACCGCGATGCCCGCCTGCGTCAGGGCGCCGCGCTCGTAGAGACGGCGGGCGGCCTCCGCGGTGCTGATCGGCGCGGCCGGCTTCAGCGGCTCGGCCCGGCGGCGGGCCCTGGCCGCCTCCGGGTCCAGATCATCGAGCACCGCCCGATCCAGCTCGCCGTCGGGCGCTGCGCCCGGCGCCGCCTCGTCCAACACCGCCAGCGGGTCTTTCTCCCGGGCGGCGGCCGCCGACGCGGGCTCATCGAGCACCGCAAGCGGGTCATCGTCCGCGGCCTGTGCGGCCCCGAGCCAACAAGCGGCGAGCACAGCGATGCCGCAGGCAAGAACGGGACGGGGAGTTTCAGTGAAGGTCATCAGTGATCGCACCGGCTGTCCTTGCGACAGGTTCGTCGAGGCAGGCGGTCGGCGGCTGGGTTGGCGGCTGGGTTGACGACCGGGGTTCCCCGCTGCCAGCCCGTCGTCGCCAATCGGGCGCCTCGCTGTGGGCGTCAGGACCGACGCCGCCGACGGGTCCAGCCGATCAGCCCGATGCCGGCACCGAGCAACAGGGCTGTGGCGGGCAGGGGGATCTCGCTGCCGCCCTGATTGTTGCCGTCGATCAGGTCGACAACGATGGTGTGATTGTCGGTTTCGAAGCCGGACGGGCCCAGCTCGGCAAAGACGATGTTCGTGATTTTGCTGGCGGCGTTCTGCGCGTAGATGTTGACGAAGGCATAGGGCTCGCCGGTGTTGTAGGAATCGTCGACGCCGAACGGGCCGTTGGGGTTTCCAAAGTGCCCGTCGGGCGGGTCCGTAAAGACGCCGGGAGCACCTTGCAGAGAAGGCGAGTCCAGAATGCCCTGGGTGACGAAGACACGGCTCGATCCATCCGCCATGTTCACGGTGAGTTGGTTCTCCCCGTCGCCTGCGCTCCACCAGAAGCCGAAGTAGCCGACCGGCTCCGCGGGACCGGCCGCGAGGAAGTCCAGCGTGTATCCCGCGTTGGTGGACTGGAGATAGTTTCCGCTGCCGTCTGCGCCACCGAATTCGCCCGCGGCCGGGGTTGTGCGGGATCCGCCTGCGTCTGGCGTACCGCCGATATAACGCCCAACGCTCGTATCCACCGAGCCGCCGGGCGGAAACGCCGAACCACTGGTGAAACCGTCGAAGTCCTCGACGACGTCCGGCGCCGTCCCTTGGAAGCTTTGGATGCCCGGTGCCTCAATGGTGAAGCGCAGGCTGCCGGCCTGCACCGCCGTCGCGGCGGCGGCGAGCCCCACGCCGACCAGAAACGCATACTTCGCTTGCATCATCTTGTCTCCTGAAACAGACGAGGAACAGCAGAGAGCAGGGAGAACAGAAGGTGGAGCGGTTGCTGGCCCCGGGACGGGCGCGGGCACCCGACACGCTGATGGCGTCGAACGCCCGCACCGTGACAGTGACCTTAGAGGTATTCACCCAAGGGTGAAATCAGTTGATATGCGTAAGGCTTTCCCTGACCCATGCCGGTGCCAGGCGGACGCCGGCAGTCGATGAGCATCTCCAGTGGACAGTCGGCCAGCTCGCCCCGGCGCGCTGCGCTGCGCATCGTAGCCACGCGGAGCTTGGAGCCACCGCTCGCCGGCACCTGGCCCCCAAACTGGTTGTCCGGCGAGGAGCCGATGAACATGGTCTCGTTCTCCTTAGCCTGGCGCGATGCCGTCCAAGTCGTCGGCACCAGTGTCCCTGGTCCCGAGCCCGGTCAGGGACCGGGGGCATCCCTGCTCGCACCCACTCGCCTGTCCCGCCGCTACAGCGCCCCCTCGTCAGTCAGCGACATGATGCCGGCGGTGCTGCCGTCCCTGTACGCAATGCAGCGCCAGCGCGCGCGCTGCGGGCCGACGCCGACGATGACCTCAGTGCCGGCCTCGGCAAAGGAGGACGACAGCAGCACCACGTCCGGGTTGTTGGTCGCGCGGGTCACATCGCGCAGGCAGGCCTGCTCGGCAGGTGTCGGCATCCGCGAAGAGGCCGGCGCGGTGGCTTCGCGGTTGTCGCCGGTGGTCTCGGTGCAGCCCGAGAGCGCCAGCAGGAGGGCGGTTGCGCCCGTGGTCAACAGGGCGGGGATGCGGGAACGCTGCATGCTGATCTCCATTGAATGAATGTTTCCGCGAAGCCAGACCGACTGTCGTCCCCCGACTCCGCGCCGCGGATCGGCGATCCGCTCAGTCGATAATCATCTCCAGCCGGTAATTGGCGACCTCGTCGCGACGGGCGGCACTGCGCATCAGGTAGACACGGATCTTGTAGTCACCGCTCGCGGGTAACGGCCCCTCGAACTGATTGCCAGACGTGGAGCCGATGAACATGCCTCGTTCTCTTTGCCCGGCGCGATGATGTTGAAGTAGGCGGCGCCGTTGTCCGTGGCCATGCTGACGTTCATGAGCTGGCCTTCCTTGGCACCGAGCACGTAGTCGACACCCTCGTAGCCCTTGATGCTGTCCTCCACCGTCGCGCTGTCAGCGCCCTTGTGGAACTGAACGCGCTCGGTGCGGATGTCGTCGGCCAGCGCGAGGGTTGCGGTGCAGGCCAGGGTCACGGCACAGGCCGCACAGGTGATCAGATGCATGATGAATACCTATCGAAAACACAAAACCAAGGAGGGCAGCCCTTCGTCACAGGGCGCGAGCAGATGGCGCCGTTGTCGGGCAGATGCCATTCGCCCTGCTGGGTAGAGATCTGGGAACGATCTGGGCATAGTCCGGAAACAGCCGGCACAGCGTGCGAGACTGCGATTGCGCAAGGCCTTCGCGCTCAACCCCACACAGAGGCTGAGAGCCTGACCGGGCATCCTCCTACCCACGGCAGGTACGCCAGTTCCGTCGCCGGTCCCTGAGCCAAGCGTTGCGCGGACATTAACGACTCCCTGCTGCCGTGCACATTGGAAGGAACACGTCAGGATTCTCCCGACGCACGGCGCAGGCGCAGAGTCAAAGTGGCGGCCAGCGATCCCTCAATGCGTCAATGCGACAGCGGCACTCGCGCTTGACGCTGCCGCGCATGTCGTCGCTCTTCCAGCAATCGTCGCGGCCCTTGATCCAGCCACGCTGCTCCGCCTTTAGCAGTTTCCCGTCGGCGGCAGAGCTCTGCCCCAGCACGCGGCCTTAGGGCGAGGTCAGACTCCGATCGAGATCCGCGAGCTCGGCGTCATCGCAGATGAGCCGCTCGACACTGTTGGACGCCCTGGCGCAAGGGAAGCACGTCCTCCACGCTGTCCGAAAAGCGCTGCACTCAGGCTATGCCTTACGCGAAGCCCCTGATTGCAGCGAGGCAATGCCGGCGCGACCATGTTCGCGTGGGTGCCGTCGCGTGTGCACCACGGCCCTCCAATCAGGGCGCAACACATCATCTTTAGAAACCCCAACACCCATCACACCACTCGAAGCGAGGTCGACCGTCAATGAACTGGGATCAGATCAAGGGCAAATGGCATCAGGTGAAGGGCTCGATCCGAGCCAAGTGGGGCGAGCTCACTGACGATGAAGTGGAGGAGCTGGACGGCAATCGCGAAAAAATGGTCGGCAAGATTCAGGAGAAGTACGGTGTCGCCAAGGATGAGGCCGAAAAGCAAGTGGACGAGTGGACCAAGAGCCACGGCTGACGCCCGCAAACCGCGTTCAGCAACCGCTGCGGACGTGCCGCAGCTCGCCGCGGCTCCCTGTGCCCTGCTGACGCAACCGATCTGTCACCCGTAACCCTTCCACAGGAATCAACTATGGATCTCACGAGTCTTTTGATCTTTCTCGCCATCGGCGCGGTTGCCGGCTGGCTCGCCGGCATCGTCATGCGCGGCGGCGGCTTCGGTCTCGTCGGCAACATCATCGTCGGTATCATCGGCGCCGTGGTGGGCGGCTTCGCCTTCGGCTTGCTCGGCATCACCACCACCGGGCTGCTCGGCTCCATCGTCACTGCCACCGTGGGCGCGCTGATCCTGCTGCTGATCGTCGGCTTCCTGAAGAAAACGGCGTAACGCGGAGCCGCCGCCACGACGCTGGCGGCGGCTCAAGACCACCTTCAGCGACTGAGGCGGTGTCCCATCCCGCCGTTCCCCTTCCCATCCAACGCCGCCACGGTCACATCCCGACTGCTGATTCCGACGACTGATTCCGACTGCTGGGCGAAGACGGCGGGCATAGAGTGACTGGCGCCGGGCCGCGGAGCGCCTGAGGCAAGGGAGCAATTGCTGTCGGCGAACTGACGTCCACCAGCCCCAGGATGCCGACGGAACTCGGCGTACCCGGGTCCTGCCGCGCAACTCCCACAGAGCGCCGATCAGTCTCCGTCAATGCGGTGTGACCTGGTGGGCCGCCGCGGACCTGTGAAGCCAGGCGACGCTGGGCCGGGCCGGGCTCGGTGTGCCGATGCGACCAGCCAGCCCAAGCTTCCGGCCCGGGACTCAGCCTCAGGCGAGTCCTTTGGGAATACGGATCTTCTGTCCGGGAAAGATCTTGTCCGCGTCCTTGATGACCTCTTTGTTCGCGTCGACGATCTTCGGATAGACGTTGGCATCGCCATAGAAACGCTTGGCGATGGCGGAGAGGGTATCGCCCTGCTCGATGACGTAGAACTCGACGTCAGCGGACGGCGGCGGCGCCTCGAGCCCGTCCACCCTGACCTCCTCGACGCCCTTCACATTACCGGCCATGAGCACGGCCTTTTCCATGGCCTCAGCGCTCGCCGCCTTGCCGCTCAGCGACACGACGCCGTTGTCGTACTTCACATCCAGGCCGTCGATGCCGGGGTTATCGGACTCGATCTCCTGCCTGATCTTGTCGCTGGCCTCGGCCTCTTTGCCGAAGAGGCTCTTGCCGATGTTCTTGGCGAAATTGAAAAGACCCATGGTGATGATTTCCCGTTGTCGTGGTGAACGAAGGACGATGCCGCTCGGGTCGACGTTGCAGGTACGGGCAGCGTGCCCGGGTGTGATTGGTGAGCGCCGCAAGCTAACACCGCCCCATGAATACAGCAAGTGCCAAACACAGCAAAGCCGGGACCCTTGGGCCGGAATACCACCCCGCTCGACGGACGCGGCCAAGCCGAAGCGGCACCCGTTCCCGCCGCGATGACTCCAGGCCCGCAACCACGAGAGCACAACCAAGTCGACCGCGGCGGTTGCAGGGTCGTTCAATCGCGCGGCAGGTCGTGTCAGGCAAGTCCGTACGCATTTCCACCGAATACGAAAGACCACACAACCAAAAAACTTGCGATTTCAGTCGAAGTATTGTACACAGAGCCCTGAAAGCACGCAGATTTTTGATCTGCATGACCAGTGCCGCCAGCGGCAACGAAGCGCGCTGCATGACAGCGGCGTCGGCGTTGAATGCAGTTCGCCAGCGAACGCAGGAGATTTCGTCATGATGTCCAAGCCCATTCACCGCAGAACCGCTTTGCTGCGGCTCGCCGCACTCGCCGGCACGCCGCTCTTCGCCGGCAGCCATGCCATCGGTGAGGAAGTCATCAAAGAGATTCACATGCTCAAGCCGGGCGAATTCACCTGGCATCCGGAGCGCTCGCCCAAGGGCGCGGTGGCCATCGTCGTGTCCATTCCGGAGCAATTGGTCCACGTCTACCGCAACGGCATCCGCATTGCGGTGTCCACCTGTTCCACCGGCCGCGAGGGCCACGCGACACCCACGGGTGTCTTCAGGGTGCTGCAGAAGGACAAGGATCACCGCTCGTCCACCTACAACAACGCGCCCATGCCGAACATGAACCGGCTCACCTGGGACGGCATCGCGCTGCACGCCGGCAATTTGCCGGCGTATCCGGCGTCGCACGGGTGCGTACGCCTGCCGCTGGCCTTCTCCGAGCGGCTCTGGACCGTGACGCATCTCGGCACACCGGTGATCATCGCCGGCGCACATTCGGACCCCTGGGAGCT
This sequence comes from uncultured Thiohalocapsa sp., assembly GCF_913063425.1. Classification (GTDB taxonomy): domain Bacteria; phylum Pseudomonadota; class Gammaproteobacteria; order Chromatiales; family Chromatiaceae; genus Thiohalocapsa. The sequence continues at coordinate 37,718 of NZ_CAJXYK010000042.1, forward strand.
GACCCACCCCGGCATGGTGCTCGGCGCCGACGCGGAAGACGAGCTCGAAGCGGCTGTCGCGGCCCTGGAGGACAAGCGCCACCCCGCCGACTGGGACAGCATGCAGGAATACCCCGTCACCACCGTCGTCGCCTCGACGCTGGACGGCAGGATCGACCTCATCGAGGACGGCCGTGTCGTCGCCGAGGGCAGCCTCTCGGTGGACGGCACGCCGGGCGCCTTCGGCTCCCATGTGCTGATCCTGAAGGGCGCCCACGACGGCAGCAAGGGCCTCACCTGGCAGGCCATCAGTCACCACGAGCGCCCGGGCACGACGCTCGCGGGCGGCATGTCCGCAGACGCCCTCATCGCCCGGCTGCGCGCCAATGCGAGCTTCCGCCGCAGCATGCAGCGGCGCATGCATCCGGGCATGGTGCTGGTGGTGACCGACCTGTCGCTGCACCCGGACCGGCGCTCGGACACGGACTTCGTGATCATGCGCAGCGCCTGAAGCCGCGGCCACGGCGCCGTGGCGCATCCGCAGCGCATCGCCACCGCCTAAGCCGGTGCCCAAGGCTGGAGCCCGATGCAAATCCGGCGCTCAGCTCGATTGCCGCCGGCGGGCGGCCAGGACACGGCAAAGGGCCGCGAGCAGGAGCAGGTTCAGCAGCGGGCAGAGTGCGGCCACCCATGGACGTATGGGCTCGGGCAGGTCGCCGAGCCAGGCGACCCAAGGCTGCCCCAGCAGGATCACGAAGACCCATGACAGCGGGTCCCGCGCCTGCCCCAACCAGCCGAAGGTCCCGATCAGACCGATCCCGAGCGCCAAGACATAAGCGAGCGCCAGGAAACCGAGGGTCCATGCACAAAATGTCCTTGCCATGGCTATCCGCGCCGGGCTTCCCAGAGCGGCAGGGTTCCCAAGCGCCCGGCATCGACAGAGCCACCATTCGGACAGCGTGCGGCGAACAGGGACATTGCATGCTGGAGGACACTGGCGAAAGCCACAGCAGGCGGGATCATCGGCATGAGCGCCAACGGACTCGCTCGGCGCATGCGGTGGGTGGGCTTGTCGTGCATAGGCGGTCGAGCATCCATCGGCCTCACTGGCGGGACATGGGCTTGCAGGCTGCGCAATGGCAAGGCGTTGCCAGTCGTCCCGCCCGCAGACCACCCCTGAGACGACCTGCTGATGCTAGCCTAGCGTCATGGGCCTGTAATGTCAGTGCATTTACGTCAGTCGTTCTCCTACAAGCCCGATGGCCCAACCCCCGATGGCCCAACCCGTTCATGCAGGCAGGTGTCGGGCATCGGCCAGGGCTCGCCGCACAGGCTCTGCCAGGGGAGTGGAGTCCGCCAATCACCCATCGAGACACCGCGGCAGGTGCAGCCACAGGCGCCGCAGCCAATGCCGGAGCGTCGCCGGCCTGTGCCGGCGCAGCAGGGCGCCGGGCCGTCTTGGGCTCCGCAGGCACTCGCACGTTATGATGCGGCGTCCACCGCAATCGATCCTGGTCACCCCAATCCGCGCATGATCGTCGCACTCAAGTCCTACGAGCAGCTGACCGAGGCCACAGATGACCGGGAGCGCTTCCAGCTCATCGTGGATGCCATTGGCGCGCTGGAAGAGGGTCGGCTGAACAGTGCCGACTTGGCGCGCACCACCGATGTGCACGCAACGGAGCTCCGCCTACAACAGGCGTTAATCGTCAGATCCTATGGATGATCGGTGCCGTGGCTACGGTGGTGGGCCTGATCCGTCTGCTGGACTATCTGCTGGCTTAGGCGACCGCGCCCCGCGGCGTCGCGCAACTGCCGCTGCTGTCATGCGAGCACAACCCCAATCAGTGGACGCGGCCGGCAGCCCCGCCGTCCACAAGACGCATTCAGACCCAATGCCGGCTGTCTTTCACCACCTATACGCCGGCGTCTGCGCCATTATGTGCATCGTCGGCACGTCAGTGGCCGGCGCCGGCGCCGGCGCGCAGGGCACAGCCCCCAGGGGCGACGACCTGCTGGACCTGCCCTTCGACGAGCTGCTTCAGGTGGAAATCAAGAGCGCCGGCAAGCGCGCGGAGGAGATTCGGGACATACCCGCCAGCGTCACCATCGTCACCCGCGACGAGATCGCCCGCTACGGCTGGCAGACGCTGGAGCAGGTGCTCGCCCACACGCCGGGCTTTTTCGTGCTGAGCAACACCGAAGAGCGCTTCATCGGCACCCGCGGAGCCGTGGGCGGCGGCGTTCAGTTCCTGGTGAACGGCATCGCCCAGCATCCCTCCCGTCAGAAGACGCTGACGGTGCCGGAGATCGCGCGCCTGGACATCCCGGTGGAGTCCATCGACCGCATCGAGATCATCCGCGGCCCCATGAGCGTGATCTACGGCAACAATGCCTTCCAGGGCGTGGTCAACATCGTCGCTGATGCCATCGCCGAGCGCGGCCCGCGCGTGTCGGCGAGCGGCGGCAACCGCGGCACCGCCGGCGCCTTCGCGCGCCTGGGCCAGCAACACCGCGACAGCTTCTGGCTGCTGAATGCCGGTGCGCGGCGCGACGACGGTCTGGCCGGCGCCTACGCGGACATGATGAGCCCGGAGCAGCTCGCCGCGCTGGACCCGGCCATGAACCAGGACATGGACGGTGACACGGACCAGCAGACGGCGAGCGTCCAGCTCGCGGCGGGCTGGCGCGGCCTGCGTGCGGACCTGCGCTGGAACCAGCGCGACTACGGGATCTATGCGCTGACACCGGCCTTCGACGACGGCACCCGCATCCGGCTCGATACCCTGCATGCAAGCCTGGGCTATGCGCACCGCTTCGACGACCGCCTCGGCCTGCGCGTCACCGCCACCCACAGCCAGGAGCACTATGACACTTACCAGGCGGACTTCCTGTTCCCCGACATCGACGCGGACCAGGACCAAAGCGCCCGCCGCTGGGAGCTGGAGCTGGACCTGCACTGGCGCCCCGAGCCGCGGCTGGACACCCTGTTCGGCTACCGCTTCCTTCAGGTGGACCAGGTGCGCAATCGCATCGAATCCGCGCTGCTGCTGGACGCCACCGACCACCTCGACGACTACCGTATCCACGACCTGTTCGCCGAGGCCGGCTGGCAGATCCATCCCCAGCTGCGGCTCGTGGCCGGCGCCCGACTGTCGCTGCTGCCCGGTCGCTATCGCTTCGAGCGCGACAACCGGCGCACCGGGCAGCGCACAGCGACCACCCTGCGCCTTAAGGACGACAAACAGCTGAACGGCCGTGCAGCGCTGCTGTGGAGCCCCAATGATTACAGCGTCGTGAAGCTCATCTGGGGCACCGCCTCCCAGGACACCGGCGACGCCTCCTTCGCGGCGCTGGAGCAGATCCAGACGCTGGAGCTCAACACCAGACTGACCCGCGCGCGCTGGATGCTGAGCGCCAGCCTGTTTCAGAACCGCATCGACAACATCGCCCGCAGCATCCAGGTGCTGGACACCGCCACCGGCGACTACCTGCCGGTGGACGACAATTCCGGCCGCTGGCGCACCCGGGGGCTGGAAGTCATCCTGGACGCACGCCCGCTGCCGGACCTGAGCCTGTCCGCGAGTCTCACCTGGCAGCACACCGAAGACCGCGCGAGCGGCATCGAGCCCGGCTATTCCCCGGCCCTGCTCGCCAAGCTGCGGGCGGATTACCGCCGCGGCTCACTCACCTACGCCGCCTACGCCCGCTACCTGGACGCGCTGAACGCGGACTGGGACTTCGTCACCGGCCCGGTACAGGGCGTCGTCAGCCGCATCGGCGAGCGCGTACCGGCCTACTGGGACATCGGCCTCAACCTGCGCTGGCAGCCCCGCGCCGAGGGTGCCGGGCCCTATGCAGCGCTCAATGTCAGCAACCTGCTCGACACCGACAACCGCGACCCGGCCAATGAGCTGACAGATCTCGACCGCGGCCTCATCGGCCCCGGCCGGACCCTGACGGTCACCCTGGGCTACGCGTTCTGACGCCGCGCCGCTGCCGCACCGCCGACGACAGCAGTGGGACCAGTCACAGTGCGGCACGCACGGATGCACCCTGACAGGCGTCCACGCCATGGGCGTATGCGGCGCCGGGTCGTGTGCCGCGCTCGTCTCCGCTGGCTGCCGTCTGCAATGCTCCTGCTGGCGCTCGCCGCCGTCACGCCGGGCGCCCGTGCGGCGGACGACCCGGTACTCGGGCTCAAGGTCGCCTACCTGTACAACTTCACGCACTTCATCACCTGGCCCGAGGACGCCATCGGCAGCCACTTCCGCATCACCGTGCTCGGCGATCCGGCCATGGCGACGGCGTTGCAGGCCCTGGAGCAGACCGACCGACAGGTGCAGGGCCGCCACATCCGCATCTCCACGGCGGCCGGCGACGCCGTGGGCAGCCAGATCCTGTTCATCGGTGCCGGCGCCACCGGGCAACTGCCCGCGCTGCTGGAGGCCACCGCCGCACGCCCGGTGCTGCTGGTGGCGGACACACCAGGGCTCGCCCGGCGCGGCGTCGCCATCAACTTTTTCCTGCGCCGGGACATTCTGGGGGAGGGGCAGCGCCTGCGCTTCAAGATCAACCCGGACAACCTCAACGGGCGCCGGCTCAGCGTCTCGGCGCAGCTCTACGACGTCGCCGAGATCGTCCGCTGAGGCCACACACCATGGCGCGCACCCGCTCCATTCGCACCCGCCTGCTGCTGGCGCTGCTGACGATGACGCTGCTGACCCTCGCCGTCTCCACCCTGCTGTCGGCGGCGCTGGACCTGCGCCTGATGCGCGCGAGCGCGCTGCGCGACCTGGAGATCCTCGCCGCCGTGGTGGGGGAGAACTGCACCTCGGCGCTGGTGTTCGACAGCCCGGACACCGCCGCACGGCATCTGGCGACCCTGGCCGCCGAGCGCCAGGTGCAGCGCGCCGAGCTCCTGGATGCGGCCGGCCGGCGCTTTGCGCTCTGGCAGCAGCCGGCGGGCGGTCCCGCGGCGGGGCCGGCGGTGGCAGTGCGCCACGAGCTGCACCTCGATGGCGCACCGCTCGGCGCCATCGTGCTGCAGGCCCGTCTCGGCGAGCTGCATCGGCAGGTACTGCACTATCTCTGGTTGTCCGCCCTGCTGGCGTTGGCCACTTTGGTGGTGGCCCTGCTCGTGGCCCTGCGGCTGCAGCGGCGCATCGCCGCACCCTTGTCGAGCCTCGCCGAAACGGCGCGGCAGGTGTCCGCGCAGCAGGACCTCAGCCTGCGCATGCCGCCGCACGGCCGCGTGGCCGAGCTGGACGACCTCATCGATGCCTTCAACAGCATGCTCGCCGGCCTCGAGAGCCGCGAGGGCCGCATCCAACAGCAGGCGGCGGCCCTGCACACGGCCAACACCAAGCTGCGCGCGCTCGCCGTGGACCTGTCGCTGCTGGAGCAGTCGGAGAAGGCCAGGCTCGCCGAGCAGCTCCACGACAGCCCCATGCAGAAGCTGGCCCTGGCGCTGCTGCAGCTGGAGAACGGCCTGGCGGAGCCGGATGCCGAAGGCCGCCAGCTCACCGACTCCGGGCTCACGCTGCTGCGCGAGGCCATCGGCGAGCTGCGCACCCTGCAATTCGAGCTGAGTCCGCCGGTGCTGGCGCAGTCCGGGCTGCCGGCGGCACTCCAATGGCTCGCCAAGCGCATGGGCGAGCGCGCCGGCCTCCCCATCGCCGTCCACCTGCCCGCGGCAGGCGAGGGCATCGACCTATCCCGCACGCAGTCGGTTACCCTGTTCCAATGCGCCCGGGAGCTGGTATACAACCTGGTCAAGCATGCCGAGGCAAGCCGCGGGCGCATCGAGCTGACCTGGGACGCAGCACGCGTGGCGCTGGAGGTGGCCGATGACGGCGTGGGATTTGCCCATACCATGGATACAACCGCCGCCAGCGCGACACCCCATCCCGGACAGCCCGCGCCGGTGAGCAGTCCAGCCGCAGGCGGCTTCGGCCTGTACAGCATTCGCGAGCGCGTCGCCCTGCTGGACGGCCGCCTCCGCATCCACACGGGCCCGCACGGCACGCGGGTCAGTATCCACCTGCCGCGCGACAGCGGTGCCGGGAGCACGACATGACGCTGACCACCCGCTCGGCGGCGGCCGAAGCAGACCACACCGGGCCCTCGGTGCCGGCAAAGCCGCTGCGCCTGCTGCTGTGCGACGACCACGCCCTGTTCAGAGAGGGCCTGGCAGCACTGCTGCAACGCAGACCAGACCGGAAAGTCGTGGGCGAGGCCGCCAGCGGCGCCGAAGCGGTGCGCCTTGCCGCCCTGCTCAAGCCCGACCTGGTGGTGCTGGACGTGGGCCTGCCGGACATCACCGGCATCGACGCCGCCCACGCCATCCGCGGCGCGGCAGCCGACTGCATCGTGGTGGCCCTGTCCATGTACGCCGACGGCCACTACGTGGAGGGCATGCTGAGCGCCGGCGCCCGTGCCTACGTGCTGAAGAACGACGTCAGCGGCGAGCTGCTGGAAGCCATCGATGCCGCGAGCCGCGGCGAGCGCTACCTGAGCCGCACCCTGCGCCTGGCCAGCGGCGCGGACACGGCGCACGGCGATGAGACGGCCCCCGCACCGCTCGGCCGTTGCCCGGACATCGACCGGGACCTGCTCACCGGCCGCGAGCGCCAGGTGCTTTGCCTGCTGGCCCGCGGTCGCCGGGCAAAGCAGATCGCCACGGAGCTCGACATCAGCATCAAGACCGTGGAGACCTATCGCTCCCGCGTCATGCACAAGCTGCACATCGACAACCTGCCGGGGCTGGTGCGCTTTGCCATCCGTGCCGGGCTGGTGACGGCGGAATGAGTCAAGGGACGACGCCCTCTGCACAGATCAATATACCGTCACCAGATTTAGTCACCAGATTTAGGCGCAGACCGCCGAGGCACGCGAGCGCTGCTGCCGCTGGGCCATCGCCTCTGCCCGTCGCCTGTTGACGATCGCCTGTTGACGATCGCCTGTGTAGGGAGAACCGCCGTCATGTCCGCCGCCGCCAGACGCCTGCCGCTGCTGCTCGCCGCCGTCGTCGCGGCATTCACCGCGCGGGCGGACGCTATCCGCACCGAGCGCGTGTTCTTCGCCCCCGGTGCCACCCGCGCCGTCATCGCCGGCAGCCTCGAGGGCCGCAAGAGCATCGACTACCTGCTCGGCGCCCGCGCCGGGCAGACGCTCTCGGTGACCATGGACAGCGACAACACCGCCGCGTACTTCAACGTCATCCCGCCGGACGCGCAGGACGTGGCCGTCTACGCCGGCCACTCCGGCCCGGAGCCGAACCGCTATCAGGGCACCCTGGACCTCGACGGCGACTGGAAGCTCCGCGTCTACCTCTACCGCGCCGCCGCACGCCGCGGCGAGCGCGCGGACTACCGGCTCGACGTCAGCATCACCGGGGAGCCGGACCCAGCCGCCGCCCGCGCGGCCAACGACTTCGGCCCGCGGGAATGGGACGCCCGCGGCGACCTCGGCTGCGCCCGTGGCGGACAGCCGATGCAGCCCGCCGCCTGCCCGTTCAAGGTGACGCGCTACCGGATGGAGCCGGGTGCCACCATCTTCGTCCTGCCACCCGGCGTCGCGGCCGAGCCGGGCGCCGAGCGCATCCTCTATTTCCAGGGCGGCGCATGGTCCACGCCCACGGCGGATGCCGTAGCGGTGAGCAAGCGCGCCGACCTCTGGACCGTCACCGTCGGCGCGGAGACCTACGAGATCCCGGAGGCCGTCATCGTCGGCGGCTGACGGGCCGCGGCGGGCCTCCCGGCATCCACCGCACCACCCACCAAGCTGCTGCCCGGTACCACCGCCCATGCTCACGCCCCGCTTCGAGGCGGCCCTTGTCTACGCCGCCCAGCTCCATGCCGCGCAGACCCGCAAGGGCAGCGGCGTGCCCTATGTATCGCACCTGATGGCGGTGGCGAGCCTGGTGCTGGAGGCGGGCGGCGACGAGGACGCCGCCATCGCCGCGCTGCTGCACGACGCAGCCGAAGACCAGGGCGGGCTCCGGACCCTGGCGGAGATCCGCCGGCGCTTCGGCGACGCGGTTGCGGACATCGTCGCCGCCTGCTCGGACACCTTCGAAGAGCCCAAGCCCCCCTGGCATGCCCGCAAGCGCGCCTACCTGGCGCACCTGCGCGACGCGCCGCCGTCGGTGCGGCTCGTCTCCTGCGCGGACAAGCTGCACAACGCCCGCGCCATCGCCACGGATCATCGCCGGCTCGGGGATGCCCTGTGGGCGCGCTTCAACGCCGGCCGTGACGACATCCTCTGGTACTACCGCGAGCTCGCGGCCATCTTCACCGAGCAGGGCCCGGAGCCCCTTGCCGCCGAGCTGGCGCTGGTGGTGGAGGGCCTGCACCGCGACACCGGCTGAGCCGGTACCCGCACCGTGCAGCCCCGCTCAGCGTCCCGCCGGTCAGCCGCCGCGGCGGGACACGCCGGACGCCGCGGCAACGGCTACCATAGGCGCATCTGCCGCGAGTACCCGCCGGGGAGGAGCCCCACACATGCTGCCGGTCGAGGCCATCGTCCTGGATATCGAAGGCACCACCACCGCCGTCGCCTTCGCCACCGACGTGCTCTACCCCTATGCCCGGGCGCGCCTGCCCAACTATGTCCGCCAGCACCGCGACGAGCCGGCGGTGGCGGCCATCCTGGACGAGGCGCGGGCGGCGGGTGAGGTCTGGAACGACGAGGCGGTGGTGGTGCGCATGTGCCATTGGATGGAGCGGGACCAGAAGGTCACGCCGCTCAAGGAGCTGCAAGGGCTCATCTGGGAGGAGGGCTACCGCAGCGGCGTGCTCACCACCCACCTGTATCCGGACGTGGCGCCGACGCTCGCCGCATGGCACGCCCGCGGGCTCAGGCTCTACATCTACTCCTCCGGCTCCGCATACGCCCAGCGGCTCATCTACGGCCACACCGTCGCCGGCGATCTGACGCCGCTGTTGTCCGGCTACTTCGACACCCGCATCGGCCACAAGCGCGAGGTGGCCTCCTACCGGCGCATCGCCGAGGCCATCGGCACCCCGCCCGGGCGCATCCTGTTCCTGTCGGACGTCCGCGAGGAGCTCGATGCCGCCCGGGAGGCCGGCTGGCAGACGCTCTGGCTGGTGCGCGAGGGGCTGCCGGGGCTCGCCGCCGCGCACCGGCGGGTGACGCGCTTCGACCAGATTCGGCTCTGAGCCAGGCCACAGACGCGCGGCGGGCCGGAGCAGGCGAATCCCGACGCGCCGGGGCGGCACCGCAACGTCGCCGCCGGCAACAGCGCTACAGAATCCCCTCGCGCTTCAGCTGGCTGGTGAGCACCTCGATCTGCACGTCGAGGTCCTCCACATCCCGCTCCAGCAGCACCTGGCGCTGCTCGCGGAAGGCGGCCTCCACGGTCCCCAGCGCGTCGCGAAAGCGTTGGTCCAACGCCGGTGCGGCCACCTGCCCATGGGTCTTCGCATAGCCCTCCACCACCCGCTGCACGCCATCCAGGTAGACGTTCAGGAACTTGCGCGCCCGCCAGAGATCCCGCGGGTCGTCCTGCACGCGCTGCAGGATGTCGCGCGCCAGCGCCGCGATGCCGGCGAGCCGCGTGTCCAGCTCCGGTTGGCGCATGTGGCGGCTCGCCTCCTCGATGGCCGTGATGGAGTCAGCGGCGCGCCGCAGCGACTGCTCGGCATGGCTGCCCATGCCCTGTGGTCGCCGGCGCACGGGAAGATCCAGGCCATACGCAAACTGGAACCCGAGCAGCGTCACCAGCGCGAAGGCGATGCCGATCGTCGGATCGTGCCCGGCACCGAGCCAGGCGGTGACGCCGCTGCCGAGGGCAATGAGTCCGGCACCGAGGGTCTGCGGCGGCCAGCGCCGCCACCAGGCGCCGCCGTGCAGGGCGAAGGCGCCGTCGGCGAGCCCGCGCCGCGCCAACAGCGCACCGCCCAGGAACAGGCCGTAGCCCACCGCGTCACCCAGCAGCAGCACCAGCTGCCCCCGCATCAGCGCCACCAGCGCGGCGGCCGCCGCCGGCAGCGGCAGCACGAACAGGAGCCAGTCCGGCACCCCAGCCGCACGGCCCCGTTGCGACCCCTGGGCCGCCGCACCGCCGCGCGCGCCGGCGAGCAATTGCCACAGCAGCACCAGCAGACCGGCGCCGATGGCGAGGAGCAGCAGCAGGAACAGCAGTCGCTTCATGGCGGCAGCCTCAACGCGGTGCGGCCGGCAGCACGCCGGCCGCCGCCGGCGCACTGCATGAGGTGAGCAGCGCCTGCGACGACGCGACGCCGATGCCCACCACCAGGAGCAGGATGCCGAGCAGGCGACGTTGTCGATCCGACATGGCAAAGGTCTCCGCATACCGGCCAAGCAGCGGCCGGCGGCTGTGATGGCGGCCCCGCCGGGAGCGCCGCCTGAGCCCGGCACGCGCTGCTCAGTATGGCGCAGAAGCAGTGCCGCCGCGAGCACGCACGCCTCTTCGACCACGATCCTGCCTTGGATCAAGCGCCGCGCAACCGAGCTTGACCGGCCGTGTACTCTCGCCCGAGCATAGGTCTTACACCTTCCATTGCTTAGGCGTTTCACTGATGCTTGCATCAGGTCTTGCGCAATTCGACGAGGCGCAGCCCACCGCCCCAAGTCATCAGCCGCCCGGATGGGCGCCGCACCCAATTCCACCCGGTGCCTGGCGCAAACCGTTCGTCGCCGCTGGACGCGCTGCCGGGAGACACCCGCTTCCGCCACCGCCGCCCCCGCGGCGACTGCCGACGCCAGGGGGCCGGCGCTGCGGGTCTCCCACGGACCCCGCCGTCGCGATCTGGTCTTTGCGCGGCGCTGCCTGCCCGCTCGCAGCCGCCTGAGGCCCTGCACATGGACATGCAACGCGGGCTGACGCCCACCCTGGCACCGGGCGCACGCGTCACCATCCGCGACGAGGACTGGGTCATCCGACGCATCGATCTCAGCGACGACGGCGGCCAGGCCCTGACCTGCGACGGCCTCTCCGAGCTGGTGCGCGGCACCTCCGCCATGTTCCTCGACCGCCTGGAAGCCGACATCGCCGTCCACGACCCGGCGCAGACCGAGCTGTTCCAGGATCTGAGCGACTACTTCACCGACACCCTGCTCTATCTGGAAAGCCAGCGCCTGCGCACGGTCGCCAACGATGCCCACATCCACCGCGCCCACCAGGCGGTGATGCAGGTGGCCGAGTACCAGCGCGTGCCCGCCGAGCAGGGGCTCCGGCAGGTCCGGACCCGCATCCTCATCGCCGACGGGGTCGGCCTCGGCAAGACCCTCGAAGCCGGCATGCTCACCACGGAGCTCGACATCCGCGGGCGCGGCCGCCGCATTCTGGTGGTCACGCAGAAGAGCATGCTGACCCAGTTCCAGAAGGAATGGTGGTCCCGCTTCACCATCCCCCTGGTGCGGCTCGACTCCGCCGGCATCCAGCGCATCCGCAACAACCTCCCGTCCGGCCACAACCCCTTCAACTACTACGACAAGACCATCGTCTCGATGGACACGCTGAAGGGCAACAGCGAGTACCGCAACTATCTGGAGACCTCGCGCTGGGACATCATCGTCATCGACGAATGCCACAACGTCGCCATGCGCAAGGGCGACACGGGCTCGTCCCTGCGCGCCCGGCTGGCCAAGCAGCTCGCCACCAAGTCCGACACCCTGATCCTGCTCTCGGCGACCCCCCACGACGGCTCGGCGCACAGCTTCGCCTCCCTGATCTGGCTGCTGGACCCCACGGCCATCTCGGACCCGGACGACTTCACCCGCGCCGACCTGGACCGCAAGGACCTGTTCGTGCGCCGGTTCAAGAAGGACATCAAGGGCCAGGCCCAGGGCCAGTTCCCGGAGCCGTTAACCCGCCGGCTGTCCGCCCAGGCCACGCCGGAGGAAGAAGCCGCCTTCCAGGCCGTGCTGCAGATCCCCTTCACCCAGCGCGGCGAGCGGGCCCAGGGCAGACAGGGCGAGCTGCAACGGGTGGGGCTGCAAAAGGCCCTGTTCTCCAGCCCCGCCGCGGCGGCCGCCTACGCGCAGAACCGCATCGACAAGCTCGGCCGGAAGCCGAGGCCCACCAACGCCGAGCAGGCCGAGATCCACGCCTTGGAGGCATTGCTGCGTGCACTGGACGCCATTGATCCCGAGCGCTTCAGCAAGTACCAGCGCCTGCTGACCGCGCTGCGCGCGCCCGACGCCCGCTTCACCGGCGCCGACACCAGGGACCGGCTGGTGATCTTCTCCGAGCGCATCGAAACCCTGCACTGGCTCCTGGCGCACCTGTCACGCGACCTCGGCCTCGCGCCCCAGGCCTTCACGGTGCTGCACGGCGGCCTGGCGGACATCGAGCAGCAGGAGATCGTCGAGCGCTTCGGCCAGGAGCACGACCCGCTGCGCGTGCTGCTGTGCTCCGACGTCGCCGCCGAGGGGCTCAATCTGCACTACCTCTGCCACCGGCTGGTGCACTTCGACCTGCCCTGGTCGCCCATGGTCTTCCAGCAGCGCAACGGCCGGGTGGACCGCTTCGGCCAGGCGCACACCCCGCGCATCGACTACCTGCTCACCGCATCCGACCTCGAGCGGGTCAAAGGGGATCTCCGCGTCATCGCGGTCCTGGTGCAGAAGGACGAGCAGATCAGCCGCAACATCGGCGACCCGGCGTCCATCCTGCGCAAGCACAGCATCGAAGCCGAAGAGCAGGTGGTCGCCGAGGCCCTCGCCGGCGGCATGACCGCCGAGCAGTTCCAGCGCGAGTGCATCGATGCGGCCGCGGCCCCGGACGCAGCAGACGACGGGGACGACTGGGAGGCCCTGCTGTTCGGCACCGCCGATGCGCCACCAACCGCTGGGCCGCCGCCGGAGCCACACCGCTTCTTCGGGGACGTCTACGCCTTCGCCAAGCAGGCCATCGCCACCATCCCGGAGGCCGACGGCTACCGCATCGACGACCAGGCCCGCATGCTGCGCCTGGACCCGCCCGCGGACCTGCGCCGACGGCTGCGCCGCCAGCTGCCCGCCGAGGTGCTGCGCGAGACCGACCAATACCTGCTCTGCGCCCACCGGGGCATCGTCGAGGAATCCATCCAGCGCGCCCGCGAAGCCGACCGCCAGGGCGCAGCCTGGCCCGACATCCAGTTCCTCTGGCCCCAGCACCCCATCTGCCAGTGGCTCATGGACCGGGTCATCGGTGCCGTCGGCCGCCGGCGTGCCCCGGTCATTGCGAGCACCCAACTGGCGGCGGACGAGCACGCCTTTCTGATGCTCGGCCTGATTCCGAACCGCAAAGGCCAGCCGCTGATCGCCGAGTGGAAGGCCGTGACCCGCCAGGGCCAGGCCGACTACGTGGTCGAAGACTTCGACGCCTTCTGCACCCGCGCCGGCATCGCGGAGCGCAAGCTCCCCAACCCCAAGCGCCCGCTGGACCTGGCGGCGCTGCAACACTCACTCCCTGAGGCCGTCGTGGCCATGCAGCGCTGCGTCGAGGGCCAGGTCGAGCAGTTCAGCGCCGCCCGCGACGCGGAGGTCCGGCGCAAGCTCACGGAGCTCGACGAGCTGCGCAGTGCCCAGGAGCGCCAGCTGGAGCTGCGCCTGGCCGGGTCGGACCAGCCCGAGCAGCTCAAACAGGGCAAGCGGGCACAGCGGCTGAAAGACATCGAGCAGGTCTTCGCCGAATACGGCCAATGGGTCAAGGACAGCCTGGAGGTGCAATCCGTGCCCTTTGTGCAGGTGCTTGCCGGCGTCACGGGAATCGGCAAACGGGCCCACTCGCCAGGGAGAAGGTTGCGGTGAGGTACTCACCGCATGCCAAGGACTGCAAGCCCAGGCCCAGGCGTCTACACTAGACCAGTCGCCAGACCAGTCTTGAGGCAAACATGAGTATCGAAGTCGGTTCCTATGACGCCAAGACCAAGCTGCCCGAGTTGCTCCGCGAGGTGCAGGCCGGCCGTCGCTTCACCATTACGCTGCGTGGTAAGCCGGTCGCGGATCTCGTTCCCAGCGAACAAGACAAACGTGCGGACCCCGGCGAGGCCATCGCCGCGATGCGTGCTTTCCCTAGAGTCCAAGGCGTCGCAGCCGCGGACGTCGAGGATTGGATCGCGGAGGGTCGCCGATGAGCCTGGTGCTCGACGCATCCATGGCCCTGGCGTGGATCTTGGCGCGCGCCGACCCCGATGAACGCCTGTTGGCGGACCAGGCCCTGGAAACATTGGCCGAACAGCCGGTGCTGGTGCCAGCCCTGTGGCATATCGAGATCGCCAATGCATTGCTGGTCGCGGAGCGCCGGCAAGTGGTCCGGGAGGCCCAGGTCATCGACTACCTGAACCGTCTCGCCCGCCTACCCATCCAAACCGACGACGTCCGCGTCGCCAGCCGGCAGGAGTCGATCATGGCCCTGGGCCGAGCCCATCGGTTATCGGCCTACGACGCCAGCTACCTGGAGCTCGCGCTCCGGACCGGCTCCGCCCTGGCCTCTTTCGACGCCAAGCTCCTGTCGGCAACTCGCCAGGTCGGCGGCGCGGTTTTCGGGGTCGCCTCCGCATAGGCCAAGACCCGGCAGAGCGCTTGCTGAGACCGCGCCATGGGAACCGAAGAACGCCTCGATGTCTTCCCCGGCATCGGCAACGAGAACGAGTTCTACAGCCACCACTTCTTCGCGCACGTCTTCAAGTCGCGCCTCAAGGACTGGCTGAAGGAGCAGGCATCCGCCACCCCGGACGCTGAGCCGGCACCGGAGCCCGTCGACAAGCAACTGCGCCGCCTCGCCGCCCCCTTCTTCCAGCGGCACGCCGACTATCCGCAGGAGGCCGACTTCGCCGCCCGCCTGCGCTGGCACCGGGACCTGCACCGCGGCCTGCTCGGCGCCCTGGGCTACACCATCGAGCCACAGGAGCGCGAATGGATCGGCGGCCAGCCGCTGCCCGTCTGGTGCGCCCTCGGCCGCGGCAACCCGGGCGGCGACGCCGACCTGCCGGAGCTGGTGGTCATCCCCGCCTTCAACCCGCAGCAGAAGCCCAGGCCCGACGACCCGGCCACCGACCCGCTGGACGTCACCCTGTCCCCGCGCCACTTCCGCATCGAAGAGCTGCCGGCCGCCTACTTCGGCAAGCGCAGCAAGACCCCGCGCCCACTGACGGAGCTGCTCTCCGACGCCCTCTTCGCCGCCGATCACCCGCCGCGCTTCGTGCTGCTGGTGGGCGAGCTGGAATGGCTGCTCATCGACCGCTTCAAGTGGCCCGCGAACCGCTTCCTGCGCTTCGACCTCGCAGAGATCCTCGGCCGCAAGCCGCCGGCGACCCTGAACGCCTGCCATGCGCTGCTGCACCGCGACGCACTGTGCCCAGAAGACGGCGACGGTCTGCTGGACACCCTGGACGCCGAGTCCCACAAGCACGACGCCGGCGTCAGCGAGGACCTCAAGTACGCCCTGCGCGAGGCCATCGAGCTGCTGGGCAACGAGGCCGCGTGCCAGCTCATCGCCGAGCACGGCTTCACCTACACCGGCACCGCCAAACCGCTGGACGCGGGTCGGCTCAGCGCCGAGTGCGTACGCCTGGTCTATCGGCTGATCTTCCTGTTCTACATCGAGGCCCGCCCGGAGCTGGGCTATGTGCCCATCAACAAGAGCGATGTCTACACCCGCGGCTACAGCCTCGAGCACCTGCGCGACCTGACGCTGACGGACCTGCACACCACCGCGGCCCAGCAGGGCAGCTATTTCGATGAGACCCTGCGCAAGCTCTTCACCATGGTGGCGGACGGCACCGTCGCCGGCGGGCAGCCCATGCAGCAGAGCCTCGCCGCCACCGTCAACGCCTTCGAGCTGCCGCCGCTGGACAGCCGGCTGTTCGACCCCGCCAGCACGCCGCTCCTGAACCGCGTCCGCTTCCGCAACCACCTCTGGCAGACGGTGCTGCGCGGTCTGTCCTTCGCCAAGGACCCCAAGACCCGCCGCACCCGCCGCGTGAGCTACCAGGCGCTGTCCATCAACCAGCTCGGGGCCGTCTACGAGTCCCTGCTGTCCTACCGTGGGTTCTTTGCGAGCGAAGACCTGTACGAGGTGATGCCGGCGGCGAAGAAGAAGCCGAAAGCGCCCCGACGACATCCTGAAGCTGCGGGTGCTGGAGCCCGCCATGGGCAGCGCCGCCTTCCTGAACGAGGCCGTCAACCAGCTCGCCGCGGCCTACCTGAGCCGCAAGCAGCAGGAGCTCAGGCGCCGCATCCCCCACGACCGCTACCCCCAGGAGCTGCAGAAGGTCCGCATGCGGCTCGCGGACGCCAACGTCTTCGGCGTGGACCTCAACCCCATCGCCACCGAGCTGGCCGAGGTCAGCCTCTGGCTCAACGCCATCTACGGCGAGACCGACGACACCGGCCGCCCGCTGCCGGCCCGCGTGCCCTGGTTCGGCTACCAGCTCTTCACCGGCAACTCCCTCATCGGCGCCCGGCCGCAGGTGTTCCGCGTCGCCCAGCTGCATGCGCCCAGGAAGATCAAGCAGGCCGGCAAGTCCGTCCCGAACCCCGAGTGCTGGCTCAACGCCGAGCCCCGCCGCGTCACCCTGGACGCCCCCCGCCAGAACGACGAGATCTACCACTTCCTGCTCCCCGACGAGGGCATGTGCGACTACGCCAACAAGGCGGTCAAGACCTATCACGACGCCGAGCTGAAGCAGATCAAGGACTGGAAGAAGGGGCTGATCGGCCGCTTCGCCGACGTCGAAATCCGCCGCCTCCTGCAGCTCAGCGCGCGCATCGACGCCCTCTGGCGCGAGCACGCCGCACAGCTCGCCCGCGACCGCGCCCGCACCGAGGACCCGCTGCCGGTCTGGCCGGACACCCGTGCCGGCACCGTCACCACCCGTGCCAGCAAGGACGCCACCCGCAAGGCCGGCATGCTGAGCGAGGACGGCGACCTGGCCACCCCCTACCGCCGCCTCAAGCTGGTGATGGACTACTGGTGCGGGCTCTGGTTCTGGCCCCTCGACAAGGCAGCCACCCTGCCCTCCCGCACCCAATGGCTCAGCGAGGTGGGCGCCATCCTGGACGGCAACATCATGGACATCCCAACGACGGATCAAGTGCAGACGGAGCTGGACCTGGCGCCTGAGCCAGCCAAGGTCGAGCAACAGGCCCTGGTGCCGGAGATCCAGGGCACGCTGTTCGACGACCTCCCCGGCCAGCGCGCCCTCGCCGCCGCCTCCGGGTCCCGCACCCTGCACGACCGCTACGGGGAGCTCCGCATCAAGCGGCTGCGCGAGTACTTCCCCCGCGTCGTGCAGGTGGAGCGCCTCGCCGAGCGCTACCGCTTCTTCCACTGGGAGCTGGCCTTCGCCGACCTCTTCCGCTGGCACCGCCCCGCTCCCGGCGGCAACGCGGCCGAGGCCGAGCGCGGCGGCTTCGACCTCATCCTCGGCAACCCGCCCTGGATCAAGGTGGAATGGGAGGAGAAAGGCGTCCTCGGCGAGGCGGACCCGAAGATCGCCATCCGCAAAATGAGCGCCTC
>NZ_CAJXYK010000043.1 GCF_913063425.1 uncultured Thiohalocapsa sp.
CTCTCTGGGCTGCGGTTGTTGGATTTGGCTAACCCAACTGTAGCCTACGGGGTGGAGTCGGCTAGATGGATATCAGGTCTTGTGTGGAAAAGATGGGGTCTTGTATTTTGCGTCCGGCAACGGACGAAAACGCCCATCAAGTTCGCCAGCCCAGCGCCATACTCCCGGGTTTGAGGTCAGTGGTATCGTATCGCATTGCCGACCAACCGTTTTTCCCGCACAATCAAGCCCAAGTGGCACGGTCCGAACCCCCGTTGCCGCGCCGTCGGTTCGCTTATACGTTGCAGCAGGAGCAGGCGTCGGGCCAGTCTTGACGACGGGCGCTGCAAACCGGATCTCTCAACACAACTTGCGATCAGAGCCGGTCTCACGTGATTGACTTTGAGTGGGACACGAACAAGGCGGCAGCGAATCTCGGGAAGCACGGCGTTTCCTTCAGTGAGGCAAGCAGTGTGTTCGCTGATCCTTTCGAGCTCACGATTTCGGACCCGGACCACTCGGAAGGTGAATACCGCTTCCTGAGCATCGGCAAGACTGCCCGCAACCATCTCGTAGTGGTAGTTTTCACGGAACGGCTACCCAACGTCATCCGCATCATCAGCGCGAGAATCGCCTCCAGGAAAGAAGGAAAGAAAGACAGCTTTATGAGTCAAGAATCAAGTGACGACATGCGTTCTGAGTATGATTTCTCGAACGCGGTCCAAGGCAAGCATCACCGAGCGTATGCGCAGGGTACCAACGTCGTTCTGCTGGACCCTGACGTTGCCCGGGTGTATCGGGACTCGGAGTCAGTCAACAAGGCACTACGCCTGCTGATGGAGCTTGCGCGCAACCAAACAAGCGGTAGCGCCCAGCCAGAGCAACAGCCCGAGGGCACGCTGCCGAGCCGCCGCTGAGGCGAACACAAGCTCAGGTCTTGTATTTGCGTCTGGATTGCCAGGCTTCGGGGATGGCAAGACCGCTGCGCATCGAGCTTCCCGGAGCGCTCCACCACGTTACCTCGCGTGGTGACGGGCGGGAGGACATCTACCGGGGCGACATAGACCGACAGGCGTTCCTGGCGGTGTTCGGGGGGGTGTGCGAGCGCTTCAACTGGTGGGCGCACGCCTACTGCCTGATGACCAACCACTATCACCTGCTGGTGGAGACACCCGACGGGAATCTCTCCAAGGGGATGCGCCAATTCAACGGCGTCTACACGCAGCGGTTCAACTCAGAGCACGGACGCTGCGGGCACGTCTTTCAAGGGCGCTACAAGGCGATCATCGTGCAGAAGGAGGCGTATCTGACGGAGCGCTCGCGTTACGTGGTGCGGAATCCGGTGCGGGCGCGGATGGTTGCGCGGCCCGAGGATTGGCCTTGGAGCAGCTGTCGGGCCACGCTGGGAGAAGCGCCCCGTCCGCCGTGGCTGCTTCGGGACTGGTTGCTCTCGACGTTCGGCGGGACCGAGCGCGCGGCGGTCTCGGCCTATCGCCGTTTCGTCGAGGACGGCATCGGCGAGCCGGGGCCCTGGGGGCAGCTGAGACACCAGGTCTTTCTCAGCTCGGAGACCTTCGTCAACGGCCATCGGCCATAGAGGCCATCGGCCATAGGACACCCATGTAGTAGCGGCCATAGAGCGGCCATAGGAAGAGCGGCCATAGGACACCCATGTTGCTTCCTGTTGCTTAACCCCCGTCCGCCCCTCGACTAGCCTTCCCACTACCGCACCGTCAGGATTCCCACCATGACCACCCCCCGCACCGCCCTCGTCTCCCTCGACGACACACCTTGGTATCACTGCGTGAGCCGGTGCGTGCGTCGTGCCTTCCTGTGCGGGGAGGACCACTTCTCCGGCAGGAACTTCGAGCACCGGCGCGGCTGGATCGCCGAGCGCATGCTGCAGCTGGCCGGCATCTTCGCCATCGACGTGGCCGCGTACGCGGTGATGAGCAACCACTACCACGTGGTCGTGCGCATCGACCGGGAGCGCGCGCTGGGTTGGTCGGCCGAGGAGGTGCTGCGGCGCTGGACGCAGCTGTTCTCGGGTCCGCTGTTGGTGACGCGGTACCTGTCGGAGGCGCGCGCCGGGATGTGCGCTGCGGAGCTCGCCGAGGTGGCGGCGCTGGCGGAGGGCTATCGGGCGCGCCTGCACGATCTGTCCTGGTTCATGCGCACGCTGAACGAGCACGTCGCCCGGCAGGCCAACGCCGAGGACGGGGTCAAGGGCCGGTTCTGGGAGGGGCGCTTCAAGAGCCAGGCCCTGCTCGATGAGCCGGCACTGCTGGCCGCGATGGCCTACGTGGATCTGAACCCGGTGCGGGCGGGCATCGCCGCGACGCCGGAGACATCGGACTATACCTCCATCCAGGAGCGCGTCGGGGCCGTGACGGAGGCGGCGAGCACCGAGGTCCCGTCCGACGCGCATCCGCCGGCAGACGCGGCCCCGACCGCGACCCCGCCTGCAACCCTCGCGGGCGAGCACCCCTGCTCAGAGGCGCAGGCACGGGCTTTGGCGCGGGTCCCGCTCATGCCGTTCGACGCCACCGCGCGCACGCCTTGGGCGGTGCCCTTCGCGTTCGAGGACTATCTGGCGCTGGTCGACTGGACGGGCCGGGCACTGCGCCCGGACAAGCGCGGCCAGATCGGGGCGCGGTATCCGCGCATCCTCGATCGGCTGAACATCGACGGTGAGCATTTCATCAGCTATGCCGACCGCCTCCTCAAGGCGTTCGGGAGCGCGATCGGTGCGCCGGAGGCGCTGACCAGCGTCTGCGCCCGCCGCCAGACCAAGTATCTCCGAGGCATTCGGACCGCACGGGCGTTGTTCACGCAGAAGCTGGCCGCGTGAAAGGGCCAGGCCGCTGGACGCCGAGCCCACGATGGGGGGATGGAGCAACGCGAGCGAGCCGGCGAGCCAGGGCAAGCCGGTGTGACGCTGAATAACGGAGCGGAATTCTGCAATCTCGCATCTTGGCTCGGTGCGTCTCGCGTTGCCTCCGCGACGGACTTCTTGCACACCCGAGTCTTCTATTGCGGCTCGGCTCGACCGCCCGTTGCCGCACCGGAAGCGCACCGACGGCGCGGCAACGGGCGGCGTGCCGGCCTCGAGGCTGGTCATTAGCGGGTCGGCATTCACAGCGAGCAAAGGGGTCAGGTCCTGCAATCACGCATTGCCGTCGGTTCCGTAATGTATTGTCTTGACCGTCGTTTTCCCGCACAATCGAGCCCAACGAATGGCTCGGCCAGACGGCCCGTTGCCGCGCCGTCGGTTCGCTTCCGTCACGGCAACAATCGGCGGGCCAGCCTTGACGTTGGGCGCTCAGAGAGGCTGACGTTGATGCCGGCGATTTCGATGTTCTATGGCGTCTTGATTAGGATGTTCTTTTTCGACACCCATAAGCACAAGTTGCCGCATATCCATGCAGAATTCCAAGGCAGCCTTGCGGTTTACTCTATCCCTGACGGCGAACTGCTGGCAGGAAAGCTGCCGGCCAAGAAGCACAAGATGGTGGTCGCCTGGATAGCGATCCATGAGGATGAACTGATGGCTGACTGGGAACTCGCCGTAAACGGCAAGAAACCTTTTCAAATCCGAGGCCTTGACCAGTGACTCTCCGGCAAGTAACACCACTCGACGACCATCTTCTCTACGTCGAAACCAGCCAAGGCGCCGAAGGTATATTCGACGTCAAGCCCTATCTGGACTCGGAGGCTTTCGCTCCACTGAGAGACAACGCAGAGTTTTCTGCCGTTCACAACGGCGGGTATTTTGTTGAGTGGCCATGCGGCGCAGACCTGTCTGCTGACACAATCACAGCACGCATGCGCACCGGCTCACCAGGCGACGCCCAACCACTGCACCAGCCCGAGCGCATGCTGCCGAGCCGCCGCTGACGCGCGCGGCTCGGCAGCAAGCGCCGGGCTGTGCGTAACATATGAGGCTCATGGCATAGGCCGGCGGGACATGAAGCGTAAACGCTGTATCGACGACCATGAATAAGACTTATCTTCGAGCGGGCTTCGTTGTCTGCATAGACAACTCCGACTATCAGACAACGCTTGAACGCCACAAGAGTTACAAGGTCCTCGAAGCCGAAGACGCGGCAGCAGATGGCGATTTACGGATTGTCGACGAGAGCGGAGAAGACGACCTGTATTCCGCTGCAAGATTCGTCTCAATCGAAGCCCCGTCAGAGGTGCAGAAATCGCTTCAAGCGGCCTCGTAAAGCAACAGGCCCAACAAAGGGGTTGAAGCGACAAGTACCTTGACAGCCACCGGGCTGTTTCTCAGCGCTGTCCCTCACCCTGCCCCTGAAACTGCTGGAGTCCTGCCGCACCGGCCCGGCGCTCACCCCTTCGCCTGATCCGCCTCGAATCCTTCCGGGAAGGGCATCATCGGATGGCCGCGGGAGACCTGTTCCATGAAGATCATGCCCTGGTGCGGGACGTGGAGCTGGCCGGCCTCGTAGAGGAGGCGAAAGACAGTGTCGGCCTGGGTCGCTTCCACCAGCACCGTGATGACGTCGCGCTCGATCCACACCAGGCTGCCGGGGCGCTGGCCGCGGCGGTCCGTGCCGCGGGCGTGGTGCTGGGTGACGGAAAGCACGCCCGGGTGCTCCTCCACCAGATTCATCAGCTCCAGGCCGTGGCCGCTCATGACGACGGCGGTGACGAGCTTCTTCTCGACGCCGTAGCCGATGTGGCCGAGCACGCTCATTCGCGGCGCTCCGCGTGCACGCCGAAGCGTGCGGCGATGTCCTGGGGGATATGGGTGGCCATTTTCTCAAGCCGGCTGAGCCAGAGGATGCCCATGCCGGGCGTATCCATTTTGGCGGCGACGAAGACGCGCTCGAAGATGTGGTCCGCCTGCTCGTTGGGCACGACGATGTAGATGACCTCCTTCTCGGTATCCACGGTCAGGCCCAGGATGCCCATGGTCTTCTGGCGGATGCCGGTGCCATGGGCATGAAAGACGGTGGCACCCTGGGCACCGGCCTCCATGGCCACCCGGACCACCATGTCCGCAGTGCCGCGCTGGACGACGGCGGTGAGCAGGGTGACGCCCGTGAGGACGATGAATTCATTGCCGGCACTCATGCGGGTCTCCTCTGGAAGCGGCCGCGGGTCTTGATGTCGATCCAGAGCCCGGTGGCCAGCACCGACACGATGGGGCCCACCGAGCACATGGCCAGGATACCGAAGCCGTCCACGGCCTCCACCGCGTGCCCCAGGCCGATGCCGAGCGCCATCAGCAGCGGCACGGTGACGGGTCCGGTGGTCACCCCGGCGCTGTCCCAGGCCAGGTTCACCAGCTCCTCCCGCGACAGCACGGTCAGGCCCAGGGCCAGCGCGTAGCCCAGCACCAGCAGCAGCCACAGCGGCAGGTCGAACAGGATGCGGCTCACGCCCAGGGCCGCGCCGCAGCCGACGCCGATGGCCACCGCGTGCAGCAGCTGACGCTTGCGGAAGGCGCCGTCGGTGAGGTTCTCCACGGTCATGCCCATGGCGTTCAGCGCAGGCTCCGCGATGGTGGCGCCATAGCCCACGGTGAAGGCGAAGATCAGGGTCACGGCGATGCCGAGCGCAAAGGGATACAGCGCCGGTGCGCCGGTCTGCCAGTGCGGGGAGAAGGCCCAGGGGACGTTCACGCCGGCCTGCTCGCCCAGGGTCACCAGCCCGGCGGTGAGGCCGAGGTTGAACAGCGCCATGCCGGCGACGGCCATGGTGACGCCGTAGGCAAAGACAGTGCCCTCGCGGATGCGCCGGCGCAGCAGCAGTAACTGCACCAGCACCAACAGCAGCAGCAGGGGCACGATGGCGCGGAATGCGCCCAGGATCTCGGCAAAGGGGCTTTGGGTGAGCCAGTCATCCGCCGTGTCGGCGACCACCGGCAGCAGCGCGCCCTCGCCCTGGGCGGTGAGAAAGGTGGCGACGCTCAGCACGCCGACGATGGGGAAGAGCGAGGCCAGGGTGACGATGCCGAAGCCCGACAGCGGGTTGTCGCTGCGGCCGGTGGAGGCGGCGACGCCGACCCCCACCGCGAGCACCAGCGGCACCGTCACCGGCCCGGTGGTGATGGCCCCGCAGTCCCAGGCGAGGCCGATGATGGGCGCGAGCGCCGGCTGCTGTGCGGCCCAGACGGTGAGCAGCAACGTCGGCGGCACGATGATCATCACCAGCCGCTTGAGCTGCCAGCCGAACATCAGCCGCAGCATGCCTAAGCTCACCGCCAGACCCACACCCGTGGCCACCGCCAGCACCAGCCACAGCACATAGGGGCCGAGCAGCTGCTTGAGCCAGGGCGCGCGCTCGCTGGAGATGGCATCGGCCGCCGCCTGCAGGGCGCCAATGGCGGGCTCCGCGAAGGTCGCCGCCGCGCCCAGCATCAGGCTGAAGCCGAGCAGCACCGAGGGATGCATGCGCACCGGCATGTGGAAGCCGACGTTCTCGGCGAAGGGCATCAGGCCGCGCTTGACCCCCTCCATGAAGAACATCAGGCCGACGATCACCGCCAGGATGCCGAGGACGACGGTCTGCGTGTCCAGCAGCGAGGTGCGCAGCGCGAACCCCTGGAAGACGATCAGCAGCAGTGCCAGCGGCACCACGGCGCGCAGCTGCTCGGCGAGGCGGACCGAGACATAGGGCGTCAGCAGCCGATGCAGGTCCACCGCCCGCAGTCGCGGCCGCGCCGGGCGCAGCCGCTCGGCCTCCAGGATGGCGGAGAACGCGACTTGCCGCTTGTGACGCTTGATGGCGCCCAGGTAGGTGCCGTAGCGAATCTCGCGCTCGCTCAATCTGCTGCTGCCCCCCAAAGCCCGGCACAGGAAAGCGGATACGGGCCGCGCAACAGCCCCGCGACCCAGCCCGGCGGGGGACGCTAGCACCGTGTGCGCCGGGCGGCAACCGCCGGTCACATCAAGTGCGCACGATATTTGCCTACTGGACAGAAGAAGCGGGCGGGCCGCTCCCCTCACAGGCACCCTGGGCTGGAGCAGGCTTCTGCCCCACCCCGGCGCGCCGCTCGGCAGCTCGCGGTCACCGGCCGCGCCCGGACTGGGCGGGGTCGCCGCCCAGCGCGCAAACACCCGCATCTGGGCAATGGAGGATCGATTCCCGTGACGAGATCGCCAGCCAATGCGCCGACGCCTGACATCTGCATCGTCCTGAACCATCAGGCCGGCGCCGACAAGGACGGCAGCTTCCAGGCCGAGCTCGACGCGGCCCTGGATCGACATCCGGGGCGCTTTCACCTGCAGCGGGTCGACGCGGGTGGCGATCTGCGCGGGCTGATCCGCCGTGCCGTGGCGGCGGGCTTCTCCACCATCGCTGCCGCCGGCGGCGATGGCACCATCGGCGCCGTCGCGCAGGAGATCGCAGGCACCCAAATCGTGCTCGGGGTCATCCCGCTCGGCACCTTCAACTACGTCGCGCGCGGGCTGGGCATCCCGCTGCCGCTTGCGGACGCGGTCGATACCCTCGCGACGGGCTCGCCGCGTCCGCTGCCGGTGGGCGAGGTCAATGGGCGGATCTTTCTGAACAACGCCAGCCTGGGCATTTACCCGGCGATCCTGGCGCAGCGTGAGGGCGTTTACCAGCGTTTCGGCCGCTCCCGGATTGCCGCCCACTGGTCGGTGGTGAAGACTTTCCTGCGGCTCTACCGACCCCTGTCGGTCAAAGTCACCGTCGATGGCCAGGCCATCCGCAAGCGCACGCCGCTCGTCTTCATTGCCAGAAGCGCCTTTCAGATGGAGAGCTTCGGGCTCCAGGGCGCGGAGCAGGTCCGCAAGGGGCGATTTGCGGTGTTCCTGGCGCCGGATGTCGGCAGGCTCGGCCTCATGGCGTACGCGCTGCGCCTCGCCTGGGGCGACCTCAGGGCGGGCCGCGACGTCGAGCAGGTGTTCGGCGACCATCTGCTGGTCGAGACCCGCGGACGCCACCAGGTTGTCGCCTGCGACGGCGAGCGGGAGCGGCTGGCGACGCCCCTGCGCTTTCGGGTACACCACGCTGCCCTGAAGGTCATCGCGCCAGCGTCGGCCCAGGCGCAGTCACAGGCGCAATGATGCGAATCGAGGGGCGGGTTGCGCCGAGGCGGGCACAGTCCTTGCGCCACGCTCAGCGCAAGCGCGGCAGGAGCCCGATACTCAGCTGCCCGATAGTCAACTGCCCGATACCCAGCTGCCCGGAAGGGCGGCACCGCTGCAACCCAGGTCCAGATCCAGCATGACCGCAATCCTCTCCCTCCTCCTGGTGGTGACACTGTCCATCGTCGTCACCCGCATCGCGGCCGTGGCCCTGCGCCACACGGGCCTCGCCCGGCAGACCGCCCGGTTCCAGGCGCGCTCGGCCTTCTCCGGCGCCGGCTTCACCACCAGCGAATCGGAGACGGTGGTCAACCATCCGGTGCGCCGGCGCATCGTGCTGACGCTGATGCTGCTCGGCAACGCCGGCATCGTCACCGCCGTCTCCTCGCTGATTCTCGCCTTCGTGGCGGACGGCGACGGCGACACCCTCGGACTCACCTACAAGATCGTGCTCCTGGTGGCGGGGCTGGTGACACTCTGGGCGGTGGCCAGCAGCCAATGGGTGGACCGGCTGCTGTCCCGGCTCGTGGACCGGGCCCTGAGCCGCTTCACCAGCCTGGACGTGAAAGACTATGAAGGACTGCTCCACCTCGCCGGCGATTACCGCATCGCCGAGGTGACCGTGGAGCCCGGCGGCTGGCTGGAGGGTCGCGCGCTGCGGCAGCTGCGCCCCGCGGACGAGGGCATCCTGGTGCTCGGCATCCTCACCGGCGACGGGGAATGGCTGGGGACCCCCGCCGGCGACAGCCACCCCGAAGGCGGCGACACCCTGGTGGTCTACGGCCGCACCCAGGCCATCCGCGGGCTCACCGAGCGGCGTGCCGGCGATGAGCCCGGCCACCGTGCCGCCGTCGCAGACCAGGACCGCGTGGCTGCCCGCGAGCGCCGCCACGCGGAACGGGACGCCGCCGCGCAGCCTGCAGACGACCAGCCTTGAGCCCGGCATTCCGAGACCTGAGGCGCATGAGCTGACCCCGCCGCGCAGCGACGGGTCTCGGCGCGGGGTCACGAGGAGGCATCGAAGGCCCGCTCCCGCACCCGGCGCGGCGTCGGCACCGCGTCCTCCTCCCAAAGGTCCACCAGCAGCCGGCCCAGGGAGCCCAGCATCATCAGGAAGGCGCCCAAGATGAAGAGCCAGACGCCGAGCGTCTTCCACGGCTCAAGCGACGGCAGGAACAGAATGCTGCCGATGAAGAAGCTGATATTGCCGATCAGACCGAGGCCGAGGTGGACCCAACCGTAGTCCTGAACGAGTACGCGCACTGGGTTCTGCTGCAAGTCCATGAAACCTCCTCTGCAATGGCTGGAGAGCCTGGTGGATGACGGGACCCGGCACAGCGGACCCGCAAGCCGAGCGAGGCGGCGCCGAAAGGCGCTTGTCCCCGCACCGCCAACTCCCACCCGCTCTGCAAGGTGCAGACCAGCACCAAGCCAAGATCCCCGTGGCTTGCGGCAACCGGACGCGCCACGGCCGGTCCCGAGCTCGTGCCTGCCCCGCCGTCGGGTGCGGCCCGGGTCACAGCCGCCGCAGCGGTGCATTTGCCCCAGTCGCCGGCGCAAATGACCGGACTGCGCGCAGCGGCCCGAAGGCCCGCACCGGCGCAACGGGCTCCCGACGGCCTTCCGGCGACCTCTCGGGGGTCGCCACGGGAGCGCGCAGCAGCCCCGTAGCCTCCCCGACCCCAGCAGACGGACGTACCCCGCTGCGCCGGAGCCCATCATCGCGTGCAATCTGGCCGGGCGTTTACGACAAGCTGGCCGGGTGTTTGCAAACGCAAGGTTTGGAACGGGCCGTGCAGGTATCGGCCTGCCACCACCATGACGGGTCACGGCGCCAGCTGGACGTCGAGGAGCGCGCTCGTCACGGATACGGCTCAAGACCTAACCCACGACAGGAGACAGTACCGATGAAGACAATCCGAGCACTCCCCACCCTCACCATCGTCGGCCTTTCCGCCGTCCTGCTCTTCGGCTGCGGCGAAGACGGCGACGACATGGGCACCGAGGAGGTCCGGGAGGAAGCCGGCGAGGCGATGGAAGAGACCCGGGAGGCGGCCCGTTCCGCGGCGGAGGAAGTCGGCGAGACCGCCGATGAGGCCGTCGACCAGACGCGGGAGGCGGTGGAGGAAACCGGCGACCGCATCGAGTCCGCAACGGACTGACACCAAGCGCCCTGCCGCCGGTCGAGCGGCGGCGGGGCGGTGCGCAGCCGCAACAGCGACAGCAACCGCGCGAGCGAAAGCGCCCGCGGGCGATGCCGGGCCCTGGGCATGCCAGGGCCGCCAGCGGCGCCTCAGCCGTGCTTGTCGGGTACCGGCCTGCTGGTGACCTTCCGCCCAAGCGCCGAGAGCGCGCTCAGCACATCCGCCAGGGTGTCGGCAATGGGCTTGCCGCCGCCGGACATGTTCTCCTCCTCCGCCACCATTTCCTCACGCAGGTCCTGCTCCCACTGCTCCAGCAGCGCGATCTTGTGCTCGCGGCTCATGTCCTCGTGATCTGCGATGTCCTGGGGGCGGGCGAATTCGAAGCCGGCCCGGGCACGGATGCCGGCGGCGCCGGGCGCGGCCTTGGGGTCGATGGTCTTGGGCATGCTGCTGCTCCCGTTGGTGCGTGACATGTTGCGGCAGCAGGGCCTTCGCCCGACTGCCTCGACACCAGGGAGGGATGCAGTGTGCGTGCCGGAAGCGGGGACTGGTCGCGGACCCTGACCGCGGCGGGGTGCTCGCAACCGGCCGGTCGGCGGCGCCGACGGCCCGGGCGCCGACCCGGACTCAAGCGTCGCCGCTTGCCAGTGGCAGCCGGAAGGTGGCGCTGTCTGTCCCCAGGGTCAGGCTGCCGCCATGATCCTGGGCAGCGCGCTCCGCCGCTTCCGCCATGAGGCGCAGGTCGGCGCGCTCCCGCGGGGTGTCCGGCGGTGCGGAGCCCGCGGCGCTGATGCTGAGCAGAATCTCCCCGTCGCGGCACTCGGCATGCAGCACGGGGCGCTGGGCACAGACACCGTTGCAGTCGGTGCCCACGCCGACGAGCCGCAGCGCATGCACCACCGCCGCCTCCAGGCTCGCCGACTCCACGGACAGGGTTGCGCCTGCAACGCCCTGCGCCCTCACCTCGCCGCCGAAGGCGCGCACCACGTCGGCGGCCAGCGTCACCGGGTCGAGCTGCCGCCGGGGGCCGTCGCCGAAGCGGGTTGACTTGACGGCGTCGGACAGCTCCGTGGCGAGGCTGCCGGCGGCGCTGTGGATGCGGGCCAGACGCTCGGCGCGCTGCGGGTCCTGCTGCCCTTCCAGCTGCATGGTCTCGGTGATGAGGTCGATGACACTCAGCGGCGTGCGCAGCCGATGGGCCTGCCGGCGCGCCTGCTCCGCGAGGAGCGAACGGCGCTCCAGGTCCGCGAGGCGCTCCAGCACGGGGTTGAGGTCGGTGCCGGCCGCCGGGCGTCGCGAAGCGGTGGGGCCGGTGCCACCGTGCTCTCGCCTGTGCGTTGACATGGTAATGCCTGATCTGTGCGCTCGGATCTGTGGCTCGATGGTCTAAAACCGTAGCAATCCGCGTACCCACCAAGGCGACAACCGCTGATCAGCCATCGCGCAGGTGGCAGCGGGCAGCTTCCTGGCGACGGTCCGTTGCATCGAGCCACTCAATGCACGGGCCGCGACGGTCGCCGGGCCGGGGCCTCGCAAATGCCCGTCCCGCATCCGCAGTCAGTCGTCCCACTCAATCAGCATCTTGTGCATCGGGGTGGGTAACCTGGTCTGTGGGGCCAAAGCCGTGCGTTGCTGCCGCGCACAGCAGGGCCGTCAGGGCCTCGCGGCTCACGGGCTTGGTGAGGTGACGGTCGAAGCCCGCCGCCCGGCCCCGCTCGCGGGTGCCGCTGTCGCCGAAGCCGGTGACGGCCGCCAGCAGCATCGGCTGCGTGCCGCCGGCCCTGCGCTCCTGCTCCAGTGCCCGCAGCCGCCGCGCGGTCTCGAAGCCGTCCATGTCACCCATGCCGAGGTCCAGCAGCACCAGGTGCGGCCAGGCCTGCTCGGCGGCACCAATGGCCGCGGCACCGCTGTGGCAGATGCTGACCTGGTGCCCCAGGGCGGTGAGCAGCATCGCCAGGCCGTCGGCGGCGTCCGCATGGTCGTCCACCACCAGGACCGAGAGGCCCGTGGGCGCCGCCGCGCCGGGGCAGCGGGCCGGCGCCGGCTGCGGCGCAGGCGCCGCAGTGCGCGGCAGGAAGACGCTGAAGGTGGCGCCGCGGCCGGGGCCGTCGCTTGTCACCTCGATGCGCCCGCCGTGCAGCTCGGTGATGCGTGCGGCAATCGCGAGCCCCATGCCGAGGCCGGCCTTGCTGCCGCCCGCGGTGCGCTCCAGCCGGCGCTGTCCCTGGCTGAAGGTGCGGAACAGGCGGCGGCGCAGCTGCGCGTCGATGCCGTCGCCGTCGTCGCTGACCTGCAGCTCCAGGGTGCCCGGGCGCGCTTCCACGCGCAGCGCGACATGGCCGCCATCGGCGGTGTACTTGGCGGCGTTGTTGAGCAGGTTAGTGAGGACCTGCGCCAGTCGTGCCGGGTCCGCGTTGAGATACAGCGGCTCATCGGGCAGACGCAGGCGAAAATCGTGACCGCGGGACTCGAGCTCCCAGGCGCTCGCGTCCACGGCCTGCGCGACCACCTCCGACACGGCCACCACCCGCGGCGAGAGCCGCAGCTTGCCGCGGATGATGCGGGAGACATCCAGCAGGTCGTCCAGCAAGCGGTCCATCTGCTTGGTCTGGCGGTCGATGACGCCCACGGCCCAGGCGAGCCGCGGGTCCGGCAGGTCAAGGGTCTGCATCAGGTCCACGGCATTGCGCACGGGCGCCATGGGGTTGCGCAGCTCATGGCCGAGGATGGCGAGGAACTCGTCTTTCTGCCGGTCGGCCTCCTCCAGCGCCTGGTGCATGCGCACCAGCTCGTCCACGTCGGAGGCGGCACCGAACCAGCAAGGCGCGGCTTCAGGGTTGTCCGGATCGGCGATGGGCCGCGCGCGTGTCTCCCACCAGCGATAGGCGCCGTCGGCACAGCGCAGCCGGTAGCGCACCCGCAGCTCACGGCCCTGGGCCACGGCATCGCGCCAGGCGCGGCGGGCGCTCTCGCGGTCGTCCCCGTGCAGCGCCTGGACCCAGCCGTGCCCGAGGCCGCTGCCGGCAGGCAGACCGGTGGCGCGGTAGAAGCGCTCGTTGACATAGTCGACGCGGCCGGCGGCATCGGCGATGAACAGGATGTCCGGCACCGTCTCCGCCATGGTGCGGAAGCGCCGCTCCAGCGCGGCGAGGCGGCGCTCGGTGGCGCGCTGCTCGCGCACGTCGATGCCGAGCGCCACACGCCTGCCGTCGGCGAGCGCTGCGCTGGCCCAGCTCACGTCCACGAGATTGCCGTCGCGGTCCAGCATCGGCAGATCCGCCCAGGTACCGCCGCCCTGAGCCAGGCTGGCGCGGGCACGCGCACGCGCCTGCTGCTGCGGCCACCACAGGGTGAGCGGGTCCTGCTCTTCGAGGTCGAGGCGGGTCCAGCCCAGGATGCGCCGCATGCTGTTGTTCACGCGCACGTCGGCGAAGTCGGCGTCGTAGACCATGACCATCGCCGGCAGCCGGTCCATGACGTCCACCAGCAGATCGAGGCGGCGGTTGTCATGGGCATGGGCGTGCGCATCGGCGGTGACATCGGCACTGACGCTGGTGACGCGCGCTGCTTTGCCGCCGGCGTCGAAGCTCACCCGTCCCTGGTCCTGGATGACCCGGCAACCGTCGGGCGTGTCGATGCGATAGCGGGCGAGGAAGGTCGGCTGCGCCGGTGTTGCGGCCTCGATGGCCGCCCGCAGGCCGGCGCGATCGGCGATGTGCATCCGGGCGATCAGGTCGGCGCCGGTGTCGGCGCGCTCGCCCGCCGCAAGGCCCAAGACGCTGCTGCCGGCGACATCCCGGTGGATGCGGTCAGAGCCCAGATCCCACTCGAAGCCGTAGGTGAGGACGTTGGCGGGCGCCGGGGCATCGGCGTTGGCACGTGCCGGCGTTGCGGGCGGCTGAGCCGCCTTCTGTGGATGCGGCTCGGCGGTGATGTTCATGGGGGCTCCGCGGCGGATGAGTGGGGGATGAATGGCCGCTGAGCAATGATGGTCAGCACCCGCCGGGCGGCTGACACATCGCGTCGACATTGCCGCTCTCGGCAGGCAGTGCCGGCCCCGGGGGTGCCGAATCTGCGCGGGGCCGTCGGCAGCCGGGAACCGGCTGAGGCTGGCCTGGACGCTGACGCTGAACCCGGATAGACCGGACGGTCACAGGGATCCGGCGTCACGACCGTCCCCCCTTTCGCTCTGACCATAGGAGAGGATCAGGGTAGGGTCAAGTCCGGCTGTACATCGGGGGGTCGCCTGCGCGGGGGTCAGTGGCAGCGAGCGCAATCCGCTGGCGCAATCCACTGGCGCAATCCACTGGCGCCCGTCCTCAGCCCCAAGGCGCCGAGGCGGGGGCGCGGCCGGCGGGAACCGCCCCGCCGGCAGCGTCCTTGGGGTCTCGGCCGTACTGGGGCCCTACTGGGGGCCCTGTTGGAAGCCCTACTGGGGCACCTACTGGTCCACCTGCTTCTCGGCCTCGTCCTTGGTGATGCCGTAGAGCTCCTGCAGGCGGCCCACGAGCTTGTCCCGCTCGCCGTTGATGGTGGCGAGGTCGTCATCGGTGAGCTTGCCCCACTTGACCTTCAGCTCGCCCTTGGCCTGCTCCCAGTTACCGCGGATCTGTTCCCAGTTCATGTTGCCTCCCGACCGGTGGTCCGGTCCTGATTTGGCGTGAGTGGTGCCCTCAGGGGTGCATCCGCCGTACCAACTTCATGGACAGGGCGACAGAACGGGGGATCTCGCCCGCCAAAGGCGCCGCTGCGGCGCGCAGACGGGTCATGCGCTGCCGGTGCGGCGACCCGCTGCGCCGAGAATCGGGGCATTTGCACCAAACACCGGTCGCAAAGCCCCGCCCGGCGGGCATCGCCCCCGACCTCTGACCCAGGTCTCCACGCTGAGCCCGCAGCGGCGTCGCCATCAAGCCGACGCGTGTCCGCCATGCCGATTGCAGCAGAGCTGCCCAGCTTCCCGTCCGGCGCGCTGCCGCCGCAACGCAAGGGCTGCCGCCGCGTCCTGCTCCGCAAGCCCGCTTGCGCAACGCGCTACCACGCCTCGTGCAGGGCATGGCGTGGAAGTTGCTGCCTCTGCGACAACGACTGAGCCGGCCCAAGAGGCAAGCCGGAGGCGCCGACGCAGGCTGAGCCGCGGTGTGGCCGAAGGCCAGTGTCGTCCGTTTCGAGTAACAGAAGGAGCAGACCTATGACCACCAAGAACAAGATCATCATCGGCCTCGTCGCCGTCGCCATCGTCGCCATCGGCTTGCTGTACCTGCGCTGGGGGCCCAAGGTTTGGGAAGTGCAGATCACCGGCGTCACCGGCGACGGTCACACGGTGCAGTACCGCATCGAGACGGTGGAAGCCGGCACCGCCGACACCCTGATCTTCAAGAACGTCGATGCAGGGTTGACACCGCCGTACTTCAAATGGGATTCGGCACGGCTCCAGTCCATTGCGAACCGGGTCACCAAAGAATGCCCGGAGCAGCCCGTGACGGTCTTCGGCTATGGGCTGCGCATTCCGTGGCTCAGCATGTTCCCGAACGCCGTCTCCATCGACGCGCCGGAGCGCTGCCGAATGGCACCGACGGATCACCGCGGGGCCTGACGCCCGGCAGCCGAATACCGGGCAAGCCGCAGTGACGGCTTCCCGGTGCAGGCCCAACGCAGGCCCAGTGCAGACCCAGTGCAGGCCCAGACCCGGAAGACCGATCCAGCATGCCCGAGCCGCGTCGCACCGCCAGCGCGGTCGGCTCGATCCGCCTGGCCTGGGTGCACCCCGGCGCCCCTCACCCCGCAACCCGCAACCCGCAACCCGCAACCCGCAAGCCCGGAGGCTTCCAGCCGCATGAAGATCAGCCAGATCATGAGCGACCAGTTTGCCTACATCGGCCAAGGCGAGTCGTTGGAGCGCGCCGCCGCGCTGATGCGCGACCACGACATCGGCATGCTGCCGGTGCTGGAGGAGCACCAGGTGGTGGGCACCGTCACCGACCGCGACATGGTGGTCCGCGGCCTCGCCGCAGGCCTCGATCCGAAGACACCGGTCTCCGGCATCATGAGCCGGGGCGTTCAGAGCATCCACGCGGACGCGGACGTCGCAGAGGCCGCCCGCGCCATGGAATCGGCCCAGGTACGCCGCCTGGTGGTGCTGGACCGCGACGAGCGCTGCATCGGCGTCCTGTCCACCGGCGACATCGCCACCGGCGTTGCGGAGCCAAGGCTGGCCGGCGAAGTCCTGGCCGGCATCTCGGCCCCCGTCTCCTGACGCACACCGGCCCAGGCGCAGGCTGGGATGCGGCGCCCGGGTGCGGACCGTCCTGAGCCCCCGGTCACCAGACTCGGATGACCATGGCACCGCTGCTCCTGCTGCTGCCCGTGCTGCCGCTGCTCGGCGCCGTGCTGGCGCCTGTGGCGGCACGCCGACACAGCCACGGGCCGGCCCTGGTGGCCGGGCTCGCCACCGGGAGCGCACTGGCGCTGGCCCTGCTTCTGGCCCCGGGCGCGGCGGACGGGCAGGCGCTGGGGATCAGCGTCCCCTGGATACCCTCGCTGGGTCTGACCCTCTCGCTGCGCCTGGACGGCCTGTCCCTCACCTTCGCCCTGCTGGTGCTGGGCATCGGCCTGCTGGTGAGCCTGTACGCGCGCTGGTATCTGCCGGCGGACGCCCCGCGCGGGCGCTTCCATGCGCTGATGCTCGCCTTTCAGGCGGCCATGCTGGGTCTGGTGCTGGCCGGCGACCTGCTCTGGCTGGTGCTGTGCTGGGAGCTCACCGGTCTCCTGTCCTTTCTGCTCATCGCCTTCGAGCCGACGCAGCGCAGCGCGCGCCGCGGCGCCGGCATCGCCCTCCTGGTCACCGCCGCGGGCGGCCTCGCCCTGCTGGCCGGGGTGCTGTTGCTGGGGCAGGTGGTGGGCAGCACCGACATCGCGACGCTGCTCGCCGCCGGGGAGCGTATTCGCGCCCATCCGCTGCACGGCGTGATCCGGGGGCTGATCCTGGCGGGTGTCTTCACCAAGTCTGCACAGTTTCCCGTGCACGCCTGGCTGCCCGCGGCCATGGCGGCCCCGACGCCCGTGTCCGCCTATCTGCATTCGGCGACCCTGGTGAAGGCGGGTGTCTTTCTGCTGGCGCGGCTTTGGCCCGTGTTTTCGGCCGGCGAGCTGTGGCTCCCGCTGGTGGGCGGCGTGGGCCTGCTCACCTTCGTGCTCGGCGCCTATGTGGCGCTGTTCAAGCACGACCTGAAGGGCCTGCTGGCCTACTCCACCATCAGCCACCTCGGCCTCATCGTCTTTCTGCTCGGGCTCGGCACGCCGCTGGCGGCGGCCGCAGGGCTATTCCACGCACTGAATCACGCCGTGTTCAAGGCCTCTTTGTTCATGGCCGCCGGCATCATCGACCACGCGACCGGCACCCGCGACATGCGCCGCCTGCGCGGGCTGTTCGCCTGTCTGCCCATCACCGGCAGCCTGGCGCTGGTGGCGGCCGGGGCCATGGCTGGGGTGCCGCTGCTGAACGGCTTCCTGAGCAAGGAGATGTTCTTCGCCGAGGCCCTGGACCCACCGCTGGCCGCGGCCTGGCCGGTGGGCCTGAAGGCCCTGCTGCACCTGCTGCTGCCCGCGGCGGCGCTGCTGGGCGGCGTGTTCTCGGTGGCCTACTCACTGCGCTTCGGTCACGATGTCTTCTTCAACGGGCCTGCGCCAGCGCAGCGTTGCCCGCCGCACGAGCCGTCCTGGTGGATGCGGCTGCCCATCGCCGCGCTGGTGGCCGTCTGCGTGCTCGTGGGCGTGTTTCCGCAGCAGACCGTCGGCCCCCTTCTGGCCACGGCGAGCGCGGGTATGCTGGGCCGCGTGCCCGAGCTTCACCTGTCGCCGTGGCAGGGCGTGACGCCGGCGTTGTTCATGAGTGCCGCCGCCCTGGCCCTGGGGGCACTGGTGTACGCCCTGCGCAAGCCCCTGTTCCGCTGGCACGACCAACGCTTCCCGCGGCTGCGGGCGGCGCGTCTCTACGCGCGCCTCGGTGCGACCCTGGTCAGTAGGGCGCACCGCCTGGTGGCGCAGCTGGGCCCGGCGACCCTGCCGAGCTCCGCCGCCTGGCTGTTCGCCACCGCACTGGTGGCGGGGGCGGCCGGCTGGTGGACAAGCACGCCCGCGCCCCTTGCGCGCGCGCACTGGCAGGCGCCGCTGGCGGTGGATGTGCCGAGCCTGGCTGCGGCTTTGATCCTCGCCGTGGGCGTCGGCGCCATGGCCTGGCGGCCGCAACGCCGGCTGGGCGCGGTGCTGTGGGCCGGGGCCGTGGGCCTGGTGGTGAGCCTCAGCTTCGCCCATTTCTCAGCGCCGGACCTGGCCCTGACCCAGATCGCGGTGGAAGTGATCACCACCTTGCTCCTGCTCGCCGTGGTGGTGCTGCTGCCGGCGGCCCGCGCCGGCGTGGACGCCGGCATCTCACGCGCTGCGGCCGCTGCCGCGCCGGGGCCGCTGCTGCGCATCAGCATCGCCGCCGCCGCAGGACTCGGCACCGGGACCCTGGCAGCGGTGGTGCTGCTGCGCCCGGACAGGGGCTTCACGGACTGGCTCCTGGCCCGGGCCGAGAGCGCGGCCCATGCCGGAAATGCCGTGAACGCCATCCTGGTGGATCTGCGTGCCCTGGATACCCTGGGCGAGATCAGCGTGCTCGCCATGGCGGGTCTGGGGGTGCATCTGCTGCTGCGCCCTGGCCGCGGCTCCGGCGTGCGCACGGGCGCCGATGCCGAGGCGGCGGGCACGCCGCTCCTGCTGCGGATGCTGTCGCTGCTGGTGCTGCCCGCGGCGCTGCTCCTCTGCGTGCATCTGCTGCTGCGCGGGCACCAGGCGCCCGGCGGCGGCTTCGTCGCGGGGCTGGTGATCGCCACGGCCCTGGTGCTGGAGCAATTGGCCTGGGGGGTGCCGGCGGCGCCGCGCCCACGGCCGGTCACCCTCATCGGCGCCGGACTGGTGCTGGCCTGGTCGGTGGCGCTGCTGCCGCTGATGCTGGGCGAGGCCCTGCTCACGCGTCTCGACTGGGAGGCTCGGCTGCCGCTGCTGGGCGATGTCGCCGTCGCCAGCACCCTACTGTTCGACACCGCGGTCCTGCTGGTGGTGGCGGGGACGCTGCTCGCCGTGTTCCGCCGGTTGTTGGAGCGACCCGGCAGCCTGGGCCGCAGCGTTACAGCGCCGGAAGCCGCGGGCGGGGAGGGCTGAATGGAATGGCTCGTCGCCGGCGCTGTGGGGCTTCTGGTGGGCGCCGGGGTGCACCTGCTGCTGAAGCCTCAAGTCTTCACGATGGTGCTCGGCCTGCTGCTGCTCTCCTACGGCGTCAACCTGCTGGTCTTCGCCACCGGCGGGCTGGTGGTGCAGGAGCCACCGCTCGCGCCGCTGCGCGCAGGGGCAGCGGACGCCTTGCCCCAGGCCCTGGTGCTGACGGCCATCGTCATCGGACTCGCCGTCACGGCCTTCGCCCTGGCGCTGGCGCTCTGGGCTGCTGCGCGCACCGGCAGTACGGACGTGCGTGCCGGCGAGCGCGACGAGCCGGCGGGGGATGACCGCCGATGATGCTCGCGCTCGCCGTCCTGCTGCCGCTGGGCCTCGGGGCCTTCTTCGCGGCCTGGCCACGGCCGGACCCGTCGCTGCGCCGCGGGCTCGCCGCTGCCGGCGCGCTCTGGCTGCTGGCGGTGGCCCTGTGGCTGCTGACCCAGGCCCTCTCCGGCGCGCCGGCTGCTGTTGCGGCGGGCGGCTGGCCGGCGCCCTGGGGCATCGTGCTGGTGGCGGATGCGCTGGCGGCGCTGCTGTTGGCGCTGACGGCGCTGCTGGCGCTGGCGGCCCTGGCGCACGCGGCGGCCACCGACGCCGACCGCCCGCTGCGCAGCTTCCATGCCCTGTTCCAGTGCCAGCTCTTCGGCATCGCCGGCGCTTTGCTGGCGGGGGACCTGTTCAACCTGTTCGTGTTCTTCGAGGTGCTGCTGCTGGCCTCCTACGGGCTGCTGCTGTCCCCACAGCCCACAGCGGGGCACGACTGCCCGCCCGCGGTGGCGCTGCACTACGTGCTGCTGAACCTCATCGGCTCGACCCTTTTCCTGTTGGCGGTGGCCCTGGTGTACGCCGCCGCCGGCACCCTGAACATGGCCCATCTGTCGGCACGGCTCGGCGCCCTGGCGGGGCCGGACCAGGCGCTCGCCGGCGCCGGGCTCCTGCTGCTCGCCACGGTGCTGGCGCTGAAGGCGGCGCTGCTGCCGCTGCTGGCCTGGCTGCCGGGGACCTACGCCGCGGCGCCCGCCGCGAGCGCCGCGCTCTTCACCGTGCTCACCAAGGTCGGTGTCTACGGCCTGGTGCGGCTCTGGACCCTGACCGACGGCAGCATCGCCGCAAGCCTGCCGGGGGTGCCGGCCGGGACCGATCAGTCCGGTGCTGCGGCGGCGCACCCGGTGGCGGCGCTGCTCGGCCCCCTGCTGCTGGCGGCGGCGCTGGGGACGCTCGCAGCAGGCGCCGTGGGCGCCCTGGCCGCAAGCGCCGGCGGCATGGACGCACCTGGGAAGGCCAAGCGGCTCCTGACCTGGCTGCTCCCGGTGTCCGTCGGGACCATGCTCCTGGGCATCGCCGCGGGGGGCGCGGCCGGGCTGGCCGCGGCGCTCTACTATCTGGTGCAGTCCACGCTTGTCACCGCCGGCCTCTTTCTGCTGGCGGATCTGTTGCCGGCGACGCGCCCGGCATCGGCGCCGCTGCCCCGCCCGGCGCCGGTGCTGGGCGCGCTCTTTTTGCTCGGCGCCGTCGCCATCATCGGCATGCCGCCGCTGAGCGGCTTCGTCGGCAAGGCGCTGGTGCTGACGGCGGTGGGCCCGGCGGCCGTGGGTGCGGCTGAGACCGCTTCGGGCACGCTCTGGCCGCTGCTCTGGAGCGCGGTACTGCTGGCGAGTCTGCTGCTCACGCTGGCGCTGGCGCGCACGGGCATCGGGCTCTTCTGGCAGCCCGCCGGCACCGCGCCGCAGGCGCCGCCACCTGGGACGGCGGTGCTGCTGCCGGCGGCGGGGCTGCTCTGCGCCGGCCCGCTGCTGGTGGTGCTGGCTGGACCGGCCATGGCGCTCGCGAACGCCGTTGCGGCCCAGGCCAGCAGCGGCCGGGATTATGCCGCGGCGGTGGCGGCGCTGGCCGCGGAGTCGCACCCGGCGTATGGCAGGCATCAGGCCGCCGGCGCAGCCGCGAGTCCGCCATGAGTGCGCTGGTCGTGGTCACCGGACTGCTGCTTGGGCTCTGGGTCCTGCTCAGGGGCTCGGCGGAGCCGGGGCAGCTGCTGCTCGGGCTCCTGGTGGCGGGCCTGGCGTCGCGCATCGCGGTGGAGCGCGTGCGCCGGCGCCTGGGTCCACAGTTGCGGCCGTGGGCCCCGCAGGCGGGGCCGGCTGCCCGGCTCGGCGACGTGCTCGGCCGGCTCTGGTCGCTCCTGCGCTGGCTGCAGCGGCTGGTGGTGGACATCGTGGTGGCCAACTTCCGCATCGCCGCACTGGTGGCGGACCCGCGCCGACGGCCGCAGCCGGTCCGCGTGGAGCTGCCCCTGACGCTCGAATCGCCGCTCGGCATCTATCTGCTGGCGGCGACCATCTCGCTGACGCCGGGCACGCTCACGGTGGACCTGGTGCACGGCGGGAGCCGCCGGCTCCTGGTGCATGCCATCGACCGCTCGGAGCTGGCGGCGGGGTCGGCCCTGTCGGCGCCGGATGCCGCCGCCTGGGCCAGCGCCGTGAAGGCCCGCTATGAGGCCCCCTTGCTGGAGGTGTTCCGATGATGCTCGATTTCAGCCTGGCCCTGGCGCTGGCTGCGCTGACACTGGCGGCGCTCCTGAATCTGTGGCGGTTCGCACGCGGGCCGTCACTGCCGGACCGGGTGCTGGCGCTGGACACCCTGTACGTCAATGCCATTGCGCTGCTGGTGCTGCTCGGCATCACCTACGGCGGGCGCCAGTACGTGGAATCGGCGCTGGTGCTGGCGCTGTTCGGCTTCGCGGCGACGGTGGGCTTCGCGCTGGTGCTGGCACGCCTCGAGCGGTCGGGCCGGGAGTGACGGCATGGCGCTGGAGCTGATGGTGGCGGCCCTGGTGCTGCTCGGTGCGGCCTTTGCGCTGCTCGGCAGCCTGGCCCTGGTGCGGCTGCCGGACTTCTACACCCGCCTGCACGGGCCCACCAAGGCCACCACGCTCGGGGTCGGGGCCACCCTGCTGGCCTCGGCGCTGCACCTGGGCGTCGGCACCGGGGCACCGCGCGAGCTGCTGGTCTTGCTGTTCCTGTTCGCCACGGCGCCGGTGAGTGCTCAGCTCCTGGCCCGGGCGGCCCGGCATCTCGGCGTCGAGGACGCGGCGGCGGCGGGCGATCCTGAGCGCAGCAGCGTCACCGATGACGGGCAGGATAACTCCCGCGGCGGCGCCCAGGACGAGGGCTGAGGGTTGCGCCGCAACGCCGCAGCGCCCCGGCACGGGCGCTTGGACATGCCGATGCGGCGCATCCTGTGGACGCCGGGCGAGCCGCGGCGCCGTCGCCGGACCTTGCCCCGGCGGCGGATTCGCGGTTTGCTGCATGCATCGAGGTCGCCCATCGCCGCGGCGGCACCGCCGGAGACAGCCCCATGCCCGAGCCCGCCGTCCAGGCCCTCTCCCACGCAGCCCGCGTGCGCGTGGTGGCCGCGACACTGGCGCAGCTGCTGGTGATGCTGGGGCTCTTGTCGGCAGTGCCGGCCGCGGTGGCCGTGGCCGTCGGCAGTCTTCCACTGGCCGGGCGGCTGGGCCTGGTGGCGGCGCTGCTCTGCGGCGCGGGACTCGTGCTGCTGCGCCTGCCGGGGGTGGACCTACGGCGCCTGGACCTGCAATGGAACGAGGCGCTGGCGGTGACGGCACTGGCGTTTGTGCTGGCGGCGGCGGCCATGGTCTGGCCCATGATGGCGGCGGGCATCGGCCCCCTGGATGCACTGCTGGAGACGGTCTCCGCGGTCACCACCACCGGGCTCACGGTGCTGCGCGGGCTCGCGGACGCCGATCCGGCGGTGCTCTTCCTGCGGGCCTGGATGCAGTGGTACGGGGGCCTCGGCATCGCCGTGCTCACGGCGGCGCTCATCATGCGCCACCACAGCAGCGCCCGGCGCCTGCTGGAGACCACCGGCGAGCGCCTCACCGGCGCCGGTGCCCGCCACCATGCGCGCACGGTGTTCGTCGTCTATGCGGGGCTCACCGTGCTGGCGGTGGCGGCGGTCTGGGCCGCGGGCATCGCCCCCTTCGAGGCCCTGTTGTATGCCCTGCCCGCGGCGGCCACCGGCGGCTTCGCCCCCGTGGACACGAGCCTCGCCGGGCTGCCGGTGGCAGCAGTGGGCGTGCTCACCACGGTCTGCCTGCTCGCGGCCGTGAGCCTGCCCCTGTATGCGCGGGTTCGCGCGCACGGGCCGGGCGTGCTCCGGCATGACGAAGAGGTGCGCACCCTGCTGGTGCTGGTGCTGGTGGTGGCGCTGGCGCTGGCGCTCATCGGCCGCTGTCAGCAGGGTCTGGACTGGCCTGCGGCACTCGGGCACGGGCTCGCGCTCGGCGTCTCGGCACAGACGGACACGGGATTCAGCACCACCGACATCGCCGGCCTCGCGCCGGCGGCGCTCCTGGTGCTGATGCTGTCCATGACCATCGGCGGCTGCACCGGCTCCACCGCTGGCGGGCTCAAGATCGTACGTCTCCTGGTGCTGCTGCGCCTGGTGCAGCTGGCACTGCGACGCACAGCGGTGGCCGAGCGGGCGGTACTGCATGCCCAGGTGGACGATGCGCGTGTGGAGCAGGATATGATCACCGGGGCGCTGCAGCTGCTCACGCTCTGGCTGGCGGTGCTGCTGCTGTCCTGGCTCGTGTTCCTGCTGCACGGGGCACCGCCGCTGCCGAGTCTGTTCGAGGTGGTCTCCGCCACCGCCAACGCGGGCCTGTCCGTCGGGCTGACGGCATCCGAGCTTGCGCCCGGGCTCAAGGCCGTGCTCATCGCAGACATGCTCTTCGGCCGGGTGGAGATCCTGGCCATGCTGGTACTCCTTTACCCCACCACCTGGATCGGCAGGAGGCGCAACACCTGATGCGCACGGCATTCATCGGCAGCAATTCCCTCACCGTCACCACCGCCGAGCTGCTGCTTGCGGACGGCCACGAGGTCATCATCGTCGAGCGGGATCGTAACCGCATCGACGAGCTGAGCGAGCGCCTCGACGCCGGCTTCGTGCACGGCGACGGCACCTCCCCCACCGTGCTGCGGGATGTGGAGCCCGAGAACACGGACGTGCTCTTCTGCCTGCTGGAGTCGGATCAGAGCAACATCCTGGCGGCGCTCATCGGCCGGTCGCTCGGGTTCGAGCGGGTGGTGCCGCGCATCAACGACCGCCAGTTCCAGCACATCACCGACGAGCTCGGACTCGATGACACGGTGCTGCCGAACCAGGCCGTGGCGAGCCACCTGCGGGACCTGCTCGGCGGCGAGAAGTCGCTGGAGCTGTCCTCGGTGATCCGCGACGATGCGGCGGTATTCAGCGTCGTCGCCGGCGAGGACGAAGCCGGCCCCTTGGAGGAGCTGGACCTGCCCGAGCGCACCCGGATCGTGTGCCTGTACCGCAGCGAGCGCTTCCGCCTGCCGGAGAACACCCGCCGCATCAAGGCAGACGACGAGATCATCCTCATCTGCGCCCGCGAGCAGCTGGACGAGCTGCACCGCCGCTGGGGCGACACCCCGGACAACTGAGATCCAGCAGCAACACTGGAGAGAGTGACCATATTCAACCGAAAATACGGTGACAGTACACTTTTTTTGCAGGCCAAAAACGCAAAAACGGGGACAGTCACTTTATCTACGTCCTACACCGACAGCAGCCGTCTCAAGACCCGGCCGGCGGGCCAGCATCCGCGGAATTAAGTAAACCGTCCCCGCTATCTGTGTCCCAGATATCTGTGTTGTTTTGCCTGGGCGCGCGTCAGCTTGGGTCGGCTCAACTGGGGCATTGCGCCCGATGCCCTGTGCTTCTGCCCCGGCTGGTGGCGCCATTTGCCAGGCAAGCACGCGCTTCCGCCCCGGCACATCGCGGCTGCGGGCGCCTGAGCCGACGCGGTGGCCCCGCGCGGAGCGCTGGCACAGCGCCTGCAACATCGGCGGCAAATTTACCGGGCCGCGTGCTCAGCAGCGCCTGCGCCGCCGCCCCCGCCGACGGAGACAGACCCATGCCGAAGCATGCCAAACGCTTTTCGCGCCCTGTCCTGGTGGTGCTGGTGCTGGTGCTGCTGGTGCTGCCGGCCGCCATCGCCGCTGCCTGGATGGGCACCGAGACCATGATCGAACAGACTTCGGACGCCGAGTTCTGCACCACCTGCCACACCATGGAGCCGCTGGCGACCGCGCACACCCGCTCCAGGCACGGCGGCGATAATCCCGCGGGCCTGGTGGCGAAGTGCACGGATTGTCACCTGCCCCACGACAACGCCGCCAACCATCTGTTCGCCAAGGCGACCACGGGCCTGCGGGACCTCTGGGCGCAGACCATCTATCCCATCCACAAGCCGGACTGGATCGGCAACCTGGCGCACCGGGAGGACTTCGTCTACGACTCCGGCTGCCTGAACTGCCATGCGGCCCTGGAGCGCGCCACCAGTGACGACCCGGCGGCCGGCATCGCCCATGAAGACTACTTCGCGTCCGCCGGCGATGCCGGCGCGGCCGCTGCGGGACCGGACAGCTGCGTCGACTGCCACCAGCATGTGGGTCATGAGAATCTGCGCAGTGCGCTGGAGGCGCATTTTGACTATGTCCCGCAGGTGGCCGGGGAGCCGGTGCCCGACGAGCAGCGCGAGGCCGAGCACGACCAGGGCGGCGAGCACGGGAGCGAGCACGTCGAAGACGCTGAGCCCGCGCCGATGGCGGCGTCCAGCTGAGGGCTGCCGACATGCGCTTCGAGCTCGACCCACGCGAGCGCGCCGGTGCGCAGCTGCGCCGGCTGGCTACGGGCCTCATGGACGAGACGCTGCGCCGGCTCGACGACCCCGACCTGCCACCGGCCGAAACCGTGCACGAGGCCCGTAAGGCCATGAAAAAGCTGCGCGGTCTGCTGCGGCTGGTGCGCCCGGCCGCACCGGATCTGTACCGGGCGGAGAATCGGGCGCTGCGCGATGCCGCCGCGGGTCTCGCCGCGCTGAGAGACGCAGACGCCGCGCTGGAGACCTTCGACCGGGTACTGGACACTGCCCGCGAGCACGCCGACCCGACAGCATCGACCGCAGCAGGAGACAGAGCCCAGGTCAGCCGCACGCGGCCGCAGCAGCCGATGCTCAGTGAGGCAGATCCGGCCGCGCTGGCGTCGCTGCGCGAGCGCCTCTCCGACTGGCGCGACGAGGCCCATCAACGCCAGGGTGCACCCCAGGCGCGGCTCGCGGACTTTCGCGAGCAGCTCCTCGCCGCCCGGGCGCGGGCCGCCGACTGGTGTCTGCCGGGCGCCGCTGACGACGACAGCAGCTTCGACCAGCTCGGCCCGGGGCTCAAAAAGACCTACAAGCGCGGACGCAAGGCCATGGCGCTGGCTTATGGCGACCCCGGCGTTGCCGCCTTTCATGACTGGCGCAAGCGCAGCAAGTACCTCGGCTATCACCTGCGGCTGCTGCGCCCGGGCTGGCCAGATCTGTTGAAGGCGCAGCGCGTGGCCGTCAAGGACCTCAGCGATCTGCTGGGCGATGACCACGACCTCGCGGTGCTCGCCGAGCTGCTGGGCGAGCTGCGCCCGGAGACGGCGACCGCCGCCGAGCGCCGGGCCGAGGCGCTACTGCGCGCCGAGATGCGCCGCCAGAGCGAGTCTCTGCGCCAGCGTGCACAGGGCGTCGGTCAGCGCGTCTTCGCCGAGCGCCCCAAGGCCCTGCGGCGGCGTATCGGTATCTACTGGCGGCAGGCCGCGGCCGCCGCGAGCACCCAGGAGCTTCCATGAACGCCATGTGCATGCGGGACTTGCCCCCGGATTCGACCGCGCCGGGAACGGGCCCCCCGCAGCCGGCATCTGCCGGCAGCCGGGCCACGGCGCCTGCCGGCACCGCGATCGTCGGACTCCTGCACGAGCTCGGGATTCTGGCGCGCG
The DNA here is from genome assembly GCF_913063425.1 of uncultured Thiohalocapsa sp. GTDB lineage: Bacteria > Pseudomonadota > Gammaproteobacteria > Chromatiales > Chromatiaceae > Thiohalocapsa. The sequence continues at coordinate 27,311 of NZ_CAJXYK010000043.1, forward strand.
ATGTGGTCGTGACACCCTGCGCCGACGGGTGGTGCCTGAGGCTGCGCTGTCCTGTGGATGAATGCGTGCGCGACTTCCTGCTGGAGCTCTCCGCCGATGCCGTCGCCGCCGCAGAACAGGGTGTTGCCCTGCGCCGCGCGCTGGCGTTGGAGCTGGACGAATCCCTTGCAGAGTGCGAGCGCCACACCAGGCCGCTGCGTATCACTCAATGACGGTGGGCAGCATCACAGCGACGAGCACCAGACACGGGGACGGTAACCTTGATTTGGTGGCCACAACAGCCGCTCGCGCCTGAAGGCAACGAATCTGGCGACCAAGAGAAGTATACCGTCACCGTAAAATGTACCTGCAAAAGAGATAAGTATACCGTCCCCGTAAAATTGGTGGATTTGGCAGGGGACGCCGGTGGATTACCACCAGACCTCGGGCAGGAGGCAAGGGACAAGGGGTGATCCGTCTGGGCTTGCGCCTTGCTTCTGCCCTGGCGAGGCGATCCTGCCTCGTCATCAGGAGCATGCCGATGTCTCTGCTCCCCGGCGCCGGGCTCAAAAAGGTCTTCTCGGCGATGCAGCCGACGGTGTTTCTCGGCTCCGCCGGCCTGATCCTGGCCTTCGTCGCAGTCGGCATCGGCTGGCCCGAAGCGGCGGAGACCATCTTCGGCGGCATCCAGTCCGGCATCCTGAACAACTTCGGCTGGCTCTACGTCCTCGGCGCGACGACCATGCTGGTGTTCGTGCTGTGGCTCCTGGTGAGCCCCTACCGGCATATCCGTTTGGGTGGGGAAGACGCAGCGCCCGAGCTGTCCTACCTCTCCTGGTTCGCGATGATGTTCAGCGCCGGCATGGGCACGGGGCTGGTGTTCTGGGGTGTCGCCGAGCCGGTGATGCATTGGCAGAGCCCACCCTTCGCGCCCGGACCGGACGGCGATACGGCACGGGAGGCACTGCGGCTCAGCTTCTTCCACTGGGGCTTCCATCCCTGGGCGGGGTACATCGTCTTCGGCCTGTCCATCGCCTACTTCCATTTCCGCCACGAGCTGCCGCTGGCCCCGCGCTCCCTGCTCTACCCCCTGATCGGCAGGCATATCCACGGACCCATCGGGCATGCCGTGGACATCCTGGCCACTGTCGGGACGCTCTTCGGTGTCGCCACCTCGCTCGGGCTCGGCGCCATCCAGATCAACGCCGGGCTGGCACGGCTCCTGGGCGTGCCGCGGGCGGACGTGGTGCAGGTGGCCATCATCGCCGTGATCACGGTGGTGGCGACCATCTCCGTGGTGAGCGGCGTGCAGCGCGGCATCCGGCTGCTGTCGCGCTTCAATGTGGGCCTGGCGGGCGTGCTGATGCTGTTCGTGCTGGTGGCGGGGCCCACGGTGTATCTGATCGAGGTCTTCCTGTCCGGAACCGGTGCCTACCTGCAGCAGCTGGTGGGCACCAGCCTGTGGCTCGACCTGCGCGCGGGCTCCGACTGGCAGGCCGACTGGACGCTCTTCTACTGGAGCTGGTGGATCAGCTGGTCGCCCTTCGTGGGGGTGTTCGTGGCGCGCATCTCGCGCGGGCGCACTGTCGGTGAGTTCATCCTGGCGGTGCTCTTCGTCCCCGTGCTCATCACCTTCCTGTGGCTGTCGGTCTTCGGCGGCACGGCGCTGCACGCGGAGCTCTTCGGCGCCGGCGGCATCACATCGGTGGTCAGCGAGGACGCCAGCGCCGGGCTCTACGCCATGCTGGATCAGCTCCCGTTCGCATCCATCACATCGGTGCTGGCCTTGTTGATGGTGGTGGTGTTCTTCGTGACGTCGTCCGACTCGGGCTCGCTGGTGGACGACATGGTCACCTCCGGCGGACATCCCCACCCGCCGAAGGCACAGCGGGTGTTCTGGGCCGTGGCGGAAGGCACCGTGGCCGCCACCCTGCTCCTCGCCGGCGGCCTGCAGGCGTTGCGCACGGCGTCACTGACCTCGGGGCTGCCCATGACGGTCTTCCTGCTCGTTGCCTGCTGGGGGCTCGCAAAGGCACTGCGGGTGGATGCCAGGACGCACGGCGTCCCGAGCCGCAGCTCGCTGCGCAGGCAGTCCGCGGACACCCCGGACGACGCCGGCGCGCGCGGCGCGTGACCGCGCCCGGAAGACGCCCATACAGCGACTGGTGCGCTGTTTGCTTGCCCTGGGGGTATCTGGCGGGCAGCGCCGGCCTGCCGGGTCATATCCACACCCGCGGCCGGCCTGCCCCGCAGCAACGAGCCCGCAGCCACACGAGGAGGCAAGTCATGAGTACCTATACCCTGTCCACGGCTCATATCCCCCGCCGGGAGTACCAAATACCCCACCAGAACATGCTCCGCCCATTGGTCTGGCTGAAGCGCGGCTTCGACGACATGCTCGCCATGCCGGGCGTGAGTCTCGCCTACGGTGCCGCGGTGGCGGCGGTGGCCTTTCTCCTGGTGTTCCTGACCGTCGGCGGCAGTCAGTTCTTCCTGGTGCCCTTCCTGTTCGGCGGCTTCCTGAGCATCGCGCCCATCGTCTCCGTCGGTCTGATGGCGATGGCGAAGCGCCGCGAGGAGGAGCGCCATGACCAGACCGTCTTGAAGGTCCTGTCCGTCAACGCACCCAGCCTGTCGCTGCTGGGCCTGGTGCTGTTGTTCGTGTTCCTGAACTGGATCATGTTGTCGAATCTGATGTTCGGCGGCTTTTTCCACGAGGTGATTCCCACCTATGGCAGCGTCCGGCCGCTGCCGGTGATGTTCGGTGAGAGCTGGCCCTTCGCGCTGGTCTACGGCGGCATCGCCCTGGTGCTGGCGCTACTCCTGTTCCGCATGGTGGCGCTGTCGCTGCCGATGCTCGTGGACCAGAAGGTGGATGTCTTCAACGCCATCTTCGCGAGCTGGCGGGCCGTGGGCGAGAACTGGCCCAGCATGCTCGTCTGGGCCGTGCTGCTGTTCATGCTGACCAGCATCGGCATCGGGCTCTGGTTCGTGGGCCTGGTGGTGGTGGTGCCGCTGCTCGGCTATGCCACCTGGCATGCCTACCGCGACACCCTGGTGCCGCAGTCCACCGCCGGCGCGGACACCGACACCAGCCTCTGAGAGCGCGCCCCGACACCACCGAAGCCACAGGCCGTGCCGCCATGCCAGACGCCGCATCGGTGCAACTGAGCCATCCGGATAAGGTCCTGTTTCCGGACGCCGGCTGGACCAAGCAGGACCTCGCCGATTACTACGCCGCGGTCGCCAAGCCGCTGCTGGCCCAGGCGAGGGGGCGGCCGCTCACGCTGCGCCGCTTTCCGGACGGCATCGGCGCGGACGGCTTCTTTCAGCAGCACCACCGCGGCGATCTGCCGGAAGGCCTGCCACCGCTGCCCGCGCCCACCGCTGACGGCAAGGACGAGATCGTGCACATCACGGTGGCGTCAGCGGACGGGCTCGCGGCGCTCGCGGACATGGCGGCGCTGGAGCTGCACGGCTGGCTCGCCCGGGCACCGGCGCTTGAGCGGCCGGACCGGGTCATCTTCGACCTTGACCCACCGGACGGCGACTTCGGTGCCGTGCGGGACGCCGCCCGCCGGGTGGCGGAGCTGATGGAGGCGGCTGGGCTCAGTGCGCACCTGATGACCACGGGCTCCCGGGGTCTGCACGTGCTGGCGCCGCTTGAGCCGTCAATGGACTTCGACGGCGTACGCGGGCTGGCCCGCAGCATGGCCGAGCGCCTCGCCGAGCGCTGTCCGGACAGCCTCACCACCGCGCAGCGCAAGGCCAAGCGGGGTGGACGGCTGTATCTGGACATCATGCGCAATGCCTACGGCCAGAGCGCCGTACTGCCCTACTCACCCCGCGCCAAGCCGGGTGCACCCGTGGCGACACCGCTGGACTGGGACGAGCTCTCCGGGCTGCACGACGCCCAGGCCTACGACATCCGCAGCATCCCGCGACGGCTGGCACAAAAGACTGATCCATGGGTGGATATGGACAAGGCCGCAGCCGATCCGCATGCCGTCGCGTCGGCACTCGGTGCCTCCGATTGACGCTTGGAGGGCCACAAGACGGTGACGCAATAAGGGGACGGTGACTTCAATTCATTTCAAGGACGCCACCGATTGCCTGAGATCGATATACCGTCACCGTTTTTCGTCGCCGTTTTCCGATTTTCAACAATGCGGTGAAAATTCGGTGACAGTCAACTTAATCCTCGTCAACTGCGTCAGCCGTTGGGCGAGATGTCGTGGGGAGAGATCTATATACCGTCACCGTATTGTCACCGTATTAGTCGCCGTATTGCGGTCGCCGTGTTGTTGTCCCTGGTCAGGCTGATGGGTCGAGGCTGTGCGGGACTGCATCGGCGTGCTCGGGCTCGCGCCCGGCCTTGAGGCTGTACTTCTGGATGCGGTAGCGCAGGGTCTCGCGGGTGGTGCCCAGGGCGCGGGCGGCGGCGGTGACGTTGTACCGGCTGCGCTCCAGAGCGGTTTTGATGATGTAACGGTCCATGTCATCCAGGGCCATGCTGCCGTCCAGCGGGATGCTGATGCGATCGCCGTCCACGAACGGGCCGCCATCCGGCTGGGCATCCGTGGGGGCGGCGACACCCTGGCCGAGCTGGAGCCACTCCATGGGAAAGATCTCGTCCCGGGCCAGCAGCACCGCCCGCTCGATGACGTTGCGCAGCTCGCGCACGTTGCCGGGCCAGGTGTAGGCGCGCATGCGGCGGTAGACGGCGTCCGGGATGTCGCGCACGCGCCGGCCGGAGCGGGCGTTGTACTCCTCCACCAGGGCCGGCACCAGCTGCTCCAGGTCGTCGAGCCGCTCGCGCAGCGGCGGCAGGTCCAGCCGGAATACGCTGAGACGGTGGTAGAGATCGCTGCGGAAGCTGCCCGCGCGCACCTGGGCCTCCAGGTTGCGGTTGCTGGCGGCGATGATCTGCACGTCCACGTCGATGGACTTCTCGCCGCCGAGCCGCCTCAGGCTGCGGTCCTCCAGCACCGTGAGCAGCTTGGTCTGGAGGTCCAGGTCCATCTCCGCGATCTCGTCCAGGAACAGCGTCCCCTCGTGGGCCTGCTCCAGATAGCCGCGATGGCGACCCTTGGCGCCGGTGAAGGCGCCGGCCTCGTGGCCGAAGAGCTCGGACTCCAGCAGGTCCCGCGGCAGCGCGGCGCAGTTCACCTCGATCATGGGTCCGTCGGCGCGCGGCCCGCCGTGGTGGAGGATGCGCGCCACCAGGCCCTTGCCGGTGCCGGTCTCCCCGCCGATGATGAGCGCGCTGAAGGGCACTTCCGCGAGCCGCTCGATCATGCGCCGGGTCTCATCCGTGGCGGCGCTGGCGCCGATGTAGGAGTCCGGCGAGTAGCGCTTGCGGCTCGCGCGGCTCTCGGTGGCGATGCGGCGCTGCGCCAGCGCACTGCGCCGCGCGCCGGCAACGATGATCTCCAGCCGCGCGAGCGGACAGGGCTTCTCCAGGAAGTCATAGGCACCGAGCCGCAGCGCCCGCACCGAATCCGGCACGCCGCCGTAGCCGGTGAGCAGGATCCACTCCCCGGGCAGCTTCTGCTTGCGCGCCTCCTCCAGCAGATCCAGGACATTGCCGTCCGGCAGGCTCATGTCGGCGAGGATCACCAGCGGGTCCACACGGTGGCCCAGCAGTACGTCGCGGGCGTCGCGGATGCTGCCGGCACGCTCCACGTCCCAGCCCTTGGAGGTGAAGTGGCGCGCAAGCTCGGTGGCCAGCGCCGGCTCGTCCTCGATGATCAGCAGTGAGTCGGACATGCGGGAACCTCAGCTCAGTGCGCTTCGCCGCGCACGCGCTTGACCATCTCGGGCTCGGGTCCGGCGACGCGGCCGGCATCCCCGGCGGCCTCGATGTCGAACAGGTCCACGAGGCCGATGAGCTCGCCGTTGGCCTCGATCACCGGCAACACCGACTGACGCAGGGCGCGCATCTGCTCCCGCACGGCGGACACCGCGTCCTCGGGCCGGCACGTGGGCGGGTCCGGGCGCATCACCGCCCGCACCGTGCGCCGGTCCGGGTCCAGCCCGCCGCCGACACTGCGCGCCGTGATGTCGAGCGCGGAGAGCGTCCCCACGAGCTTGCCCCGCGCCACCACCGGCAGCAGGGTGCTGCGGTGGCTGGCCATCTCTTTCGCGGCGCTGCGCAGGGTCGTATCCGGTGTGGTGACCGGTGGGCGCCGCTGTATGGTCTGGATCAGAGTCACGTGGCCTCCTGAGATTTGGGTGCTGCCGATAGGGTTCAGCCTGCGAGCCGATAGGTGCCGCCGCGACTGCGGTGCCAATGGCAGCGCCTGTCGCAGGGCTCCGGCACTCGACCGCTGCAATCACCCCAGTGATGCAATAACCTGATGCAATAACCGCGCCGGCGCCGGGCGAGCAGTCGGCCGCTGCCCGCAAGCTCGCGCCGGCCAAGTCCGCGCGCGGCGCTGCGCGCAGTCCTGGGGAAAGGCCCCGACCGGTGGTGGCTATGCACCAGCACTCAAGACCACAGCCCCGCTGAGCCCCGGCATGCATGTTGCTGCCGGTAACGGCAACGAGCAGTCATCCGGTTGCGCGCAGCAGCGGCAGGAGTACCGCCGAGCCGCAACCGCTGCCGGTCAACCATTCACACCCAACGGAGGTCAACATGCAAGCATCGAGAGCGCTCCGCAGTGCCATCGTCCTCGCCACGCTGGCCGTCGCTGGTGCGGCGGGCGCCGGCGACCGCGTCGGCCCGGCCGCACTGGCGCCGGCGGTGGGCGGCAGTACAGCAACGGGCCTGCGCGGCACCCTGGTGGAGAACCGCTCCGGCGCCGTCATCGGCCGCATCGGTGATGTCGTCCGGGGCAGCGACGGCGGTCTGCTCGCCGTCATTCGACCCGGGCAGGTGGCGGCAGATCCAAGCGCCGGCGCCTTGGTGCCGCTGGTCAACTTCACCGAACGGGACGGCCACCTCCGGGCCACCACAGGCCACACGGCGCAGTCCGTCGCCGCCGCCCGTGAGCGTACCGCCGTGGAGACCTCGCCCGTGCCGGGGGACATCCGCCTGAGTGCGCTCGCCGAGGGCGGAAGCCTGGAGGAGATGGCCGACCGCACCCCCGAGCCCCTGCCCTTCAGCGATCTTGACCTGGATCACGACGGCGTGCTCAGCACCAGCGAGGCCCATGCGAGCATGCACATCGGCGATCGCTGGCGCTCCCTCGATGTCAACGGTGACGGTGTCCTGGACCGCTCCGAGGTGAGCGTGCTGTACGGGGACGCGCCGCCGACGGCGGAGGAGGCCGACCGCTGATGCGCGCCGACGCAGATGAATCCCGCGACAGGGGCAAGCCGGCTCGGGTCGGCCGCACTCTGCCCGCAGGTGCGGGCATCCGCCAATGGGGCCAGTGCTGCGACGGGCGATGCCGCACTGCCGACGCCCGCAGCCGTGTACGCCCCGCAACGGACTACGCTCAAAGGTAGGACGCTGACGCCGCCGCGTCGTCCAGCTGCCTGCGCCAGGGCGGCAACGGCGCGGCCAACGTACGAACGGAGGTCATCATGCTGCTGAAAGATCACGACACGGGCAAGCTGGTCGAGGTGCTCTCCCTGGGCGATCTCTACAGCCCCCGGCACGAGCGCGTCGCCGGGCGCCTGCACTACGGCGAGGAGGCGCAGGACCCCGCCTACTTCGAGAAGGCCAAGCTCAGGTTCGCCTCCGGCGAGCCGCTGCCGCGCTGCTGGACGGACCCGCACTATCGCGATGCCGAGGTGGAAGCCGCGCATCATCACGGCAAAGCCGCCTAAGGAGAAACCGGTTCTTGGGACCTCCTGCCCGGGAATCGGATCGGAGCCCGGAAGCGCGCTTTCCGGGTTCCTTCAGTTATCGCGGCTTACGCCGCTGAAAACGCCAAGGCGTCCTGCCCCGCACGGGAAACGCCGAGCACTTGCGCGTTTACCCGACGCGACGACCGTCACCAAAGCGACACGCAGAGGCACCGCGCCCGCAGGCGGACGCAGGCGCGGGCTCGACAACGGCGCATTGCATGGCGCTTGCATACCTGCCTGCGTCCCCGACCCGAGGAGCCCCGGATGTCGCCACGCCTGAATCCCACTGACCTGCTGACCCGGCTTCGCAACCTGTTTCTTCAGGGCATTGCGCTGCTGGCGCCCCTGGTCCTGACCATCGCGCTCATCGTCTGGCTGGCCCGGTCGGTGGAGCTGGTGGTGGGCGCCGTGCTGAAGCAGGTGCTGCCGCCGGACTGGTATGTGCCGGGCCTGGGTCTCGCGGTGGGGGTGGTACTGACGCTGGCGCTGGGGCTGCTCGCGAACCTGTTCCTGGTGCGCTGGCTGGTGAACCTGATGGAGCGGGTGCTGGATCGCATCCCGCTGGTCAAAAGCCTGTTCCAGGGCCTGAAGGACGTCTCGCGCTTCTTCGCGCAAAGCGGCGATCGCCAGCTGGGCCGGCCGGTGAGCGTCGCCCTGCCCCTGGGCGATGCGGAAGTGCGGCTGGTGGGCTTCGTCATGCAGGAGCGCGCCCGCCTGCCCGGCGACGGTCACGACGACGACGGGGGCCGGCCCATGGCTGTCTACCTGCCCATGAGCTATCAGGTGGGCGGCTACACCCTCTACCTCGACCCGGCGCGGGTGACACCCCTGCACGTGGGCACGGAGCAGGCCCTGCGCGCCGTGCTGACCGGCGGCGCGCTCACCGACGGGCAGGCTGCGGGCTCGGACGCGAACGCAGACGCAGACGCGGCTCCCGACGCAGGGCAGCAGCCGGCGCCGCACACAGCCACACCCCGCAGCTGAGAGCCGCTCGTCGGCATCGGTGGATTTGCCCCGCCCATCAGGGGTCGCGCCGGTGCATTTGCACCAGCACCGGCCGCAGCCGAGCGCCGGACGCTCAGCCGTACGGCGACGCGGCGGCGCATGACGACCCGGCACGGCTATTGCGGCGTTATGCGGGCGATCCTGCTGTGAAGACGTCTCTCCCATGCCCGCCAACCCCGCCGCCAACCGCCAGTCGCATCAGGGCAGCGCCCGCCTGCTCGTGGTCGCCCTGCTGCTGGCGCTCGCCGCACTGCTCGTCGCCGGCTGGGTCTACCGGGCAGAGCTTGCGGCGCTCATCGCCGGCGGCGGGGCGGATCAGGGCGGCGGTCGCCCGCCGCCTTTGGTGGAGACGGCGCCGGTGCGCGAGCGCCGGGTGGAGCAGCGGATCAGCGCCACCGGTACCCTCATCGCCCCGGAGGCGGTGACGGTCACCGCCCGCACCCGAGGCCGCGTCGCCCGGGTGCTGTTCGAGGAGGGCGACCGCGTGGCCGCCGGCGCGCCCCTGCTGCGGCTTGCGCGCGAGCGCGCTGCGGCCCGGGTGGACGAGGCCAAAGCACAGCTCGACGAGCAGCGCCGGGACCTCGCCCGGCTGCGGGAGCTGCGCGCGCAGGACTTCGTCTCCGCCACGGAGCTGGAGCAGGCGGAGGCGGCCGCTGAATCCGCCGCGGCGGCGCTGGCAGTGGCCGAGGAAGACCTGGATGACCGGGTACTGAAGGCACCCTTCGCCGGCATCATCGGCCGCCGCCTGGTGAGCCCGGGGGCGCTGCTGGAGCCTGGCACGCCGGTGGCGGACCTGCGCCGTAACGACCCGCTGGACCTGCTGCTGGACGTGCCGGAGACCGCCCTGGGCCGCGTCACCCTCGGCCAGCGCGTCACGGGCACGACGCCGGCCTACCCCGATCGAGCCTTTCGTGGCGAGGTGACCTTCGTCGGCACCCGGGTATCCCGGGACACCCGCACCCTGCCGCTGGAGGCGACCTTTCCAAACCCGGACGGCGCGCTCAAGCCCGGCATGTTCCTGCAGGCGGCGCTGGTCACCGGCACCCAGATCCTGCTGACGGTCCCGGAGGCCGCGGTCATCGCCCGCGGGCCGACGCAGCACCTCTATGTGCTCGATGCAGCCGCCGGCGGTGATCACGCGGCCGAAGACGCGCAGGCAGAAGCTCCCGGCGCACGCCCCGAGACCGCCGGCGAGCCTGCGGCGCACGGCGCCGACCGGCAGCCGACGAAGGTCCGCCGCCGCAGCGTGCAGACGGGGCTGCGCCGGTCCGGCTGGGTGGCCATCACTGACGGTGTCAGTGCCGGCGAGCAGGTGGTCACTGCCGGGCTGCAGGGCCTGCGCGATGGCGCTGCCGTGCGCACCGGCGGGCGGGCCGGGCGGTGAGCCTCACCCGCCTCGCCGTCACCCGCCCCGTCACTGCGACGGTGCTGTCGCTGCTGATCGTGGTCATCGGCACCGCGGCGGTGCTGAGCCTGCCCGTGCGCGAGTATCCGGACATCGACGACCCGACCATCACGGCGACGGTGATCTATCCGGGCGCCTCGGCGGCCGTCGTGGAGCGGGAGGTGACCGAGCCCATCGAGGAGGCGGTCAGCGGCATCGACGGCGTGCGCCAGATCCGCGCAAGCTCCCGCGACGGGCGCGCGCGCATCGAGGTGGAATTCCTGCTGAGCCGCGACCTGGACCTGGCCGCGGCGGACGTGCGCGACCGCATCTCCCGGGTGCGCAACCAGCTGCCGGATCAGGCCGAAGACCCGGAGATTGCCCAACGCTCCCTGCGCGGGCAGGTGGTGATGTGGATCGTGCTCACCAGCGAGACCCTGAGCCGCCTTGAGCTCTCGGACCTGGGCGACCGGGTGCTGGTGGACCCGCTCTCCACCGTGCCCGGCGTGGCGCAGGTGCTGTTCGGCGGCGAGCGCCGCTATGCCATGCGCATCCACCTGGACCTGGACCGCCTCGCCGCCCGCGGGCTCACGGTGCTGGACATCGAGCAGGCCCTGCGCGCCCGCAACCTGGAGCTGCCGGCGGGGCGGCTGGTGGGCGCGGACCGTGAGCTGACGCTGCGCACCATGACGCAGCTGAAGGACCCCGCCGAGTACCGGGACCTCATCATCGCCGACCGCGACGGTACCGAGGTCCGACTCGCCGATGTCGCGGAGATCGAGTACGGCCCCGAGTCCTATCGCACCGCGGTGCGCCTGGACGGCGAGGACGCCGTGGGCCTCGGCATCGTGCGCCAATCGGGCTCCAACCTCGTGGCCATCTCGCATGCCGTGCGCGCGAAGCTCGCCGAGCTCGACCCGCGTATCCCGGACGCCGTCAGCATCACCATCCCCTACGATGCCGCCACCTTCGTCGAGGCGTCCATCCGCCAGATCGTGCTGACGCTGCTCATGACCATCGGCCTGGTGATCGCCGTGGTGTTTCTGGCCCTCGGCTCCTGGCGGGCGACCCTGGTGCCGGCGGCCACCATACCGGCCTCGGTGATCGGCGCCTTCATCCTGCTCTACGCGCTCGGCTTCTCCATCAATGTGCTGACCCTGCTGGCGCTGATCCTGGCCATCGGCATGCTGGTGGACGACGCCATCGTCGTCGGCGAGAACGTCTTCCGCTACTCGGAGCAGGGCAAGCCGCGGCTGCTGGCCGCGGACCTGGGCGCCGGCGAGGTGGCCTTCGCCGTTGTCGCCACCACCACGGTGCTGCTCGCCGTCATCACCCCGCTCGGCTTCCTCACCGGCGATGCCGGGCGGCTGTTCGGCGAGTTTGCGGCGGGCCTCGGCGGGGCCCTGGCGCTGTCCAGCCTGGTGGCACTCACCGCCGGCGTCACCGTCGCCTCCAAGCTGGTGGACGCCGAGCGCATCCGCGCCAATCCCTTCCACGCCCGGGTCAGCGGCTTCTTCGACGGCGTCGCCGGTGGCTATCAGGGGCTGCTGCGGGGCGTTCTGCGCTGGCGCTGGCTGGTGCTGCTGCTGGCGGTGGCGCTGGTGGCGGGCACCGTCTGGCTGTACCGGGAGCTGCCGCGGGAGTTTGCGCCGCGGGAGGACCGGGGCGCGGTGTTCATCCCGGTGGCGGCACCGGAGGGGTCGACGCTCAAGTACATGACCGAGGTGCTGGAGGACATCGAGTCCAAGCTCCTGCCGCTCACGGGTCCGGACGGACCGGCACGCCATGTCATCGCCCTGGTGGCGCCGCGCAGCGCGGGCCAGGGACCCGTCAACTCCGGCATCGTGATCCTGAAGCTCAAGCCCTGGGGCGAGCGCGAGCAGAGCCAGTTCGCCGTCACCCGGCAGATCCTGCCCCTGCTCGCCGGCGTCACCGGAGCCCAGGCCTTCGCCATCAACCCGCCCAGCATCGGCGGCGGCTTCGAGCAGCCCATCCAGATGGCCATCACCGGTGCCCGCCTCGACGAGGCCCATGCCGTCGCGCAACAGGCGCTGGCCAAGGCCCGCGAGCTGCCGGGCATCGCCCAGGCGCGGCTCGACTACCAGCCCACCAATCCGCAGCTGCGCATCCGTGTGCGCCGGGACCGTGCCGCGGCGCTCGGCATCTCCGTGGCGGACATCGGCCGTACGCTGCAGATCCTGATGGGCGGCGAGGACATCACGGACTTCTCCCTGGACGCCGAGACTTATGAGGTCATGGTCCGTGCCCGCCCGCAGGACCGCGCCGCGCCGGAAGACCTGGACCGGGTGCAGCTGCGCACCGAGGACGGTGACCTCGTGGCCCTGTCCGGGCTGATCGAGACGGAGCTGGTGGGCCGCGCCGCTGAGCGCCGCCGCGTGGACCGGCTGCCGGCGGTAACGCTGAAGGCCTCACTCGCGAGCGGCTATGCGCTGGGCGATGTAGTCGAGCGCCTGGGCGCCGCCACCCGCCCGCTGCTGCCCGCGGATATGCAGGTCCGATGGCTCGCCGCGAGCCAGGACTACCAGCGCCAGGGCCGGGCCTTCCAGCTCGCCTTCGGCCTGGCCATGATCATCGTCTTCCTGGTGCTGGCGGCGCAGTTCGAGAGCTTCGTCCAGCCCCTGGTGCTGCTGGCGGGCGTCCCGCTCGCCCTGTTCGGGGCGCTGGCGGCCCTCGCCCTCGGCGGCGGCAGCATCAACATCTACAGCCAGATCGGCTTCATCCTCGCCATCGGCATCATGGCCAAGAACGCCATCATCCTGGTGGAGTTCATCAACCAGCTGCGCGACCGCGGCGAGGACTTCCGCGCCGCCGTGGAAAAAGGCGCCCGGGTGCGCTTTCGTCCCATCCTGATGACCTCCATCGCCACCCTCTTCGGCGCCCTCCCCCTCGCGCTGGCCTTCGGCCCCGGCGCCGAGACCCGCCGCATCATTGGCCTGACCATCCTCGGCGGCGTCGTCGCCGCCACCCTGCTGACCCTGTTCCTGGTGCCCGTGCTGTATCTGCTGCTGGCGCGGCGCACCCGCCCACGGGCGGCGCTGGCGCAGGAGCTGGCGGCGCAGCGCAGCGAGGCCGGGTGACAAGTGCACAGCGCCCTGCGCCTGGGCTCGGACGGGACCCTATCGGCGCAGCTGCTCGAAGTGGATCGGGGTAACGTCCTCGTCACGACCCGTCCCATCATTCCGATCCGTGCGCCGGGAACTGCCATGACACATGCGGACCTCGGCTGCCAACGCCTCCAGCAACTGCCGGACTCCGTCGCAGCAGAGGTGCTGGATGCTGTGCTGTACCTGGAGCAGAAACAGCGTCCTGGCGGGGACGCGCCGGAGCGCCGCCCAGGCAGTGCCAAGGACCAGGTATGGACGGCCTGTCTGGGCTGAGTTGATGTGGCGCACCGGGATTCACAGTGAGCCGGTCAGCAGCTTGACGACGCTGAGCGCGTATTTAAACCTAGAAAGAGCAGTTGACCGCTTCAAAGCACATGCAAATGCCTGAGCCTCGCGGACTTCGGGAGTACTTTTCGCGCCACCATCCGGGTGAACGCCGCTACGGCCGCCATGGCACGCCCCGCGCGGCGCCTGGCTGCGTTACAACTCCTCGGAATAGAACAACTATTCCTCGTCGTTGTGCCTTGCCAGGCACCCCGCGGGACGCACCCTGACGACCGTCCAACCGCTCCTTCTAGGTTAAAGGACTCTGCCCCTTTGAGCAGGGTCGAGGATCTTGCGCTATCCTTGCCCAGACATTAACTGCCGCCGCCGACGGCGGCATACGACCAATGGACGAAACCGCTCCGGCGTTAAGGCGCGGGCGCCGAATACAGCGCGCCCAGCATGCCGCCGAAACCGTTGCAGGCGTTGGAGATGGCGAAGCTCAGGGGGCAAGGCGTGCCTTGGGCCGTGCGCTTGTGGGGCGGGCGCTCTGTGTCTGGACGACCCGAGCCAACAAGTCGTCCAAGAAGCAATCGGGAGCAAAAACGACCAGCCGCCGCCCGGTCAGCGGCTCACAGCAGCTCACTCGTTGCCTTGCAGGTGCATTCCTACTCCCTGAAGGAGATCGTTGAGATACGGCAATGGAAGGCTTTTGCGTCCTGATTGACGATCGCGCAACAAACACATTCAACGTTAATCTTCCAGCGAGCACCCAATTTTTTTGATTACCGAGAATCAAGAACAAGCCTTCATGGAACAATCGCTTCTACAGTGGTTCGTCGACGAGTCGCTTCTACAGAATCTGCTCGCCGATCAACCCACGTGGATTCTGCTCCTCCTCATCGTCGTCTGCATCGTCATGCTGTCCAAGGGCGCCGACTGGATGGTCGACGGTGTGGTGGACTTGGCCACCCGCACCGGCATGCCCAAGATCGTCATCGGTGCCACCGTGGTGTCCCTGGGCACCACGCTGCCGGAGGCTTTCGTCTCGGTGATGGCCGCCTACATGGGCAACCCGGGGCTGGCGCTGGGCAACGGTGTCGGCTCCATCATCGCCGACACCGGGCTCATTTTCGGCCTTACCTGCGTGCTGGCGGCGGTGCCGGTCAACCGCTACATCCTCAACCGCACCGGCTGGGTGCAGGTCGGCTCGGCCACGCTGCTTGTGGTGATCGCTGTCTGGATGCTGCTCACCGCCGCCGAGGGCGAACAGCCGATGCTCGTCCGCCCGGTCGGTTTCTTCTTCCTGGCGCTGTTGGCGGGCTATCTGTACATCACCTATGTCTGGGCCAGGCAGGGCGGCAGCGTGATGTTGGAAGACAACGGCGAGACCGAGGAGCTGCGGGGCTTGGCCCTATGCTGGCTGATGGTGACCGGCGGCCTGATCCTGATCATCCTCGGCGCCCGGGTACTGGTGCCGGCCGCCTCCGAGATCGCGCTTCGCTTCGGCGTGCCGGAGGACGTGATCGCCGCCACGATGGTCGCCTTCGGCACCTCCCTGCCGGAGCTGATGACTGCTGTCGCCGCGGTACGCAAGGGTCATCCGGAAATCACCGTGGGCAACATCGTCGGCGCCGACGTACTCAATGTCCTGTTCGTCATCGGCGCTGCCGCCGCTGCCGCGCCGCTGGCGATCCCGGATAATTTCTACCATTTCCACTTCCCGGCCATGCTGATCCTCCTGTTCTCGTTCCGGGCTTTCATATCGATGAACACCGACGGGATGTTCAAACGCTGGCAGGGTGTCTGGCTGTTGTCGGTGTACGTGATTTACATATTCCTGCAATACGCGCTCAACATAGAGGGGGCGCACTGAATGAACATATTGCTGGCAACTGACGGTTCCCGTTTCGCCACCCAGGCGTTGGAATACCTGCGTGACTTTCCTTTTCCGCAGGCCGGCCGCTGCCATCTGGTCACGGTGCTGGACAAGCGGGCCTTCAAGGCGCGCAAAAAGTCCGACCTGAGCGACGAGGACAAGGATTGGCTGAAACAGGCCAAGAAGGAAATCCGCGAGGAGGGCGCGGACTTTCTCGAACAACAGGCCAGGGTGCTGCGCGACAGGGGCCGTGAGGTCCACACCCTTGTGCGCACCGGCCACCCGGCGGACGAGATCGTGCAGGCCGCCGCCGACGTGGACGCCGACCTGGTCATTGTCGGCTCCCACGGCTGGACCGCCGCCAAACGCTTCATGCTGGGCAGCGTTTCCGACAAGGTGCTGCAATATGCCCCCTGCTCGGTGCTGATCGTCAAGCAACCGGACGAGCAGACCTCAATCTACTCGGACAAGGTGCTGAAAATACTGCTCGCCTACGACGACTCGCAACCCGCCAAGCGGGCGGTGGAGTTCATGGCCGCCCTGCCCCTGGGCAATGACACCCATATCCGGGCACTGAGCGTGCTGCCGGTGATCCACATGTTCCGCCAAGACATCAAGCAGCGCCTGAGTTGGGTGTGGCAGGAGAAGAAACGGGCGGCGAAGGCGGCCCTGAAACGCATCGCCAAGGAGGAGCGCTGGGGCCACCTCCAGGTGGAAACGGAGCTGCTGGAGGCCGAGGATGTAAGCCAGGCGATCCTGGACACCGCCAGCCGGGACCACAGCGACCTGATCGTCACCGGCCACAAGGGCAAGGGTGCCATCGACCGCTTCCTGCTGGGCTCGGTCATCGGCAATATCTCCCATCACGCGCAGTGTTCTGTGTTGGCGGTGCGGCCCAAGAAGTGATTCAGGACGACCTGCCCCAGCCTGACATAGGGGGCTGATCGCGCCGGACGACGTGCGCGAGATGCAGTCCTTAAGGGAACATCGGCTTCCCGCCGGATGCCGCGGCTGTGCGCTCAGGATGGCTCCGATGTCCTATCCGTCCTCTCACCTACGCGCCATCAGCCGGCGGCTGAAGCCTTGCGCAGAAAGCGCACCAGCCGGTCGCTGTGGACCTCGATCAGGTCCACAGAGTCATGGTCGGCGTCTGCGACCTCGAACAGGGTCGCCCGTGCCGGGTCCCCGGCTGCGGCGATGCGGCGTGCATCGGTCACCGGCACCCGGCGGTCCTGAGTGCCGTGGACCAGGAGCACCGGGCAGCGCACACGGCGGATGGTATTCACGGGCGCAATGCTGGCGAAGTCGCAGCCGATCAGCCACTCCACATAGCGCCGCACCAGCCAGACCATGGGCTTGGGCAGGTACACCTGCGCGAGATAGCGCCGGTTCACCTCGGCCGGGTGGGCGAAGGCGCCGATGCTGACCACGGCGCCGATGGACGGGTTGCGGGTGGCCTCCAGCAGCGCGGCGCCGGCGCCCACCGAGTGGCCGAGCACTGCGAGGCGGCCCGCCCGCGCCGCCCGGTGCTGCTCCAGCCAGGTGATCGCCGCCGCCAGGTCCTCAGCGAAGCGCGGCAGCGAAGAGAAGGTGTCCGCATCGCTCGCGCCATGGTTGCGGACGTCGAACAGCAGCACGTTGAAGCCGGCGCGGGTGAGCGGCAGCGCCAGCGGGAGCATCTGCGCGGCGTTGCTGCCCCAGCCGTGCACCATGACGACCGTCGCCGCCGAGTCTGCCGCCGGCAGCAGCCAAGCGGCGAGGCACCGACCGCGCACGGTTGGGATGCGCACCGCCTCGAAGGCGAGTCCCAGATCGGCGGGCGAGCGATGCGCGCGCACGCGCGGCGCCCGAAAGCCCAGATGCACCCCGAGCGGGAGCAGGCCGGCCAGCAGCACGCCGGCGAGGATGAGCGCGAGCCAGGGGCTCATGGTTCAACGCGAGCCACGGACGCCCAGCGCATCGCTCAGGCCACCCAGAGGGTCTGCTGATTGACGAATTCCCGGATGCCCAGCCTTGAGAGCTCCCGCCCGTAGCCGGAGTCGCCGATGCCGCCGAAGGGCAGCCTGGGGTCGCTCCTGACCATGCCGTTGACGAAGGCGCAGCCGCATTGCATACGCCGGGCGAAGGCCTCGCCGCGCCGCGAGCTGCCGGTCCAGACGCTGCCGCCGAGCCCGAAGGCCGTGTCGTTGGCGATGCGCAGGGCCTCGGCCTCGTCCGGCGCGTGGATGACGGCGGCCACGGGGCCGAACAGCTCCTCGGTGTAGGCGGGCATGCCCGGGCCCACATGGTCCAGCAGGGTCGGCGCATAGAAGCAGCCGGGACGGTCCAGGGCATGGCCGCCCATGACGAGCACGGCGCCGGCATCGACGCTGGAAAGCACCTGCGCATGCAGGTCCTCCCGCAGATCGGCCCGCGCCATGGGCGCGAGGGTCGTCTCCCGCGCCATCGGGTCCCCTGGGCGCAACGCCACGATGCCGGCGCGCAACCGCTCCATGAAATCGGCCTCCACCGCGTCCTGCACGATGAAGCGCTTGGCGGCGATGCAGCTCTGCCCGGCGTTCATGAAGCGGGACTTGACGGCCATCTCCGCGGCCAGGTCAAGGTCCGCATCGTCCAGCACCACGAAGGCGTCCGAGCCGCCGAGCTCCAGCACGGTCTTCTTGAGGTGGGCGCCGGCAGCCGCCGCCACCTTGCGCCCGGCGGCATCGCTGCCGGTGAGGCTCACGGCCCGCACGGCGGGATGGGCGATGACGGACGCCACACGGCCCGCGTCGATGAGCAGGGTCGCGAAGGTGCCCTCGGGGGCGCCGGCGTCCCGGAACAGCCCCTCGATGGCCAGTGCACAACCCGGCACATTGGAGGCGTGCTTCAACAGCAGCGGGTTGCCGGCGGCGAGCGCCGGCGCGGCACAGCGAAAGAGCTGCCAGAAGGGGAAGTTCCAGGGCATAACCGCGAGCACCGGCCCCAGCGGCCGGCAGGCGATGAGGCTCGTGGTGGCGTCGGACGCGATGGGCTCGTCGGCGAGGTAGGCCGCCGCGTGCTCGGCGTAGTGCTCGCAGACCCAGGCGCATTTGTCGACCTCCCCCTCGGCCTCGCCGATGAGCTTGCCCATCTCGGCGGTGATGAGCGCGGCGAGGGACGCCCGGCGCTCGCGCAGCAGGGCGGCCACGCGCGTCAGCAGCGCGCAGCGCTCGGCGAGCGGACGCTCACCCCAGGGGCCGGCGGCCTGTGCGGCGGCGTCAAGCCGGCCAGCGACCGCGGCCTCGTCCATGGGGTCGAAGCGGCGCACCAGGTCGCCCGTGGCGGGGTTGGTGTGGGCGATGGACATGGGGACCTCCCGTGGTGTTGGTCTGATCCCCCAGGATCACGCCTGCACCCGCGGGCTGTCGAGCCGCGCCGGCGGCTCGTCAGCGCCGCGCACCGCAATCCGGCGGATCGAAACACCCTCGACTTCCTGCGCGTACCGCCATCAAACCGGCTGGAGCAGCTGCGCGGAGATCCTGAGGGCCAGTGGAGCATTCGCCTCAACGACCAATGGCGCATCTGCTTCAGCAACCTCATCCTCGGCGCCTACCGCCAAGCCGAACAAGACCCCGACCTTCGCCGGCAGTGTCTCGACCTCTTCCACCGCTTGTTGGAGGCGGGCGTGTATGACGCTGATGAGGCCCTTGAGGCGTTCAGTCGGTCATGGAAGCTGGACGCCGTCGAGCGGACCTACCGGCGCGAGCTGGGTGCAGCCGGGGCGGTGGCCGACCGGCGGCAGCGCGAGCGCCTGCCGAGGCCGCCGACACTCAGAAGACCGCCCAGCTCGCGCGCATCGACGACCTTGCCGCCTCGTTCGCCGAGGTCGAGCGCCGGGCGATGCCACCGCCGTCGTCCGGGAAATGAAGTAGTCAACGTCTACTCCCCTGCGCTACGCTGTCGATGATCTGGCAAACCCTCATTAACGAAGCGACGCTCCAACCCTTGCTTTCGGCAGGGTATGCGCGATTCGCCCGTCCAATCAGTGAAGCCCTGGTCGCGTTCCTGTCGGGGCTGCCCCTGACCGCGCAGCAGGAGATCATGGCCGTCCAGGCAGCGCTGCCGGGCACGACCAGTACCGCCGCGCGGGTCAGGCGGCTGGCGCTGCAGTGCCCCGTTCTGCACAAGCTGGGGCAGGCGCTGGCACGAGATCGACGCCTGGACCCAGCGCTGCGACGCGAACTGCGTACGCTGGAGACGCTCCCGCCCACTGTCCCGTTGGAGACGATTCGAGCCGCCCTCGATCGCGAGCTCGGCTCACTGGACCGCCTCGGTATCCGACTGGACACTCGGGCGATCGCCGAGGCCAGCGTCGCTGTGGTGATCGGGTATCAGGACGGCCAGGGCAGCGGCGTCTTCAAAGTTCTGAAGCCCGGAATCGAAGCACGCCTCGCGTTGGAGCTCGCGCTGCTGCAGCGGGTCGGCACGCTCCTCGATGAACGTTGCGACGCGCTGCGGATACCGAAGATCGGCTACGAAGGGGTCTTCCGGCAGGTCAGGGAAAAGCTGCAGGACGAGGTTCGACTCGATATTGAACAGCACCATCTGACGTTGGCAGCGGATCAATATGCGGGCTTCCGGCGGGTTCAGGTGCCTAGGCTGCACGCGTACTGCACTGCCCGCGTCACCGCCATGGAGCGCGTCACCGGCCGCAAGATATCCGAGCATGGGCAGAGCGATCTGCGCAATCGGCACGATGCCGCGCGGCTCTTGGCGTCGACGCTGCTGTCGCAGCCGCTCTTTTCCACTGACGCGCAGGCCCTGTTCCATGGCGACCCCCACGCCGGCAATCTGCTGCTGGCGCCCGATGGACGACTCATTCTAATTGACTGGAGCCTGGCTGGAACCTTGCGGCAGCGCGATCGCGAAGCAATGGTCCATGCCGTGCTCGGCGCGATGCTGCGTGACGAGCGGCTGGTGGTCGAGATGCTGACCATGCTTTGCGACAATGCGCCGATAGAGAAAGGGGCGCTACGGGCGGTTGTGCGCGAGGCACTGGGTCGTTTGGGTTACGCTCGCCTTCCCGGTTTCAGCTGGCTGGTCGAATTGCTGGACACTGCGGTCGAGCGTGCCGGCCTCACGGCCCGGGCAGACCTGCTGCTGTTTCGGAAGGCCTTGCACACCCTGAACAACCTGGTGTTGGACATCGGCGACGGTGAAGGGGCGATCGACGCTGCGCTGTTTGGCGTTTTTGCACAGAAGCTCATCACCGAGTGGCCGCAGCGCTGGCTGGCTGCGCCCGACTCCCGCGCTTTCGCGACCCGCCTCTCGAATCTGGACTTGGCCGGTCTGATGCTCCAGTATCCGGTGTTGGCGGCGCGGTTCTGGACCCGAGTGCTGTGAGCAGGCTCCGGTGAGCCCAGGACGGCACCCAGCCCCACGGGAGCAAGTCACGAAAACGTCATTCAGGATCCTGGCGCGCCGGCGACTCCGCACGGCGTCTGCGCCGCGAAGACCTGTCACCGTTATCGCGCAGGCCGCGTGTCTCGCCGACGCCTTCGGTCCCACCACGCTGCATCACCACCATCCATGATGGGGAGCGGCGGCATGTTCCGGCGCAGAGCCGGTGTCGCAGTCGCCGGTGCCAGCCGTTCTGATTCAGAATGAGGCTCGCTGTGGCTGCTGAAGACACCCCATGAGCACCATCGACCTGCTGAGACACGGCGAGCCCCGCGGCGGTGTGCGCTACCGCGGGGACGGTGTCGATGATCCGCTGAGCGAGCGCGGCTGGGAGCAGATGTGGGCCGCCGTCGCACAGACCTCGGATTGGACCCACGTGGTCAGCTCGCCGCTACGCCGTTGCCGGGACTTCGCTGAGTTGCTCGCGAGGCGTTTGGACCTCCCGCTGGTCGTCGACCCACGCCTGCGGGAAGTCGGCTTCGGGGCCTGGGAAGGGCGCCGCCACGACGAGATCCGTGATGCCGACCCGGAAGCCTATCTGGCCTTCTTCCGGGACGCCGTCAATCACCGCCCACCGCAAGCGGAGCCGCTTGACGTGTTCTACGCACGGGTGCGGGAGGGCATCCTGGCGATCTTCGACGAACATCCTGAGGGTCATGTGCTCCTCGTCTGCCATCTGGGCGTCATCCGGGCCGCGATCGCGTTGGCCCTGGAGATACCCCTTGCGACTTTCTACCGGATGCATACGCCCTATGCGGGCCGCATCAGGCTGCGCCGGACGGTTCGGGGTATCGAGCTCTGGCTCGATCAGTGACCCCCGGCCAGCCCAAGCAGGATTCTGACTTCGCGCGCCGAGGCTGCGGCGGTCACGGCGTCCGCCAGCGCCCGGTCTTGGGCGCAGCTGCGCGCCGCCACGGTCTGGGCCAGGTACGGAGCATGGGCCACGTCCACCGAAAAGGTCCGGTAGCCCAGACCCAGCAGCACCGGCAGCACCCCCGGCAGCTGCGGCAGGATGCCGCAGAGCTGGATTCGGTCCACATCGGCGCCGGCGAGCCGGGCAACCTGGGCCAGGAGGCGGTACACGCCCGGGGCGTAGGGGTCCAACGCATCGCGCAGCTGCGGCATATCCCGGTCGGCCCCGTAAAGGGACTGCATGAGATCGTTCAGGCCGATTGCGACCAGTGACGACTCCGCGAGGAAGTGATCCACCAGAAGAGCAGCCCCCACCGTCTCCAGCATCGGGCCGACGACTGGATTGCAGGGCCGGGTCGCATCTTTGGCAACCCGTTGCCAGTGCCGCAGCGTCCCCAGGGTGCCGACGTTCGGAATCAATACCCGCACCGGACAGCGTGGGCACAGCTCCGCGAGGGCGGCGAACTGTGCTTCGAGCACAGAACGCACCAACGGATCATCGTAGAGCCGGGAACCGTGCCGTCCGAGAGCGCCGGTGTCGGGCAGGGCCGCCGCCCACGCTGGGTGCTTGTCCGGCGCCAGATCCAGCAACCGGATGGTCACTGTAAGGGGTGCGGCCGCCGCGAGGATGGCTCCGAAGGCCTGCAAATAGAAGTGTTTATCCGGGGCGCCATCCTGCGCCGGCAACAGGAGCTCGCTGCGCACCAACCCCACGGCGGCCGCACCCTGCTCCCGTGCGACGCGGGCGGCATCGGCAGCGCGGACGCTCACCCGCAGCTCCACGGGCTCCCCATCGCGTGTGTGCAGGGGTTGGGGCACGGGGGGCGGCTTTGGGGTCAAGGCATCGGGCTGGATCGAGGCCGGCAGCACGCGCCCTGCCGCACCATCCAGCACCACCGCCGTCCCCTCGGCCAGGCGCTTACTCTGATCCGCATCGAGGATCACGGTGGGGATGCCCCGACTGAGCAGCGCGATGCTCGCGTGGGAGAAAACCGCTGCGTTCGTCAGGATACAGCCGGCCGGCCAGGTCGCGACGGCCCTCAGAGCCTCGTGGTTTGCCAGCAGAATGACACCCGCCCGAGCTGCGCGCCGTATGGGGCCGCGGGCAATGCCGGGGACATAGCCCAAACCCCGCGCGAGCGCCTCGAAGAACATGGTCATGTCATTAAGTCCGATCACTACACCCGGAGCGGCGGCGATCATGCGGCGGGCCCTTAGGCCTTCCCCATCGGCAGGGGGCAGACGGCATTCCCACCGTGACCGAGCGGTGAACGGTTCAGCCACGGCATCGGCGTTCATAGCGCGCCCTCGTCCCTGCGGCCACCACATGTTCGGAGCGTAGAGCGGTTATCTGGCGCTTGCCGACAACCGCCGGTCAGTGGGCACGCTGCGCGCGTCCGTTATGGGACGCATTGCTGCCGGAAAACAGGGATGGCCCGAGAGGCCGTTACCGACCCAATGCGGACGTGCAGCCACGCGGTGGTCCGAGTGTACCATTGGCTCACACTCGTTAAGGCGCGGGCGGCCGGCACAAACACCACACACGCCCACTACACCCCTAATTTTGCTGCCGTTCTATTGAACGAAGGACTTTTCGCCTAAGGAGATGCTGATTTATTGGGCATCCTGCCCAAAAATCAGACGGAGCCGGAAAACGCGGTTTCCCGGCTCCTTCATTTTCAGCGACTTACGTCGCCGAAAATGGCGGGGGTCCTGCCCCGGACGGGAAGCGCCAATAAATCAGCGCTTCCCTAAGCACCTGTCCCTCAAAGTATATTGCCCCAGTTTATGAAATCTCCAATGGTCGTCGCGGTCTTGATCCTTTCTATTGCGATCGTCGGCTCCGTAGTCCCCGCAATGCTTCCAGTACACCTACGTATCTACGACGGCGAAATTTGGTCCGTCTGCATAAATGGAATCGGATGAAGTCGCACGATCCAACTTGGGCGCCTCGGCGTGTCAAAGCTCGTGTGTGACCCCATAAGGCCCCGACGTGTTAGACGACGTCGCGAAATTGCGACATCTCCTTCGGACTCCATCTCGGTACCCAATCACAAGACCCAGTGGCATCGGCGAACTCCCCCAACACTACGTTACCCTTGTTTGCCGGTCCGGGTCTCTTTAGTTGGGGAACAGTTGTACAGAATCTCGATCACAAGCACCAAATCCTTAATCCTGTTCATAGCTTCTTCCCTGCGGCTGAAAAGCTGTTCTTTTGTTTTTCGCTTAGGATGCAAATACTCGTTACCGCTCTGACGAATTCTTTTCATCGCCTCCCCCACCATTTCCGGGTAATGCGTGCTTGCTTCATCTATTAATTCGCCCAGCTTCTTCTCTCGCGGCTTCGGGGTGGTTTCCCAGTGCGCCTTGATCCCTAGCTTGCGCAAATTGTCGTGAATGGAATACTCAAGCAAAGACCTCGCCAACGCCAGAACCGAAAGCCAATTGCCAAACACAAATGATCGGTACACTTCTTCGACTCTAAAGCGCACCTGCGCGGGAAAGTTCTTGAACTGCCGCGCTGATAAAAGCGGTGCTAGCAGGCTCAGATTTCGATGCCATTCTTCAGGCGAGAAAACTATCAATTCAGAATCAAGTATTTCAGCTGCCCCGCGCATATTGCATTTCTTCTCGATATCCTCAACTACATTCCATGTGAAATCTAGGCAGACCTCGAAAGCCAGCTTGATGCGATCATGGTCATCCAAATCGTCCAAGAGTGCAAAGCGTTGGTATCTGTCGGGGTCAATCGCCTTGAAGGCTTGCCGTAACTGCAGGGATATCGGCTCGACCTGAAGCCTGTAGAACTCACTTAGTTTTGGGGGAAGCTCCACTACGAACTCCCCCGATCTCAGACAGTGATTCATTAAGTTTTTGCATGCATTGACACGGCCCAAGAAAAGCTGCGTCGAACCTAGGAATTCTTCTCGCTCCGAGCCAACTGGATAGTTGCCGCCCACGCGTGCGAGATCCCATTTCGCAGATATCCGTTCGTATTCCTGCCGCAGCAGGGCGAGTTCGCGTTTGAGTCGATCTAAGGCAGCTGCTTGGCTCATTACATGAGTTCGAAGCTATTTGTCTAGGTGGGTCAGCCGCAACTTAGGCGGTCAAGACGTTGTAAGGCATCACGGTTGCTGGGCCGGAAAGATGCGACACGAGCTTAGAGTTGCCACCGGCCGACATCTTTACGGTGGAGGCTTGCCTGCGGAGCGCAATGCTCAGAAGTCTCCCTCTCGGACTCTGCTGTGGGGTCCAACCGCGGTGACTGCGGGTGATGGAATCGGAGCGTTGCCTGACACTCGCCCTTGGCCTTTCTTGATCGAGGTTGCCGCGACGCTGTCGAGACCCGCGAGCTTCGCGGCGCCGGCGAGGGCGTTGCGCTCGGCGTCGAAGTAGTCGAACCAGGGCAATCCAGCCTTCGTGTAGTCGGCAGCCGAGGGCGGCTCCTGGGGCGGCAGGTGCTTCGTCGCCTGTAGGTAGGCCACGCTGTTCATCAAATGCACGAAGCATCGTGCCCCCGCGTTCTGGTCCCAGGCATCGATGCCATACTCGTCTTCGTAAATCTCTTGGTGCATCAAGCCGCCAGGCGCGAGCCCCATGGACGGGGCAGCGTCACCGGCACAGAAGGCAGGTCCAGCTTCCAGCATGCTCCGGCGGACATAGAGGTCTTCGTAGACCTGCCGCTTCATGGGGTAGATATGGATTTGGATGCCGCCATGCACGCCCGCCCCCGTGAGCTGCTCCTCTGCCGAGAAGCCCTCGCCTAGAGGCATGGCGACGAACTGGCGTATCAGCCCCTTGTCGACCGCGAACCCGTCGAGCCAAGGTTGTTCCGGAACGACAACGTAGTCTTGCGGGTCCTGTGACAGTGTGTTCGTCCAGGGATCGCCCGTTACCGCGTTGATCTTCCCGGCCGCGATCTTGATCGCGCAGGGGTAGTCGCCGTGAAAGTTGATCCAGAGGGCCTCCGCCTGGTACATGGGCAGGAAGACGCCGCCATGCTGCAACCACTCGACCGGCAAACGCTCCGCGAAGTCGTCCACGTGTTGTAGCGGGAACCGGCCCAGTCCCGGCGGTAGGGGGTAGTCGCGTTTGTCGTCCGGAATCCGCAACGTGCGTTGGAAGTCGATGCGGCAGCGCGCATCGGCGTGAACCTCGGGAAAGCAGAAGTCCAGGGCGTCGTGTCTCAGCTCGATCATCGTCGTCCTCCAAGCCGGGGGTTACCAGTCACCGTCGCGTACCTCGCGGACGACGCGCAAGAGGGCGTCGTCCGGCATCTCTCTCAGTTGGCGCAGCAGCTCGGCGAAGAGCTGGGGCCGCGCCCGGATGATGGTTTGAAGGTCCGACGAGACCTTACCCGCCATCGCCAGCAGTATGTCTGAGTCCTGGCCTAGGTCCGCGGCGAGCCGGCGGATGGTGGCCTCGGACGGAGGCGCCACATCGCCGCGCTCGATCTTGCTTAGGTAGGCGGGCTCGACCCCAATGCGCTCGGCCACCTGTCGGAGCGAGAAGCGCTTGTCGCGGGCGCGCAGGTCTTCGCGCGTGGTTCGAACGTAGCTGCCGAATGTCATGTGTAGTATATAGAACACGTTTACCTTCGTGTCTAGGGCGAATCGGTTCAACCCGCGAAGTTCAGCTCACGGCGCTCGCCGCCAAGCCTTCTTGCGGCACTGTGAACCTGGCAACCATCCTCTCCGGTGCGCGCAGCCTGTTCTCGCGGACAAGAAAGCGGGTCTCGCTGATGCAGTCCCACGCACGGAGCCCTCCGCTCCGCGGCCTCCGATTCCGGATGCGGCCAACCCCCAATCCCGCGAGCGTTCGCCTCGCCCAAGGGCCACAAGGACAATTAGATGCGGTACTGTAAAAAGAAATTGTGCGTGGCGTAGTTGCACCGTCGAACTTTTTGTTGGATTGTTACTGAGCCGGAAAGTTTGCCACGCCTGCATAAGCGCTCTACGCTTTCCGAACCAATCCGATCGCAGATTGGCGCTCAGCACGACGGCCCATTTGCTTTGAATAACAAGTGTGTACCATCACGACATGACAGCTCGAATGGTTTGTGTTATCGCCGCCATCAAGATGTGGCGCCATGACGATCAAGCACGTTAGACCTCTGATTCCGCGTGGTCGTGGGCATCTTCGGACTATCCTGATGGCGAGCAGCCAAGCTGGTGGACCCGCGAAACTGTGGGTGGCTGGTGCCGCGTGCGGTGGTTGTCAAGGTAGTTGTCGCTTCAACCCATTCGCTGAATTTCTATTCGATCATGGCGGCGAGACTCCTCCGAGGGCTGCGGGATCCTGGAGGCGCGGGTAACGGAGCGGGCTGCCAGACGGTCGGCCGCTCGCTTCGCACTCCGCCCAGTCTCCCTGCGCCGTCTGGC
>NZ_CAJXYK010000044.1 GCF_913063425.1 uncultured Thiohalocapsa sp.
CTGCGCGAGCACGCCCTGTGCGCTGCATCGGCCTGCGAAATTCGCCGGCCGAGGGGTTCAACTGCTCTTTTTAGGGTTAGAGGCGCTGCCTCGTCGCCGCCCCGCTCGGCAGGGAGAGCCTGCGGCTTGGGCAGTGGCAGCGGGCAGCCGGGGCGGCTGTTGGCGGCCCTAACTCTGCCACAGCCTCGATCCGATGGGTGGCTGTCGGCGACGCGGTGTGCCCGCCGCTTGCCCCGGTCCGCTCGCCGCGCGCTGGCGCTGGCGCTGGTGCGCTGGTTCCCAGGCTCGGCCTGGGAACCCGGTCGGGAGGCTCTGCCTCCCGTTTCGCGAGGCAGAGCCTCGCGACCGCATTCCCGGGCGGAGCCCGGGAACGAGGTGCACGAGGTACACGAAGTGCAATGGTGCGAATCTTCTCCGCGAGGCGCTCGCCGATGTGCGGCAGCGCGCTCAGGTCCTCGTCCTCCGCAGCGTGGTCGGCGAGGCTCTGCCTCCCGTTTCGCGAGGCAGAGCCTCGCGACCGCATTCCCGGGCGGAGCCCGGGAACGAGGCTCCGATCACGCTCCCGGGCGGAGCCCGGGAACGAGGGGCGCGGCAAGGGAAACCGCCGATCGATCGCCGTCTTCCCAAGGCGCCCGCGCTGGCATGCCGCTCGCATCGGGCTGGGTACCAGGCGCCGCGCGCCGGCGCGGCCCCGTGCAGGATTCAGCGCTGGGAGACAGACCCATGCCCGAGCTGCCGGATGTCGAGATCGAGCGGCGCCACGCCGAGCGCTGGGTGGTGGGCCATGCCATCCGGCACGTCCATGTGCCGGAGCCGGAGATTCTGGAAGACACCTCGCCCGCGGCCCTCGGGCGCCGGCTGCACGGGCGCCGGGTGACCGGCAGCCGCCGGCACGGCAAGTATCTCTTCCTGGAGACCGACGGCGCCCCCTGGCTGCTGCTGCACTTCGGCATGACGGGGCACCTGGAGCGGGTCGGCAAGGCCGCACAAGCCCCCGCGTACACCGACTTCACGCTGGTGCTGGACGACGACAGCGCCGTCGCCTATGTGGCACCCCGCAAGCTCGGACGGGTCGGGGTGATCGACGACCCGAACGCCTACGTCGCCGCGCAAGGGCTCGGCCCGGACGTGCTGCGCCTGGACCGCGAGGGCTTTGCGGACCTGGCCGAGGGCCGCCGCGGCGGCACCAAATGCTGGCTCATGGACCAGGCGGCCATGGCCGGGCTCGGCAACGTCTATACAGACGAGATCCTGTTTCGCGCCCGGCTGCACCCGAAGACGCCGGTGGCGGCGCTGGACGCCGATGGCCTTCACCGGCTGTTCGAGGCCGTCTCCGAGGTGCTGCGCACCGCCATCGAGGCCGGCGCGGACCCGGCCCGGCTGCCGGAGGACTGCCTACTGCCGCACCGCGAGCCGGGCGCCGCCTGTCCGCGCTGCGGCGGCGATGTGCAGCAGATCAAGGCCTGCGGGCGCACCGCCTATTTCTGCCCCGCTTGTCAGCCGCGGCCGGATGGGCAGTGAGTGCCCCGCCGCGGCGGAGCGCGGTCATGCTCGCGCGGTGCATTACCCCAAGGCGATGGGGCATTTGAGCCGGATCGGTTGCGGCGGGCCACCGCCTGCCGGCGGCAGCGGACAACGGTCGGCCCCGTCGCTGCCGGGAGCGCATGCAGCCCGAAGCGTCCGGGCCCCAACCGGCGCCCCTGCACAGCCGCCCATCACGGCTGGCACGTCATCTGCTCTCGGGTTGGCGAGACCACCGCCCCGCGCCCCACAGCCGATGCCGAGCCCGTTATGCCCGATGCTGCCTCCAATACCGATCAGGCCGTGCTGGTCGTTCAGCTCGCGGACCTGGACAACAATGATGTCGCCCGTGTCGGCGGTAAGAACGCCTCCCTCGGGGAGATGATCGGTGCCCTGAGCGCCGAGGGCGTGCGCGTGCCGGACGGCTTCGCGACCACCGCAGACGCCTACCGGCAGTTCCTCGCCGCCAACGAGCTGGCGCCGCGCATCCGCGAGCGCATCGAGGATTACCGCAGCGGCGAGCGCTCCCTGCGGGAGACCGGCGAGGCCATCCGCGGCCTGATCCTGGACAGCGACCTGCCCGCGGACCTGAGTGAGGCCATCCGCAGCGCCTACCGCGACCTCGCCGACGCGCGCAGACAGGAGAGGCCGGACGTGGCCGTGCGCTCCAGCGCCACCGCCGAGGACCTGCCGGAGGCGAGCTTCGCGGGTCAGCTGGAGACCTATCTCAACATCCGCGGCGAGGACGCGCTGCTGGACGCGGTACGCCGCTGCTGTGCATCGCTCTTCACAGACCGCGCCATCGCCTACCGTGAGGACCACGGCTTCGACCAACTGAAGGTCGCCCTGTCCGTCGGCGTGCAGACCATGGTGCGCAGCGACCTCGGCGCCGCCGGCGTCATGTTCAGCCTGGACACGGACACGGGCTTCCCGCGCACCGTGCTCATCAACGGCGCCTGGGGGCTCGGCGAGACCGTGGTGCAGGGCAGCGTGGACCCGGACGAATTCCTTGTGTTCAAGCCATTGCTGGACGACGCCGAGCGCCGCCCGATCATCGCCCGCAGCATCGGCGGCAAGGAGGCCAAGCTCGTCTACGCGGACGACCCGGATGCGCCCACGCGCCGCCTGGACACCACCGGCGACGAGCGCCTGCGCCCGGTGCTGAGCGACGAGGAGGTGCTGACCCTCGCCCGCTGGGCCGTGCTGGTTGAGCGCCACTACGACAAGCCCATGGACATGGAATGGGCCAAGGACGGCGAGACCGGCGAGCTCTTCATTGTGCAGGCGCGCCCGGAGACCGTGCACTCCCAGCGCACGGGGGGGACGCTCAAGACCTATCGGCTCAACGCGGCGGGCGAGGGACTGGCCAGCGGCTATGCCATCGGTGACGCCATTGCCGCCGGGCCGGTGCGCCGGCTCGACAGCCCCGACGACAGCGAGCGCTTCGAGCGCGGCGACGTGCTGGTGACGGCCATGACGGACCCGGACTGGGTGCCCATCATGCGCCGGGCGGCGGCCATCGTCACCGACCACGGCGGACGCACCTCCCATGCGGCCATCGTCAGCCGCGAGCTGGGCCTGCCGGCGGTGGTGGGCACCGGCGACGGCACCGAGCGGCTCGGCGACGGCACCGAGGTGACCGTCTCCTGCGCCGAGGGCGAGACGGGCCATGTCTACGCCGGCACCGCCGACTACGACGTCGAGGACATCGACCTCGACGACATCCCGGAGACCCGCACCCAGGTCATGCTGAACCTGGCCAACCCGGCGGCGGCCATGCGCTGGTGGCGGCTGCCCGCCGACGGCGTGGGCCTGGCGCGCATGGAGTTCATCATCAATCAGCACATCAAGATCCACCCGCTGGCGCTGCTGCACCCGGAGCGGATCGAGGACGCCGCCGCCCGCGAGCAGATCGACGCCCTCACCGCCGGCTACGACGACAAGGC
Organism: uncultured Thiohalocapsa sp.; assembly: GCF_913063425.1. Taxonomy (GTDB): domain Bacteria; phylum Pseudomonadota; class Gammaproteobacteria; order Chromatiales; family Chromatiaceae; genus Thiohalocapsa. Next base: position 3,468 of record NZ_CAJXYK010000044.1, read on the forward strand.
CGAGTACTTCGTCGAGCGCCTGGCCCGCGGCATCGCGCGCATCGCCGCCGGCAGCCATCCGCACCCGGTGATCGTGCGCATGAGCGACTTCAAGACCAACGAGTATGCGGACCTCATCGGCGGTCGCGCCTTCGAGCCCGCCGAGGCCAACCCGATGCTCGGCTGGCGGGGTGCGAGCCGCTACTACAGCGAGGACTACCGCGACGGCTTTGCGCTGGAATGCCGGGCCATCCGCAAGGCGCGGGAAGAGATCGGGCTGGAGAACATTGTCGTGATGATCCCCTTCTGCCGCACGCCCAAGGAGGCGGACAGGGTGCTGGCCGTGATGGCGGAGCACGGCCTGGAGCACGGCGAGCGGGGGCTTGAGATCTATGTGATGTGCGAGATCCCGTCCAACGTCATCCTGGCCGCGGAATTCGCGGCGCGCTTCGACGGTTTCTCCATCGGCAGCAACGACCTGACCCAGCTGGTGCTCGGCGTCGACCGCGACTCGGACCGGCTCGCCCACCTGTTCGACGAGCGCAACGAGGCCGTGCGGCAGATGATCCGCTCGGTGATCCAGACCGCCCACGAGCACGAGCGCAAGGTCGGCCTCTGCGGCCAGGCGCCGAGCGATCATCCGGACTTCGCCGCCTTCCTGGTGCGCGCCGGCATCGATTCCGTCTCGGTGAATCCGGACAGCTTCCTGTCGGTCAAGCAGTCCATCGCCGGGGTAGAGCGCAGCGGCTGACGCCGCTTCGGCGGCCACCAGGCTATGACAGCTGGCGGCTGTGCCGGCCACCACCGCCACGACCATTCACCACTGCTGGAGAGGTGCGCAACATGACCGCCAATTTCCGCATTTGCTGGCCCGCCTTCATGACGCTCATGATCGGTATCACCTGCGCCACCCAGGTCGGCGCTCAAACCGGCTCGCCCGGAGCTGGGGAGCGCATGACACCCGGGATGGGAGGCGGCACGATGCCGATGCAGCCGGGTGCCGGTGGTATGGGGCCCGGTATGGGACCCGGTATGGGACCCGGTATGGGACCCGGCATGGGACCCGGCATGGTGCGGCGCATGGGCATGAACATGCCCGGTTTCTCGGATTTCGACGCCGACAACGACGGTCGCATCAGCCAATCCGAGCTCAACGCGGTGCGCTCGGAGCGCCGGAGCCAGCGTGCAGCGCAGGGCTATCCCATGCGCGGTGCCGCCAACGCACCGAGCTTCTCCGATCTCGATGCCGACGGCAGCGGCGGCATCTCCAGGGATGAATTCAGCCGCTTCCACGGCGCCGGCGGCCGTCCGCAAGCAGGCGGGCGCTGATCGAAGCGCCACCGGCAGCCGGCGGGTAAGCCGCACCACAAGCCGGACCGTCATCGTCATCGGCGGCGGCTGCGCGGCGCAATGATCGACCCACAAAGGCATTGGCAGATGGCCGCCATCGTCACCCTGACCATGAACCCGGCGCTGGACCTGACCAGCGACACCGGCGCGCTGGAGGCCGGCCACAAGACCCGCTGCGAGCCGCCGCGGCGCACGCCGGGCGGCGGCGGCATCAATGTCGCGCGCGGACTCAGGGATCTGGGCGACGACGTCCTCGCCGTCTATCCCAGCGGCGGACCCACCGGCGAGGCCTTCGACCGGCTGCTGGCGAAGCTCGGCGTCCCCGCCGAGCGGCTGCCCATCGCCGGCGACCTGCGCCAGAACCTGTCCCTGCGGGTGCATGACACCGGCGAGGTGCTGCACCTGGTCTTTCCGGGACCGACGCTCCAGCAACAGGAACGGCAGGCCTGCAGCGACGCCGTCGCAAGCCTCGATCCGGCGCCGGAGGTGGTGGTGATGAGCGGGAGCCTGCCGCAGGACACGCCGCTTGAGTTCTACGCCGGAGTGGCCCGCCGCGCGGCCGAGCGCGGCAGCCGCGTGGTGCTGGACACCAACGGCCCGGCGCTGCGGGCGACGCTCGACGCCGGCGCCCCGCTCGACCTGATCAAACCGAATCGCAACGAATGCCGGGAGCTTCTGGACCTGCCCGACGGCGACGGCGAGCCGGGGCCGGACGACTATCTGGCGGCCATGGACCGGCTGATCCGCGACGGCGCCGCCGCGGCCGTGGTGGTGACCCTCGGCGACCAGGGCGCGGTGCTGGCGAGCGACGGCCTGCACGTGCATCTGCGCCCGCCGGCCATCGAGGGGCGCGCGCCGGTGGGCGCCGGCGACAGCTTCGTCAGCGCGCTGGTGCACCGGCTCGCCGCCGGCGGCGAGCTGCTGGAGGCGGCCATCGACGGCGTCGCCGCCGCAGCCGCGGCGGTGAAGACCCGCGACACCCGCCTGTTCCGCCCGGATGACCTCGCCGCACTGCGCGCGGAGGTGACGGTACGCCACGCCGGTATCGACGAACGCAGCAAGCCCTGACCGGGTGAAGGTGCTGGCCTGGTACGACAACGAAATGGGCTATGCGGCGCAGATGGTGCGCGCGGCCGTGCAGGTGCTCGGCTGACGCGTGGGAGCGGCATCCCTGCCGCGACGGCTGCCAGCGCAGCTGAGTGCCAGCTCCGTCGCGGCCAGAGGCCGCTCCCACGGCGTCCCTCGCTGTGGGAGCGGCATTCCTGCCGCGACGACTGGCAGTGCAGCTGAGTGCCAGCTCCGTCGCGGCCAGAGGCCGCTCCCACGGTTGCCGCGTGCCCTTTTTGGCTCGAAGATCGGGCCCAGGCTCAATCATCGCGCGCGGGCACCGACACCTCCCGCAGCGCCGGCAGCATGGATCGACCGACAGTGACAGCGCCCTACCAGCAATCCGCCGATACCCTGGTCGATGCCCTCGACAGCAGCGTCGAGCAGGGCCTGGACGACGCCGAAGTCAAACGCCGGCGCGAGGAGCACGGGCCGAACCGCCTGCGCGAGGCGCAATCGCGGCCCACCTGGCGCATCCTGGTGGATCAGCTCGCGAGCCTGATCGTGCTGCTGCTGGTGGCGGCGGCGGTGGCCGCGGCGGTGTTCGGCCGGGTGGTCGAGGCCATTGCCATCGGCGCCGCGGTGGCCGTGAACACCGTCATCGGCTTCGTCATGGAGCTGCGGGCCACCCGCGCTATGGAGGCGCTGCAACGCATGGGCAAGGCGCAGGCCCGAGTGCGCCGCGGCGGCAAAGAGCGCACGCTCTCGGCCGACGAGCTGGTGCCAGGCGACATCGTGCTGCTGGAGGCCGGCGACGTGGTGAGCGCGGACCTGCGGCTGCTGGAGGCCAACCGCCTGCAGTGCGACGAGGCCGCGCTCACGGGCGAGTCCGTGCCCGTCACCAAGCGCACCGGCACCCTGGACCGCGACGACCCGCCACTGGCGGAGCGCGAGAACATGGCCTTCAAGGGCACCGCGGTCACCGACGGCTCGGGCTTAGGGTTAGTCGTCGCCACCGGTATGGACACCGAGCTTGGGCACATCTCCAGCCTGGTGGAGGAGGCGGAGTCGTCCGAGACGCCGCTGGAGCAGCGCCTGGAGCAGCTGGGCCGGCGGCTCATCTGGCTCACCATCGCCATCGCCGGCGTGGTGGCGGCGGCGGGACTCATCGCCGGCAAGGCGATGATGGTGATGCTGGAGACGGCCATTGCGCTGGCCATCGCCGCGGTGCCCGAGGGCCTGCCGGTGGTCGCCACGCTGGCCCTGGCCCGCGGCATGCGCAAGATGGCCAAGCGCAACGCCGTGGTGAAGCGGCTCTCCGCCGTCGAGACCCTGGGCACCGCCAGCCTGATCTTCACGGACAAGACCGGCACCCTCACCGAGAACCACATGACCCTGGCCCGGCTCGGCCTTGCCGCAGGCACGCTGACGCTGGAGCGGGAGCAGGACGGCGCCCGCTTCCTGCGCGACGACGACACGGAGGTGGCGCTGGACGACATGCCCGGCCTTGCGGATGCGCTCACCGTGGGCGCGCTCTGCAACAACGCGAGCCTGCAGGAGGCGGGCAGCGTCGGCGATCCCACGGAGGTGGCCTTGCTGGAGGGCGCCGCCGCCGCCGGGCTGCATCGGGACGAGCTGCTGGAGCGTCTGCCCGAGGAGCGGGAGGTGAGCTTCGATCCGGACCTCAAGCTCATGGCGACCATCCACGCCGAGGACGACGGCTGGCGCTACGCCGTCAAGGGCGCACCGGAGGCGGTGCTGGAGCACTGCCGCAGGGTGCGCACCGGCGACGGCGACGCCGAGCTTGCCGACGCCGACCGCGAGGACTGGCAAACCCGCAGCGAGCAGCTCGCGGCCGACGGTCTGCGCGTGCTCGCCGTCGCCGAGAAGCATGCCGACAAGGCCGACGCCGAGCCCTATGCGGACCTGACGCTGCTGGGGCTCACCGGACTCTACGATCCGCCGCGCCCAGGCATCGACACCACCATCGCCGCCTGCCAGGACGCCGGCATCCGCGTGGTCATGGGCACCGGCGATCATGCGGCCACGGCGCAGGCCATCGCCGTCGAGATCGGCCTCAGTAAGCCGGATGCGGAGGCCGTCGACGCGTCGACGATCAAGGACTTGCAGGCCCTGGACGAAGACGGGCGCGAGCGGTTGCTGGCCAGCGACGTCTTCGCCCGCATCAGCCCGGAGCAGAAGCTGCGCCTGATCGACCTGTATCAGGATGCGGATTGGGTGGTCGGCATGACCGGCGACGGCGTCAACGACGCCCCCGCGCTCAAGCAGGCGGACATCGGCATCGCCATGGGCCAGCGCGGCACCGAGGTGGCCCGGCAGGCGGCGGACATCGTGCTCAAGGACGACGCCTTCGAGACCCTGGTCCACGCCATCGAGCACGGCCGGACCATCTTCCGCAACATCCGCCGCTTCATCGTGTATCTGCTCTCCGGCAACCTCGCCGAGATCATGGCGGTGTCCGCGGCGGCCGTGGTGGGCGCACCGCTGCCGCTGCTGCCTTTGCAGATCCTCTACATCAACTTCGTCTCGGACGTCATGCCCGCGCTGGCGCTGGGCCTGAGCCCGAGCCGCCCCGGCGTCATGGACGAGCCGCCCCGGGCCAAGCACGAGCCCATCCTGCAGCGCAGCCACTGGGTGGCGATCGCAGGCTATGGCGCGCTCATCGCCGCCACCGTGCTGGTGGCCTTCACGCTGGCCTTCCTCTGGCTGGATCTGGACACCGGTCAGGCCGTCACCATCGGCTTCCTGACCTTCGGCCTCGGGCGCCTGCTGCACGTACTGAACATGCGCAGCGCCGACTCACCGGTCTTCATCAACGAGATTACCCGCAACCCCATGGTCTGGGTGTCCATCGGCGTCGGTGTGGCCCTGCTGGCGCTGGCCGTCTGGCTGCCGGTGGCGGCGGAGGTGCTGTCCATCCAGCCGCTGCCGCCCGCAGGCTGGCTGCTGGTGCTGGGGTTCTCGCTGCTGCCGCTGTTGCTGGCACAGCTGACCAAGCTTTGGCTCGCAACGCGCCGGCGAATGGCCAGAGAATGAGGCCGGGCAACGACCCTGTGCACCCCTGCAAAAGCAGGGCGACCCCCCCCAGGTCCGCGGACGTCAGTCGGCCCCCGGGGCGGGCGGACTTCAGTCCGCCGATGCCGGAGCCCCGCCCCGCCTCAGGCCTTCTGCAGCGCTTCAAGATCCCCCGGCGTCCCTGCGGTCATAGACCTGCATCAGCTGGTCCACACCGTCTGGCCCCTGGGCATCCAGGTACAGGGCGCTGAGGCTGAAATCATAGGGTGGCCGCAGCCGCGCCCCCTGCACGAGGGTCGCGTAGTCGGCCCCGCCCAGGATGCGGGTCACGGTGGTCATGTAGAGCCGCTTCAGTAAGCGGCTCTGCAACAACAGATGCAGGACCTCCAGGCCGGCCGTGGAGTAGACCAACCGCAGCCCCCGCTCCGTCAACGCCGCGCTCAGCCGGCGGCCCTCGACGGACCACGCACCCAGACGCAACACCTCGGCACCCGCGTTCGCCGCCGCCTCCCGCGCGGCCTCGGGTGCATCGTCCACGCTGGCGACGATGAGCCGATGCGCCTGTGCAAGCCGCTCCAGCGCTTGGACCGGCAGATGCAACGACCGGGTGACGACCACCAAAGCCGGCTGCTGGGGCAGGGATTGCCGCTCGCGGAACGCCAGCAGATCCGCCGGCGCATCTTTGCTGAACGGCGGCCAGGCCTGGGCGCTGCCTGCGCCGAGCTCGCGCACGTGGCGTCCGCTCAGCATGATCGCGTCCGCCGGAGCCGCCAGCTCCAGCAGCAGCCGCCAATCCCGCGGATTGGCGGTCTGGGCCGGCACGCCGAGCCGTCCCGTCCCAGGGTCGGCCACCGCAATGCGCCCATCCAGACTGGTGATGAAGTTGCTGTAGACGAAGGTCCCTGACGCAGCGATCTGTGATCGCAGGTCTTCGCACAGGTAGAGCCCGCACAAGGGCACTGGCTTTGCCTGCGGATACAGCATCAGCAGGCCACCACCCGCCCCGTGCTCCGACTGCGATTGATTCGTTTCCGTTGCCATCGAGCTTCCCCGTTACGCGCCGGGCGCCTTTGTTTGCCCGCACACGCAACGCAACACGCGATGCGCTCCGGGATGACCTGAAAGCAGCAAAGACTGCGCCAGGCAGCTCATTCTTCTGGGTGAGCAGCCTGAAAACCTGCGCGCGGCGCCTGCCGTCCGCGGCACCCGGCGGGCGCTCATCACTCAGGTGAGTGTCGGGTTACGCTGTCGCTGACCCGACCTACCGAAGCGCTTATCGCAACCGCAGAAAAGCTACTCGGGGAGACCGAGCCGGGCCACCGCCCGGGCCAGCGTCTCCCGCTGCCCGGGGTCCTTGAGCGGAAAGGCGAACAGAAGCCGGGACAGCGAGAACTCCGGGCTCAGGGTCAACAGCTCGTCAACCTGCCACGCAGCTTCCTCCGGGTGCCCGAGCTGGGACAGCGCCGCCGCCAGCCAAAGGCGGGCGCGGGTATGGGCGGGGTTACGCGCCAACGCCGCTTCGAATGCCTCTGCGGCCTGAGCATAGGCGCCCTTGGTGAAGGCAATCTCGCCCGCGATCTCGCGGTACGACGCCGAGGAGCCGGGGTTGCGCCGGTGTGCTTCAGTGAGCGCGGCCTCGGCGCGATCCGATCGCCCGGCGTAATTGAATATCCAGGCCAGCAGTGCATAGGCATCCGCGTAATTGGGGTCCAGCTCGATGGCCCTGGCGGCGGAGGCGGCCGCGCCCGAATACCGAGCGCGGAACAGATCCACTTGGCCGCGCACGAAATGTATCTGCGGCACCGTCGCATCCAGCGACGCCGCCTTGTCCGCGTACTCGGCCGCTTTCATTAGGGCACGCTCCGCGTCGTCCGTCCAGCCGTCGATGGCGAGGCGTGACCACGTCAGCGCCATGCCGGCATAAGCCCGTGCAAAGCCCGGATCCAGCTCGATTGCCCGCTCGAAATGCCGTCGCGCCGCGCGATTGTCCTCTGGGGTGAGACGGCCGTAGCGCTCACGTCCGCGCAGAAAGGCATCATAGGCGGCGATGCTCGCCGTCGCCGAGCTGCGCTCGAAGTGCGGCTCGGATAATGCCATACGCACCGGCAAGGCCGTTGCAAGGCCCCTGACGAGCTGATCCTGAATCCGGAACAGGCCGCTGGCCTCACCGGCAAACCGCTCCGCCCACAGCGTTTCGCCGCGCTCCGCTGCCAGCAGCCGGACATTGATCCGGATGCGATCACCCAGGCGCTGGACCCCGCCGCGGATGAGGTAGTGGACACCGAGCTCGGCGGCGATCGCGGCATCCGTCGCCGCGGTCTCCCGATAGCCGAAGGCGCTGCCCGGCGCGATCACGAGCAGCCCCGGAATCCGCGACAGCTCGGTGATGACATCCAGGGTGATGCCTTCGGCGAAGTACCTGTGGGACGGGTTGCCACCGAGCAGCTCGAAAGGAATCACGGCCACCGAAGCCGCGCTCTCCCTGGATACCGCGGGAATCTGGGGCATGCGCGTGGTGCTCCAGTAGAGGAAAGCGGCGACGGCGATTGCCGCAGTCAGAAACAGCAGGCCGACGAGTCGGATGCGCTGCTTGCGTGCCCCGGCAAAGACGGTCATGTCCGGCGGCGGCCTCGCGGCACCAGCAGGCATGGGCGCGACCTTGAGCCGATAACCCCTCTTGGCGATGGTCTCGACGAAACGGGGGCTGCGGGCGTCATCGTCCAGGGCGCGGCGCAGTTTGCCGATGGCGTTGGTCAGGGCATCGTCCGTGACGATGCGACCCGGCCAGACCTGGTGCGCGAGCTCCTCACGTGTCACCACCTGATCGGGCCTGTCAGCCAGGGCCAACAGGACCTGCATGGTCTTCGCTTCGATGCGCTCGCAGGCGCCTGAGCGGCCCATGCACAGTGCCCCCGGGTCGACCCTGACGTCGCCCAGCAAAAAGGGGTCGCGCGCGTCGCGGCCAAGCTGTTCGTGCGTGTCGCCCATTCCACAGATGAGTCTTCAACTCATTGATCAATGGTGGAAATGGAATAGCCCAGCAAATCCGTCGGAAAAAAGTCGGCGTTTCGTTAGGACTTCTTTTCAGTGTAGCGCTACTGCTGAAGGCAAGTGACGGCGCCGCCGCGGCGGCACCATCACGGCGACAGAGCGTTGCTGACAGCACGCCCAAACGAGACGACGGAGGAAACGAACATGAAGATGCGCACCGCCATCACCCTGCTCGCCGGCCTGTTGGGCGCGAGCGGCAGCGTCCTCGCCGCCGATGCGGCCGACGACGCCGCGCTGGAGGCCAAAAGAGCGGTTCTCGAGCAGCGCCGCGTGCAGCTCGCCAACCACGTCATGCCGGTACACCTCCTGGAGCCCTGTATGAACGGTGGCGTATCCGCCTCGGGGCTGTATCCAACCCAGGCCGCGGAAGATGCCGCGCTGGCGGACGCCATGCGTCGCGACACCGCAGGCGAGCATCGCACCGCAGCGAGCGACCGCTGAATACCAGGCTTGCGCCTTCACCAACCTGACCATGCGCCCCCGGCCGTGCAGGCCGGGGGCCATGCCACAGAGGTCACGACATGAACAGAATCCTGATTCTTACCCTGCTGCCGGCGGCGCTCGGCGTCCGTGCGGCCTGTCTGCCGGATGCACCGGAGCCCGGTGATATCGGACCGGATTCAGCAAGCGTCTGCGCGGCATTGGAGCACCAATTCCCGGGGACGGCTTTGGCGGTAGACGGCCGCTCAATCCACTCGGGGACCTGGGTCACGGTGACGGCTTCGGTCGACGGCCGCCCCCTGCGACTCGATTACCGGCTCACCGGATTGACCTGGACACTCGATGATGTCGGTGTCTCCACCCCGGGCGCAGCGGCCTCCCGGGCAGCATCCGCGCGATGACCGGGCCCCGACCCCGCAACGCGAACGGCAACTGTGGCGGCGCTTCTCCAGGCGCCGCCGGCGTGGCGCCGATGCCGGCGTGGCACCCCGGTCATTGGCCCAACATTTGCTCGCTCGCAAGAGACCTCCGCGCTTCCCCGGCTCCGTCGGCGCCGAGCACAGCAGCATCCATGTCCGCAACGACGCTTGAGCTCGTCCGAGCCGCGGCCCGCCCATCACAGCCTCACAAGCAGTTCCCATGGCCCAGCAACCGACACGCAATCTGGAACACGAGCACGAGCCCGCGCGCATCCGCGAGCGCATCCAGGCCGGCGACGGCGGTCACCTCGGCGACGCGATGCTCGGCGCCATCGACGGCGCCATCACCAGCTTCGCCGTGGTGGCGGGCGCCGTCGGCGGCGGTTTCGGGAGTCTGGTCATCGTCGTGCTCGGCTTCGCGAGTCTGCTCGCCGACGGCTTCAGCATGGCCGTCAGCAACTACCTGGGCACCAAGAGCGATGCCGAGAGTGCCGACCGGGCGCACCGCGAGGAGCGACGCCACATCCATGAGGTCCCCCAGGGAGAGCGCGAGGAGCTGCGCCAGATCTTCGCGGACAAGGGCTTCAGTGGCGACACCCTGGAGTGCATCGTCGACGCCATCGCCGGCGATCCGGATCTCTGGGCCAAGACCGTCGTCCAAGAAGAGCTGGGCCTGCACCCGGGCGCCAACGCCAGCCCCCTGCGTTCCGGCGGCGCCACCTTCCTTGCCTTCCTGATCGCCGGGCTGATTCCGCTCCTGCCCTTCGTGGTGCCGATGCTCTCGCCGCAGACGGCGTTCGGCATCAGCATCGGCGCGACCTCCATCGCCTTCCTGGCCATCGGCATGATCAAGGGCCGCGTGCTGGAGCAGCCCGTGCTCCGCTCCGGGCTGGAGACGCTGCTCATCGGCGGCGGGGCCGCGGCCCTCGCCTATGGCGTGGGTACGCTGCTGCGCGCCTGGATCGGCACGGGCTTGGCGTGAGCCGCGGCGCCATTGCCGGACTGCCTGCTGCTGGTGGAGTCCCGGGTTTGGTTCTGGGCGCTCGGCGCCCTGCTCGGCGTTTTCGTCGGGCCCGCCCAGGCCGCCGGGCGCTCCTGGCTGGCGCGGGCGGCACCCGCGGAGCTGCGCGCCGAGCTGTTCGGGCTGTTCGCGCTCTCGGGCAAGGCCACCGCCTTCGCCGGTCCGCTGCTGGTGGGCTGGGTGACCTGGCTCGCCGACAGCCAGCGCATCGGCATGGGCGTCATCGTCGTCTTCTTCGCCCTGGGGCTGCTGCTCCTGCTGACGGTGCCGGAGCAACGCGCACCTGGGCCCGCTTGACGTCTGCGGCCGGCGGCCGTCGCCGCAGGCCTTGCCCCGGCATGCGGACAGAGGTTAAGGACCTGACGCTGCGAGCCGGGTCCCGCGGCACCCCCCCACGGCACCCGGTGCAGGAGATGCTCGCGGAGCCGGCCCGCCCGGCATTCCCTCATGACCGGGCCAGGGTCTGCATCATTCGCCGGCGTCCGGACCGGCCGTTGCCGACACGCTCGCCAGCTCACCCACGTTGCGCGGCCTGGAGAAGACGTAGTCGCGGTCCTCCACCTGGGTGTGGCACTCGAAGCAGTCCTTGGCCGGGTCGATGTCCATCGCCTTGCCGTCGGCGCCGATCATCGCGAAGCGCCAGCCGCCGGTGTCCCGGGCGTCGGCGACCTTGCGCATCAGTGCGATGGCCTGCCCCTCGCCCTCGTTCAAGGTGCCGTCGCCCTCATCCAGCGCGTACACCATGCCGACGAATTCGGTCCCCTCCGGATACGGGCCGCCGCGGCGAAAGGCCTCCAGCCCGGCCGTGTTGATGTAGAACTCATGCATGCCGAAGAGCGGATTTTGCTGGTCCGTGACGACGAAGGCGTTCACGAAGCGATAGCCGGCGAGGCTCTCCGGTGCCGTCAGATCATCCGCGGCGGTTGCGGTGGACAGCGCTCCGAGGACGCAGCACAAGCATCCCGAGAGGGCCGCGACGACTTGCCGGAAGCTGATGGATGGGGCTGGGTACATGACGGTCTCCAGTGTTGGTCCAGGTCTGTTGGGCGGGTTTGCACCGTCGGCCGGCGCCTGCCCAGCGCGACGATGTCGCCAGCGGCGGCATCAGGAAGCGTGCCAAAGGCTTGGGCAGGGGCCGGCGACGCCGCGGCGCCGCGGTTTCGCCGGCGGCCCTGGAGCGCCCGCCGCGTCAGCTCACCCGCTCTCGAGACCAATCTCACCGACGACGCCAGCGTCGAGGCCGCCCTGGAGCAGGTCGCCCGCGAGCATGGGCGGGAGATCGCCGTGGTCTTCCATCTGGCGGCCTACTACGACCTCTCCGGCGACGACCATCCGCTGTATCAGGCCCTCAACGTCGACGGCACCCGGCGGCTGTTACGCGCACTCAGGGCCGATTTCGCGGTGGAGCTGTTCGTCTATGCGAGCACCATGCTCGTGCATGCGCCCACGGTGCCGGGGGTACCGCTGACTGAAAACGCACCGCTTAAGGCCAAGTGGGCCTATCCCCAATCCAAGCTCGCCGCCGAGCAGGCGGTGCGCGAGGAGCACGGCGACCTGCCCACGGTGCTGCTGCGCATCGCCGGGCTCTACACCGACGACTGCGGCTCGCCCTTCATCGCCCACCAGATCCAGCGTCTGTACGAGCGCCGCGTCACCGCGAGCCTGTACGCCGGCAATCCGAGCCGGGGACAGAGCTTCATTCACATCGACGATCTGCTGTCGCTCTGCGCCCGACTCGTCGAGCACCGCGGGGACGTCACGGATGTGACACCGCTGCTCGCCGGCGAGCCCGAGGTGATGAGCTATCAGGCAATCCAGAACCGCCTTGCAGAGCTCCTGCACGGCGCCGAGGGCTGGCGCACCCACAGCGTGCCGCAGCCCGTCGCCGCCGCCGGCGCCTGGCTCCAGGCGCGCGCGGAGCCGCTGGTGCCGGATGCCCTGGACCGCGGCGAGGAGCCCTTCATCAAGCCCTACATGACCGCCCTCGCCGAGGACCACTACGAGATCGACGTCGCCCGTGCCCGCGCCCTGTTGAGCTGGAGCCCGCAGCACCGGCTGCGGGAGGCCCTGCCGCGGATGGTCGAGGCGCTGAAGGCGGACCCCGCCGGCTGGTACGGGCGCCACCAGCTGACCCCACCGCCCTGGCTCGTCACGGCCGCGGAGGCCGACTACGACCCGGATGCGATCCGTGCCACCTTCGAGCGCACGCGCCGCGACGAGCACGACGCCACCCGCTGGGCTCATTTCGTCAACATCGGTCTCGGCGCCTGGCTGCTGGCGAGTCCGCCGACGCTCGGCTACACCAGCCAGGCCATGACCGTGAGCGACCTCGCGGCCGGCGCCGCCGTCATGCTTCTCGCGACGCTGTCGCTGTCCTGGCGGTTCGGCTGGGCGCGGCTCGCCACCGCCGCGGTGGGGCTTTGGCTCATGCTCGCCCCGCTGGTGTTCTGGGCGCCGGAGCCAGCGGCCTATCTGAACGGCACCCTGGTGGGCGCACTGGTGTTCTGCTTCGCCATCATCGTCGCCCCCACACCGGGCATCGCGCCCATGGCCAAGCTCACGGGGCCGAACGTCCCGCCCGGCTGGGACTACAGCCCCTCGGACTGGACCCAGCGCCTGCCCATCATCGCGCTGGCCTGCGTCGGGCTCTTCATCTCGCGCTATCTGGCCGCGTTTCAGCTCGGCCACACCCAGGCCGCCTGGGACCCCTTCTTCGGCGACGGCACCGAGCGCGTCATCACCTCCAGCATCTCTGAGGCCTGGCCGGTGCCGGATGCCGGTGCCGGGGCTTTGACCTACCTGCTGGAGATCGTCACCGGCCTGCTCGGCGGCCGTGCGCGCTGGCGCACCATGCCCTGGGTGGTGGTCCTGTTCGGCATCCTCATCGTGCCGCTCGGGGCGGTGAGCATCTTCTTCATCATCATCCAGCCCATCCTCATCGGCACCTGGTGCACGCTCTGCCTGGCGGCGGCGCTCGCGATGCTGCTCCAGATTCCGTATTCCTACGATGAGCTGGTGGCCACCTTTCAGTTTCTGCTGCACCGCAAGCGCCGGGGCAAATCGGTGCTGCGGGTTTTCCTGTTCGGCGACACGGCGGACGGCGAGGACGCAGCCGCCGGCGCACGCAGCGAGCTGGACCGCCCCGCGGGCGCCGTGCTGCGCGAGGTCTTCGGCGGCGGCGTGCGCCTGCCCTGGACGCTGGCGCTGTCTGCGCTCATCGGCGTCGGTCTCATGGGCACCCGGCTCCTGTTCGACACCACCGGCGCCCAGGCGCACAGCGACCACCTGCTGGGCGCGCTCGTGGTGAGCGTCTCCATCGCCGCCCTCGGTGAGGTGGGCCGACCACTGCGTTGGGCCAACCTGATGCTCGGCGCCGGCCTCATGGGCGCCCCCTTCCTGTTCGACGGCGGCTCGCCGCTCGCGGACGCCGCCGGCATCGCGGCGGGCGCACTGCTGATGGTGCTGGCGGTGCCGCGGGGGAAGATCGCCCACCGCTATGGGGGCTGGAGCCGCTACATCGTTTGAGCCGGCGCGGCCGCCACTGCCCTGCACAGTCCCCGGGCCCCGCCGCCGGCTGCCGGTCACACCAAGGCACACCGCGGCATTTGCACCACCCACCCGGGCAATTCCACCAACGGGCACGCGATGGCCGGCGCGCTCCGCGCCGCCGACGCGACCTGCGCCCGGCGCGCTGTCGGCACGGAGCCTGCTTCGGCTCCAGTGAAACCTCTGGAGCCGAGCCATGCCGCACATCCACAGTCAGACCCGAAGCGCGCCCCGGTCCGCAGGCGTGGTGCACACCGAGACGGTGGTGCCCGCCAACTGGCCCGAGGCCTGCGCCGACTTCGCCCGCACCTACCATGGCCAGGCCGTGCGGGTGCTGACCCTGCCCACCGCCGCCGCCGCACGCGGCGACACCGCCGACGCCGCAGTCCTTGGCGCCGACCTGCCGCTGGACGACGTGGCGGCCGTCGCCGCCGTGCCACTGCCGAACATCGACATCCGCGTCTACGGCGACGGCGAGCCCTTCACCGTGCAGCGGGTGGAGCGGCCCAGGTCCGTGGCCCTGGAGAAGAGCGTGGACGGGCGATTGCGCTTGCTGCGCATCGACGACACCGACGGCGTCACCACCCTGGTGAGACCCACCGAGCGTCGGACCTAGGACAACGCCGAGGGATTCGGCATTTCCGGTGCGGAGCGGGTCTTGAAGAAAACACTGATCGGGGTGTTGGCCGCCGTGATCCTCGTGCCCGTCGTGGTGACCGCCTCCTGGATGCTCATGGAGGCGGCGCTGGCGGCGACCTCCGGGCCCGGCTTCTGCACCACCTGCCATACCATGAAGCCCTTCGCGCGCACCTTCCGGGCCGATATCCACGGCGGCAACAATCCCCGGGGCCTCGCGGCCGAGTGCACGGATTGCCACCTGCGCCACGACAGCCCCGCGGCCCACCTCTGGACCAAGGCCCGCTTCGGCCTGCACGACATTTGCGCGCAGCTCACCTACGACCTGGACGCCATCGACTGGCAGGCTGGCCTCGCCGAGCGCGAGTCCTACGTCTTCGACTCCGGCTGCCTGATGTGCCACCGCGACCTCGAAGACGCCCGCGGGAACAACCCCGCCTTCGTCGCCCACCGCCCGTACTTCCTCGGCGAGATCGACCGGACCTGCGTCAGCTGCCATCCGCACGTGGGCCACCAAGGGCTCCCCGCGGCACTGCCGCCCTCCCCTGCAACAGGAGCCGACCGATGAACAAAGATCCCCTCCTCGCCCGCGGCCTGGTCCTGCTCACGCTGCTGGTGGCCGTCATGCTCGCCGCGGGCATGGACCAAGCCTCCGGGCAAGCCCAGCCGCCGGCCGATCAGCAAGAGGCCGATCAGTCGCTCGGCGACCTGAGCCAGGTGCAGTCCATCGTCATCGACCGCGGACTCACGCCCCTCGGCAAGCGCTGCGTCGAATGCCACAAACAGCACAACCCCGGCATCATCAGCGCCTGGAAGCGCAGCCGCCACGGGCATGTGGGCGTCACCTGCATCGACTGCCACCAGGTGCCGGCCGACGCGCCCAATGCCACCCAGCACGAGTCGCTGGTCGGCACCGACACCCACATCTCAGTGCTGGTGTCGCCGGCCACCTGCGGGCGCTGCCACCCGCGCGCGCAGGAGCAGTTCAACCGCAGCGGCCACTTCCGCGGCTACCGCCAGCAGATTCCGAAGGACGACCTCCACGCCCTGGTGCACATGCACGAGGGTCGCGGCCATCCGGAGCTGAGCGCCGCGCCGGACATGACCGGCTGCATGCAGTGCCACGGCACCGAGATCAAGCTCGACGACGACGGCCGCCCCACCGCCCGCACCTGGCCCAACTCCGGCATCGGCAGCATCTACCCGGACGGCAGCACCGGCAACTGCACCACCTGCCACACCCGCCACCGCTTCTCCATCGAGGAGGCCCGCCACCCCGCCGCCTGCGCGTCCTGTCACCTGGGTCCGGATCATCCGGACATCGAGGTGTACGAGAACAGCAAGCACGGCCAGATCTACGCCGCCGAAGGCGACGACTGGCGCTGGGACTCGGCGCCCGACGCCTGGGAGCCGGGCGACTACCGCGCCCCCACCTGCGCCACCTGTCACATGAGCGGCGTCGGCGAGCTCAGCGTCACGCACAATGTGAGCGAGCGGCTGTACTGGAACCTCTGGGCCAAGCGCTCCGACGTGCGCGGCTCCGAGGACGTCATGAGTCCGCTCCTCGGCGACGGCCCCGCAGGCCGCAGGAAGATGAAGCAGGTGTGCAGCGCCTGCCACGGCGAGCTGCATACGGAGAATTTCTTCTATCAGGCGGATGCCGCCGTAAAGCTCTACAACGAGGCGTACTGGGAGCCCGCCAAGCAGATGCACGATGAGCTCGCCGCTGCCGGTCTGCTGAAGGAGAACCCCTGGAAGGATGCCTTCCAGGTCACCTTCTACCACCTCTGGCACCACGAGGGGCGCCGCGCCCGCCACGGCGCCATGATGGCGGGTCCGGACTGGGCGCACTGGCACGGCTTCTTCCAGCTCCAGCAGAGCTTCTATACGCTGGAGCAGATTCATGCCGCACGCATGGAGCGCGGAGAGATCGAATCCGGGGCGCCGCAAGGGGCCGGCGGACATTAGCCCGGTAACGCGGCAACGCCCCCGGGGCCAAGCGGCTCAGTCCTCTGAGGCGCGGTCTATGAGCGTCTTGAGCGCCGAGACACCGCCGGCAGAGCACCCGACCACGATGACGTCCACCGCCGGTAACGGTGATGACAGCGTCAGCTCATCCCGCCCCCGGGCATTCTCCGCATCCATAGGCTTCGCTGTCACAGGTCCAGGTTTGCTGATTGGAGACCGATTGATTGGCCATCCCGACCAAAAATTGCCCGGCGTTTCCCTAATCCCCGACGGCCCGGCGCTCGATGAGCCCGAGCAGCACCACGATCACCAGCGCCAGCCCGGTGACCATCCCGGCCAGAATCAGGTTGCCGAAGCCGCAGGCCACGCCGATGGAGCCTGCCGCCCAGATGCCGGCGCCCGTGGTGATGCCCTCGATGCTGCCGCTGCCGCGAATGATGCTGCCGGCGCCGAGGAAGCCGATGCCGCCGATGACGCCCTCGATGACGCGGGTCGGATCGATGCGCGCCGAGGGGTCGCCGGCGGCGGTCGCATACATGACCTCCAGCCCCGCCAGCATGAAGCTGGCCGAGCCCAGCGCCACCAGCATGTGTGTGCGCAGCCCCGCGGCCTTGCCGCGCACCTCGCGCTCCAGGCCCAGGATCAGGCCGAGGAGCACGGCTGCGCCAAGGCGAATGGCCATTTGCGCGACGGGTATTTCGGTTTCGATGTCCATGTCCGCGCCACTGCGCTCCGGCGCTCACATCAGACGGAGAACCTGGCCACGAATTCCCGCCGCGTCTTCGGCCCGAAGGTCTGGAAGCTCGGATTGGGCCGCCCGGCATAGTTGTCATTCATCGTCAAGCTGTCCCTCTGGTGGTTGATCTGCCGGCGCCTGAAACGGCGGGCTGAGGTCTGCGACGGCCGGGGCATTTCACCCATGGCTCGGTGCAATTGCACCGGGGTTGCCGCTGCGTCGGCAGCGCCGGGGCTGCCGCCCGGGACCCGACTGCGCCTGATCCCGCCACCCGCAGGCCGTCGAGCCGCCGCAACCCGCGCGGCGCCGGCTCCGGCTCCCCTGTAGCCAGCGCCGTGCCAACCATTGGCACGCTGGGTGAAAGGCGTAAGGCAGGTCCCTGAGACGCGGGGCCTCGGGATGCGATCTATCCACCGCCCCAGCGCAGGCAGCGCGCCGGCGCCGGCGGTTCTCTCGCGCATGCGACACAGTCGAGTCGGTGTGCTGAGCGCATGCGCCCCGCGGCGCAACCCGACTCGCCCATGCCATCCGTCGAGCCGGCGGCACGGCTGATACCCGCGGCGCCGTGGCTGAGCTCATCTGCGGCGATACTCCGATACAGCGCCGCAGCGGGGCTTCAGGAGACGGATCAAGCTGGTTGCAGACGGCGGCCTCGGAGTCCAACCTCACATGGCAGACAGCACACCCGCAGACTCGGCCGCGCACAACGACGCCCTGGCCTATGTCCGCAGCATCGTCGACACCGTGCGCGAGCCGTTGGTGGTGCTCGACGGGCGCCTGCGGGTGCAGAGCGCCAACCGCGCCTTCTATCGCACTTTCCGGGTATCGCCCCAGGACACCGAGGACCGGCTGCTCTACGAGCTCGGCAACGGCCAATGGGACATTGCCGGCCTGCGCGCGCTGCTCGAAGACATTCTGCCCCGGAAGACGTCCTTCGACGACTTCGAGGTGGCGCACGACTTTCCCGGGCTCGGGCCGAAGATCATGCTGCTGAACGCCCGCCGGCTCAGGTACCAGGGCGCCGAGCGGATCCTGCTGGCCATGGAGGACGTGAGCGACCAACGGCGGGCCGAAGCCGAGCGCCAGGCCATCGAGACGCGCTTCACCTCGCTGGTGAAGAACATCAAGGACCACTCCATCTTCACCCTGGACCCGGCGGGGCGTATCACCAGCTGGAACGTCGCCGCAGAGCAGGTCTTGGGCTTCTCGGAGGCGGAGGCCCTCGGCCGCCACTTCTCCTTCATCTTCACGCCGGAAGACCAGGCGCAGGGGGTGCCGGAGGCCGAGCTGCGGGCCGCGCGGGAGCATGGCCGGGCCGAAGACGAGCGTTGGCACCTGCGCAAGGGCGGCGACCCTTTCTGGGCGCTCGGCATCGTCAGCGCCCTGCGCGACGCCGACGGCCGGCTGACGGGCTTCTCCAAGATCCTGCGGGACATGACTGCCTGGAAGGCATCCGAGCGCGCCCTGCGCGAGAGCCACCGTCGCCAGCAGGCCGTGCTGGAGTCGATTCCCACCGCACTGGTGCTGATCGATGCCAAGCGCCTTCGGCTCTCCTACATGAATCCGCGGGCGGCCGAGCTCTATGGGCGAGACTACGGCGACCTCCATCTCGACGCCCACATTGCGGCAACGGCGCCTGTGCGGCTGGACGGCACACCCATCCCGCCCGAGGCGCTGCCGGTGATGCGCTCCCTGCACCATCAGGAGGTCGTGCTCGGCGAGGAGATGCTCATCCGCCGCGGCGATGGCAGTGTCCTGCCCGTCTCGGTGAGCTGCGCGCCGCTCTACGACGAGCAGGGGCAGGTGGACGCCCTGGTCGCCGTCTTCCACGACATCTCCCCCCGCCTGCTGGCCGAGACGGCGACCGCGGCGGCCGAGGAGGTCTCCCGTCAGCGCCTCGCGGAGTTGGAGGATCTGTATCACAACACGCCGGTGGGCCTGTGCCTGCTCGACCGGGACCTGCGCTATCTGCGCATCAACCACCGGCTGGCCGAGATCAACGGCATCCCCGCGGCCGAGCACATCGGCAAGACCATCCGTGACCTCATGCCGGCCCTCGCCGACACGCTGGAGGCACCCCTGCGCGACGTCATCGCCACCGGCCGGCCCCGGCTCGATGTCGAGGTCATGGCAGAAACACCCTACCGCCCCGGCGTGCAGCGCAGCTTCTCAGAGCACTGGCTGCCGGTGACCGATGCCCGCGGCCGCGTCACCGGCGTCAGCATCGTCGTGGAGGAGACCACCGCGCGGAAACAGGCCGAGGCGGCTTTGCAGGACGCCAATCGTCGCAAGGACGCCTTCCTCGCCACCCTCGCCCACGAGCTGCGCAACCCGCTTGCGCCCATCCGCACCGGCCTGGACCTGATGCAGGCGCTGCGCGGCGATGCCGCCGCCTGCGAGCGGCCGCTGCAGATCATGGACCGCCAGCTCCGCCATCTGGTGCGCCTGGTCGACGACCTGCTGGATGTCTCGCGCATCAGCCGCGGCAAGATTCAGCTGAAGCAGGAGCGTCTCGATCTGGCGGAGGTGGTCGATGCGGCGCTGGAGATCACCGAGTCCGGCCTGGACCGGGATGACTGCCGTATCTGCCTGAGCGTGCCCACGGAGCCGCTGCCGGTGGCGGGCGACCGGGTGCGGCTGGTGCAGGTGATCGCAAACCTCTTGAACAACGCCGCCAAGTTCACGGACCCGAGCGGGCGCATCGCACTGCGCGTGGTGCCGCAGCGGGATCGGGTCGAGATCCGGATTGAAGACGACGGGCGCGGCATCGCCCGCGAGCAGCTCGAAGACATCTTCGACATGTTCGCCCAGGCCGAGCCCGGGCGCGGTGGCGGGCTCGGCATCGGCCTCACCCTGGTGCGCGCCCTGGTGGACATGCACGGCGGCAGCGTCCGCGCGGACAGCGCGGGCCTGGGCCGCGGCGCCACCTTCACCGTCTCGCTGCCGCTGTGCCGCAGCGGCCCTGCGCAGCCCCCGCAGGACGAGGCGACGACACAGGACCTGCTCCCGGCGCAATGCCGTGTGCTGGTGGTCGACGACAACAGGGACATCGTTGAAGCCCTGCGCATGCTCCTGACCGCGCTGAACGCCGAGGTGCGCGTCGCCTACGATGGCACCGAGGCCATCGGGGTCTGCGACGACTGGCAGCCGACGCATGTGCTGATGGACCTGGGCATGCCCGGCATGGACGGCTACGAGGCCGCCCGCCGGCTCTGTGCCAGGCACCCCAAGCGCGCCTTCCAGCTCATCGCCATGACCGGCTGGGGGCAGGACGAAGCCCGGCAGCAGGCGCGAGAGGCGGGCTTCGACGCGCACCTGGTCAAGCCGGCGGGTGTCGCGGCACTCAAGGCCGTCATTGCCGGCTCCTGCAGTACTGCGGACAATCCGATGCCATGACCTCACCTGCCGGCGGCGGGCTGAGGTCCGCCTGCCCCGGGCTGCCGATTGAAGTCGGCATACCCGCACCGGCTCCGCCACTTCCACATTGGAGCCTCCCCCCAGCCCACTGAGCCGACGCAACAGCGCCATGTCCTCAGCCCAATCCAGGTCTCCGGAGAAGACCAACCCCATCGTCGGCATCGGCGCCTCCGCCGGGGGTCTGGACCCGCTGTGCACCTTCTTCGCCGCGCTGCCGGCCGACACGGGCGCGGCCTTCGTGGTGGTCATGCACCTCTCGCCCGAGCACCACAGCGAGCTGGCCTCGATCCTGGGCCGCAAGACCTCGATGCCGGTGACCGAGGTACAGGGGCGCGTGGCGCTTGCGGCCAACCATGTCTATGTCATCCCGCCGGACCGGCGGCTGGAGCTCACCGATGCCGAGCTCAGCGCGAAGCCCTACGGGCAGAGTGCGGAGCGGCGGACCGCCGTGGACCTGCTGTTTCGCTCGCTGGCCGCGCACCGCGGCAACGGCTTTGCGGTGATCCTCTCCGGCGGCGGCTCCGACGGCGCCGTCGGCGTCAAGGCGGTGAAGGAAAACGGCGGCGTCATCCTGGTGCAGGACCCCACCGAGGCCGAATTCGACAGCATGCCGCGGGCGGCCATCGCCACCGGCATCGCCGACCTGGTGCTGCCGGCGGGCGAGCTGGCCGAGCGGCTCGCGGCGCTGATCCGAGACCGCGACAGCATCCAGCGCCGACTCCCCGCGCCGGAGGCGCTGGAGGCGGACGACCAGGCCATGCTCAAGCGCATCATCCGCTATCTGAACGCCCGCACCGGGCACGACTTCTCGCACTACAAGCGCAGCACCGTGCTGCGACGGGTGACCCGCCGCATGCAGGTGCATGGTCTGCGCACGCTGGCGCAGTACCTCGCCTTCCTGCGCGACACCGCCGAGGAGGCGCAGGGGCTGTTCCGGGACATGCTGATCTCGGTCACCAGCTTTTTCCGCGATGCGCCCGCCTGGGAGGCGTTGGCGCGCCAGGTGATCCCGAAGCTCTTCGACGCCGCGCCGGCGCAGGAGCCGCTGCGGGTGTGGGTGCCGGGCTGCGCGACGGGTGAAGAGGCCTACAGCCTTGCAATACTGCTGCTCGAAGAGGCCGGGCGCAGGGACGAGCCCCGGGAGGTCCAGGTCTTCGCCAGCGACCTCGACGACCGCGCCCTGGCGGTGGCCCGGGAGGGCCGCTACGGGCAGGCCATCGAGGCCGATGTGAGCGCCGAGCGTCTCGGCCGCTTCTTCGTGCGCGAGGCAGATCACTACCGCGTCGACCGCGCGCTGCGCGACTTGGTGCTGTTCGCGCATCACAGCCTGCTGCGCGACCCGCCCTTCGCGCGCCAGGACCTGATCTCCTGCCGCAACCTGCTCATCTACCTGGACCGGGAGCTGCAGGAGCAGGTCTTCGGCATCCTGCACTATGCGCTGCGCCCGGGCGGCTATCTGTTCCTCGGCGTCTCCGAGCATGCCGGGCGGGAGGCGTTCAACGTTGTCGACAAGCACCACCACATCTACGTGGCGCGGGAGATGTCGGGGCACGCGCTGCCGCTGCTGCCCGATATGCTGACGACCCCGCAGCGGCCCCCTGACATCGGACCCGAGCCCGAAACGCCGCCGCGCGAGCGCAGCTCGCCGCCGACCGCCCACCGGGCGCTGCTGGAGACGCTCGGGCCACCGAGCGTCCTGGTGGACGATCGCCGCCGGATCATCCACCTGTCCGAGACCGCCGGGCGCTATCTGGAGATGCCGCAGGGCCCGCCGGACCCCGACATCACACGCATGGTGCGCCGCGAGCTTCAGCCGGAGCTGAGCGCAGCGCTGTACGCCGCCTTCGAGAAGCGGGAGCGCACGCTCTCCGCCTTCGTGCCGGTGCAGTTCAACGGCAAACCGCGCTCCGTGGCCGTGCTGGTGCAGCCGCGGCCTGCGGCCGAGGGCGGCGAGCACCTGGCGCTGGTGGTGTTCCTGGACGCGGGCGAGGCGCACTCCACCAAGGTCACGCCCGAAGCGACCGACGCATCACCGGATGTCGTCCACCGGCTCCAGCAAGAGCTGAGCGAGACCCGCACCCGCCTGCACACCGCCCAGGAGGAGTTCGAGGCCACCAACGAGGACCTGCGCGCGGCCAACGAGGAGCTGCAATCCCTCAACGAGGAATACCGTTCCACGGGCGAGGAGCTGGAGACCAGCAAGGAGGAGCTGCAGAGCATCAACGAGGAGCTGCAGACGGTCAATGCGGAGCTGAAGCGCAAGCTGGAAGAGGTCTCGCGCGCGCACAACGACCTCGAGAACCTCATGAAGGCCACCGAGGTCCCCACCCTGTTCCTCGACCGCGAGCTCTGCATCCAGCGCTTCACGCCGCAACTGGCCGAGCTGTTCAGCATCCGGAGCGGCGACCTGGAGCGCCCCGTCCGCGAGCTGCACCGCGCCATCCAGTACGACACGCTGGAGGCCGATGCGGCGCAGGTGCTGCGCGACCTGGCCCCGGTGGAGCGCGAGGTCACCAGTGACGACGGGCGCTGGTACCTGGCGCGGCTGCGGCCCTACCGCACGGCCGATCACCACATCGACGGCGTCGTGATCACCTTCCTCGACTTCACCGCGCAGAAACGCGCCGAGCAGGTGCTGCGCAATGCCCGACACTATGCCGAGAGCATCGTCGAGACCGTGCGCCAGCCGCTGCTGGTGCTGACCGAGGACCTGCGGGTCGAAGCCGCCAACGCGAGCTTCTACGAGACCTTCGGCGTCACCCCCGGGGAGACCCGAGGCCAGCACATCTACACGCTCGGCAACGGACAGTGGGACATACCCGAGCTGCGCGAGCTGCTGGACGACGTGCTGCCCCGGGACAACGCCTTCGAAGGCTATCGCGTGGCGCATGACTTCGAGCAGATCGGCCCGCGCCTCATGCTGCTCAATGGCCGTCGCCTGGACCACCTGCAGCGGGTGCTGCTGGCCATCGAGGACATCACCGAGCGCGAGCAGGCGGTGGCGGCACTGCGTGACAGCGAGGAGCGCTTCCGCGTGCTCGTGGAGGCGACCACCGACGCGGTGTGGGAGACGGATGCCGAGGGCGCGGTGGTCCAGGACTCGCCGTCCTGGCGTCGGCACACGGGGCAGGCATGCGAGCAGTTCCTCGGCGATGGCTGGCTCGATGCGGTCCATCCCGACGACCGCGACCGCGCGCGGCACGAGTGGCAGGGAGCAGTGGCAGCGGGGCGCGTCATCGATGCGGAGCTGCGGCTGCGGACAGCGGATGGGCGCTGGATCTGGAGCCGGCTGCACGCGGCACCCATCCGCAACGAGCGCGGAGCCGTCGTCAAATGGGTCGCCATGAGCCGGGACGTGACCGAGCGGCGAGAGGCCGCAGAGGCCCTGCGCGAGGCCGATCGCCAGAAGGACCGCTTTCTGTCCATGCTCGGGCACGAGCTGCGCAACCCCCTCGCCGCCATCACCACCATGGTGGAGGTCCTGCGCATGGAGCAGCCGTCGGCGGAGCGCGTCGCGCAGTCCGTGGAGATCATCGGGCGGCAGACGCGGCACCTGACGCGGCTGGTGGACGACCTGCTGAGCCTGAGCCGCATCCGCCGCGGCAAGCTGGCGCTGCGCAAGCTGCCGATGGACCTGACGGAGAGCATCCACGACGCCGCCGCCCAGGCGCAGCCGGCCATCGCGGCGAAGGGCCAGCACCTGGAGCTGGATCTGCCCGACGCGCCGCTGCCGGTGGCGGGCGACCGGGAGCGCCTGACCCAGATCCTGTCCAACCTGTTGATGAACGCCGCGCACTATTCCGACGCGGGGGGCCGCATCGCCCTGTCCGCGCAGACGGCCGGGGACCGCGTGCGGGTGCAGGTGCGGGACAACGGCATCGGCATCGCGGCGGAGGACCTGCCGCGGCTGTTCGAGCCCTTCACCCGCTTCGGCGGCGCCGCGGAGCACCACCAGGACGGCCTCGGCCTCGGCCTGGCCCTGGCCCGGCAGCTGGCGGATCTGCACGGCGGCACGCTCACGGCGCAGAGCGACGGGCCGGGACAGGGCAGCGAGCTCACGCTGACCCTGCCGCTCGACGCCGGCGGCGACGCCGCCGATGCCGCGGCCCAGGCGCCGGCGGGGCCGATCCCGCCGCGACGGGTGCTGGTGGTGGATGACGACCCGGCCGTGGGACCGACCCTGGTGATGCTGCTGGAGCACTTGGGCCAGACCGTGCGGCTGCTCACCCGCGGCGGCGAAGTGCCCGAAGCGGTGGCAGCATTCGCGCCGGCGCTGGTGATCCTCGACATCGGACTGCCGGACATGGACGGCCACGAGGTCGCCCGCCGGCTGCGGGACGCCCATGGCCCGGATGCCTTCAGCATCGTGGCCCTGAGCGGCTACGGTCAGGACGCGGCAGCATCCACCGAGCGCGCGGACTTCGACCAGTATCTGCTGAAGCCGGCGACGGCGGAGCGGATCAAGCAGCTCCTGACCCAGCTCTGAGCGACGCGCGCAGGCCCCGCCGACGGCAGATCGGAGCAGCCCAGCGCAGCCCGAACTGCGGCGGATTTCCGCCCGGTATCGGCGGGGATCGGGCAGCCCGGCAAGTCAGGACGGCGTGCCGCCGCGCCCGGCCGGCAGCACCGCCTCCAGCATCATCCTGAGAATGCCCACGAGCACACCGAGCCGGGCCAGGATCGCCCACAGACGGCGCCCCGGATAGGCCCCGGCGGCACGCCGGATGGCGCCGCAGATGAACACGAGCCAGACCAGCGACAGCGCATACACCAGCCACAGCCAGGAGATGGCTTTTGCGGCGAGCACCGCGCCGCGGGCCTCGCGACGACGCTCAGCCCCCCAGCACCGCATCGGCACGCCGGCGGAAGGCCGCCACGACCTCCTTGGTGCGCTGGCGGAAGAAGGGACCGGCGACGGCGGCTGCGGGTCCGCCGCGCAGGGTGTAGTCCGTCCAGAGCTCCACGCGGGTCCGGGCCTCCGCACGCTCTTCGAAGCGCCACACCTGGTACAGCCGCTTCAACGGGCCGCCGCCGCCCTGAATGTCGATGCGCTCCGGGCGCTGCAGCCGCGCCTCGGTGCGAAAGCGCAGGACCACGGGGCCGGCGCCCACGGCCTGCTCCACCCGCCGGCGCTCGCCCTGATCGCTGAGCACACGGGCCTCCCGCCAGCCGGGGACGAACTCGGGATAGCGCTCGATGTCGGCCACCAGGTCGAACACGGCGGCACGTGGGTGATGGACGGTTTCGGCGACGGTGAAGCTGGGCATGTGATGGCCTGCTCTGGGAAAACTGTCGGGCAAGTGAAGCCGCTGTCGACGCGCGCGAGCGGACGCTCAGCAGCAAGCGCCCGTGGGAGCGGCATCCCTGCCGCGACGACTTCCAGGGCAGCAGCGCCCGCGCATCGCGGCCGGAGGCCGCTCCCACAGAAGCCAGGCCCTGTGGGAGCGGCATCCCTGCCGCGACGACTTCCAGGGCAGCGGCGCCCGCGCATCGCGGCCAGAGGCCGCTCCCACGGTCAAACCGGCTCGGGCTCCCAGCCCGCCGCGGCCCGCCGATAGTCGAGCCGCTCGCAGTCCCGAAAGCCGCCGTCGTCGGACCAGCAGCGGATGCGGATGCGGATGCGCTCCTGATCCAGCTCGATGACATTGAAGCTGTTGGGAAAGCCCGCTTTCAGGCGGTCCGACAGGGTAGTACCTGCCTGGGCCGCCACCAGGGTGCGCTCGCCCGTCCTGGCGGCCATGGTCTCGCTGTGATGAATGTGCAGGTGTCCGGACAGCATCAGGTCCACCCGGCTTTCGCCGAAGCACGCCAGCGCCATCTCCTTGCGCCCGATGACGCCGCGTCCCATGGCCAGCTCATGGACGATAAAGGGGTGGTGCACCACCACCACCCGCACGGCGCCCGGCTCGGCGGCGCCGAAGAAGCGCGCCACCTCGTCCATCTGGTACGCCGAGAGCCGGCCGCGGGACCAGTCGGTGTGCGGAGACCAGCGCCGGGCCGAGTTGAGTCCGAGCACCGCCAGTGTCGGGCTGGAATAGGTCGGATACGGGTCCTCGGTGATGTAGCGCCCGTAGCGCTTCCAGGGCCGCAGCAGACGCCGGATCAGGTCCCAGTCCGGCACGTCGTGGTTGCCCGGCACCACCAGCACCGGCGGCGCCAGCTGCGCGAGGAAGTCCCGGGTGGCGGCGAACTCGCGCCGCCGGGCCGACTGGGTCAGGTCCCCGCTCACCGCCACCAGCTCCGGGGCGCGGGCGTTGATTTCTTCGAGCACCGCCTGCACCAGCCGCGGGCGCTCGCGCCCGAAATGCAGGTCGGAGATGTGGTAAAGCGTCGGCATGGGCGTCACTCGGCGCGCTGCTGATCGGCTTCGGCCGCCGCAGCACCGCCCTCCTGTGCGGCCACGAGCTCCGAGAGCAGCGACTGGAGCTCTGTCAGGGCATCGGCGGCGTCCTGGAAGCGCCCGTCCCCCTGGGCGCCGAGGTAGCGCTGGAAGGCGGCATTCGCATCGCCCGCGAGTTGGCGCAGGGAGCGCGTGCCGAGCCCGGCCGCGGCCGGCTGCTCGGGCCCGAACAGCCCGGCTATGGCCTCATCGAAGGTCTCGGCATAGCTCAGATCGTCGCCGTGCATCACCGCCACCAGCCGCAGCTCCGGGTAGGCGGCGGTCTCGGCCTGGAGGTAGATGGGCTCGACATAGAGCAGCGTGTGGTCCAGTGGGATGGCCAGCACATTGCCGCGGATGACATTGGAGCCGCGCTGGTCCCAGAGCGTGAGCTGGCCGGAGAGGTGGCTGTCCTGATCGATCTTGGTCTCCACCTGCTGGGGCCCCAGCACACGGCGCTCCTTCGGGAACTGGTAGGCCAGGAAGCGGCCGTAATTCTCGCCGTCGGAGAGCCCGGCGATCCAGCCGATGAGCACCTGGCGGTTCTTGGGCGTGAAGGGCAGCATGAGCACGAATTCCGCCGCGTCGGATCCGGGCAGCTCCCACATGACGTAGTAGGGCTCCACCGGCTGCACCCGGTCGTAGTGCTTCTCGGTGGCGCGCACCCAGAGGTCCTCCTGGTTGTAGAACACCTCCGGATCGGTCATGTGGTACTTGGCATAGACCAGACCCTGGGTCAGCAGCAGCCCTTCCGGGTAGCGCACATGGGCCTTCAGGCTCCCGGGCATGGCGCTGCGGGGCTGGAACATGTCCGGCAGCGCGCGCTGCCAGGCGCTGATGAGCGGGTCCTCCGGGTCGAAGACGTAGAAGTGCACATCGCCCTGATAGGCATCGACCACGACCTTGACCGAGTTCCGCAGGTAGTTGATGCCGCTCAGATACTCCACCTGCGGCGTGCCTTCGCCGCCGGCACCGCCCGGTCGCAGCCGGCGCGCGAAGGGCGCGACGAAGGGCTCGCTGTACGGAAAGCGCGAGGAGGTGGTGTAGGCGTCGATGATCCAGTACAGGCGCCCGTCCACGAGCACCAGATAGGGGTCGTCGTCCAGCTGCAGGAAGGGCGCCAGCATGCCCACCCGTTCCTCGATCTGGCGGTGCAGCATGATCCGGCTCTCGGCCCGCGGATAGCCCGACAGCAGCAGCCGGGTGCTGTCGAGCTTCCAGCCGAACAGGAATTTGCGCCACAGGCTCTTCAGCTCCACACCGCCCTGGCCCGCGTAGTGGGTGTAGGCGTTCTGCTCACCGCGGGGGTAATCGAACTCCTGCTCGCTGCTGTTCACCACCACCCACTCGTCGGTGAGCTCGCCATAGTAGATCTCCGGGCGCTCCACGGCGAGTGCCGGGTAGGCCGACACGGGTGGGATGTCCTTCACCAGCAGGTTCGGCAGCCCCTGGGGCGTGAAGTCGCTCACGGTGGCCAGGGTGAGCCCGTAACCGTGGGTGTACTTGAACCTGCGGTTGACGAAGGTCCGGCTCTGGGCCAGCAGGTTCTCCTGCGAGAGCTCCCGCGCCGAGACCATCACCTCGCGGTAGCGGTCGCCGACGTGGTAGCGGTCCATGTCCACGTCCACGAACTCGTAATAGAGCCGGATCTCCTGGAACTGCTTGTAGACGGCATCCAGCGCGCGCCAGTCCCACAACCGCACTTCGGAGAGCAGATGGCGATTGTTCTGTACTGTCTGCCGGTTGAAATCCCCGGCCAGGTCGTACTGGCGCTGCTCCACCTTGTGGAGTCCGAACGCATGACGCGTCAGCGCGATGTTGTGGGCGATGTACGGCTTCTCGAACGTAATCTCGTTCGGCTCCACCACCAGCCCCTGCACGGCCGCCGGCAGCACGGCCGCCAGCACCAGCCACAGCGCCGCCACCAGACCCCAGGGCACCGCGAGGCTCACCAGCAAGCCCCCGGCGCGCGCCGGCAAGCCCTGTTTGAGCCATTGCGAGACGCCGCCCGCAAGCCGCTCGCCGAGGCCCGTCAGCCGCGCGCCCAGCCAACGGCGCAGCGGCCCCACCGCCGGCGCCAACGCCAGCAGTGGGCTGAGCACGGCCAGCAGGAGGAACACCGGCAGGCGGATATTGGCATCCGTCCAGCCGGGACCTGCGGTGACGCCGAGGTCCGAGTACAGCAGCGCAAAGGCGCCGAGCAGCGCCCCGAGCCCGAGCCAGACGCCCGCCGCTGCGCTCAGTACCGCCGCCGCCGGCACCAGGGCACCGGCGTCGTCACCGGCTGCGCCACCGCCGGCCCTGCCCCGCAGGCGCAGCAGCACGGCCACCGCGGTGGCCGCGGCGAGCACCACCAGCACCCATTGCAGCAGCCCATGCAGGGTTTCGAGCACTGGCAGCGTGAACAGGTAGAAACCGGCGTCCAGCCCGAGGATGGGCTCCGTCACACCGGCCTCCGCCCGGTTCAGGAACAGCAGCCAGGCTTCCCAAGTGCCGAATCCCCAGAGCAGGCCGCCGCCCGCAGCGGCCAGCTCGGCCCAGGGTGACAGCGCGGGCAACAGGTGCCGCGCCGGGCGCAGCAGCAGCCAGGCCGCGAGCCCCGCCGCCAGCGCCCCGGCGCCGGCGGTTGCCACACGGGCACCGACGAATGCCCAGAACCGGGCAGCGAAGCCCAGCGCATGGAACCACAGGGCATCCGCCCAGAAGCCGAGCAGCGGAAACAGCACCAGGGTGCCCACCCCCAACGCGATACCGCCCCACAGCCAGGTCCGTCGGCCACGCGCAGAGCCCATCCGCGCGAGCACGATGCCGGCGCCCACGAGCAGGAAAAACACCAGTAAGTACATCAAAGGCTCCTGACCAGGCGCTCAGGCGGCGGCTCGGGGGTATTCGGCATGCGCACCCACCTCAGCGGGCAGTGCCGAAGCCTTCGTCTTCGGTGTGCGGCGGCACCGGCAGCCCGGCGATCTGCATGCCCTGGAGCACGGGTCCCTCCGGGAACAGCTTGCGCAGCCAGCGGCGCCCGCCCGCATCGGCGAAGCGCTCGTCGAGCATGTCGCCGAGCTCGCGGCCGTCGTCGGCCAGCCCGTGCTGGCGGTAGTGCTCGCGCAGCGCGTCGATGACGGCCCAGTGGTCGTCGGTGAGCGAGATGCCGAGCTCGGCGGCCTGCTCCTTCGCCTGCGCCGGATTCCAGTCCGCGAGATCGCGCTCGCGGTCCGCCTGCACGGGGCTCGAGGTGTCGGGGTTCTGGATAACTTGCTTGATATCGGTCATGGTCCAGCTCCTGTCTGAAGGACACCGCCCGAGGATCCGCGGCCGGCGGTGCCTGCGTGCATTTGCCCCGGGCCCTGGTGCATATGAGCCACTGCCCGCGACGGCGCGGGCGCGGCAGCCTGCGGGGCACCGCCTCTTACTGAACCGAAGCATCTGCGATGCCAGCCCCGCCCAGTCCCGCCGGATGCGCTGCGGGGCCAGCTCGGGCGCGCAGGTGGTGCTCAGCGCCATCGCCACGACGGCAGAGAACGGAACAACGGGCGCTGTCCGGCGGCGCTTGTGGCTACGCGAGCAGGCCCGCCCGCCGCGTGATGTTGGCGATGATGTCGCGCGGTGACTTGCGCGCCGTGGATGCGCTGCAGCGATCAGCACCTACCATGCAGGCTGTCCCCGGGGGACCGGACCGTACGGGGGGAGCCGATGGCGATTGTGCTCGGCCCGAAAGGCGACGAACGCGTCTTCGTCGTCGAAATGCAGGAAGGGGTTGCCGCGGCGCTGCTCAGCCATCGTCGTGCTGGCCGCAGCCGCATATCGATGGCCGGGATGCACGATCACCGGGTCGGCGATGCGCTCGGCGAGCTTCCTCAAGGATCGGAACATGCTGCCGGGGTCCGATCCCGCGAGGTCGCAGCGCCCGCAGCCGTAGACAAACAGCGTATCTCCGGTGAAGAGATCGTTGCCCAGCCGGTAGCAGCATCCGCCCGGCGAGTGGCCGGGCGTCATCAGTATCTCGATGCTCAGATCGCCGACCGCGATGACCGTCTCGGCAGGGTCATGCCGGACAGCGCGAGGCCGGCGGCGAACAGCACGCCCGACGAGAATACGAACAGGTATCCAGGCATCAGAATACCTCCCACAGGTGTCTTACCGCGTAGGTGGTGAGAACCGCAAATCCGAAGAACACGGCGCTCGCCACAATCGAGCGCGGAGCGAGCCGACCGACGCCGCAGACACCGTGGCCGCTGGTGCAGCCGTTACCGATACGGGTTCCGATACCGACCAGGAATCCGCCCAGAATCACGGCGGAGTCGGAAA
This sequence comes from uncultured Thiohalocapsa sp., assembly GCF_913063425.1. Taxonomy (GTDB): domain Bacteria; phylum Pseudomonadota; class Gammaproteobacteria; order Chromatiales; family Chromatiaceae; genus Thiohalocapsa. The sequence continues at coordinate 34,802 of NZ_CAJXYK010000044.1, forward strand.
CGTCGATGCGCAGATCGAATGACGCCGGATGCAGCCACAGCATGATCAGGGCACCGGCGAACAGGCCAAGCAAGAACACCGCACGCCACAGGGTGTCGTCCTTCTGCGGGCGCAGGACGCCGCCCATAATGCCGCTGATACCGGCGATTCGGCCGTTGAAGTAGAGCAGGCCGACGGCGGCGAGGCCGATCATGATGCCGCCGATGGTCGAAAGTACGGGCGTAAATCCTTCCATCCTGTCCTCCGGGTCAGGGTTCTCGACTCTACCCACAAGCAATCGCCGTGCCTCCGACTTGCGACAGTGCATTCGGCGCGGGGGCGGGCAAGACGCAGACCAGCAGTGACAGGCCGAGCACGCGCAAGGCACGGCGAAGAAACGGCAGTGAACAGACACATGGGTACCGGCTGCGCAAGCACCCCGCGTAGGTCGCCATCAGCGCTACGTCGCCCGAGCGGGCAGGTAACGCCTTGATCGTCGGACACGCGAGCGCTGACCCGACCTACCAGTGACGAGGTTTGCCGGCGCGCTGGCCGGACGTTCCCGGTCTGATCAGCTCCGGTGCCGCACTTCCTGCGGCTCGCCCTCGCGCTCGAGCTCACGGCGGGCGGCCTCGCCCGCGGCGCCGGCGACGTCCTCCACCCGCTCACGCGTGTCCCGGGCGCGCTCGCGCACTCCTGTGCCCGTGGCGCCGTGCCGCTCGGCCTCGTCGCCGGCCTTGCGGGAGACGGCTGCGCCGGTCTCCCTGGCACGCTCCTTCAGCTCGTGCGGGTGCAGGCCCTGGCGGTGGGCCTCATCGGAGGCGGCCTGCGCCGCCGCCTCGGCGCTGCGCTTGGCGGTGTCGGCCGCAGCCTGGGCCTGTTCCCTTGCGCCCTGCATGCGCTCATCGCTGGCCCGGCCCATCCAGCGGTCCTCGGCGCGGGTGGTGGGTGCACCGGCGCCCAGGGCCGCGCCCGCGGCGACGCCCAGCGCCACCAGCGACAGCGGATAGCGGTCCACGAAATCACTGGTCTGCCGGACCGCCTCGCGGGCGCCGCGCTCGGCGGCCCGCTTCGCCTGCGCAGCGCGGCGACGGGCGTTGTCGCGGGCGCGGGCGACGCGCAGCTTGGCCTCATCGGTGGCCTCGCTCATGCGCTCGCGGGTACGATCAATGCGCGACTTGGCCTCACCGCCTGCGGCCCGGGCCTGCTCGCGGAAGCGCTCGCCGGCGTCGCCCTGGACGTCCCGGGTGCCGCTGCTGCCCGGCTCGATATCCCGACCGCCGGTGCCGGTCCAGGCGGCCGCCGCCGCGGGCCCCAGGTCGTCGTAGAGCAGGCACTCCACCTCGTCGTCGTAGAAGGGATACTCCCGGCGCAGGCAGAAGGCGTACAGGTCGCCGATGGCGGTGTCATCCGGTACCGGGGTCACATCCGGGCTCTCGCCCGCCGCGCCCGTGTCCGACCGCTCGCCGGCGCCGGTCGCCCCGGCGCGGCCGCTGTCCTGCCCCCCGAACATGAGCCAGCCGAGACCGACGCCCACGAGTGCCAGCGGCATGGGATTGTGCTTCGCGGCACTGAACAGCTCGCTGAAATAGCTGCCGGGGCCGCCGCGGAGCTGACGCATCAGCTGCTCGGCGATGTCCTGCGCGGAGAACTTGCTCTCCAGCGCCGAGAGGGTGCGGTCGAGCTCGCGGCGGTGCCGCTCGATGTCCTCCTGCAGGACATCGGGGTCGCGCGGCCAGTCGGTCGGGCCATTGCCGCGCGCATGGGCTTCGGTATCTGTTGCGGTGGCATTCATGTGAGTCTCTCCTTCAGCATGCGGCGGTCGCGGCCGCTCTCGTCGATGGTGCGCTCGGGCGTCAGGGTGCGGGGACTGAGCTTGCTGCGCCCGGCCGCCAGCATGACGCCGCCGATGGCGAGCACCACCAGGGCGACGGTCAGCGGCGACAGCCACAGCGGGGCCGGCAGCACCTGGTAGAGCGCCAGGACGATGGCGTCGAGCAGGACCGCCAGGCCGGCGATGAGCACGATGGCGCCGCCGACGATGGACAGGAGCCCGCTCTTGAGGCCGGTGATACTCTCGCCGACCTCGCCTTTCGCGAGGCTCACCTCGTCACGCAGCAGCGCGGCGAGCTCGTCGATGAAATGGCGCATCAGCCCGGCGATGGAGCGGTTTTCGGAATGCACCCACTCGGGGCGCTCGCTGGCTTGGGTTTGGTCGTTCATGGTCAGTCTCCGTCAGACCTGGGGGCGGTGGGTGGTGACGCCGGCGGGGGTGCGCGGCGTCTCGCGCGGCCAGGCGCCGGGGCTCGTGGGTGCGGTGCCGCGGCGGGCACCGGCGGACGGGCTGTCAGCCGACGCCTCCGGGGTCGAGCTCTTCAGGAAGCGGGCGAGCATGAAACCGGCGATCATGGCGCCACCGAAGCCGAGCGCCGGCTCCTCGCGCACGGTCTCCTCGGTGTCGTGCCAGGCCTCCGCGAGGGGCTTGTTGCGGATGCGCTCCGCGAAGCGACCGGCACTGTCCGCGGCGTTGCCCCAATAGTCCGCCATGGCTTCATGGCCGTCGGCGCGCAGGGATTCCACACCGGCGCGCAGGGCGTCGGCGAACGCGTCCACCTGCTCCGCGGCGTCGAAGCGCCGCTCCTGCATCTCGGCGCCCGCCTGCTCTTGCAGCGACTCGGCACCGGTCTCGGCCGCCGCGCGCACATCTTCGCCGAGCTTGGCGGTCTCGTCCCGGACCGCGGCGGCGGCCTCGTCTGCTTCCCGGCGCAGCTTGGTGCTGGTGTCCTCCTGCGCGCCGGACCCGGTGCCGCTGGGCTGCATGGGCGAGCCCGCTCTGGTTTCGGTCGGATTGGGCATCTGCTGTCTCCGCTCGTTGTGGATGGACCAATGAGGCACGCTGACGGCCATCAAGAACTGTGCCCGTCCAGCCGCGCCCCCTGCAGACTGCGATGTGGGCAGCGGCGTGGGCCGGCGCCGGCGCACTGGGCCGGAAACCCGGCGGTGGGCCGGGGCTTTACCACCGTGAGCAGTTGCATTGACCCGAATGGCGGGCGCGGGGGCAGGCCGTCCGGCGCGTCTGGGGATAGCGCTGGGGGATGGCGCGCGGGGCTGGCACGGCGCTGGCAGTGTCGCCACGGCGTATGGCGTCGGTGTGCTGACAGCGGCCGGCCGGCGCCTGACCAGGAACCACCTGCCGAGGAGACTCACCGATGGCCGACCAACAGCAACCCCCCCAGCATCAAGCGCGTCAGCCGGGACGCGAGGGCGAGATGCGCCCGCAGCCCGAGTACATCCGCGAGAGCTACCGCGGCAGCGACAAGCTGCGCGGCCGCGCCGCCATCGTCACCGGCGGCGACAGCGGCATCGGCCGCGCGCCAGCGAGGACGGCTCTTACATGTCGGGGCAGGTGCTGCACCCCAATGGCGGCGTCGTGGTGAACGGCTGAGGCAAGCGATTCCACCCTGTTGTGCGTCAGGGCCAGGATGGCCCGCCATCGTCAGCGGCTGACGCCGCTGGCCATGGGGGCTCAGGGGCGCCGCGCTTTCCGGCTGCGTGCGCGGGTCAATGCTTCAGAATGACGTACAGGGCGTGAATGATGCCGGGAATGAAGCCGAGGATGGTGAGCAGGATGTTGAGCCAGAAATGGCCCTTGAGCCCGACTTCCAGAAAGACGCCGAGGGGCGGCAGTAGAATGGCGAAAAGAATCTTGATGGGGTCGGTGGCAGTGATGGCCATGCGTGGGTCCTTAATCGACAATGGGTGTCGAGATTGACGCAAAGCCCATGCCGAATGGCGCAGACCCGACGGCACCACGGCCGGACCGGGCAACCATTGCGCTTGCCGCTATTGCCGGCCCTTTCGCGCCGCCGGGCGCGCGGCAGCCGAAGCCCGCTTAAGATCATGGCCGTCAAGGCCCAGGCCGCCTTTGCCGGGCACCCAGCCGCGGCCCTGCGCATGGGCATCCGCCATCGCCAGAAGCCCCACCAGGGTGTTGCGCACGGCGTCCAACGCCGGCAGACCGCCGTGCGGACCGCAACCGAGCACCGTGTTGTCGATGGCAAAGACCCCGCGCCCGGCACCCTGGCCGCGCCCGTCGGCACCGCGGCCGAGGGCGGAGCTGCGCGTGATCCAGCCGTCCCCGGAGCGATACATGCGCGCCGCATAATCCACCCCGGGCCGCGGATGGATGATGGCTTCCGGGGCGAAGCGAAGCTCGGGCACGCCGCCGATGCGCTCCTCGACGAAGCGGGCCAGCGTCGGTGTGCAGTCGCCGGCGAAGACGTCATACGCAAAAGGCTGCGCCACCGGCCGATTCAGGGCGAGCTGCAGCCGTCGGCCGCGCTCCAGCGACGCCTCCAGTATGGCCTCGATGGCGGCCAGACGGCGCTCGCCGCCCGGGCTCGCCCGCAGGCGCCGGCGCACAGCCGGGTCGAAGATGGACTGGCGCAGCGCACGCCAGGTCTCGGGGTCATAGAGATCGCGGTCCACTGGACGCCCCGACGTGTCCAAGAGCCAATCATGGTCCGGATGCGGCAGCGCCTGGTAGGCACTCGGCATCACCGCCATCAGCTCCGGGCGCAGGCTCACCAGACCCAGCTGGTGGCCCCGCATCATGAGCTTGAGCCAAAAGGCCGCGCCTGTATTCGGCACCCCAATGAGTGCCGCGCGCCGCACCTTGGGCGCACCGGCAAAGTCCACCCGGACCTCCTCCGGCGAGCGCCCGAGCACGTCCCGCCCACCAAAGCGCACGAAATAGCGCACCACCAGCCCGCCGGCGCTGTGGCCCAGCAGATCCACCCGCAGCGTCGGCTCGCCGCGGGTGCGGCGCAGCCGCTCGATGAGCTGGTCGAGCCCGGCGGCGGCCCGCACCAGGTCCCGGCGCCAGTCCCAGGGGTAGAGCACGCAGCGGGTCTGCGGCCCCACCGCATCCGGGAGCACGCAGGGTGCGCCCGCCCGTGCCTCCAGGCGCTCGATGAGACCGCCGTAGTAGTCCTGCCCAGGGACGCCGCGGATGACGTCCGCAGCGACGACGCGGGCAGAGGCACTCGCATCCGGCATCATCGGCTCCGCGAGGCGCGCAAAGGCGTTGGGGTCGAGCAGATGGGCCGCGCTGCCGGTCCAGAGCATTCGGCCGTCGGCGGTTTCCAGCGAGGACGCCTCCGCTCCCGGGATCAAGATCACGGGGGTCGCGTCCGCCAGGGCGCTTGGCATGGGCAGCCTGGCATCGTTGTGGATCCGCTCGCAGCCGCCGGACGCCAGGAGCACCAGCACCACCCAGCCGAGGACCAGGCCGGTGCGCCCGAGGCCGCGCCGCCGGCAGACGACAGCCGCCACGGGCGCGTCATCACAATGGGAGGTCGGGTCCGCCATGCCCAGGGCGGTTGCAGCGGGCGTGCCAAGGGGCCGGGGATCGCCTCCCGGGTCGGACCTTGCTTGGACTCAGGCTCCCTTCCCTGTTCCGGAGCATGCCGCCATGCCAGAAGCGAATACAGCCCCGGCGTCCAGGCGCCGCGACCCCGCGCCCGACGCCGTCATGGATCAGCTCATGGCCCGGGCAGAGCCGGGCACCGACTACCTGGTGCTGATGGGCACCGCGGGCGTACTCGCGGCCGTGGCCTTTCTGACCAATTCCGTGCCCATGCTGGTGGGCTCTATGATCGTCGCGCCGATCTTCTCCCCGCTCGCGCTGATCGGCTTCGCCCATGTCGGCAACAGGCCGGAGCAGGTGCAGATGGCGCTGCGGGCCGTGGGCCTCGGCCTCGGCGTGGCGGTCCTGGCCGCCATGGCGACCACCTTCATCCTCAACGTCACCAACGTCTTCCCGCCGGACGAGAATCTGTTCGACAAGCCGCTGCTGAAAGAGCGGCTCAGTGTGGGCTGGTTCAGCGCCGTCTCCGCGGCGGCCGCCGGCATTGCCGGCAATATCGCCCTGTCCCGCGATCGCTTCGACAGCCTCATCGGCGTCCTCGCGGCACTGGCCCTGGTGCCCGCAGGCGCTGCCGCGGGCATTGCCCTGATGTCCGGGAACCTCGGCATGGCCTTCGGTGGCCTCATGCTGCTGGCGGTGAACACCGGCGTCGCGGTGGTCAGCGGCGTCGCGACACTGCGGTGGCTGGAAGGCACGGCCGACAAGACCTGAAACGGCGCCGGTACCGCGCCCTCTACGGACCAGGCCCGGCGGCGCAGCCGGCACGCACCCGCCCGGTTGCGACCCGGCGGCGCAGACACCGACACCCGGAGAGCCCATGACCCCCGATGCAAGCAGCCCGAGCCCGCCGGCGCCGGCTTCAACGCGGCAACAGGAAACCGCCGGCCCGGAGACCGCCCCAGAGGCCCCCGACTACGCGCCCATGCTGTTCGCATATCACCGCGCCCACGCGGCCGAGCTCAAGGCGATGATCGCGACCCTGCCGCTCGGCCCCGCCGACCGGGTGCTGGATGTGGCCTGCGGCGACTGCGCCCACGCCCAATGGCTGGCGCAGCGGGTCACGGACGGTGTGGTGCTCGGCATCGACATCTCGGCCCCCTATCTGCACCTCGCCGAGCGGCAGCTCGAGACCGCCGCCGCAGGCAGCGGAGCCAAAGCCGCGCCCGTGCTCCTGTGCGCCGCCGCGGCAGAGGCGCTGCCCCTGCCCGCCGCCAGCATCGACCTCGGCTGGTGCGCGCACAGCCTGTACAGCTTGCCGGAGCCCATGACGGCGCTGCGCGAGCTGCGGCGGGTGGTGCGCCCAGGCGGCCATGTGGCGGTGCTGGAGCAGGATTCGCTGCATCGGGTGGTGCTGCCCTGGCCGGCGGACCTGGAGCTGGCCCTGCAGCAGGCGCAGCTGCGCGCACTCCAGCGGCGGCCCAACGGCCCGGGCAAGTATTTCGCTGCACGCCGGCTGGCGACGCTGCTGGAGGACGCCGCGCTGGACACGGTGTCGGTGCAGCCCTTCTCCACCATGCGCCGGGCCCCGCTCGACGGGGACGAGCGCTGCTACCTCGACGGCCTGCTGGACGACCTGCGCGCCAAGGCGGCACCCTACCTGGCCCCCGCCATGCGCGATCGCTTCGAGCGCCTGTGCGATCCCGGCGCCGACACCTACCTGCTGGACCGGCCGGATTTCCACGCCACCTACCTCGACGTCCTCGCCGTCGGGCGTCGCTGAGCCCGCCCCGCGGCCCGCCTCCATGCGGGCTTTGACGTGCTGACGCAGTATCCGCGGGGTCTGCCGGCGCCGACGGCGCGCGCTCAGGCGCCGCCGGGGCTCTGCTGCCGCGCCGACGGCGCCGGCTTGTCCGCAGGCGGCTCCAAGCGCTTCGGCGGCTCCGTCGGCGGCAGCTGGGTACCCCCCACGGGCCCGATGAAGGGCGCCATCCGCTCCATGACGCCGTCGCGCCTGCGGTGTGCCGACGGCGCTCGGGGGACCTCCTGTTCGGTGGTTTTCAGTCGGGGGGGATATGCAGCGCCGCCGGCGGCGGCGCCCGGACAGGGCCCGCGGCAGCGGGTCAGCGTGCCTCGACGGCGCCCGCCGGCGCACCCCGGCGCCGCAGCGCTCGCAACAGCAGCTTGCGCAGCTCTTCCAGCACGAGCACGCTGGAGGCGACCGCCGCCGCCAGCAGCCAGTCACCGGCACGGAGCGCCGTGGTGCCGAAAATGTCCTGCGCCGGCGGCCAGTGGACCACGGCGACCTGCAGCAGCAGTACCCCGAGCAGCGCCAGCCACAGCTTGCGGTTGCGCAGGAAATTGGCGTTGAAGGCGCTGCCTTGCTCGGCGCGGGCATTGAAGACGTTGAAGAACTGGAACAGCACGAAGGTGGTGAAGGCCAGGGTGACGGCATAGACCGGCTCCGCATGCTGCTCCAGGCCGTAGACGAACAGGCCCAGGGTCCCGGCCGTCATCACCGTGCCGAACAGCACCAGCCGCAGCAGCCGCCAACCGGACAGGATCTGCGCACCGCGGGGGCGCGGCGGCTCCGCCATGAGCCCCGGCCGCGCCGGCTCGACGCCCAGGGTCATGGCCGGCGGCCCGTCCATGATGATGTTGATCCACAGGATCTGGATCGGCGTGAAGGGCGATGGCAGCGCCAGCAGTGTGGCCCCCAGCACCGTCAGGATGGCGCCGATGTTCGTCGAGAGCTGGAAGCGCACGAACTTGACGATGTTGTCGTAGATGACCCGCCCCTCCTCCACCGCCCGGACGATGGTGGCGAAGTTGTCGTCGGTGAGCACCAGGGTCGCCGCCTCCCGCGTCACCGCGGTGCCGGTCATACCCATGGCGACGCCGATGTCGGCGGCCTTGAGCGCCGGGGCGTCGTTGACGCCGTCGCCGGTCATGGCCGCCACATGGCCGTCCGCCTTCAGCGCCTGCACGATGGCGACCTTGTGCCGGGGTGCCACCCGTGCAAAGACAGCCACGTCGTCGATGCGCCCGGCGAGATCGTCGATGCTCATGGTGTCCAGCTCGGCGCCCGTCACCACCGCGTCCGCCGCATCCGTGAGCCCGAGCTCCCGGGCCACCGCGGCGGCGGTGATGCGGTGGTCTCCGGTGATCATCTTCACCTGGATGCCGGCGGCGCGGCAGCGGGCGATGGCCTGGGCGGCCTCCGGGCGCGGCGGGTCCATGAGCCCGGCGAGGCCGAGGAAGGTCCAGTCCTGGGCCCATTGCCAAAGGACGTCGCCGGGGTCGAAGTCCGCGGCGGGGATGTTTCGGCAGGCCACCGCGAGGACGCGCAGCGCGTTGTCGGCGAAGACCTGGTTCACGGCACCGGCCGCCCGCCGCGCGGCGTCGTCGAGGGGCTGCGCCCTGCCGTCCGCCCCCTGCCAATGGGTCGAGCGCGTGAGCAGCACATCGGGGGCGCCCTTCACATACATGGCCACCTGGCCGCCGGCGGCGTGGAAGATCGCCATGAACTTGTGCGCGGAGTCGAACGGGATCTCCGCGATGCGCGGGTGGTGCGCCTGCGCCGCCTGTGGGTCCAGGCCGCCCTTCTGCGCCAGCACATAGAGCGCTCCCTCGGTGGGGTCGCCCACCAGCTCGCCGTCGCGGACGCGGGATTCGGTGCAGAGCGCCATGGGCAGCAGGAAGGGCTCCAGCGCCGGTGCATCCGCCGGCCAGTGGATGCGCCCGTTCGGCTCGTAGCCCTGGCCGGTGATCTCGAAGGCGCGCTCGGCATACCAGCCGGCGCGGGCGGTCATCTGATTCAGGGTCAGGGTGCCGGTCTTGTCCGAGCAGATGACCGTCGTGGAGCCCAGGGTCTCCACCGCGGCGAGCTTCTTCAGGATCGCCTGGTTGCGGGCCATGCGCCACATGCCGATGGCTAGGGTCACGGTCACCACCGCCGGCAGGCCCTCGGGGATGGCCGCGACGGCGAGCGCGACGGCGGTGAGCGCGGCGTCCACCAGCGGCGCATCCCGGGCCAGCGTCAGCGCAAACAGGACCAGCACCACGGCGCCGGCGATGGCCGCGAGCCGCTTGCCGAGCACGTCGAGCTGGCGCTGCAGCGGCGTCTGCGACTCCGGCGTGGCAGCGATCATCCCGGCGATGCTGCCCATCTCCGTGTCCATGCCGGTGGCGGTGACCAGCAGCTCGCCGCGCCCGCGGGTGACCACGGTGTCTTTGAGGTCGCCGATGGCCCAGGCCAGCACCGCCGCGAACAGCAGGACCATGACCAGCCAGCTCCTGAACTGGTCCAGCAGCTTGAGCCACACCGGCCTGGGCCGGGTCTCGGCGAGGCGGTTCTCGCCGTGGCGGGCGAGCCGCGGTGCCGCCTGCGCCGCGGTGAGGCCGCGGGCGGGGTCGGTGTCCAGCGCCGCCGCGGCCTCCGCGGTGGTCAGGGTGTGCCAGGCGTCGGTGCGCGGGCGGGGGGCGTGAGCGGCGTCGTTCATGACGGTTTCTCTGGATTTCGGGACTGCGGGAAGAGGTTTCGCGACAGGCGCGTGGCGGCGCCGGCGTGCGGTTGCATCAGCTCGCGCAGCTGCAGCCCTGGGTCGGTGGGCAGCCGGCGCTCACCACCACCAGATCACCATCGCCAGGGCGAGCAGGGTCAGGCCCAGGGCCATGAGCCTGTAGTTGGCATACCAGGGCGTGCCGGCCAGCGCGCGAGTCTCCTCGCGCCACAGGGTGCGCCCCCAGGTGCAGCGCTGCTCCTGCTCGGGGTCCGGCGGACGCGTCGCCATGCTCACCGCCACCAGGATCGCCGTGCTCAGCGCGAACATGATCCCGGCAGCGTAGAGGTACTGGAGCGACAGCCGGCCGAACAGCTCGTTGGTCATCCAGCCGAGGATGCCCAGCGGCACGCCGACGGCGAGGGTGGCCATGGCGCCGGCGCTGTTGGCCCGCCGCCAGAAGATCCCGATGATGAATACGGCCGTCACCGGCGGCGTGATATAGGACATGAAGGACTGGAGGTACTGCCAGAGGGTCGGGAACCTCAGCACGACGGGCGTCCACAGGATGGCCGCGACCATGAAGCCCACCGTGGACCAGCGGCCCCAGCGGGTCAGCCCGGCATCGCTGGTGGCGGGCCGGAAGGTGCGCACGAAATCCATGGTGAACAGGGTCGCCGCGGAGTTGAAGATGGCCTCCAGGCTGGACAGGATCGCGGCGCGCCGCCCACCAGCCGAACAGCAGGCGGGTGCCGATCACGTACACGGCGACCACCGCGATGTCCCAGGGGCTGATCCGCAGCTCAGGCATGTCGCGATGTGCAGTAGGTCCGCCGCCCGCGGGACGGCGGCGGTCAGCCGGCGCCCGTGAGCTGCCGGATGAGGTCCATCAGCCGCCGCCGCGCCTGCGGGTCGCGGGCCTGGACAGCGGGCTCGGCGCGCTCGAAGCGGTCGAAGTAATGACCGGTCACGCCCGCCAGCGCCGAGGCCGTGGCCAGGTGGACCTCGGCCTCGGCACCGTCCGCCGCCGGCCCGTGCGCGCGGCCGAAGCCCTCGCGGACCATCTTGGTATCCAGCAGTGTGCCTGGATGCAGAGCGTTGACAATGACGCCGCGGGATTGCAGCCGCTCGGCCAGCTCGATGGTCGCCATCACCAGCGCGAGCTTGCTCTGCGCATACGCGAGCATGCCGTCATAGCCGTGCCTGAGCTGCGGGTCATCGAAGTCGATGGGACTCTGGGCGGCGGAGGCGACCATGACCACCCGGGCCTCGCCCCGGGACCTGGCAGTGTCCGCGAGCAGATCCGACAGCAATCGGGTGAGCAGCACCGGCGCCAGCGCGTTCACGGCGAAATGCAGCTCATGGCCGTCGTCGCTCTCGCGCCGCGGGCCGCGCGGGTCGCCGACGCCGGCGTTGTTGATCAGGATATCGAGGCGGGGTGTGCGCTCCAGCACCGTGTCGGCGAGCCGCCGCACCCGCGCCACTGCGGCCAGGTCCGCCACCACGCCCTGCGCGTCGCCGCCGTCGCCGCGGATCATCTCGACGACCCGCTCCACCTTGCCCGGGTTGCGCCCGTGCACGAGCACGGTGGCGCCGTCCGCGGCGAGGCGCCGCGCCGTCAGCTCGCCGATGCCGTCGGTGGCGCCGGTGACCAGGGCCACGCGGCCGGTGACATCCTCGCTCATGCGGTCTCCTCCCGGGCAACGCAGGTGTGTGCCCCAACTGGCTTAGCAGTATCCATGCCGGCGGCCGGCGCGCGCGCCTGCATTGCTTGCGGGAGATGACCGAGAACGCAGTCCGGCTCAATCCATCACACTCACGCTGACCTGCGGCTCCACGCCCCGCCAGCGGTCCACCAGCGCCGCCTCCACTTCGGCACGCAGCCGGGCTGCGAGGTCCTGCGCGGCCGCCGACCCACCCGCGGCATCGCCCGTGGGCTGCGCATAGATCTGCCCGAGCAGGGTTGCCTGCCCGGCCTGGCGCTGGCCGGTAAAGCGGAAGCTCGCCTCCAGCACTCGCGCCGCCCCCTGCTGCTGCACGGCATCCTCCGCCAGCTCCTGCGCCTTGCGGACGATACTGAGGCGCTCGAGCCCGGCGTCGCCGCCGAACTGCCAGAGCACGAGTCCGATGAGGCAAGCCGCCGTCGCCGCCAGCGCCGCCATGCCGCCGCGGTGGCGCTTGCGGCCGAAGCGGGGTCCGCTCGCCGCAACCCCGTAGCGCCAGAACACCAGCGCCCCGGCGAGCAGGATGCCGAGGAACTGCAGGACGAGCAGGAACAGACCGCTGCGCGCCATCTCCCAGCGCCCGAGCACCAGGGCCGCGCCGAGCAGGCCCGCCGGCGGCGCCAGGGACACCGCCACCAGCATGCCCACGGCGGCGGTGGACACCAGGCTGTCGCGCTCCGACTGCACCAGGCCCACGGCACCGGCCGCACCGGAAACCAGCGCCAGCACCAGCGCCGATTCCATGATCAGCGAGACATCGACCATCAGTGCCGTCGGCCCCAGCAGACCTGTGCCCCAGGTGGCGAGGGCCGAGGTTGCCACCGCCACCGCGAGTCCCGCCCAGTAGCGCAGGACGCTGGAGCCGAGCAGCTTCAGATCCCCGCTGACGGCACCGATGGCCGCGTTCATGGCGGGACCGGCGTAGGGCGCGATGAGCATCGCCGCCACCAGCAGGTGGACGATATTCGTGGCGAATGCGACCCAGACAACGACACCGGAGGTGAGGGAGAAGACCAGCTCGCGGGCCGCCGCCGCGACCTCGCCGCCCCGGCCCCGCGGCACTTGGATATGCAGCTCGCGCATCTGTGTCCTCCGTCCTCTCCCACAGGGGTAGACGCCATGGTCGCCGGCGCCGTGCATGGCCGGGACAGAACGCAGCAACGCTTATGCCATTGCGCGGGGGACGGCGGCCGGCCGTCGTGCGCGCCCCCAGCCACGCAGGAGCATGCGGCGCAGGCCCCGGCGCGGCGGCGCGAAGTGGGCATTGCCACCGCTGGCAAGGGCAAATCCCCCGGCGGCGCCACGGCTCCCCGGCCTGGCGGCGGCTCGCCTCCCCCGGGGTCCGGCGAATGCCGACGGGGCAGCCTTGCCGCTGCGCGTTGGCAGGAAGCCTGCATACGGGCGCCTGACGCCGGCGGCCGTGCACGCAGCGCTCACCGCCGTATCCCCACCTGCAGAGTCAGTCCCGCATTCAGCCATGCCCGGACCCGTCGCCCGCCTGGGCAGCTCCCTCAAGACCTCCGCCGGCGACGTCGTCTTCGGCATGGAAGACAGCGCGGTGTCCGTCTTCGGGCTCGTCTTCGGTGTCGCTGCAGCCACTGACCAGACCGACCAGGTGCTGGTGGCCGGCATCACCGGCGCCTTTGCCGCCGCCGTCTCCATGATGGCGGGTGCCTTTCTGGAGCGACAATCCGGTGGCGGCCATTGTGCGACGGCGCCCGGCACTGGCTATGGTCACGGGAGACTTCGTCTACGGCCCGACGGACGAGGACATGGACGATGTCCGCGAGGAATGGCGGGAGTCCGAGCTGATACCGAGCTGGGACCCGACGGCGGCGACGGATTGACGGCCGCAGAGCCGCTCGCGCGGGGCCGCGGGCCATTCAGGCAAGCTCTGGCTCGCGGGCATTGGTCCCGTCTATCCGCAGCTGGCGGACGCCGTGGCGACCCTCACCTGGATCAGGCTCACCCGCGGGCAGCCGGACAGCGGCCAGGCACCAGAGCCCGCCACGGGCGCCAGCGCCCGCTGCGCCGTTCGCTGCCGCGCCGCCAGGCAGCCAGGCCGCCCGCAGCCACCCCCATGCCCGCCATCCATCGCGCCCTAGGCCGCGTCAGCGACAGCGTAAGCCGACAGTCGACGGGTGATGAGAGCGCAGGGTCGGCGGCGTACGCGAGCGCAGGGTCGGGTAATGGGTGGGAAATCGCAGGCAACCCGAGAACGCCGTTTTCGGGCCGCTGAATTGCCAGCGGCTCGAGCCGCTGACAACGCCGGGGCATCCTGCCCCGCACGGGACGTGCCGATCAATCGGCCTTGTCCTAGTTGCTGCTGGCCACACCCTGGCCCATCGGAAACATCTCGGCAGCCCACTGCGCGATGATGACGGGCTTGCCGTTGATGCGTCCGGCACGGCCGCTCACGAACAGGATGTCGCCTTGCTGAAGATCCAGCTTCTCCTGCTGGCCCTGTGCGCCGAGGTCCACCACCAGGCGCTTGTCCCGTTGCTCGATGCGCACGAGCTTGTGCGCCTGGTCGATGCCCTTGATCTGGATGTCCTGATCGTCCACGACGCGGCCGATGACCATGCGCTGGCGGCCCTGGCCCTCATCGCCACCGGCGCGGGCCTGGCGGTCGCTTGCGTCGCTCTGCTGCATCCCCTGCTGCTGCGCACCCATTTGCCCGCCCTGCGCCGAGCTCTGCTCGGCGAAGGCGATGGTACTCACGGCGGCGAAGGCGATGGCGGATGCCGTTGTCTTGAGATGTTTCATGGCCTGTGTCTCCAAATCGGATTGCGGTGGGTATTGGATTGCGCTTCGCGTGTCACTGGGATTCGGGGATGTCGCCGGGGGACGTCTGCCAACCGAGGAAGGGCCTGTTCCACCATTCCTGGTCCGCACGCTCATAGGCGGACCAATCATCGGCGTAGCGCTCATCGTCCCACCACTCGTCGTTCTCAGCCACGTCCGCCTCATAGTCGAAGTCGCGGTCGTAGTAGCCGTAATCGTCCCTGTCCCAGTTCCCGGACTGGAAGGTGCCGTAGTCGTCATCGTTCCAGTAGGCGCGCTCGTCCCAGGGCTCCAGCGCGTGCGCGCCGAGCGAGCCCAGCGCGAAGGTGACGAGAAGCAGTGAAAAGCCGGTCAGTCGTTTCATCAAGGGATCCTCCGTCGTGGCAATAGGGGTCGGCGTCATCGCCGGCCTGCCCGCTTCGGTTTGCGGGTCTCGGACATGCAGCAACCGCGATGCCAGCCCGCGCAGACGCCCGGGGTGGCAGGTCGATGCAGGGTGCCTGGCCGACGGCGCTGCGTTGGCCGGAGCCCAAACTTCCCAGCGCGGCACGCAGGTCGGCGGGAGCCGTCTGTGCGGGCGTTGCGGGTGATGCCGTCGGCTCTGAACCGCGCCGGCGGTGGGGCGTCGACAGAGGCGCGCTCAGTGGGCGCACTGGGCGACGCTGCCGCAACCCCGCGGCGCGACCGAGGCCGCGCCCACTACCCTGCCCTCGGCCCTGATAGGTGGTGAACACCACCGCCGGCGTGGGATTCCAACCTGTCCGTATCGCCATGCCCCGGCAGGCGGGATGCGGCGCGTCCCGCGGCCCCGCACGTCTTCGGCCGGGGCCTGAAATCCCCCGGTGTGGCATCGGCTGTGCACTGCTGTTGTGGGGTCTGTTCGGCCTGGTCGGGGTGAGCGCTGTTCGGCACTGCGCTTGAGCGCAAAGGCCCGCCACCCCACCGCGCCGAGCACGCCGGGAATGGCCCGGTCGGCCGGGCAACAGCGCATGCAGTGAGGCCAGACATGTCCTATATCCGCTTCGGCCTGATGATTCTCACATCGGCGGTGGTGATGCTCATCCTGATGTATCTGAACACCTACGCCTGGGAGCACCTGTTCTTTTCCGAGACACGCGCTTACATGGCCATTCTGATGGGCGCTGCCATGGCCATCGTGATGCTCGCCTACATGCTGGGCATGTACGCCAATGGGCCGCTCAACCTGGCCATCTTCGTCGGTGCCGCCATCGTCTTCGCGCTGTCGCTCTGGCTCGTGCGCAGCCAGGTGACGGTCTCCGGGCCAAGCTACATGCGGGCGATGATCCCGCACCATTCCATCGCCATCCTGACGTCGGAGCGGGCACAGATCCGCGATCCGCGCGTGCGCAAGCTCGCGGACGAGATCATCTCGGCCCAGCGCCGGGAGATCGCCGAGATGCGCTGGCTTATCGCCGAGGTCGCGGCCGGCAGAACCGTGGACAGCATCTACCAGGACCCGCCCGCGGCGCCCGGCACGGTGGCGCAGGCCCTCGACAACACCCTCGTCAGCCACCTGGATCCCGCCCCCGTGCCAAAGGCCGACGCTGCGCCGATGCTCGGCACCGCGGACCGCTGTGCCTTCCGCCGCAGCCCCGCGTCGCACCCCATTCTGTGGGCGGCCCAGGACGGCAGCACGGCGGTCATGCAGCTGAACGGCGTGCTGCTCCAGCTCGACGGCGCAGGGCGCACCGGCGGCCTTAGCGCCGAGTACCGCACGGAAGGCGCCCGGGTTGTGGTGCGCCCCTTGGGCGAGGCGGCCGACTGGCGCGCCGACGCCGAGCTCGTATTCACACTGGGCACGGGCCTGAGCGCCGGCTACCGCGGCTTCTACCGCTGTGGCGACCCCGAGCCGAGCAACCAACAGGCGGTGGGGGTCGCCGTCGGCGGCCGTCTGCCCCACCTCCTCAACTGACGGATTCGACCCATGCAACCCCTTTGCAATTCGGCGTATGGCCGGCACGACCACCCCGCCTTGCCCCCAGTCAAGCCCCTGCACCCACGCTGATGCTGCTCATGGATCTGCTGCTGTTCGGCATTTACGGCATCACGGTCTGGGCCGTGCAGATGCTCTGGATTCCGGTTTTCGCCGCCGGCGTCATCACCGGCGTCGGCCACTACTGGGGCTATCGCAATTTCGAGACCCCGGACGCCTCCACCAACATCCTCCCCAGGGGTGCGCTGATCGGCAGCGAAGAGCTCCACAACAATCACCACGCTGTGCCGCCGCTGTGCTGGCGCGCACCCGCCGCCAGCTGGATGCAGCCGGTCGGCCGAGCCTTCAGGCCCAGCGCTGGACGAGCGTGCGCTTGGCGACCGTGCTTACGGACATGCGCCTGCCAAGCGCCCGGGCGGTGTTCACCAGGGCGCCCCGCAGGCGGGCGGGTCACACGCGCCGGCGTATGACCCGCGCGTGCCGGGCGTTACTGCTTCTCGCCGTCCTTGCTCCCCGACCTCTCGGACGCCTTCTGCGCGGCCGCGTCCATCTTGTCCTGCTTGTCGGTGTCGCTGTTGGCCTCTTCCAGCGCGCTGAACTCCGAGCGCATGTCGCTGTCCTGCATCGGGTCGCTGATCTCGCCGACGATGATGGCCACGGGCTCCACCACACTGCCGTAGTAGGCGGCATTGGCTTCGTCGTCGGCGAAGATGTCCGTAACGCTGATGGACAGGTCGCCATAGAGGCCCTCCGTATCCGACCAGATGACGACATCGGCCCCCTTGCCGGCGGTGGCCTGGGCACGCTCCGACCAATTCAGGATCGTCAGCCCCGCATCCGCATTCAGCGAGAAGTTGTGCTCGTCACGGAAGCCCCGCAGCGCCTTATCGCTCAGGATCATGAAGGCGATGGAGCCGCCCTCGATACCAGCCGTGGCGCCAACATTGACGGCGCCGATGTTGTAGAACGCGGGACCGGACCAGCCGTCGTCGGTGCGGCTCATCAAGACACCCTGGCCACCGGCGGCACCGGCAATGAAGGAGGCGCGCGCATAGTCGGGCACCACGAACACGGCCTGCGCGCGATCCAGCACCTTGCGCGCATCCGCGTCATCATTCATCTGCTCAACCACATCCGCGGCCTCTTTCAGCGTCTCCTTGGCATTGCGCAGCTCGCCACTGCGCTCGCTCATCTCATCGTCGTCGGCATAGTCCTTCTCTTCGGCGCAGAGCAGGCCGGGCCCTGCGAGGACGAGGCTCAGTAACAGTTCATTAACAAACAAGGCATCTTTCTTCAGGTGACGCATGCAAAAACTTCCTTAAGATTTTGAAAATAG
>NZ_CAJXYK010000045.1 GCF_913063425.1 uncultured Thiohalocapsa sp.
ATGAATCTGTTGCTCTTGGTCTAAGCGGCGGCGGACCGATGGCCAGTCCCGGCCTGTGCTCATGCCGCCGACAGACATGAATGCCAAAGTCTGGTTGATCGGGCGAAGGCTCATTCCTGCGAGGTAAGCTCGGAGAAAGTAATCGTAATCGAGTGCGTAGGACAGCGTCGTGCGAAATCCACCGAGTTTGTGGTGAGCACTCGCGTTGCAGAGCACGCCCTGGTGGAAGATTCCGGTTTTGAAGCGCATCCGCCAATCTAGTGAGCGAGAGCAGCGCCTTTCATAATTGTCGGGGCTGCCGAAGAATATGCAGAAGGCGTAAAAGTCATAGCCGGGGGCGGTCGCAATGGCCTGCAACGCTGCTTCCAATGCGGAGGGGTCTGCGAACGAATCGTCGGCGTTGAGGAAGACGTAATAATCGCCGGTGGCAGCAGTTGCGCCCTTGTTCATTGCGTCGGCGATGCCGCGGTCAGGCTCTGAGACGCAGTGGGCGAAGTGCGGGCGATAGCGGTCAAGCATGGATATGGTGTCGTCCGTTGAGCCACCGTCAATAACAATATGCTCCATATTGGGGTAGGTTTGCGCTTGGACGGAAGTGATCGTGCGCTCAATGGTGTTGCCAGCGTTGAAGGCAACCGTGATAACGCTGATTTTGGGAGTGCTGTAGTGGTGCGGGCCAGATCCCTGAGTGAACTCTGGGTGGTGTGGAGTGGTGCGATCGCTCACGTCGTTGGCTCCATGGGGACCTGTGACAGTACAGCGTTGAAGCTCTCTGCTGCCTGGGCCCAGGTCCATGGGGGGGGCAGAGGCCTGTCGGGGTTCCGCAACAGAGCGAGAGTCTGCAATGCCATGTGCTGCGCATCGTCCACGCGGTAGAGCAAGTAAGGAAAGTCGGCAAGGAAACGCCCGGCGCCTCCGATCTGAGGCGCAACAAAGGGTACCCCGCAAGCGATGTATTCCATCATTTTCTGTGGGAAGCTGAAGCGCGCGAAGTCATTGTTGGAGTAGTGGATGCAGCAGACGTCGCTCGCGCAGATGGCTTGAGGCAGGGCCTGTTGTGGGAGAAGTCCGAGGTGCTTGAGATTGTGCGCCGGTAACTGTATTTCTGGCTCCACGCCGCCGGCCAACAGAAACACCGTATCCGGCACCGCTTTCCGTATCCGATCGAAAGCTTGAAAAAGCGTTTGTGAGCCTCGCTGTTTGGTGAGTGAGCCGAAATAGCCAACAATTGGAACGTCGGCAGGCAGGCCGAGGGCGCGTCTGCAGTCCAGCTTGTCAAGTGGGCGAAAGACTGTTGGGTCGACTCCGTTGGGTACGGTGCAGATTGCCCCGACACGGTGGGCATCTTGGAGATAGTCGCTGAGCGTCTGCTCGAAGGTTACGATAACGTCGGTCTTGTGTAGGGCCTGGTAGAAGAGTGGAAGTAGCAGCGGAATTCGTGCACTGGTATAAGTTTCGAAGTTGTCGTAGATATCACAAGCGCAGCGTCGGCCGACGAGCTTGGCAAGGAGAACTGCAAGGATGCAGTAGGGCATGTCGGATGAGCCTAGGATAATCTGTATTTTATCGGAGCGGGCCTGGGCGAGCAGATGAAGGAGCATGGCACCGGCGCCGAGAATGCCGTAGCTGCGTATCGTGAAATGATCGTTGATCCGTACCCGCTCGGCGTGGCGCCATCTGTAGCTGAAGAGCACCATGTCGACGTCGAAACCGGACCGGGACAAGCGTAGGGGAAGCTCGTAGTAGCGTCCGAACCGATCCGATAGTAGGTCTTTGTGCATGTATAGGCGTTTGCTGATCCAAAGGATCGACATCGTGCGGTCACTTCTGTCTCTGGTTGTGCTGTTGCCGATCGCACCATGCTTATGATTGAGCTTGTGCGGGCTCTGGCATGGGGCTTGCGCTGAAGATTAGCGATGGCATCAGCAGGCTAAGGCGTCGCAGCGCTGCATCTGGTGTGGCCCGAAGCATGCGGGCAATCGGTCCCTGTCGCTGCGCTGCCTCCAGTCTGACGGCGGCGGGACAGATGTCCATGATGTGGAAGCCTGTTTCCGCAAACAGGGCGCGCAGTCCCTGGGGCCCGCGCGGCCAGCAGTCGTAGCGGTCGCCGCGGCCAGTCGCGCGGACGTAGCGGTCTGCCAGTCCATGCGGCAGCCAGCTGAGTGCCGGCAGATGAAAGTGTGGCTCCACTATTGCCCAGCGGTTTGGCGCGGCGAGGTAGAGCAGGCCGTCGGGGCGCAGCACCCGGCGAATCTCGCGCAAATGAACAAGCTGTGCCGGTCGCGGCCCAACATGCTCGATGACATGGTTGGAGATGACGACATCGAAACAGCCGTCGTCGAACGGTAGCCGTGCGTCTGCGACCTGCTGGAAGCGATACCCGTCGGTGACTACCCGTTCGTCGACGACGTCCACCGCGGTCACACTGCCCGCGGCGCCGACGACGCGCGACAAGGCGCGGCTGATGATGCCCGCCCCGGCGCCGACCTCGAGAACATGACAGTCGGCGAGCGGACGTATCTCCGCGATCAGCCGGTGAATCTTGCCGGCCTTGCGCTCGCGGTGGGCGATATCACCGTAGGCGTGGCTGCGCTTGAACTGTGCGTCGTCCGGGGTCATGGGACCTGACCAGGCAAGCTGGCGTCTGTGGAGCCCGAGTTGCGTCGAATCGATGCTTGGCGCTCACTGAGCAGCGAGCTGAACAGATCGGAGAAGCGTGCAGCAGTCGCTTCGCGTGAGAATTGTTGGCGGACGCGGGTCGCCGCCGCTGCGGAGAGCTGTGCCGCGAACGGCGCATCGGCGACCAGCCGCTCGATGGCCCGAGCGATTTGCCCCGGGGCGCGCTCGTCTACGAGGAGTCCGGTGTCGCCGTCGATCACGGCATCGACGATGCCACCACTGCGGGTGGCGACGACCGAGACGCCGGCGCCCATGGCTTCCAGAAACGTCAGCCCCTGGGCCTCGATCCAGCCGCCGCGCCCGGTGCGGGACGGTCCGACAAAAGCGTCGGCAGCGCGCATGTAGGCGGGGATGTCTTCGGGCGCAACCCAGCCGGTGAAGCTGGTGCAGTCGGCGATGCCAATGTCGCTTGCGATGCGCTCCATGGCCGCACGGTCCTGGCCTTCGCCGACGATCAAGGCGCGGACGTCGGGGTGGCTGCGGCGCAGCAGGCGGGTTGCCTGGAGTAGGTCTTCGACGCCCTTTTCCTCGACTACGCGGCCGACGAATAAGAGCAGTGGTCCGTTGCCGCGACGATGTGCCGCGCGGAGCTCCGCGGCGAGGGCCTGCTGGCGTGCATCGGGCGGGTTGACCGCGATGCCCATTGGGATGCGCTCAAGTCTGGGCAGTTTTTCGGCGATCTCCAGGACGGCCCGGCCCGTGGCCGAGCTGTTCACCGTCACCGCGTCGGCGCCGCGCAGGGCTGCGCGCTTGAAGTGGCCCATCAGGCGCCCGCGCAAGCCGAAGATGTCGCCGCCGTGGACGGTCAGGACGTGTGGGAGTGGCGCGACGGCGCTTGCGATGCGCCCGGCGAAGCCTTGCGGCAGAATCCAGTGAGAATGCAGGATGTCATAGCGGCGCGAGCGTAAGCGCCTGGCGATGGCGAGCGTTTCTGCGCCGACCAGGGCCGGCAGCTTGAGCTTGTTCAGGGGGTTCTTGCGCAGGTTGATCAGCGCGCCGCCCTGATAGCACACGGTCTGCGCACGCTCGGGCCAGAGATAGCGGAAGCGCTCGACGCGCACACCGCCGAGGGTTTCGCTTTGGGAGGCATCGGGCGCATGGGGTGCGAGCACGTCCACCTGCCAGCCGAGCGCCTGCAGGTCCTGCGCCAGGTGCAGCACGAACGGGGTCGTCGAGTCCCCCGCCCAGCGGGGGAAGTTGGATGTGACGCAGAGGACTCGGCCCGCGGTCATTGATCAGCACCGTCGGGCTTGTCGCGCGGGGCGGGATGTACCGGTATTTTCAGCGGCCGGAGCTGCCGAAAGCGAATGAGCCGGCGCACCGGACCTTGCGGCGGCGTCCGGTTCCGGGCCGACGCGGCCAATCACTGGGGTTCTCCCTGGGTGCTGGCGCAGGTCGGAGACCGGGCGCGGTGGCGTCAGTGCTTGCGCGAAGCAGGGTGGTTGTACGCTGGGCTGCATGGGATTGCTGCGCGCTGACGGGCAAGGTGCGTGAGCGGCTGGTCGTGGCCGCGAGCACTGGGGATTATACCTTAGGAGCGATGTGGGGGCTTTGCTGTGCGGCGGCGTTCCCGACGCGATGGGTGCTGGTGGGGCGCTGGTGATTTTGGCGCTCGGGATGAGGCTCGGACGAGGCGCGGTTGCTGTGGGCGCTGCGTCCTTGCTCCGATGGGTGCTGGCTCGCGTTCTCAAAGTCGTCGCGGCAGGGATGCCGCTCCCCCGGGGGGTGGTGGGCATCCGCGTAGTGCGGCGCTTCTACCGTGACGGCACGCTCTGGCGTCAGGACCCAGGCTCGCGGTTGGCGTAGGCCGAGACGTGGTGCCAGACCGCGAGCATGTCTTCAACGCCATCGATGAAGCGGGCCAGTGCAGCGGCCTTGAGGGACGGCGCATCGATGTATTCATGGGCCAGCTGATTGCGGAGCTCCCGCGGCGGTGAAGTGCGTTGCACGGATTTTGTTCCGTGCTTCCCTCAGCACTGCGGCATGGCGCTCGCATTCCTTTAGGGCGGCTTGGAGCGCTTGGGGGTTCGTCACAGGCGGACACCTTGCCGGCGTGCCCGGTCGTAAATGGGCGGATAGGGGCCGGCGATTGCGGGCTTGATGACGAGGTCGATCTTTTCGTCTTCGAAATCGGGCGTGGCGTGGAGCTGGGCAAGTACGCGCAGCTTGCGGTCGATGACCTCGGCGGGGTCGTCGAGGGCTGTCTCGACATAGAAGTCGAAGTCACCGCCGCGGCGTTTGTCGTCGGTGCGGGAGCCGAACAGCCATACTTGCGCATCGGCGCCGAAGTGATCGGCGACTGCCCGTTTGATCGCTTGGATTTGGAGCCTTGTCAGTCGCATGGAGTACCGGGGCGGCCCGGCCGCTGGGAAGCTCTGGGGATGTAGGAGATGCGAATCGGCGTGGCCCGACCCAGGCGCGCCGGACTTGCGGGGGTGAGGTGGACTGCGCTGCGCTTGTCCACCCTTGTCATTTGCCTGGGTAGCCATCCGTACGGTCGGGGTTGTGGTGAAGGTCTGGCGCGGCGGTGGTCGATCAACTTGCTCGGAGTGCTTTGATCTGTGCTTCCGTTAAGCCGGAAGCGGTGGCGATCTGCTCGTCGGTGAGCAGATTTATCGCAATGAGGTTACGTGCGAATTCTTCGCGAGCTTCTTCGCGAGCTTCTTCGCGGCCTTCTTTGCGGCCTTCTTCGAGTCCCTCTTTGCGGCCTTCTTCGAGTCCCTCTTTGCGGCCTTCTTCGAGTCCCTCTTTGCGGCCTTCCCGCTTCGCATCGTTGAGCAGCGAGACCTCGTCGTGCAGGGCGCGCTCGCGCACGAAGGCCAGGCGGCGCGTCTCTTCGTCGGCGCTGAGCTCGCGGAGGCGGGCCATGGCCTGTTGGACCGGCTCGTGGGTGAAGTGGGCCATGATGAGTTCCTCCTGCCAGTGTTTGAAGAAGGTGATCCAGGCGCGCAGCGGGCCGGACGTGAGACCGAGACGGTCCGCTTTCCTGAGCTCGATCAGGTTCATCTGCAGGATGTTGCCCAGCGACACGCTCGGCAGGCATTCATCGCGCATCTCGAAGCGCCAGAGCGCTTGCTGGCGCTCGGGCGCGGTGGCGGTGAACAGATCGAAGTCCAGCAGATGCAGGCCGACCGAGGCGCGCAGCTCCTGATAATCCTTGCCGGCGGTGAGCTGTCCGCCCAGGGTACGCGCCAGGTAGAACAGTCCGCGCTTGTGCCAGGCGCCGAAGCGCCGGACCTGGACCTCTACATTGTAGCAGTGCCCGGCGGCGTCCCGAGCGAGGACATCGAGGACGATGTACTTGCCGGTGAGCTCGGTAGGCTCGACGCCGGGGTTGAGGATGTGCACCGAGGCGATGTCGGGGAGGTCGGGGCGCAGGTCGTTGATCAGGGCCACCAGCAGCTCGGGGGCCTGGGCGAACAGGCGCTTGAAGACGTAGTCGTTGGTGGGGTCGAGTAGTGTGTGCATGGTCGGACGGGCCTGCGTAGTCAGGGCTTCCAGCCCTGTTTGTGTGAGGCCGGGATGGCCTGACTACGCAGTCAGCGGCTCCGGTGGTCGGCGTTATGATCAAGGCCGCTCGACCTTGATCGCTCGGATTCGAATGGCTGTCAGTCGCATCCGGCCGCTGTCCCGGCCTGACGAAACCAGGGCTGGAAGCCCTGGCTACGCGGCATCGACCAGGCGCGGGCTGGAAAAACGATCCAGGCCGTGTCTGCCAGGGCGTCAGGACCACCTTCTGCGCGCAATCTCGTCAGTCATCGCTTGGCTGGCGCCGACAAGGGCGGCGACGGCCGCGTGCGCGGCTTCGAGGGCGTCAGCGAGCACTTTGGGGTCTTCGACGTACTCGTGGATCATCTGATTGCGCAGTCGGCGGAGCTGCATCCACTGCTCACTGGACGCGATGAGGCCGAGGCGCTCTGCGCGGTCCAGCATGTCGATCTTGGGGGCGGGAGTCTCTCCGAGTGCGGACAGCAGCGTGGGCAGCAGCTTGTCGCCGAGTGTGTCCTGCAAACGGCCGAAGCGACTCACGAAGGCGTCAACGCGCTCGGCGAGGTCCGGGTCATGCTGGAGGGCGGCGGCGCGCTCGGCTGTGAACGCCGTGGCGAAAAGGCGTTCGTTGGTTTCGGTCAGGTGCTTTGCCTCCTTCGAGACCACCCGAGTCAGGAAGCGCAGGCGCTGGCGGGTGCTCTCGGGAATGGTCACAGGAGCCGGCCCTCACGCAGGGCGATGTCGTGGATCGGCAGACGACGCAGGTTGGGCGCCAACAAGACGATGTCCACGCTGCGGCCGTGCATGGAGCGCGAAATGCGGGCGGACAGGCGCGCGCTCAGGCGGGCGGGGTGCTCGACGGCCTCCGGCAGCTCGACGAGGAGATCGAGGTCACCGCCGCGGGCGTCGTCCTGGAGGCGCGAGCCGAAGACGCGCACCTTGGCGCAGGACCCAGCGATGTCATGGACGCTGTCAAGAATGGCTTGGATCTGTTCGGCGGTGAGGCGCATTGCGATCCACAGACGACCCGTTATTCCTTCTTGTGGACCGCGTCGGAGCCGAGGGTGGCATCGGTGCGGAAGTGGTCGAGCTCCATGCGGCGCACGCGCTCCAGGGTCATCTCCAACAGCTGGCGATTGAAGGAGATCAGGTCCGCGACCAGTCCGATCATGAAGGTGATGAAGCCCAGGATGATCAGTACGCTGCCCAGGAGCAGCGATTGAACATGGCCCCCGCCGCCGTCTGTGAAATAAAAGAACAGGAAACGCATGATCGGCAGTACGCCGATGATGGTGAGCAGCGCGCCGAGATAGAAGAACACCCGCAGTGGCTGGTACATGGCGTACATGCGCACCATGGTGCCCAGCGAGTTCTGGATGAAATGCGGAATGCTCTTGAACAGACGCGAGTCACGCGTCTTGGGATTGGTGCGGATCGGGACGGACTGCACCATGAGCTGGCGCTTGCCGGCCTGGATGACGGTCTCGATGGTGTAGCTGAAGGACGAGACCACGTTGATGCGGATCGCAGCCTCCCGGGAGAAGGCGCGGAAGCCGCTCACGGTGTCGGGCACCCAGATGCCGGCGAGCTTGCGGACGACGCCGCTGCCCAGGTATTGCAGAAATTTCTTGACCGGTGAGAAGTGGGGGATCTTGTTGGTCTCGCGATCACCGATGACCATGTCCGCGCGGCCTTCGAGGATCGGCTGGACGAGCTTCGGAATGTCGGCGCCGGCATATTGGTTGTCACCGTCGGTGTTGACGATGATGTCCGCGCCTCGGACCAGGCAGGCGTCCAGGCCTTTGCGAAAGGTCCGGGCGAGGCCGATGTTGCGTTTGTTGCGGACGACATGATCGACGCCGATCTCCCGAGCGACCTCGACGGTGCGGTCTCGACTGCCATCATCGATGATGAGCACCTCGACCTGATCGACGCCCTCAATGTTGCGGGGAATGTCGGCAACAGTTTGCGGCAGCGTCTGCTCTTCGTTATAGCAGGGGATTTGAACGATGAGCTTCACGGTGCTGTTTCCGCGGTGGGGGTTTGAGCCGGCGCGCTCGGTGCTGTGATCGGACGACGCCGGGCATTATAGCGCGCGGTGAGCTGATAACCGTTCGATGTGCGTGGTGGCTCAGCCGGCGGGGTTGATTCAGCCGCAGTCGAGCTTGTGGGGGCAGCATCCCCGCCGCGGCGGGCTCTGCCGGGGGTTGACTTGACCCCCACCCTCACTCACCGCGAGCCGATGTCGCGCAGCGGTATCTGCAGCGTCTGGCCGACCACGGGCAGCCTGAGCTCCAGGACGCCGCCGGTGGGCTGCGGGCGGTTGACGTGCTCGTAAACCAACAGGTCGAGGTCGTCCAGGGGCTGTCGGGTACTCGGCTCTCCGGTATCGACAGGAATGGTCTTGCGCAGCTGATAGTCGTCGGAGGCTTTCAGGTGCTCCCGCAGGACATCGTGCGCCGGCAGCTTGATGGTGTTCCGGCTCTCTACCACGATGAACTGCGGGCCGAAGCGGTCCAGCAGCTGGTCGATACCTTCCGCATCCTCGATGTGGACCTCCAGCTTGTTGCGGCCGCCGATGGATGTCGAGGTGAGCAGCTTGTCGCCGCGCAGGACCCACATGGAACGCTGTGGGTCCTGCGCGCGCATGAAGTAGGTGAAGTACCCATTGTTGTAGCCGTCGAAGAAGACGGTCGGCGATTCGCTGTGCGCGAGGACATAGGCGGCGGCCTCGTCATAGCCGGTGGCGAATTTGGGCGCCTTGGCGTAGACCTGCCAGACTTGGTAGCCGCCCACCAATGCGGCGATGACCACGAGCGCCGTGCGCAGGCGGGTGCCGGGGCGGGCGAAGCCGACGGGCATGGCCGCCAGGGCGCAGAAGGCCGGTATCCAGAAGATGGGGTAGCGGCTGTTCTGGTTGGCGATGTAGGTGAAGAGCAGGTACACGGCAAGGATCAGGCTCAGCCAGAGCCAGAGCCTGCGGTCCCGGCGCACTAGTGCCCACAGTGCGCCGAGCAGGGCCAGCGCGAGCACGGGAGGGGTCAGGTGCAGCTTATACAGGTGCTCGGGCAAGGCGAGGAGTCGGTCCGTCTGCAGCTTGGCCTGCACCGTGGCCGCCTTGCCGACACCCACCGACTGCGCCATGTGCTGGTCGGACATCCAGAGGGTGACAGCCACCAATGGCAGCACGGCAACGATGGCGAGTATGACGGTCACCCACACACGGCGCTGGCGCAGCTGTTCCAGCAGACGCAGGCTGCCGAGGGTGTAGAGCACCATCCAGAGTGCCAGCACCATGGCCGTCTGCTTGGTGTAGAGGGCGAGCACCAAAGCGGCCGCCGTCAGCGCCAGGTCGAGCGTCGTGCCGCCACTCATGTAGCGCTGAAAGAAATACAGGGTGACCAGCGCCATGGACAGCACCGGCACCTCGGCCATGGTGTACCAGCCGTACTGGGCGACGAACGGCGTCGTGACGAGAAAGAGCGTGGCGACGGCGGCCGTCAGCCAATCGAAGGTGCGGCGCAGCAACAGGTAGAAGGTGGCGCTGCCGGCGAGTGCGAAGCTGAACAGCGCGAGGCGACTGCTCCAGATCTCGACGCCCGTCACCAGGTTGAACAGGCCCTCGACGAACGGGAAGAACGGCGGCCGGTAGCCGAGGCTCAGCGCCGGATACTGCCCGAAATAATTGATGATGTAGTCGTAGGGCTCAAGGAGCGGCAGGTCGACGAGGAAGTCGCGGAAAAAGACCCCGTCCATCAGGATGCGATCGGCGTCCGGATAGCCGAGTGCGTCGTTGAAGATCTGCCGCAGGAAGGTCAGGGCGGCGATGGCCACGAGCCCGGCAATGATGGCAAGCTCAGCCAGCGGGCGCTGGGACATCATGCGCGGCTCGTTGGACGCTCGATTCATGCTCTAGCGCGAAAGCGTTCTCATGGCGGAGGACGAACATGCCGCCCATCGTGACGGAGCCTGGAGAATCCATGGCTACCTGACCACTCGGCTGGTCTTGTGGGCGGCGTCCCGCAGGCGCAGGCTACGTGGCGGTGCCGGCGTCAGAGCCCGTCAGCCCGTCTCGCCGGCTTGCGCTGGACCGGCAGGGCGACAGATTGTTCGCCAGCCGCAGTGCCGCAGCAATGATACTCTCGAACGCCACGGTGCGCAGGCGCTGGTGGCTATTCGTTGCGGTCGAGAATGCGATAGCCCTCGCGGGCGCAGAGGGCATCGCGCTCGGCCTCGGCGAGGTCACAGCGCATCATGTCCTCCACCAGCTCCGTGAAGCTCACCTGGGGCTGCCAGCCGAGCTTCTCGCGGGCCTTGGTGGGGTCGCCGAGCAGTGTCTCCACTTCCGTCGGGCGGAAGTAGCGCGGGTCCACCGAGACAATGCACTTGCCGTTGGCGGCATCGAAGCCCTTCTCTTCGACGCCCTCGCCTTCCCAGCGCATCGAGATGCCGACGGACTGGGCGGCGGCGGCCACGAAGTCGCGCACTGAGTATTGCTGGCCCGTGGCGATGACGAAATCTTCGGGCTGCTCCTGCTGCAGCATCAGCCATTGCATCAGCACATAGTCGCGGGCGTGGCCCCAGTCGCGCTTGGCATCCAGGTTGCCGAGGTAGAGTCGATCCTGAAGCCCCAGCTTGATGCGGGCCATGGCACGGGTGATCTTGCGGGTGACGAAGGTCTCGCCGCGGATGGGGCTCTCGTGGTTAAAGAGGATGCCGTTGCAGGCGTAGATGCCGTAGGCCTCACGGTAGTTCACCGTAATCCAATAGGCGTAGAGCTTGGCCACGGCGTAGGGCGAGCGCGGGTAGAAGGGCGTGGTCTCCCGCTGCGGGATCTCCTGCACCTTGCCGAACAGCTCGGATGTGGACGCCTGGTAGAAGCGTGTCTTGTCCTCAAGCCCGAGGATGCGGATGGCCTCCAGGAGCCGCAGGGTGCCGAGCGCGTCTGAATTGGCGGTGTATTCCGGCTCTTCGAAGGAGACGGCCACATGGCTCTGGGCAGCGAGGTTGTAGAGCTCGTCCGGGCGCACCTGCTGCATGATCCGGATCAGGCTGGAGGAGTCCGTGAGATCGCCGTGGTGCAGCACAAAGCGCTGGTTCGGGTCGTGCGGGTCCTGGTAGAGATGGTCGATGCGATCCGTATTGAACAGCGAGCTGCGGCGCTTGATGCCGTGCACCTCGTAGCCCTTGTCCAAGAGCAGCTCGGCGAGATAGGCGCCGTCCTGACCGGTGATGCCGGTAATTAGAGCTTTCTTCACGGGATTAGGTCTCGTTACGGAGCGTTCGATCATGTGGTGTTTGGGAGCGGCATCCTGCCGCGACGGGTAAATGCTTCTGCCCTGGAAGGTCGTCTGGCCGGGAGGCCGCTCCCACGGCAAGTCGGGTGCTCGACATCGCCTTATCGTCGCAGCTCGGCTTGATTGGCGAGGAACCAGTCATAGGCCTGGGCCAAGCCGTCGCGCAACGGAATCTCCGCCTGCCAGCCGAGCGCCTTGAGCCGGCTCACGTCCAGGAGCTTGCGCGGCGCGCCGTCG
This sequence comes from uncultured Thiohalocapsa sp., assembly GCF_913063425.1. Lineage (GTDB taxonomy): Bacteria > Pseudomonadota > Gammaproteobacteria > Chromatiales > Chromatiaceae > Thiohalocapsa. Next base: position 11,703 of record NZ_CAJXYK010000045.1, read on the forward strand.
GGCTTGGATGGGTCCAGGCGGATCTCGCCCGGAAAGCCGACCACCTCGCCCACCAGCTGCGCAAGCTCCGCGATGGTGACGTCCGAGCCGGTACCGACGTTGATGTGCGAGATGCGCGGGTCGGTGTGCGCCTGATAGGTGGCCAGGTCGAGGTGCATCACGTGCAGACAGGCGGCTGCCATGTCGTCCACGTGCAGGAACTCCCGCCGCGGTGTGCCGCTGCCCCAGACCAGCATGTGATCTGAGCCGCCGATTTTGGCCTCGTGGAACTTGCGGATCAGCGCCGGGATGACATGGCTGTTGGCGAGGTCGAAGTTGTCGCCGGGCCCGTAGAGATTCGTCGGCATGACGCTGCGGAAGTCGGTGCCGTGCTGGCGGTTGTAGGACTCGCAGAGCTTGATGCCGGCGATCTTGGCGATGGCGTAGGGCTCGTTGGTGGGCTCGAGTGTGCCCGTGAGCAGGGCGTCTTCGCGCATGGGCTGCTCGGCGAGCCTTGGATAGATGCAGGAGCTGCCGAGAAACAGCAGCCGCTCCACCCCCTGCTGCCAGGCCGCATGGATGATGTTGGCCTCGATCAGGAGGTTGTCGTAGATGAAGTCTGCCGGATAGGTGTCGTTGGCGTGGATGCCGCCCACCTTGGCGGCGGCCAGATACACCCGCGCGGGGCGCTCGGCGGCGAAGAAGTCCGCCACCGCGGCCTGATTGGTCAGGTCCAGCTGCGCGTGGGTGCGGGTGAGAATGTTCCGGTGCCCGGCTGCGCGGAGCGCCCGCACCAGGGCGGCGCCCACCATGCCGCGATGGCCGGCCACGTAGACGGGGCGTTTTGGGTCGAGCTGCTCGGGCATGGAGGGCGTGACGATTGGCTGGTCGTGGTGCACCCGGAGGTTGCTGTGGCGGCGCCCGCTCAGTCCGGCAGGCGCTCGCGGGGGATGTCTCGCAGCCGGGGCGCGTCGCGATCCTTGTCGGACAGCTTCGGCTCGCCGTCCCAGGGCCAGACGATGCCGATGTCCGGGTCATCCCAGCGCACGGCGAACTGGGTTTCGGGATGATACAGGTCCGTGCACTTGTAACTGAACAGCGCCGTCTCCGACAGCACCAGGAAGCCGTGCAGGAACCCCGTCGGCACCCAGAGCTGGTGCTTGTTCTCGCTGTTCAGTCGCGCACCCGTCCAGCGCCCGAAGTGCGGCGAGCTGCGCCGCACGTCCACGGCCACGTCGAAGACCTCGCCCTTGAGCACCTGCACCAGCTTGCCCTGGCCATGCGGGTTCTGGATGTGCAGTCCGCGCAGGATGCCGCACGCCGAGAACGATTGGTTGTCCTGCACGAAGTCCGCGTCGATGCCGGCTTCCCGATAGCGCTCGCGCTGCCAGCTCTCGACGAACCAGCCGCGGTGGTCGCCGTGGATCTGGGGCTCGATGAGCAGGACGTCGGGCAATTCGGTGGGGGTGACTTTCATGTCAGGCGGGGCTGTGGATCACTGTGGCGCTGTGGCTTTCGTGGGAGCGGCATTCCTGCCGCGACCGGCGAATGCATGTGCGCTGGAAGACTGTCGCGGCCGGAGGCCGCTCCCACGTGCGCGTGCGCGTGTGGGAGCGGCATTCCTGCCGCGACCGGCTTTGGCGCAGGGGCTGTCGCGGCCGGAGGCCGCTCCCACGGGGTGCTTCGACGGGGAGGCCGGACTCACGGCTCCTGCTCCCGGTGCAGCAGGCTCAGCAGGTACTCGCCGTAACCGCTCTTACGCAGGGGCTCGGCGATGTCCATCAGCTGCCCGGCATCGATCCAGCGCTGCTGATAGGCGACTTCTTCGGGCGCGCACACCTTGAGCCCCTGGCGCTCCTCGATGGTCTCGATGAAATTGGCCGCCTGGATGAGTGACTCGTGGGTGCCCGTGTCCAGCCAGGCGGTGCCGCGCCCGAGCCGTTCCAGGCGCAGGTTGCCCTGCTCCAGGTAGCGGCGGTTGAGGTCGGTGATCTCAAGCTCACCGCGCGGTGATGGCGCAAGCTCCGCCGCCAGCCCGCAGACCTGGGCGTCATAGAAGTAGATGCCGGTGACGGCATAGTTGGACTTGGGCCGCGCGGGCTTCTCTTCGAGGCCGACGACGCTGCCGTCGCGCGCGAACTCGGCGACGCCGTAGCGCTCCGGGTCCCGCACCCAGTAGCCGAACACCGTGGCACCCTCATCCTGCGCCGCCGCGGCCTTGAGGCTGTTGATGAGCCCGTGCCCGTAGAAGATGTTGTCGCCCAGGATCAGACAGCTCGGCTGCCCTGCCACGAAGTCCCGGCCGATGATGAAGGCCTGCGCCAGTCCGCCGGGCTCCGGCTGTACGGCGTAGGCAAGCCGGATGCCCCACTGGCTGCCGTCGCCGAGCAGGGCGCGGAAGGCGGGCTCGTCCCGGGGCGTGGTGATGACGAGGATCTCCCGGATGCCTGCCATCATCAGCACCGACAGCGGGTAGTAGATCATCGGCTTGTCGTACACCGGCAGCAGCTGCTTGCTGAGCGAGAGCGTCAGCGGATGCAGCCGGGTGCCGGAGCCGCCGGCGAGGATGATGCCCTTGCGCGTCATGGTGTCACTGTCTGCTGGTCGATGCGGCTGTCGGTGTCGCTTGCTGGTTGCGCCGCCGAGCGGGTCAGGGCTGGGCGGCGGCACCAGCGCCGAGTCGCTCGCCGCGGTAGCTGCCGTCCATGACCCGTTGTACCCAGTCCTGGTTGTCCAGGTACCAGTGCAGCGTCTTCCTGAGGCCCGTCTCGAAGCTCTCCTGCGGCGTCCAGCGCAGCTCCCGCTGGAGCTTGGAGGCGTCGATGGCGTAGCGCTGGTCGTGGCCGGGGCGGTCGGTGACGAACTGCTTCAGCTGCGCGTGCGGGCGGTGCGGCGACTGGGGCAGCGCCTCGTCCAGCAGGGCGCAGAGGGTGTCCACCACCTCCATGTTGGTCTTCTCGCTGTTGCCGCCGACGTTGTAGACCTCGCCCGGCCGGCCCGCCGCCAGCACCCGGGCGATGGCCCGGCAGTGGTCTTCCACATACAGCCAGTCGCGCACATTGCTGCCGTCGCCGTAGATGGGCAGCGGCTCGCCGGCCTGGGCCTTGGCGATCATGAGCGGAATCAGCTTCTCCGGAAACTGGAAGGGGCCGTAGTTGTTGGAGCAGTTGGTGGTGAGCACCGGCAGGCCGTAGGTGTGGTGCCAGGCCCGCACCAGGTGGTCTGAGGCCGCCTTGGACGCGGAATAGGGCGAGTTGGGCGCGTAGGCCGTGGTCTCGGTGAACGCGCCGGAGGGGCCAAGCGAGCCGTAGACCTCGTCCGTGGATACGTGCAGAAAGCGGAAGCCCGCCCTGGCATCGGCGTCGAGCCCGGCCCAGTAATCTCGCGTGCAGTCGAGCAGGTTGAAGGTGCCGACGACATTGGTCTCGATGAAGGCCGCAGGGCCGTCGATGGAGCGATCCACGTGGCTCTCCGCGGCGAAGTTCACCACCGCGTCCACCTGATGCTCGCGCAGCAGCCGCGCCACCAGATCCGCATCGCCGATGTCCCCCTGTACGAAGACGTGCCGCGGGTCGTCGCGCACGCTGGCCAGGGTATCCGGATTGCCGGCGTAGGTGAGCTTGTCCAGGTTGACGATGCGGGCGTCCTGCGTGCTCAGCATGTGGAGCACGAAGTTGCCGCCGATGAATCCGGCGCCGCCGGTGACGAGGATGGTCTGCATGCCAGTGAGCCGCTGCGGGACGGGCGCCGGGCCCATGCCCTGCGCGGAAACACCGGGCATCCTACCATGCCTTGCGGGTGGGTTCAGTGCGGCTGCTCGTTGCGCGGCCTCATTGTGCGCGGCGCACGTCCAGCACGTCCGGCAGCTGCTTCAGGCGGGCAATGATCCGCTCCAGGTGGGCGGCGTCGATCACCGCAACGGTGAAGTGCATGTGGGCGATGTCGGTGGTGGCGTCGGTGCGCGTATCGCTGTCGAGCACATTGGCGTCGGCGTCCGCCAGCGCCGAGGAAATGTCCCGCAGCAGGCCCCGGCGGTCCGCCGCCGTCAGCTCGACGCCCACGGCATGGGCGCTCTCCGCCGGCTGGTCCGCCCAGGTCACGTCCACCAGCCGCGCGCGCTCCTCGGCGCTCAGCTTCAGGATCTCCCGGCAGCTGCGCCGGTGCACGATGACGCCGCGGCCGACGCTCACATAGCCCACCAGCTTGTCGTAGGGCACGGGCCGGCAGCAGGCCGCCATGTGGGTCATGAGGTCGCCCACGCCCTCCACCACCACGTCGGAGCGCCCGGCGGCCTCGCGTGGGGGTGCCGGTGCGCGCGGCGGAGGCAGGGCGTCCGGCGGCTCGCGGCGCTCCGCCCGGGGCTCGCCCACCTGCCGCGCCACCTGGCCGACGGCGAGGTCGCCGCGGCCGACGGCGGCGAGCAGGTCGTCGCCCGTCTTGAGGTTGAAGCGCTCGGCGAGCTTCTCCGGCTGCGGCGAGGCCTCGATGCCGAGGCGGGTCAGCTCCCGCTCCAGCGCGGCGCGACCCTCGGCGAGGTGGCGGTCGAAGTCCTGCTGCTTGAGCCACTGCCGCACGCGGTTGCGTGCCCGCGCGGTGACCATGTAGCCGTGGTGCGGGCTGAGCCAGTCGCGGCTCGGGTGGGCGTTCTTCTGGGTCAGGATCTCCACCGTCTCGCCGCTCCTCAGCTGGTAGGTGAGCGGCACCATGCGCCCGTCCACCCGCGCGCCGCGGCAGCGATGGCCGATTTCCGAATGGATGGCGTAGGCGAAGTCGAGCGGCGTGGCCCCCCGCGGCAGCTCCACCACCTTGGCCTGCGGTGTGAGCACATAGACGTGCGCCGAGGCCAGGTCGCCTTCCAGCGGCGCCGCGTCCCCGTCGCGCCGCGCATCGCCCGCCTGCTCCAGCCAGTGGCGCATGGACACCACGCGACGCTGGAAGTCCGGGTCGTGGCCTTTGGCCTCCTTGTAGGCCCAGTGCGCGGCGACGCCGTACTCGGCGTGCTCGTGCATGGCGTGGGTGCGGATCTGCACTTCCAGCGGCTTGTCCTCCGGACCCACGACCGCCGTGTGCAGGGACTGGTAGTTGTTGCCCTTGGGTGTGGCGATGTAGTCGTCGAACTCGGACGGGATGTGGGGCCAAAGCCCGTGCACCACGCCCAGCGCGGAGTAGCAGGCGGGCACGTCATCCACCAGGATGCGCACCGCGCGCAGATCGAAGATCTGGTCGATGTCCACGCCCTTGCGCTGCATCTTCCGCCAGATGCTGTAGATGTGCTTGGGCCGCCCCGTGACCTCGGCCCGGATGCCGGCGGCGGCGAGCTCGGCCCGCAGCGCGGCGAGCACCCGGGCGATGTAGTCCTGGCGCTCGTTGCGGCGCTCCGCCAGGGCCTTGGCGATGCGCATGTAGGTGTCCGGCTCGGCGGCGCGCAGCGCCAGGTCTTCCAGCTCCCACTTGAGCTGCCACACCCCCAGGCGGTTGGCGAGGGGGGCATAGACGCGGCGGGTGTCGTCGGCGATTTCCAGCCGGCGCTCGGCGTCCAGGTGCTTGGTCCGGCGCAGCAGGTGCAGGCGGTCGGCGAGCACTAGCAGCACCACGCGCACGTCCTCGGCGACGCCCAGCAGCATGCGCCGCAGGTTCTCTTCCCGCGCCAGGCGGTTGCGCGCGGCGCGCTTGCCGCCCTCGGCCACGTACTCGACACGGGTCAGCTGCTCGATGCGGGCGAGATCGGCGGTCATGCGCGCCACACCGGGGCCGAAGGTTTCGGCGAGCGCCGCGGCCCCGGGGTCCCTGTGGTCCGGGCAGCCCTGCAGCAGGGCCGCGCACAGGGTGTCCGCGTCCATGCGCAGCCCGAACAGGATATCCGCCGCCGCCAGGCGGTGGCGCACGGCGCTTTCGCCGGTTTCGAGCACGGCGTCGCCGTGGCAGTCGAGCAGCAGCTCACAGGCCGCCTCGAGGCGGCGTCTGCCTGCCGCGTCGTAGCGTGCCCCGATCCGCGCGAGCCAGTGGCGCACGGCGGCGGCATCGTCCTCGACGCGCTCCGGAAGGTTGGTGGTGGTCTGCACCATGGCTGGGGGGATGGGAGCGGGGACCGGGTCGCCGCCCAGCAGGACGGGCGCCGGGCGCCGCCGGCCGCGCCGGCAGCTAGTCCAGCACCAGGCTCACCAGCCCGTCGGCGAGCTTCGGCTCGAACCAGGTGGACTTGGGCGGCATGATGGCGCCGGCATCCGCCACCGCCAACAGCTCGTCGATGCCGGTGGCGGGCAGTGCCAGGGCCAGCGCCGCGCGGCCCGCGTCCACGGGGGCCAAGAGCCCCGCCAGGCCGCGGCTGCCACCGACGAAGTCGATGCGCGGGTCCCGGCGCGGGTCTGTGATGCCGAGCACGGGCGCCACCAGGTGCTCGTGCAGCAGGCTCACGGCAAGGCGTGCCACCGGGTCATCCGATTGCCGCAGCAGCGTCTCATGCAGCTTGAGCCGCCACCAGCGGCCGTCGCAGTAAAGCCCGAATTCGTCGCGCACCGCAGGCTGCACCGGCGCCGGCGCAGTCGTGACCTCGAAGCGCTCGCGGGCGCGCTCCAGCAGCCAGGCGCAGTCGTGCCCGTCCAGGTCGCGGACGATGCGGTTGTAGGGCAGGATGCGCAGCTCGTCGTCGGGAAAGGTGACGGCGAGGAAGCGGGCGTGCCCGGTCTCGCCGCGCTCGGCTGCCACCCGCGCCGCCGCGGCGGAGCGATGGTGGCCGTCGGCGACGTAGAGCGCGGGCTGGGCCTCGCAGGCGGCGGTCAGCGCCGCGATCTGCGCCGCATCGGCGATGACCCAGAGCCGGTGGCGAACGCCGTCGCCATCCTGCACATCCGCGGCGGGCGGGCCCGACGCGCACACGCCGGCCAGCAGCGCCCGCAGCCGGGGCGCCGACCGGTGCACCAGAAACACCGGGCCGGTCTGTGCATCCAGCGCTGCAATCTGCCGCACCCGGTCGTCCTCTTTGGCGGGGCGGGTCAGCTCGTGCTTGCGGATACGCCCGTCGAGGTAGGCCGCGACCGAGGCGCCGGCCACCAGGCCCGTCTGGCTGCGGCCGGCGGCGTCCAGTCGGTAGGCGTAGAAGCAGGGGGCCGGGTCCTGCTGCAGCACGCCCGCGTCGCGCAGTGCGTCCAGGTTGGCGCGCGCCCGGGCATAGACCTCCGGTGCGTAGGCATCGGTGCCCGCCGGCAGGTCCACCTCGGCCCGCGAGATATGCAGGAAGCTGTGTGGGCGGCCGTCCACCAGCTGTCGGGCCTCGTCGGTGTCCACCACGTCGTAGGGCGGCGCGATGACCTCTGCGGCGCGGCCAGGGGCCGGGCGCAGGGCTGCAAAGGGGGCAAGCAAGGGTTGGTGGGCCATGAATGTCGTTCCGGCCGCGGTGTGTGGCGGCCTCAGGCGCGCGTGCGGGGGCTCAGCGCGCGGGCGGGGCGTACATGAGGCCGCCGTCGGACCAGAGCGCGTTCAGCCCCCGCTTGATGCCGAGGCCCGAGGCCGGCCCCAGGTTGCGCTCGAACAGCTCGCCGTAGTTGCCCACGGCGCGGATGACGCGATAGCCCCAGGCGGGGTCGATGCCGAGGACGTTGGAGGTGGTGCCGTCCAGGTCCAGCAGGGCGCGGACGCGGTCGCTCTGGGCCCGGTTCTTCGCGGCGACGACATTGGTCGCGTCGATGCCGAGCTCCTCCGCCTCGATGAGCGTGAACAGGGTCCAGCGCACCAGGTCGAGCCAGCGCTCGTCGCCGGCGCGCACGGCGGGACTGAGCGGCTCCTTGGAAATCACCTCCGGCAGGATGCGCTGGGCGGCCGGGTCCGGCAGTGTCCCGCGCAGCGCGTGCAGCTGGGAGCGGTCCGTGGTCAGGGTGTCGCACTTGCCGTCCAGGTAGGCGGCGGCGGCCGTTTCCAGGTCCGGATGCACAATCAGCTCCAGCGCCATGCGGTGGCGGGTGAACCAGCGCTTGGCGTTATCGACGCTGGTGGTGCCGGAGATGGCGCAGACCTTGCTGCGGTCCAGCTCCAGGGCGCTCAGGGTGTCGGTCTTGCGCGGCACCATGAAGCCCTGGCCGTCGTAGTAGAGCACGCCGGCGAAGCTCACGCGTTCGGTGATGTCGCGCTGCCCGGTCCAGGTGGTGTTGCGGGCCAGCAGGTCCACGCTGCCGCTGCGCAGGGCGCCGAAGCGCTCGTCCGGTGTGAGCGCCACCAGCTCCACGGCGTCGGCATCGTCCAGCACGGCGGCGGCGACGGCACGGCAGAAATCCACGTCCAGGCCGCTCCAGCGCCCGTCGGCGTCGCGGTGGGAGAGGCCCGGGACCTCGCCGTTGACGCCGCACTTGAGCATGTTGCGCTCGCGCACCTCGGCGACGGTGTCGGCGACTGCGGTGCCCGCGGTGGCCGCCCACAGCAGCAGGGCGCCGCATGCGGCGATGAGGCGCGTGCCGCGTCCGGCGGGGATGGCGATGGGGTTCATGCGCTGTCCTCTTGTGGTGGCGGCGCCGTCGCGCGGGGCCGTGCGGCGCACTGGGGCACCCGGTGTCGGCTGGGGGCTGCCTGGCGGGGCTGCCTGGAGGCGCCTGGGAATGGCGATGGCGGCATCCCGGCGGCTCACCAGCTCATCAGCGTCCATTGCGGCACCCGTGTGCTCAGGCCCGCTGCGTTGCGGCGCCATTCCATGTCGCCGGAGCCGTCCTCGTCCACCAGGTAGTAGGGCGCGCCGGCGGTGGGCGTGATCTTCAGCATGTAGGTGTTGTTGTTGACGCTGAAGCGCTCCACCGTGCGGTTATCGTACTCCTCGATGGTCACCGCCGGCTGGATGTCCGCCGCGGTCACGCGCAGGTCCAGGTCCCGCAGGTCCGTGCGCGCGGCGGCTCCCCCCGTCTGCGCGGCAACGCCGCCCGTCACGACCAGCAGAGCGCCGAGCAGCAGCGTGGCGGGCGGATGGAGCGGCTGAGCGACGGGCATGGTGCGGCGGCGGACTCGGTGGCGGAGCGGGCGCATGATAGCAAGCCGGGGCGCGGGTCTCACTTTTCGCTGCCCGCAGCGACCGCGCCGGCTGGCCGGCGGAGGTGTGGGAGGACCTGGTGCTCCTGCGGCAGATCCACGAGCGCGTCCACGGGCGCCGTCCGCCGGGCGTCGAGCCCTGGAAGCGCTGCATTCTGCACGTCTGAGGTGCGGGCGGCGCGCCCCCACCGCGCAACTGCGGGGGCGGGCCACGCGGGCCGACGCCGTCAGCCCGCCCCGCGCAGGGCCGCCAGCGGCGGGCGCACCAGCGCGCGATAGGTGCCGAGCGTGCCGGCGAGGCCGATGGCCGCACCGCTGCCGAGCACGCCGAAGACCCAAAGCCACGGGTTGGGGGCGAAGGGCAGGTCGAACAGCTGGCGGGCCAGCACGAAGCCCGTGATCTGCGCAAAGATGGATGCGGTGAGCCCCGCCAGCAGCCCGGCGGCGGTGAACTCCACCAGCAGCCCGCGCAGCAGCTGCCGGCGGTTGGCGCCCAGGGTGCGCAGCACGCCGTGCTCGGCCCGGCGCACGGCGAGGCTCGCCTGGATGCCCGCATACATCACCAGGAGCCCAGCCGCCAGCGTGAACAGGAAGACGTATTCCACCGCATGGATGCCCTGCTCGATGATGCCGCGCACCTGTGCCAGCAGTGCGCCCACGTCGATGAGGGTCACGCTCGGGAAGGCCCGCAGCAGCTCCGGCACCAGCGCCTCCCGCGATGCCGGCAGGTAGAAGCTGGTGATGTAGGTGGCGGGCTGCTCCGCGAGCAGCCCCGGCGTGCCGATGACGAAGAAGTTGACGTTGAAGCTGTCCCACTGCACCTGCCGCAGGCTGGTGACGGGGGCGCTCACCGTCTGCCCCGCCACCTGGAAGCGCAGTCTGTCCCCCAAGCGGATGCCGAGCGTCTCGGCAATGCCTTCCTCCACCGAGAACTGCCCGGGCGCGGGCGCCGTCTGCCCGGCGCCACTCCACCAGCGCCCGGCGATGATGCTGTTGTCGGCCTGCAGCGCCGTGGCATAGCTCAGGTTGAACTCCCGGGCTGCGAGGCGCTCGGCACGCGGGTCTTCGTAGTCGTCCGGCTCGATGTCGCGCGCGCCGATGCCCGTGAGCCGGCCGCGGATCATGGGGAAGATACCCGCGCCGTCGATGTCGTGGTCAGCCAGCCAGTCCGCGAGGGCGTCGCGCTCGTGGGGCTGGATGTTGATCAGGAAGCGGTTCGGCGCCCCCTCCGGCAGTGTCTCCTGCCAGCTGCGCAGCAGGTCCACCCGCACCACCGCCAGCAGCAGCAGCGCCAGGATGCCGAGGCCGAAGCCCGTGATCTGCAGGATGGCCGCCGCCGGCCGGCGCGCCAGCCCGGCGAGCCCGAGCCGCCAGATGCCGCGGGTGCGGGCCGCCGCCAGACCTGCGAGCCAGACCATGACCGCGCCCAGGGTCACCAGCGCCGCCACGGCGGCGACGACGCCGAGCAGCAGCTTCCAGGCCAGCTCCACATCCCCGGCCTGCCACAGGATCATCAAGGCCAGCGCAGCGGCGGCGCCGAGCCCGGCGAAGGCCACCGACACCCGCGGCGGCCCCAGGTCCCGGCGCAGGACCCGCAGCGGCGGCACGTCCGCCAGCTGCAGCAGCGGCGGCAGCGCGAAGCCCGCCAGGGCCACCAGACCGGTGCCGATGCCGACGAAAACCGGCTGGATGGAGGCGGCGGGCAGGGGGCCTTCGACCCAATCCGCCAACAGCAGCGCGAGTCCGCGCTGGCCGAGCCAGCCCAGCAGGCAGCCGGCGAGGCTCGCCAGGAGCCCGAAGCTCAGGAGCCGGATGGCGAAGATGCGGGTCAGCAGATGACGCGGCGCACCCAGGCAGCGCATCACCGCCACGGCGTCGGTCTGGCGGTCCACCAGCCGGCGGCTTGCGAGCGCGATGGCCGCCCCGGCCACCAGCAGCGTGGTCAGCGCCGCCAGGTGCAGGAAGCGCGAGGCCCGGTCCACCGCGGTGGCGAATTCCGGGCGGGCCTCCCGGGCGTCGATGAGCCCGGCGCTGGCCGGCAGCCGCGGCTCGGCCCATGCCGCGAAGTCCGCCACGGCATCCCGCGGCCCCGCCACCAGCAGGCGATGGCGCACCCGGCTCGCCGCTGTCACCAGGCCCGTGGCCGGCAGCGCGTCCATGTGGATCATCACCCGCGGGGCGATCTGGAAGAAGTTTCCGCCCCGGTCCGGCTCGTAGGCGATGAGCCGGTCTGCCGTGAAGGTCGCCTCGCCGAGGTCGATGCGGGCGCCCGGGTCGGCGCCGAGCACGTACAGCAAGCGCGGCTCCACCCAGGCGACGCCGTCGCCCGGCGGACCGGGGGCGGGCTGCTCGGCGGCGTCGATGTCCGCCTTGAGGCGCATTTCGCCGCGCAGGGGATAAGCGTCGTCCACCGCCTTCACCTGCACCAGCTGGGTGTCGTCGCCGGCGAGCACCACGCTGCGGAAGGTCAGGGTGCGGGCGACCTCAAGGCCGCGGGCGGCGGCCGCATCGGCGAAGCTCGGCGGGATGGGCCGCGATGAATCGATGGCCAGATCAGCGGCGATGAGCTCGCCGCCCTGGCGCTGCATGGTGCGCTCGATGCGGTCGGTGAAGAACCCGACGGCGGTGATGGCGGCCACCGTCAGCACCAGGGCCGCAGCGAGGAGGTAGAGCTCGCCGCTGCGCCAGTCGCGCCGCAGCAGCCGCAGCGCGAGGCGCCAGGGAGCGGCGGCGGGCATGCGTGCTTTGCCGGCACTCATGGCAGCACCTCCAGGTGGCCGTCGCGCATGCCGAGGCGGCGGTCACAGCGCGCGGCGAGGGCCTCGTCGTGGGTCACCAGCACCAGGGCGGCGCCGGCGTCCGCGCGCAGCGCAAACAGCAGATCGATGATCCGCTGCCCGGTGGCGAGGTCCAGGTTGCCCGTGGGCTCGTCCGCGAACAGGATCCGCGGCCCCGGGGCGAAGGCGCGGGCGATGGCCACGCGCTGCTGCTCGCCGCCGGAGAGCTGGCGCGGATAGTGGCCGGCGCGGGCGCTGAGACCCACGCGCTCCAGCGCCTCGCGCGCCACCGCGGTGGCGTCCGCCCCCTGCATGCCCGTGTCCGGTCGCACGCCGCCGTTGCCGCGGGCTGCCGTCTGCTCGCCGGCGGCGGCGAGCTCCAGCGGCAGGGAGACGTTCTCCAGCGCGGTCAGGGTGGGCAGCAGCTGGAAGTTCTGGAAGACGAAGCCGACGCGCCCGCCGCGCAGGGCGGCACGGCCGTCCTCGTCCAGTGTGGACAGGCGGGTGCCGCACAGCTCCACCTCGCCGCCGCTCGGGGCGTCCAGCCCCGCGAGCAGGCCGAGCAGCGTGGACTTGCCGCTGCCGGAGGCGCCGACGATGGCCACGGCCTCGCCGGCGGCGACCCGCAGCGAGAGTCCGTGCAGGATGGTCAGGCGACCGCCGGGGCCGCTAACATGTTTGGCCAGCCCATCGGCACGGCACAGGATTTCTGGGGTATTCATGCGGTCTCCTTGCGTAAGCTGTGCGCCCCTGTGGCGCGCGCTGCTTGTGATCATGGCGCTGCTAGCGGCGACACCGGGCCTGGCACCGGCGGACACCGTACCGACCGGCGCCGGCGGCCCGCGCGTCCTGGTGCTGGGGGACAGCCTGAGCGCGGGCTTCGGGATTGCGCTGGACCAAGGCTGGGTCGGCCTGCTCGGGCAGCGCATGGTCGCACAGGGCCTGCCGCATCAGGTGATCAACGCCAGCATCTCCGGCGACACCACCGCGGGCGGGCGCTCGCGGCTGCCGGCGCTGCTCGCCGAGCACAACCCGGCGGTGGTGGTCATCGAGCTCGGCGCCAACGACGGCCTGCGCGGCTTTCCGCCCAAGCGCATCGCCGCGGCGCTGTCGGCCATGGTGCGGGAGGCCCGGGCCGCCGGTGCGCGGGTGCTGCTCATCGGTGTGCGTCTGCCGCCCAACTACGGCAGCGCCTATGCAGAACAGTTCCAGGGGCTCTACGACGAGGTGGCCGCGGCCACCGGCGCGGCGCTGGTGCCGCGGCTGCTCGACGGTGTGGCCGAAGACCGCGGTTTGATGCAGGCGGACGGCCTGCATCCCACCGCCGCTGCGCAGCCGCGGCTGCTCGACAACGTCTGGCCCGTGCTGCTGCCGCTGCTGCGGGAGACGCTGCCGGCCGCGGCGGACGCCGGCTGAAGCAGCCCTGGCGTCCCGGCCGCTCGGGCCTGCACGAGCCCGGCGCCGCTCACCAGGGCGCTGGCCGGACATCGGTTTACACGGGCGGCAGGCACGTCCACATCCGCGCCCATTCATCCGGCGCTAAGCTTTTAGGAGATTGTCCCATGCCACGCGTCAGCATCGTCGGTTCCGGCTTCGGGGCGCTCACCGCCGTCTCGTCCCTGCGCGAGGCGGATCCGAGCCTAGACATTACGGTGGTGAGCCCCAAGCCCGAGCTCATTTACTACCCCGGCCTCATCTGGGTGCCGTGCGGCCTGCGCAATGGTGAGGACCTGCGCATCGACCTGGTGCCCTTCTTCCGGCGCATGCAGGTGACCCATCGTGCCGCGGCGGCCACGGGCCTCAGCGCCGACGGCCGCACCCTGCACACCAGCGACGGCGACATCGAGAACGACGGCCTGATCATCGCGAGCGGTGGGCGCTTCATCAAGAAGCTGCCCGGCATCGAGCACGCCATCACCCCCTGCGAAGGCATCGCCGCCGCCGAAGCCATCCGCGATCGCATCAAGGCCTTAGACGGCGGCACCGTCGCCATGGGCTTCGCGGGCAACCCCAAGGAGCCGGCCTCCATGCGCGGCGGGCCCATTTTCGAGTTCCTGTTCGGGCTCGACCGCCAGCTGCGCCGCGAGGGCCGCCGCGAGCGCTTCCGCATCGTCTTCTTCACGCCCGCCGAGCGACCCGGCAACCGGCTCGGCCCCAAGGCCGTGGACAAGCTGCTCGGGGAGATGCAGAAGGTCGGCATCGAGACCCACCTTGGCCACAAGCTGAAGGGCTTCACCGCCGACAAGGTCACGACCGAGGGCGGGGAATTCGCCGCCGACCTGATCGTCTTCATGCCGGGCATGACCGGCAACCAGTGGTTCGACGACACCGAGCTGCCGCGCTCGCCGGGCGGGCTGATCCAGGCCGACGCCCATTGCAGGGTGCCGGGCACCGAGCGCGTCTACGTTGCCGGTGACTCCGGCAGCTTTCCGGGCCCGGAATGGATGCCAAAGCAGGCGCACATGGCGGACCTGCAGGCCAAGGCCGCCGCGAAGAACCTGGTGGCGGAGCTCAGGGGCGAGCCGGCGACGGCCACCTTCGACGTGGAGCTCCTCTGCATCGTCGATGCCAACGACCGCGGCATGGTGGTCTGGCGCACCGAGAAGCGGAACTGGATACTGCCCAACTCCGTGGCCTTCCACTGGCTGAAGCGGGGCTTCGAGTGGTGGTATCTCCGGCAGTATCGTTGATGAAAGGGGCGAGGGGCGGGGGGGCGAGGGGCGGCCGGCCCCAGCACCTGGTGGCGCTTCGCTGCTCGGCCCTGGATGTCAGAAAACAGGCCGCTCGCCGTATTTGCGCCGGAGGTCCTTCGCCGCGGCTGACGCGGCATCGACGATGGCGCTGGTCCGGCCGCGGCGCTTGCCGCGGTAGACCTGGTCCAGGCCCACGGCGCCCGTGCTCTTGCGCTGCGCGCGCAGCCGCAAATCCACGCGGTTCAGGCCGCCGCTGTAGCGCTCCACGCTCACCACGCTCGGGTCGATGATCACCTCCGCCTCGTTGCTCTCGCCGCGTGCGGACAGCGGTATCACGGTGGCGAAGGCATCGGATTCGCCGATGACCCGCACGACTTCCCGCTGCAGCCAGTTGCGGTCCGTCGCCGAGGCGCCGGCGAACTGCACCGGCGATACCGCCGCCGCCAGGGGGCCGCGATAGGCCTCGTCATCGGCGATGGCGACCACCGCAGGCCCGCCGCCGGACGAGCCGCAGCCGGACAGCGCGGCGACGGCCGCCGCGGCCAGAAACGCATAAAGCAGTGCCCGCAGCATCGAGATGACCTCCCCCCGGGGTCTGGTGTGTTCTGGGGCCACGCACGGCTCGCGCAGCCCGGCCGACGCGGCATTGTCGCGTCAGGCGGCGTTTCTGGCCAGCGCCGGCGCCGGCGGGTTCCGGGCATGCGCCGGCACAAAGACGCCGAGCCGGTTGATCCACCGGGCAGAACAGCGCACAATGGCCGGCTTCGCCGCTCACGCGGCGTTCTCCTTGCCTCACCGCGGCCCGGGCACGCCCGCCGACGGGAGGCTCATGATCCGTGAGGAGCCCAATGCGACATTACGAAGTGGTTTTTCTGGTGCACCCGAGCCAGAGCGAGCAGGTGCCGGCCATGATCGACCGGTATCGCGGCAATCTGGAAGGGCGCGGCGGCCGGGTTCACCGGCTGGAGGACTGGGGTCGGCGCCAGCTCGCTTATCCCATCAACAAGGTCCACAAGGCGCACTATGTGCTCATGAACATCGAGTGCGACAAGGAGGCCCTGGACGAGCTGGAAAACGCCTTCCGGTTCAACGACGCCGTGCTGCGCAACCTGATCATCCGGCGGGATGCCGCCGTCACCGAGCCGTCACCGCTGCTGAAGAGCGAGGAGGAGGGCGGCGAGGAGCGCAGTGATCGCGGCGAGCGCGGCGACCGCGGCGGTGAGCGCCGCAGCCGCCGAGACGACGAGGCCCCGCGGCCGCGCCGCGACGACTGACGCCGCCCAACCTGCTGCCAGAGGACACCCATCATGGCCCGTTTCTTCCGCCGCAAGCGCTACTGCCGGTTCACCGCCGAAGGCATCACCGAGATCGATTACAAGGATCTCAACCTGCTCAAGGCCTACGTGAGCGAGTCCGGCAAGATCGTGCCGAGCCGCATCACCGGCACCTCCGCCAAGTACCAGCGCCAGCTCGCCGACGCCGTCAAGCGCGCCCGCTACCTCGCACTGCTGCCTTACACCGACGGGCACTGACGGGCCTGTCGGCTGTGGGCGGCACGGTCGCCCGCCGCCGACTTGCAGCGCCGCCAGCGTGTGAACCGCATCTCCTGAGGAGACCGAAGTGGACATCATCCTGCTGAAAAAGGTCGGCGGACTCGGCGATCTCGGTGACAAGGTCGCCGTGCGCCCGGGCTTCGGCCGCAATTATCTGATCCCGCAGGGCGCCGCCGTGCCCGCCACCGAAGACAACCTGAAGGCCTTCGAGGCGCGCCGTGCCGAGCTCGAGGCCCAGGCCGCCGAGGCGGTGGCCTACGCCGAGCAGCGCCGCGAAAACCTGGAAGGGCTCACCGTCACCATCCCGCGCAAGGCGGGCGACGAGGGCCGCCTGTTCGGCTCAGTGGGCACCGCCGACATCGCGGGCGCCCTCACCGACGCCGGCTACGAGGTGGCCAAGAGCGAGGTGCGCCTGCCCCAGGGCGCCTTCCGCAACATCGGCGAGTACGAGGTGGAAGTCCACCTGCACTCCGACGTCAGCGTCGTCATCCTCGTCGAGGTCGTCCCGGGCGACTGATCGGCCCACCATCCCCGGCCCTCAACCCCGGGGACGAAGCGCTTGAGGGGCAGTCCATCGAAACCCCGGCAGCTCGGGGGCTCGGTGCACTGTCGCCTTGAATGCTGCAAATTCAGGGGACAAATTCCAGGGGACAAATTCAGGGACGGTAAACTTAATTGCCGCCGCTTTCTACACCCCGAATTAAGGGGACGGTAAACTTAATTTGAACCGTTTCCGCGCCGCTGTCCCTGCTTTAAAGGAAAATTAAGCATACCGTCCCCGTTTTTATTGCAGGCGAAACGGGGTGTTGGGTCTGCTGTCACCGCGTCCTCCCCATGCTCATCGCCATGGCTTCGGGCTTGTCGGGTCGGTGGTCTCGGCCCACAATCTGTGGCGGTCCCAGCCTCGGTCATCCCGGCCTCCGTTGTCGCCGGCTTGGTGACTTTTACCTTGAAAAAACAGGAGGATGCCGCCGTGGAGCCCGATGATCAGCCAGTCCCGGAGGATGCCCCCTTCGGCGGTGATGCCTTCGGCGGCGGCGCCTTCGAGGGCATGCGCATCCCGCCGCACAATGTGCAGGCGGAGCAGTCGCTGCTGGGCGCGCTCATGCTGGAGAACGGCACCTGGGAGCTGGTGGCGGACAAGGTGCGGGAGGTGGACTTCTACCGTCGCGAGCACCAGCTCGTCTTCCGCGCGGTGGCGCTGCTGGCGGACGCCGATCAGCCCTTCGATGTCGTGACGCTGGCGGAGGCGCTGGAGAAGCGCAAGCTGCTCGATGACGTGGGCGGCATGGACTACCTCGCCGAGATCGACCGCAACACGGCGAGCGCCGCCAATGCCGCGCACTATGCCCGCATCATCCGCTTCAACTCGGTGCTGCGCCAGCTCATCAAGGCCGGCACGGGCATTGCAGATCTCGCCTTCGACACCGGCGGGCGCTCCGAGGCGGAGATCCTCGATGCGGCGGAGGCCAAGGTCTTCGGCATCGCCGAGCAGCTAGCCCGCGGCGGCGGGTTTCAGCCCATCGAGAGCCTGCTCAAGCTCGCGGTGGACAAGATCGACGAGCTCTACCACCGTGACGAGCCCATCACCGGGCTGCCCACGGGCTTCATGGACTTCGACATGAAGACCTCCGGGCTGCAGCCGGCGGACCTGATCATCGTCGCCGGCCGGCCGTCCATGGGCAAGACCAGCTTCGCCATGAACATGGCGGAGAATGTCGCCATCAAGACCGCCAAGGGCGTGGCCGTGTTCAGCATGGAGATGCCCGGGGACTCGCTCGCCATGCGCATGATGTCGTCGCTGGGGCAGATCGACCAGCACCGGGTGCGTACCGGCAAGCTCACGGACGAGGACTGGCCCCGGCTCACCTCCGCCGTGCACATCCTCTCCCAGGCGCCCATGCACATCGACGACACCCCGGCGCTGTCGCCGACGGAGGTGCGCGCGCGGGTGCGCCGCCTGCAGCGGGAGCTGCAGCGCAAGGAGCAGGAGCTCGGACTCATCGTCATCGACTACCTGCAGCTGATGCAAGCTCCCACCGAGGGCGAGAACCGCGCGACGGAGATCTCCGCCATCAGCCGCGCGCTCAAGTCCCTGGCCAAGGAGCTGAACGTGCCGGTGGTGGCCCTGTCGCAGCTGAACCGCTCCCTGGAGCAGCGCCCGAACAAGCGCCCGGTGATGTCCGACCTGCGGGAATCCGGCGCCATCGAGCAGGATGCGGACCTGATCGTGTTCATCTACCGCGATGAGGTTTACAACGAGGACAGCCCGGACAAGGGGGTCGCCGAGATCATCATCGGCAAGCAAAGAAACGGCCCCATCGGCACCGTCAAGCTCGCCTTCCTGGGGCAGTACACCAAGTTCGAGAATCTCGCCGACAATCTCTACGGCGACGAGGGTTACTGAGCGAAGCCGCCTTGAGGATCGCGGCCGCAGGCCGGGCCCACAGCACGCAGGACGACATGCCGCCACGTCCGAAGAAGCCCCGCAGCGCTTACGTCTGCAACGCCTGCGGCGCGCAGCAGCCGAAGTGGTCCGGGCAGTGCCCGGACTGCGGTGCCTGGAACAGCATCGAGGAGGCGCCGGCGGCGCCCACCGCGCCCGCCCGCGGCGGCTGGGCCGGGGGTGGCGGGCAGGGCGGCGCTGCGGTCAGCCCGGGCGCGGTGCTTTCGCTTGCAGACGTGTCACCGCAGCAGCAGACCCGTGCGCCGAGCGGCCTTACGGAGCTGGATCGGGTGCTCGGCGGCGGTCTGGTGCCGGGCTCGGTGGTGCTCATCGGCGGTGATCCGGGCATCGGCAAGTCCACCCTGCTGCTGCAGGCCGCGGCGGCTGTCGGCGCCCGCGCGCCGGTGCTCTATGTCACGGGCGAGGAATCCCCGCAGCAGGTGAGTCTGCGCGCGCATCGGCTGGGCCTCGCCGCCGACGACGCCGCGCAGGCCGGGTCGCTCAGGCTGCTGGCAGAGACCGGCGTCGAGCAGATCCTGGCCACCGCCGCCGCGGAGCGCCCACGGGTGCTCATCGTCGATTCCATCCAGACCCTGTGGACGGATACCCTCGCGTCCGCCCCGGGCAGCGTCTCGCAGGTGCGGGAGACCGCTGCCCAGCTGGTGCGCTTCGCCAAGCTCACTGACACCACGGTCTTCCTGGTGGGGCACGTCACCAAGGAGGGTGCACTGGCGGGGCCGCGGGTGCTGGAGCACATGGTGGACACGGTGCTCTACTTCGAGGGTGAGCCGGACGGCGCCCACCGGCTCATCCGCGCCGTCAAGAACCGCTTCGGCGCCGTCAACGAGCTCGGCGTCTTCGCCATGACCGACCGCGGCCTGCGCGAGGTGCGCAACCCCTCGGCGATTTTCCTTTCCCGTCACGACCGGCCGGTGCCGGGCTCCGTGGTGCTGGTGACCCGCGAGGGCACCCGCCCCATGCTGGTGGAGGTGCAGGCGCTGGTGGATCAAAGCCCGCTTGCCAACCCGCGGCGGGTGGCCGTGGGGCTGGAGCAGAACCGGCTCGCCATGCTGCTCGCGGTGCTGCACCGCCACGGCGGTGTGGGCATGTTCGATCAGGATGTCTTCGTCAACGCCGTCGGCGGTGTGCGCGTCACCGAGACCGCCGCCGACCTGGCCCTGCTGCTCGCGGTGCTCTCCAGTCACCGTGACCGCCCGCTGCCGCTGGACCTGGCCGTGTTCGGCGAGATCGGCCTCTCCGGTGAGATCCGGCCGGTGCCGAACGGTCCTGACCGGCTGCGGGAGGCGGCCAAGCACGGACTGAAGCAGGCCATCGCGCCGCGGGCGAATGTGCCCAAGGGCGGCATCGAGGGCCTGACGATCAAGCCGGTGCTGTCGTTGGCGGAGGCCCTGGACGCCATCTGAGCGCGACACCGGCGCGCCGCCAAGTGCCGCGCCCGCGCCAACCGGCTCCGGCGCTGTGCGATAATCCCGGCTTTTTGCACGCCCTGCCGGTGCCCGTCGCTCCTCGGAGAGCCGCCACCGCGGGGCGCGGAGATTCGCCACCATGAGCCTCCCGGAGATCAAGCTCGGCAGGCCCCGCGCGGGCACGGACTCACCCAGTCTGCGCGAGCGCCTGGATGCCTATGTGCGGCTGGTACGGCTCAACAAGCCCATCGGTATCTTCCTGCTGATGTGGCCGTCGCTGTGGGCGCTGTGGCTCGCGGGCGCCGGTCACCCGCCCTGGGGCGTGGTGCTGATCTTCATCGCCGGCGTGGTGCTGATGCGCTCGGCGGGCTGCGCCATCAACGACTATGCGGACCGGGACTTCGACGGCCATGTGGCGCGCACCAATGCCCGGCCATTGGCGCTCGGCATCATCTCGCCGGCGGAGGCGGTGGCCGTCTTCGTGGTGCTGAGCCTCATCGCCTTCGGCCTGGTGCTGCTGCTCAACTGGCAGACGGTGGCATTGTCCGTGGTGGCCGTGGTGCTGGCGACCATCTATCCGTTCATGAAGCGCTACACGCACTTCCCGCAGCTCTTTCTGGGTGCGGCCTTCGGCTGGGCCGTGCCCATGGCCTTCATGGCTATCCAGGCGGACATCCCGGCCTTCGCCTGGGTGCTGTTCGCCGCCACGGTCGTTTGGGCGCTCATCTACGACACCGAGTACGCCATGGTGGACCGCGCGGACGATCTCAGGATCGGCATCAAGTCCACGGCCATCCTGTTCGGGCGCTATGATCGGCTCATCGTCGGCCTGCTGCAGGTGCTGATGCTGGCCATGCTCGTCTGGGTGGGGGCCGCCGCCGGCCGGGGACTCATGTACTTTGCCGGCCTTGGCGTCGCGGCCCTGCTCGCGGTCTACCAGCAATGGCTGATTCGCGAGCGCAACCCGAAACGCTGCTTCATCGCCTTCCTGAACAACAACTACTTCGGCATGGCGGTCTTCCTGGGGCTGGTGCTGGATTACCTGGTGCATCCGGCCGTCGCCGCCTGAGCCGCGGCCGGCGCCTGTGCCTTGCGGGCGGGCGCCCACATCTGGCATTGGCGGCGGCTGGGTATACGACATGGCCGGCAGCAGGGCTGACGCCGTCGGCCCCGGGTGCGGGCTGTGCGGCACTGCAAGAGCCATCTGGACCACAACCGTTCGGCTCGGCGCAGCGGCGCTCGAGCCCCAGCCGCCCGAATTCAGCGCCGGCGTGTCATGCGCGCCGTGCACTTCGCGACCATCGACAGAGGAGGCCTACGCCATGAACACTCAACTGCGCATGCTGCGCCGCGTCCCGCTGCCGGCACGGGCGGGTATGCTGCTCGCCTTGCTCCTACTGGCCCTCGCCGCCGCGGCGGCGGAGAGCTTTGACGAGGGCATCGACTACCGCCTGGTGGCGGAGCCCGCCCGTGCCGAGGCGGGTGACGATGTCGAGGTGCTGGAATTCTTCTGGTACGGCTGCCCGCACTGCTGGCAGCTGGAGCCCCAAATCAAGCGCTGGCTTGACGACAAGCCCGCGGGGGTGAGCTTCCGCCGCCTGCCCGCGGCCGCGTCGCCGCGCTGGGTGCCGCATGCGAAGGCCTACTTCGCCGCCGAGCAGCTGGGCGAGCTGGACAAGCTGCACGAGCCGTTGTTCAAGGCCCTGCACGACGAGCGCCGCAAGATCTTCACCGAGGACCAGATCATCGCCTTCGCCGCCGAGCAGGGCATCGACGCGGCGAAGTTCCGCGCCGCCTACAATTCCTTCCCGGTGGACATGCAGGTGCGCAAGTCTGCGGACCTGGTGCGCCGCTACCGCATCGACGGCGTGCCGTCCATGGTCGTCAACGGCAAATACGTCACCAGTGCCACCCAGACCGGCAGCAACACGCGCATGTTCGAGGTCATTGACCACCTGGTGGCCCGCGAGAGCGGCGGCGACGCCGGGTCGCAGCCGGCCCAGGCGGCGCCGGCGACGGACGCAGGGGCAAGCTGAGGGGTCGCGGCCGCAGTCCGCCCGCCCGCAGGAGCGGCATCCCTGCCGCGACGGTGGCGTCGGCGGTTATCGCGGCGAGGATGCCGCTCCCACAGCAGAGGGAAGTCATCGCGGCGAGGCTGCCGCTCCCTCGTCAGAGGTGAATGCGCGTATTCACGTCGCTGGTGGACAGGCTGCGCAGGATGCTGTTGATGATCTCGCGGCTCTTCTCCTCGTGCGGGGTGTCGTCCTTGCCCTTGCGGGCAGCGGCGAAGAACCTGGCCAGGGTGCGGTGGTCCTCGGCGCTCAGGCTCTCGGTGAAGCCCCGCTTGCGCCCGAGCTCCCGGTCCGGAACGCGGTTGGGCGCCGCCTCGTCCGCGGCCTGTCGGCCGTGGGCCCAGTTCATGGCCCGAGCGGCGTAGAGAATGATCCGGTCCAGCAGCACGAAGGGAAAGCGCGGGTTGGTGACCGGCCCTATGGAGAAGCGCTCCACGCCGAGGGTGCGCTGGATGTCCACCTTGGCCAGCGCGGCGCCGCCCAGCACGCCCAGGGCGCCGCCCACCAGTCCGCCGATGAGGGCGCCGGTGCCGAAGGACAGGCCGCCCACGCCCAGGTCGATGGCGCCGCCGGAGACGGCGCCGGCGGCCGCACCGGCAATGGCCAGTTGGCGCTGACGCAGCCCCAGGGCCTCTTCCACCTCCTCCGAAAACAGATCCTTGGCCAACAGTGACGTCGGCGGCAGGTCCCAGACGTTGTGCCGGAAGTGCCGGCGGATGGCCTGCTGCGCGTCCACCTCCAGCTGGCGCAGGGCCTGTTGCAGGGCCTCGGTGAGCTGGCGCTGAATGGCATCGCGCTGATCGTCGGAGGCGATGTCGTCCACCTTGACGACCCGGGTGACGCGCTTGGTCAGCGCGTCCTTCATGAGCTGGACGATGGTGTCGGTGCTCTGCTCGATGCGCCGCGCCCAGTCCTCGCGGAAGGCCCGGATGGTCTCCTCCAGCATGGGCTCCCAGCGCTGGTCGATGGTCTTGAGGGCGCCCAGCAGGGCGAGGCGCTCGGCATAGGTGGCGCGGTGGGCGTTGAACTCGCGCACCGAGTTGAAGGACTTGTTCAGCGCGTCCTGCCACGCCGGCATGTGCTTCGTGAATTTGCTCAGGTTGTTCAGGATGGCCATGCGCGGGCGCCCGGTGAGACGCAGCAGCTCCATCTCGGTGCGGTCCTTCTCTTTGATGCGCTTGGAGCCGTCCACCACCAGGATGATGCCGGCGCCGTCGGCCACGGGGCGGAGCAGGGCGCAGTCGTGGCTGAACATGGGGTCGTCGCCGTAGGCGGCGAGGAAGGCGCCGGCGAGGTCCGGCTCGTCCGCATGGGCCTGGAACCATTCCAGGATGTCGCTCGGATTCTGGAAGCCCGGTGTGTCCACGAACATCATGACGGTCCGGCCGTCGATGATCACCGGATACTCATCCGTGGTGGTGGTGGTGCCGGCGCGCTTGTCGATGGCGATGCGGTCGTTCTCGGTAAGGGTTGCCACCACCGACGACTTGCCCGCATTCGGGTGGCCCATGATGGCCAGCACCGGCACCTGGTCGGCGGCGTCCACGGCGTGCCTCGGCCGCGCGCCCGCGCGCTCGCTGCTGCCCTGTCGCCTGGGCATCTGGACGCGGCCTGCGCTTGCCATCACTCTGCCTCCTCGGCGGGGCCCGCCAGCATCTCCAGGCGCAGGTAGGGGTCACCCAGCTGCTCCAGCTTGTGCTGCCAGTCCTGGAAGTCGAACTCCGCGAGCGGCGGCAGGGGGTCGTCGCCGTCCGGATCTCCCACCAGCACCAGCAGCAGCTGTGCATGCTCACCCGCCGCCGCGCGCACCGCACGCAGAAAGCGCAGCGTCTCGGTGATGGGCGGCTGCGAGCCGTCCGAGAGCAGTGCCACCCGGGCGGGTGGCGCCTGCCACTCGGCGGCTTCGATCATGCTGAGCGCCTGATTGGCCATGGCGCTGCCGCCGCCGAAGGTGGCGCTGCCCGCCACCCGCCAGCCGGAATGGCCATGCAGCAGCTGCTGCAGGCGGGCATGGTCGTCGGGCTCCAGCATGTCCGCAACATCCACGTGCATCAGCAGCAGGCAGGCATCCGGGGCGATGGCGGCCTCGCCCCTGGCTCTGCGCAGGTCCCCTGCGGGCACTGGAGGAGTGGGGGCTGGGGGAGTGGGGGCTGGCGACCCAGCGGCTGCGGGCTCCGGGGCTTGCGGCGGCGTGGCCGGTGTCGGCGAGGACGCCGGGGGCGGCGCCTTGGCCTGCGCGGCTTCGCCGGCGGCGGGCTTGGCACGCGCCGCCGGGGCACTCGGCTGGGGCTGCGGCGCTTTCTCGGCGGGTGCTCTGCCCTTGGGCTCAGGCGCCGCCGCCGGGCGTTGCGGGGGCTGCCGCGTCGGTGCCGTTGGGCGGGGCTTTGTCCCGGCTGCCGGGGCTGGCGACCCGCCACCGGTGCGCGCAGCGGACGTGGGTGTGGCGGCGCTCGTGGGCGGCTGCGCCTGCTTCGGAGGTGCCGGGGTGGTCGCTGCCGGCGGCGGCTCTGCACGCGGCGCTGCACGCGGGACGTTCTTCGGCGTCAGCGGCCCCGGGATCGGCATCTCCGGGCCGTGGCCGCTGCCGCCGGCCGTCTCCAGCTGCGGCGTGATCATGCGGGCGTAGAGCGCCTGTGTGCGCTGGTGCGTGAACGGCAGCGCGGCGAGGGTGCGGCGCACCGTCAGCACCGACACCCCGAGCAGCACGAGCCGCGGCAGCAGGCCATAGGTGAAGACCGCGAGCGCGAGGAACCAGCGCCAGGAGCGCAGGTGCGCTGCGTCCATGATGAACAGCGGGTCCTTCAGGCTGATGCGGGTGCCTTGCACCTGCTCCAGCGTCGGCAGGCCGGTGCCCTCGCCGAGCAGCCAGGACCAGGGCAGGGCGATGATGTGCGCGAGCGCGTGGATGGTGCCGGGCTGCACGTCCAGCGCCGAGCCCCAGCCGAAGGCCAGGTCGGTGAACCATTCCAGCGCGACGGTGGTCAGGATGGCGCCGACATTGAAGCCGATGCCGAAGAGCTGGGCCGGAATCAGCATCGGCAGGTAGGCGGCCGGGCCGTACAGGGCGAAGTGACCCGAGAGCAGCCCCTGCCGCGCCTTGGCCTGCTCGCGCACGTCGGGCGGCAGATGCGCCAGGCGCTGGCGCTGCACCCAGCGTGCGGCGGCGCCGAACATGGGCTTCAGCAGATGGCTGATGAGGGAGAGGTCCTGCACCGCTGTCTGCACCGCGCGCGAGCGCCGGCTGTACCAGGCCGCGGCGGTGCCTGCCAGCAGCAGCACCTGCAGAATCACCAGGACGAAGACGTACCAGGAGACATTCACCGGCTGGTCGCCCTCGTACTGGAGCAGGGCGGAGGCGACGCCGATGCCGGCCATGAAGCCCAGCACCGAGAGGCCGATGGCGACCAGCCGCTGCCCGCGGGCGAAGGCGGAGCCCGGCAGCAGGGCGCGGATGGCCGGGTCCTCGCCGCCGCGGCGGATGCCGAGCCAGCGGCGCAGCGCCGCGCTGCGGTGCGCGGGCGTGTGCTCCGGTGCGCGGATCTCAGCGGCGATGCGCTCGCGGTACAGACGGCGGTCGCGCTCGGCGAGCCGTTTACGCTCTGCGGGGTCCCCGCGCATGCGCTGCTCGTCGCGGTCCACGTAGTAATCGAAGTCCAGCAGGTCCGGCAGACGCCAGCGCGTGGTGTCCGGCTCCAGGTCGGCCGACGGATGCGCGGCCGGTTCTCGGCCGGTGTGGACAGCGGGTTCCATGGCGGTTGGGCGGTGGCTGGCGTGGGTGCTGTGGCCGGGATTGCTGTGCGGCGCTGTTGGGCTGCGCTGGTGGACGGCGGCGCCACCGGCGGACGGCTGCGGCGGTGGTCGGTTGGGCTCCACCGCCTGCGGCACGTTATACCTTGCTTCTGCCGCCGATCAAGGGCTGGGCCCGATTGTGCGGCGGCGGGGGCGGCAGCGTGCGCCGCTTCCGGGCAGAATGATGGGGTCAAGCGCGGAGACATGCACCGATGCCGAGTAACGGACCAGACCAGTCGCAGCCGCAGTCCGCGGGCCAGGCCCGCCGTCGCGGCGGCAGTGCGGCCGGCACCGCCCCCGCCGCCCTGTTGCAGGCGCTGGACGAGCGCCCGGATGCGGAGCGCCTCAGCGAGGCGCTGGCCCACCGCCATTACCGCGTCGTCGCGCGTGCGGCCGAGGTCGCCGCCGATGGCCTGCACTATGCGCTGGAGCCTGCGCTGATGGATGCCTTCCGCCGCTTTGCGGCGCTGGATCACAAGCGGGACCCGGGCTGCCTGGCCAAGGGTGCCATCGCCCGCGCGCTGGTGGCCCTGGACTGCCTGGACGCGACCTTCTACCGGGAGGGCATCGCGCTGCGTCAGCCGGAGCCCGTCTGGGGCGGCAGCGTCGACACCGCCGCGGACGTGCGCGCCAGCTGCGCTATGGGGCTTGCCGCCAGCGGCGACGCGGATGCGCTGGCGGACCTGGTGGATCTGCTGGTGGACCCTGAGCATCGGGTCCGCGCCGGCGCCGTCCGCGCCATCGGCTGCACCGAGCCGCGGGCCGCCGAGGCGGTGCTGCGTACCAAGGCCCTGCTCGGCGACGCGGAGCCGGAGGTCACCGGCGAGTGCTTCCGCAGCCTGCTCGGGCTGGCGCCGGAGACGGCACCGGCCTTCGTGGGCCGCTGGCTGGACGAGGCGCCGCCTTCGGACCCGGTGCTCGCGGAGCTGGCGGCCCTGGCCCTCGGCGAGTCCAAGCTCGATGCCGCCGTCGACCTGCTGCGCCGGCGCTGGGAGGCGGAGCCGCTGCGCAGTGACCGTGACCGGACTCTGCTGCGCGCCGCCGCCCTGGCGCGCACGCCCCGGGCACTCGACTGGCTGACGACGCTCGCGGCGGACGCGGATGCGGGCACCGCGCGCCGGGTCATCGAGGAGCTCGGTGTGCACCGGGGCCACCGCCGCGTCGCGCAGGCGCTCCACGAGCGGCTGGCGCAGCGCGGCGATGCGGCCTTGCTCGCGGTCTTCGAGACGCACTTCGGCGGCGGGCGCGATGGCACCGGGGGCACGCGGACATGAGCCCGCACGATCCGCCGCTCGCCCCCTGGTGGCGACCGCGTTGGGTGCGCGCGGTGCTCGCGGACCTGTTGCGCGACGAGCTGCGCCGGCTGCGCCCGGGTGCCGTGCCCGCGGTGCCGTCTCCGGTGGTGTCGCCGGATGCCCCGGATGCTTCGAATGCCCCGGACTCCGGGGACCCACTGGCGGAGCTGGCACTCGACTCCATCGAGCTCCTCGACCTGGCCACGGCCGTGTCGCTGCGCTTCGGGCTGCACCACCATGACCTTGACCGGCGGCTGCTGGCCGAGCCGCGACTCGCCACCTGGGCCGAGACGGTCATCGAGGGGCGCTGCCGGGACGACGCATACATCGCGTTCTTCACCTCCGGCTCCACGGGCCGCCCGCAACGGTGCCCCCACGAGATGGCCGCGCTGGTGCAGGAGGTGACGCACTGGGCCGGGCAGCTGGGCACGCCGCGCCGCGTGCTGCGCGCCGTGCCCTGCCACCACATCTACGGCTTCCTGTTCACCGTGATGCTGCCGGCGCAGCTCGGCATCGACGTCATCGACGTGCGCGGGGCGCTCCCCGCCGGTGTCCTCGCCCGCACCGAGCCCGGGGATCTGCTGGTGGGGCACCCGGGCTTTTTTGCCCTGGCTGCCGCGGATGCCGGGGCCGCGGCGAATGTCCGTGCCGTCACCTCCACGGGCCAGTGCCCGGACTTCGTCTGGGCGGCGTTGGCCGACGCCGGGGTGAGCCGGGTGCTGGAGGTTTACGGCAGCAGTGAATGCGCCGGTATCGGCAGCCGCTTGAGCGCTGCAGCGCCCTTCACGCTGCTGCCCTGGTGGATTCCCGAGCCTGGCCGGGCGCGTCTGCTGCGCACGCTGGGCGAGCCCTGCATCGCGCAGGACCGTTGGGAATGGGTGGATCGCCGCCGCTTTCGCGTGCACGGGCGCCTGGATGGGGCCGTGCAGGTGGCGGGCGAGAACGTCTTCCCGGGCCGGGTCCGGGACGTGCTGCTGACCCACCCGGCGGTGGCGGATGCGGCAGTGCGCCCCTTCGGCGAAGACGTTGCCGTCAGGTTGAAGGCCTTTGTGGTGCCCGCGGACCCGGATGCGGATGCGCTGGCGCTGCGCCGGGCACTCGACCCCTGGCTCGCGGCGCGGCTGCGCCCGGCGGAGCGCCCACGGCGCATCGACGTGGGCGCGAGCCTGCCGCAGACGCCCGCCGGCAAGCCGGCGGATTGGTGAGCCGCGGCGACGGCCCGGCGCGCGCGCCGCGCCGGCCCCGGTCCTGCGCAAGCACCGGCTCAGTGTGCCTGCGCTGCCGCCCCGATCCGTATCTCCGGCAGCGGCTCCGGCGCGCCGTCGAGCTCGCGCACCACGGCCGTGTAGACCAGCCAGCCGCCCACATGCACTTCAGTGACCGACAGGGACAGGTCCACCTGCGTGCCGTCGCGCCGACGACCCGGTGCGCGGTGGCGGCCCACCAGCACCGGCGGCAGGCCGACATCCGGGTGCGCCTGCATCTCTGCCTCCAACCGCTCACGCAGGGGCGGCGGGAACAGCAGCGGGAAGGGCTGCCCCTTCAGCTCTGCGGCGCGAAAACCGAAGATCCGCTCGGCGGCGGCGTTCATGCCCACCACCCGCCCGGCGGCGTCGACGTGGATGGCGCCGTCCAGCATGTTGTCAACGATGGCGCGATTGCGCGCGCGGCTCTCGGCATAGAGCGCCAGCCGACGCTCATAACGGGTCACGGTCCACAGGCAGAGCGCGCAGGCGGCGGCCACCGTGCCCAGGAGCAGCAGCAGAAAGGGCTCCAGCAGGGTCGCGGGGGGGAGCCACCAGAGCGTCGGCGCGGCTGCCGTGGCCTGCGCGAGGCCACCTGCGACCCCGAGTGCCCCGACAGCGCCGGCCGCCAGCAGCACGGCGACGCCCGCTGCGACGAAATGGTAGAAGCGGAACCCGCCGGCGGAGGCCGCGAAGACGCTGGTGGATCTGTGTGTCATGGGGCACGAGCCGATGACGCGCTGAATACGTCGATTGTAGTGATCTGCGCGGCGCTGCCGTTGAGCCCGGTCCCGAAATGCGCTTGCTGCTGTGGTCAACTGCGCCGGGCGGGGCGCCAGGCGCCGGTGCAGGCCTGCTCCGGCGTCAGGGGCTCGGACCACAGATAACCCTGGCCCCAGTCGCAGCCGAGGCGGCGCAGTATCTCCAGCTCGGTGATGCGCTCCACCCCTTCGGCCACCACCTGCTTGCCGAGCGAGTGGGCCATGGCCACCATGCCCGCCACCAGGCGCCGATCCTGCTCGCCGGTGACGCTGCGCACGAAGGCGCGGTCGATCTTGAGGGTGGAGATGTCGAGCTCGCGCAAATGCGCCATGGAGCTGAAGCCGCTGCCGAAGTCGTCGAGCGCGAGGCGGATGCCGCCGGCGCTGAGCTGGCGCAGGGACTCGCGCACACTCGGCGTCATGCGCAGCAGCACGGCTTCGGCAATCTCGATCTCCAGCCGCGCCGGGTCCACCGCGGCATCGGCGAGGGACTGCAACAGCGAGCGCGCGAACCAGCGCGCCTCCAGGTCCACCGCGGTGACATTGACAGCCAGCAGCATGCCCGCGCCGCCTTCGCGCTGGTGCTCGCGCAGCAGGCGCACCGTGCGCGTCAGCACCGCGTCGGTCACCGCGCGCAGCAGACCGTTCTGCTGCGCAGCGTCGATGAAGTCCAGCGGCTGCAGCAGCCGGCCGTCGGTGGTGCGCCAGCGCGCCAGCACCTCGAAGCGCGGCGCCGGGTGGTTGGCGGTGATGGGCACCTGCGGCTGCAGCAGGATCTCCACGGCGCTGTCCGGGGAGCGGCCGAGGATCTCGCGTGCGATCTCAAGCCGGGCCAGGGCGCGCTGCTGCAGGCCGCTGTCGAAGGCGCGCACGCAGTTGCGTCCCGCGTCCTTGGCCTGGTAGAGGGCGAGGTCCGCCTGCTTCAGCAGCTCGGTGCCCTGGGAGCCGCCGTGGCCCAGGGTGACGCCGAGGGAGACGGTCACCGCGAACCGGTCGTCGCCGACGGCAATGGGGCCGTGGAAGGCCTGCACCACCCGCTGCGGCATGGCATCCAGGGCGTCCTCGTGGCCCATGGGCAGCAGCAGAGCGAACTCGTCGCCGCCGAGCCGTGCCACCACCGCGCCGTCCGGGAGTGCGGCGACGATGCGTTTGGCGGCGGCCGCGAGCAGCACGTCCCCCTTGTCGTGGCCCAGGGTGTCGTTGATGGTCTTGAAGTGGTCGATGTCCAGCAGACCGAGACCGAACATGGTCCCGCTGGCCTCGGCTTGATCGATGGTGGCGGCGAGGATCTGGCGGAAGCGCTCGCGGTTCGGTAGGCCGGTGAGGCCGTCGCGCAGCGCCAGCACCTCGAAGTGCGCGGCACTGCCGACGATCACTTCCTGGGTCAGGTTGCGCAGCGCCTCGGCGGTGCCGAGCTCGGCCTGGCTCCAGGGGCGGGCGTGGTGGGTGCGCTCTTCTTCCCAGGGCTCGAAGCGGCTGCCGCCCGCGTCGCTGCCGCCGGTTGCGGCGAGCGCCAGCGCGAGAGCCCCCGGCTGGGCGCCCCAGCGCACCTTCAGGCGTGTGCGCCGGCGGCCGACGAGGAGCACGTAGTCCTCGGCCGGGCCGATGAACACGGCAATCACGCCCGCGAGCCGCTGCGGATAGGCCGCCGCCGGTCCGAATAAGCACGATAGGCAGTCCGTGCTCCAGATGCCGCCGCCGTGTCCGCGCAGGAAGCCGAGCAGGGCGCGCTGCTCGGCCTCGTCGAGGGCGAGGCCGCCCGGGTCGAGCAGTGGCGTCTCGCCGTGGAAGATCTGCACCGCATCCGCGGCGAAGAGGCCGCGCAGCAGGGCCTCGTTGCCGATGAAGCCCTGCGGGAAGGGCTTGCGGATGTCCACGCGGCCGATGATGCCGTTGACCGCTGCCACGCCCTCCTGTCGGGCCTGCAGCTGGGCGCGCTCCTCCAGCAGCGCGACGCGTGCCGACACCAGCCCCGCCAGCTCCGCAAGCCGTCGGCGCAGCGCCACGGTGATGGGGTGGGGGCGGCGATGATGGCAGATCACCAGGCCCCAGAGCCGGCCGTCGCAGACGATGGAGAGCGTCAGGCTGCCGTTGACGCCCTGCTCCTCGAGGTAGGCACGGTGAATCGGCGACAGGGCGCGCAGCTGCGCGGCGCCGATGTCGATGTCCGTGGGCGCCCCCTCGGCTGCCAGCAGCGGTACCTCCACGTGGTCGCGGCTCGGCGCGTGGCGTAACGGGGTCTCTGCGTACAGGGCACGGGCTTGGGCAGGGATATCGGAGGCGGCGTAGCGCAGCCCGAGCACAGAGGGCAGGGCGTCGGGGGCGCAGTCCTCGGCGATGACGATGCCGTCCCAGTCCGGGCTGAAGCGGTAGGCGAGCACGCGCTCGAAGCCGGTG
Source organism: uncultured Thiohalocapsa sp. (assembly GCF_913063425.1). Lineage (GTDB taxonomy): Bacteria > Pseudomonadota > Gammaproteobacteria > Chromatiales > Chromatiaceae > Thiohalocapsa. The sequence goes on from NZ_CAJXYK010000045.1 coordinate 43,142, forward strand.
AGCCGGCGCACTGCCCGGACCAGGCGCGCACAGAGCACCTCGATGTCGGGCTGCGCGAGCAGGTCCCGGCCGAGGGCGCCGAAGTCGAAGGCCGCGAGCTGCGCGTCCGCGGCCATGGGTGCATGCGGCTCGATCTCCAGCAGCAGCCGGCCGCGCCAGGGGGTGAGCCGCAGGTCGAGCGCCAGGTCTGGAACCCGCGGCTGGGGCGGGGCGCGGAAGGCCTGCGGGCAGAAGGTGTCCGGGTCTTCCCGTGCATCCTGCAGGCAGGCAGCGACGCCGCCGTCGCCGGCGGGCAGCAGGGTATCGATCGCGGCGCCGAGCACGGCCTCCGGGTGCAGGCCGAGGAAGCGCTCGGTGTTGGCGCCGGCGGCGATGACCCGCAGGCTGTCCGGCGCCAGCACCAGCAGGCAGCCGTAGGGCTGCAGCGCAGCGCAGTGCGCAATGGGCTCTTCGTCGCAGCGGGTCAGGTCCACGGAGACCGCGCTCAGCGCCGTGCCGTCGCCGACCGTCGCTTGCGGCGCTGCGGTCACGCCCGCTGCGGTCGCGACGGCGGCTGGTGCGGCGGCTGGGGCGGCGCGTTGCGGTAGCCGCTGCAGCGGCTCGACGATGATCCAGTACTCGCCGTCGCTCTGCGCATCGCGCATGTGGATACGCACCCGCACCGGGTGCATGTCGAAGTCGTAGACGAACTCGAAGGTGCTGGAGAGCTGGCCCGCCAGCACGCCCTGGCGGAAGCGGCCGTAGAACTCAGGCACCGCGGTGCAGGGGGCCACGTCGCGGAAGAAATTGCGCCCCAGCACCTCGTCCCGGACGCGGCCGGTGAGGCTCGCCTCGGTGCGGCTGTAGAACAGGATCTTGCCGTCGGCGTCCACGCGGATGGCGCCCACGGGCAGAGCGTCCAGCTCGGCCTCGGAGAGCGTGTCGAGCCGGCTGGGATCGTGGACGTCGATGTCGATCTTCATAAGCTCGCTGCCGGGGGAGCTGCGATCCAAGCCGCCCGCAAGCTGGCCTTGGGACCGGCCGGCGCGGGCTGCGGCTCAGGCTGGGCGGTGGACCGCCTGGGCGCCCGGGTCTCGTGTCACGCCGGATCGTCGCGGGCGTTGAGGCGCCGCTGCGCCAGATGCAGCGCTGCCGAGTCGAGCCCGCCCTCGCCCTGGCCCACCAGGGCGTTCAGGAGCTGTGTCACCAGCGCCGTGCCGGGCAGGCCCAGCCCCAGCTCGTGAGCGGCCTCCTGGACGATGCGCATGTCCTTCTGGTGCAGGGCGGCCTTGAAGCCGGGCCGGTAGTCGCCCGCCAGCATGCGCTGACCGTGCACCTCCAGGATGCGGCTGCCGGCGAAGCCGCCGAGCAGCGCCTCGCGCACGCGGGCGCCGTCCACGCCGGCGGCCTCCGCGAGCAGCAGCGCCTCGCCGACGCCGGCGATGGTCTGGCCCACCACGATCTGATTGCAGGCCTTGCAGACCTGGCCCGCGCCGTGGTCGCCGATGTGCACCACTTGCCGGCCCATAACTTGGAACAGGGGCTTGACCCGGGCGAAGGCGTCGGCGGGCCCGCCCACCATGATAGACAGGGTGCCGTCGCGGGCACCGATGTCGCCGCCTGAGACCGGGGCGTCCAGCATCTCCGCCCCGGCGGCACCGAGCGCTGCGGCGATGTCCCGGGTCACCGAGGGTGAGATGGTGCTCATGTCCACCACGATGCCGCCGGGGCGGATGCCCGCCAGCACCGCGCGCTCGCGCTGTGCGGCGTCGGCGTCGGCCCCGGTGCCGAGGACGACCTCCACCACATCCGGCGTATCCGCGAGCATGGTGAAGACGATGTCCGTCTCGCGCGCCACCTCGGCCGGGCTTGCGCAGGCGCGGGCACCCGCGTCGGTGAGGGGGGCGAGGGTCTCGGGCCGGCGGGCATAGACGGCGAGGTCGTGGCCTGCGGCGAGCAGATTCAGGGCCATGGGCCGGCCCATGATGCCGAGACCGATGAAACCGATGCGCGCTGTCATGAGGGGGTATCTCCGTCGCCGCGTGCGCGGCGGCTCGTATTGTGAGCCCGCGCCTGGGCGCATGCTGGCCCCATAGTTTACGCCGGCCTGAAGGCGGACGCGGTTGCAGCTTGACCGATGGCGTCCGGGCCGGCGCTGGCGGCGGGCGGGCGCATGCCGGGCGTCGGGCGGGCGGTGCGCGTGCGAGCCCTGTGCAAGTGTCTGAAGCGCCGGCATGCACGGCCTCGCCCGTGACCGGCATCAACCGTCTGTCGATCAGGGGCTTTCGCTATATCTAGCCATCTCTATAATCTCTGCCACAATATATAGTGTAGACCCCGGGTACAGGAGCTTGACGGATGGGCGCGGAAACCAAGACTTTGGCAGTGCTGCCGACGTGCGTCGCCAAGCGCGACGGCACCGAGGTGCCGTTCGACGCGGGCAGGATCGAATCCGCCATCCTGCGCGCCGGTCGCGCCACGGGTGAATTCGACGAGCTGGAGGCGAAGCTGCTGACGGCGCAGGTGGTGAAGGTGCTGGCGCATCGCTATGGCCGCGCCGGCGCCGACGGACGGCGGTCCATGCCGGACATCGAGGGCATCCAGGACGTGGTCGAGCAGACGTTGATCAGTGCCAACCACTTCGAGACCGCCCGCTCCTACATCGTCTACCGCGAGCAGCGCGCCAAGCTGCGCGCAGACCGCCGCACCCTGGTGGACGTGTCGAGCTCCATCAACGAGTACCTGGACCGCTCCGACTGGCGCGTGTCGGCCAACGCCAACCAGGGCTACAGCCTGGGCGGGCTGATTCTGAACACCGCCGGCAAGATGGTCGCGAACTACTGGCTCTCCCATGTCTACCCGCCGCAGGTGGGCGAGGCGCACCGCAACGGCGATCTGCATATCCATGACCTTGACATGCTCGCCGGCTATTGCGCCGGCTGGTCCCTGCGCACCCTGCTGACGGAGGGCCTCAACGGTGTCCCCGGCAAGGTGGAGGCCGGCCCGCCCAAGCACATGTCGAGCGCGGTCGGACAGATCGTGAACTTCCTCGGCACACTCCAGAACGAATGGGCCGGCGCCCAGGCCTTCTCCAGCTTCGACACCTACATGGCGCCCTACGTGCGCATCGACCGGCTGCCCTACAAGCAGGTCAAGCAGTACATCCAGGAGCTGATCTACAACCTGAATGTGCCGAGCCGCTGGGGTTGCCAGTGCGTCGACGCGGAGACCGAGTGCCTCACGGAGCATGGCTGGAAGCGCCACGACCAGATCGGCGAGGGCGAGCGCATCGCCACCTTCGATTGGCGGAAGAACCGCTTAGAGTACCTGGCGCCCTTGGCGATCACCGCCTACGACTTCGACGGCGACATGTACGTGCTGCGCAACCGCACCCAGGAGCAATGGGTGACGCCGCGGCACAAGGTCGTCCGCAAGGTCTTCAATTCCGAGAATCGCTGGATCCTGGAGGACATCGAAGACGTCGCCAGGCTGCGCTCGCCGGTGATCGTGCCGAACGCCTGGGAGACGGCCTCCGAGATCGAGGTGGACGACAACCTGGTGATGCTGCTCGCCTGGGTGTTGGCGGAGGGCAACATCGACCGGCACGACGGCCGCCGTTGGGTCAGCCTGTGGCAATCCACCGGCAATCGCGAGTATGCCGCGGAGATCGAATGGCTGCTGACGGAGATGGGCCTCACCTGGCACGAGCGGCAGCAGACCGGCACCTACGCGAATCACCCCGTCTGCCGCTACCGTCTGAACAGCGAGGGCAGCGAGCTGGTGCTGCGCCATCTGGACCGCAAGTGCGTGCCGCCGCTGATCCGCACCTTGTCCGCGCGCCAGATCCGCCTGTTCCTGGACACCTACATCAAGGGTGACGGCAGCATCGAGGCGGACGGCCGGGCGCGCATCTACACCAAGGACCAGGACAACCTGGACGCCCTGCAGGAGCTGTGCGCGCTGGCAGGCTTCGGCAGCACCGTGTATACGCGCAAGGACTCCGGCGTCCACGTGCTGAACATCATCCGCAATCGCGAGACCTACATCCAGCTCATCGAGCGCAAGCCCTATCGCGGCAAGGTCTGGTGCCCGACCACGCGCAACGGCACCTTCGTGGCCCGCCGCCGCGGCAAGGTGTTCATCACCGGCAATACACCGTTCACGAACCTGACCTTCGACTGGGTCTGCCCCGAAGACCTGCGCGATCAGGTTCCCGTCATCGGCGGCGAGGAGCAAGCCTTCACCTACGGCGAGCTCCAGGCCGAGATGGACATGATCAACCGCGCCTACATCGAGGTGATGACCGAGGGCGACGCCAAGGGCCGGATCTTCACCTTCCCGATCCCGACCTACAACATCACGCCGGACTTCCCGTGGGAGAGCGAGAACGCGGAGCTGCTGTTCGCCATGACGGCCAAGTACGGGTTGCCGTACTTCCAGAACTTCATCAACTCCGAGCTCTCGCCCAACATGGTGCGCAGCATGTGCTGCCGGCTGCAGCTGGACCTGCGTGAGCTGCTGGCCCGCGGGAATGGGCTCTTCGGCTCGGCGGAGCAGACGGGCTCACTCGGCGTGGTCACCATCAATTGCGCGCGTCTGGGCTTCACCCACGCCGGCGACGAGGCGGGCCTGCTGGCGCGCATCGAGGAGCTGATGGAGCTTGCGAAAAAGAGTCTGGAATTGAAGCGCAAGGTCATCCAGCGGCACATGGACGCCGGATTGTTTCCCTACACCAAGCGCTACCTCGGCACCCTGCGCAATCACTTCAGCACCATTGGTGTCAACGGCATCAACGAGCTGATCCGCAACTTCACCGGTGACGCCGAGGACATCACCACCAGCTGGGGCCACGCCTTCGCAGCGCGGCTGCTGGACCACGTGCGCGCGCGCATGGTGCAGTTCCAGGAGGAAACGGGGCACATGTACAACCTGGAGGCGACCCCGGCGGAGGGGACCACCTACCGCTTCGCCCGCGAGGACAAGAAGCGCTTCCCGGGCATCATCCAGGCCGGCACCGAGCAGGCGCCGTACTACACCAATTCGTCCCAACTGCCGGTGGGCTTCACCGACGACGCCTTCGAGGCGTTGGATGCCCAGCAGGAGCTGCAATCCAAATACACCGGCGGCACCGTGCTGCACCTCTACATGGGTGAGCAGGTCAGCTCAACCGATGCCTGCAAGCGCCTGGTGCGCCGCGCGCTCACCAATTTCCGCCTGCCCTACATCACCGTCACGCCCACCTTCTCCATCTGCCCGCACCACGGCTACATCGAGGGCGAGCACGAGTTCTGCCCCAAGTGCGATGCGGAGCTGATCGAAAAGAAACGGAGCGAGTTGCGAGAGGCGAGCGGTGAGGCTGAAGAGGTGCCGACCGCGCTGATCGGTTGAGCACACACCAAGGCGGCTTCCTTGGCGCTCGGCTCTGGGCCCTCGCCAAAGGGAGCACCCTGAATCGCCGGCGAAGTATTCGAGTATTTGTAACCAACGAGGAGCGAAGCAATGGCGATTGATAACATCGAAATCCACGACGAAGAACGTACCCGCTGCGAGGTCTGGACCCGCGTCATGGGCTACCACCGGCCGGTGAGCGCCTTCAACGCGGGCAAGCAGTCCGAGCACCGCGACCGCGTCTGCTTCAGCGAGCAGCCGAGCGGCGTCCACGCAGGTCGTCCGCGCCGCGCCGAGGCCGCCTGAGAGGCATTGACTCGTGCCGAGGCTCCGCCTTGGCACGTCGTCTTGGCGGCTCTGCCGCCCAGGGTGCGCGCAGTACCGCAGCACCAGCGCGGCCCCCGGCGGCATAGCCGCTAAAGCCCGGTGCCGCGGCAGAGCCGCGGCACCAGCCAGTCCGATTTGAACATGCAGCGTCAAACCAGGGACCCATCGGTAATGAGCAGATTTGCGCCAAGTGCCGATCAGCTGCGTCTGGGCGGCCTCACCCCGCTCACCAGCCTCGACTACCCGGGCGAGCTGGCCGCCGTCGTCTACTGCCGCGGCTGCCCCTGGCGCTGCCCCTACTGCCACAACGCCGACCTCCAGGACGCGCACGGCCCGAGCGAGCCCACCTGGCCCGAGGTGCTGGACTTCCTCGCGCGCCGCCGCGGCCTGCTGGACGCCGTGGTCTTCTCCGGTGGCGAGCCCACCGCCCAGCGGGCGCTCGGCGCCGCCATGGCCGAGGTCCGCGCAATGGGCTTCAAGGTCGGCCTGCACACCGGCGGCCC
>NZ_CAJXYK010000046.1 GCF_913063425.1 uncultured Thiohalocapsa sp.
AACTTGTGACCGCGGGCTTGGGTACCCTCAGAGCCCGGCCCGGCTCCGCCTGGGACTGCGGCTCTCGGCGCCCTTGGGAGGGGTTGCTGATATTGGGCTGGGCTGCCGACTGCCTGGCACCGAATGCGCAGTCGCCAGCCTAGTGAACTGTTAGCGCACCAGAAACATCTCCTCGCGCAAGGCAATCCGTGCCCCAGCGTATGCATTGACGGAGACTCGAATACGGCTACCTTGTCGTTGCTGATTTATTTAATATGCCCACGTTAGATGAGACAATCTCCCGCATCAGGCAGAAACTACGCGAATGCGACAGCTTGAACGAAGCGACCACCAAAACGGCTTTTATCCAGCCCATCATTGATGCTCTAGGGTGGGACTTAACCGACCCTAGTGAAGTCACCCTAGAGTTTAAGCTCAGCGCTGGACATAACCCCGTCGATTTCGCTCTTCTTCTACACGGGAAGCCCGTCCTTTTTATTGAAGCCAAGGCGTGGGGAACACCTCTCGACGGCGCAAAGATCGCTCAACAGATTACCAGCTACGCCGTCCAGGCAGGCGTACAATGGATCGTGATAACTGACGGGAATGAGTATCGAGTTTATAATACTCATGCAGCTGTTCCGCTTGAAGAGAAGTTGCTTCGCACAGCACGCATCACGGACGAGGACCAAGGTATCCAAACCTTACTTGGATATCTTTCAAAGCAGTCTATTGCCGACAACGGACTCAGCACGCTCTGGGCTGCTGACGATTCAAGCCGGAGGGTATTGGACGCGCTTCGGTCCATGTTTTCCTCACCACCTAACGGTGATCTGGTTGAGCTTATAGCAAAAGAATCTGGCGTTCCGCGTGACGGGGTGCGCGGGGCTCTGGAGGGACTGGACGCGCACTTTTCTTCTACACCAAAGCGTCGACAGGAACGAACAAATAGCGCTGCGGTTTCCCCATCACAAGATGCCCGCTCGGTGCCGCTCAGTGCGCTAGTTAACGACTGCATCCCTCTGGTTGTTTGCATTCCCGGCTTCTCAGACATTCCCGTTGAACGTGGTAGCGGTACGCCTTTCGGTCAGATGTTCGTTCAAATTGGCGAAGTCCTAGATCGAGACGGGCGCCTTCCGTCGGGGGAACTCCGCCCTAACCCTAGGAATGCGCCACTCGTAACAAATGAACCAAAGTCTGGGGCGACCCGTCCGTTACCTAGTGGGCGGCACATTAACATTCGCCACACCGAGCATCAGTTTATCGCTTGTGCGCGCGAGCTGTTAAAAGTTGCCGGCATTGATCCCCAGACAGTTCGGGTAGTAACTGGCGCGCTGTCCCGATAGCCAAGGGCGCTGACAGCGCTAACCAATGCCTCGGCCCGACCGCCCGTTGCCGCGCCGTCGCTTCGCTTCCGGCGCGGCAACGGGCGGCCGGCCAGCCTTGACGTTAAGTGCAGAAAGAACCAGCGAGACACTCCGACATGACTACAATGCTAGAAAAGGCTTTCGCAGAAGCATCAAGACTCCCAGATATCGAGCAAAACGCGCTTGCAAGATGGCTCTTGGAGGAAATTGAATCGGAGAAAAAGTGGGATAAGAGCTTCGCTGAGTCCGAAGATGAACTCGGTAGATTGGCATTGGAAGCGTTGTCGGAAGATGAAGAAAAAAAGACAACACACCTTGATCTTGGCAAGATGTGATTTCCAAAGCAACGACAAAGTTCTGGAAGTGCTACAGCGCCTTACCCAGAGACATCAGACGGCAGGCAAGAGAAGCCTATGCACTTTTTCTGAACGATCCATGGTACCCAAGCCTCCGTTTTAAGCGGGTTCACTCAAGCCTTCCGGTCTATTCGGTTCGTGTCAGCAAAGATTATCGCGCCGTCGGAATTTTAATGGAAGGTCGGGTTGTCTGGTTCTGGATTGGTTCGCATTCGGAATACGGTAAGCTTCTAAAACAATTGAGGAGCACTTAACAAGCCCGCCAGCCCGACGCCAAACTGCGGCGGGCGCTTCGCACGTCGCCGCAGTTTGGCGCGGGCTGCGGTTGACGTTGTAGCGCCGAGCAAAGCTCGGCGTCTCTTGCCGGGTGAAAGTCCCGGTCGGGCAAGGGCCAGCCACCCACCCGTATCGAGTGTTGGTCCGGTTGCGGACTTTGTGCCCTGCGAACAGAAAGCCGGGCAAGCGTACACAGAGAATCCTGTAGGCCGTAGGGGTGGTCGCGCACCCTGAAGTGCGCCTCGTGCGGATCAGGGCAGCTTCGAGAAAGCTAACCCGCGGATGGCGACAGTGTTAACGTCCTGGAAGCCAACATGAAGCACGCGCTAAGGGCGAGCGTGCGGATGTCCGCCGGAGTCCTCAGGCTGATGTATGCAGAAAGAGAGGCGTCAGAGAACTCGGGAAGCTTCGAAGGCTCCTGTACGAGGTGAAACCATGAAACTGTCAGCGTTGGGACAGGAACGGGTGAAGAGCCCTGACACAGCGTGGGCGCGGGTGGAGTGGTTGAACAGGGAGCGGCCAGGCAGGCGGGAGACCGCCGCATGCCGACAGGGTGTCTTATCGGGCATAGTAGCCGGAGACGGGGAAAGCCCGTCAGCAGGCGTTAGGACCCGACGGGAGTACGCAGCTCGCAAAGGAAACTCGTGCCGGACATGCAGGATCGGATTAACACGAGCCAACCTCACTGCGGGGACTAAGCAACTGGACCGTGAAACGGGCAACTGTGACGGTCCGCTTGATAAGCTGGTGCAACCGAGGAACCGGATGCGGGAAAACCGCACGTCCGGGTCTGTGGCGGGGGCTCCGGGTAACCGGAGTCCCTACGCCGGAGGCTCAGCAACGAAGCCATGCACCCGGTGTCCCCCTAGCTCCAAGCTCGTCCGCAAGGTTTACCTACGAGGTTACATATGACGACTGCCCGATACGTTTATTGGCAAGATGAAGACATGTGGCTGGGCTATTTCGAGGAGTTTCCCGATTACATGACACAAGGAGAAGACTTGGAAGACCTGAAGGAAAACCTTAAGGATATCTATGCAACGCTAACCAGCGGCGAACTACCCATCGTCCGCCGCGTAGGTGAACTTGCCGTCGCATGAAGCGCCGAGACTTGATCAAGAAACTTGAGAGCATGGGCTGCGTAATGCTTAGGCATGGTTGATGCCCAACAAACCCGAAAGCCCGCGCCAAACTGCGGCCGGCGCTTCGCGCGTGGCCGCAGTTTGGCGCGGGCTGCGGTTAACGTTGCAGCGCCGAGCAAAGCTCGGCGTCTCTTGCCGGGTGAAAGTCCCGGTCGGGAGGGGCGGGGGTCAAGGGGCGGGGGTCAGGTCTCACATTGCACACCTGCAAGGGGCGGGGGTCAGGTCTCACATTGCACACCTGGGCGCGCGGCAGTATGCTTCGCGGAGGGGAGGCGTTCTGGAGGCGGGCGCATGGCGAGACCGCTGCGGCTGGAGTTTGCAGGCGCGCTGTATCATGTAACGGCACGCGGCAACGAGCGACGGAGCATCTTTCTCGGCGACGAGGACAGCGATCGGGCGGTATTTCTGGACGTGCTGGGCGCAACGTGCGAGCGCTTCAACTGGGTGCTTCACGCCTACTGCCTGATGACCAACCACTACCACCTGTTGGTCGAAACGCCGGATGCGAATCTATCCAAGGGGATGCGCCAACTGAACGGCGTCTTCACGCAATACGTCAATCGCACCCACGCGCGGGTCGGTCATCTGTTCCAGGGGCGGTTCAAGGCGATTCTGGTGGAGCGTGAGCGCTATCTGCTGGAGCTCTGCCGGTACGTGGTGCTCAATCCGGTTCGAGCGAGGATGGTCGCCGACCCCAGCGATTGGCCGTGGAGCAGTTATCGGGCGACGGTCGGCGAGACGCCGGCGCCCGGATGGCTGGAGACAGATGCGGTGCTGCGTGCGTTGTCAGAAGAGCGGCATGCCGCCGTGTCCGGCTACCGGCGCTTCGTCGCCGCGGGCATCGGCGCCGCCAGTCCATGGCAGGGGCTGAAGAGCCAGATCTACCTGGGCTCAGAGCAGTTCGTCGAGCGCATGCAGGCGCGGATCGACCCAAAGCGCTCGCTGCGAGAGGTTCCGAAACGCCAGCGCCGTGCCCCGGCCAAGTCGCTGGCTGAGTATGCCGCCGCCTGGTCAGACCGCGACCGCGCCGTGGCCGAGGCGTACCGCAGCGGCGCGTTCAGCATGCAGACCATCGCCGAGTACTTCGGCGTCAGCCGGATGACGGTGAGTCGCGCGGTCAAATGCGACGAGAAGGCCGCCGTTACATGTGAGACCTGACCCTGTACTGTCCTTGACCCTGTGCTGTCCTTCCGGCGATCGGCTTGCTCGCGGCCGGCATGATCTTGCTGCTGACCCGCCGGCGGTGGGCGGGCCAGTCGCGCCTTTGGGAGTCGCCGAGAACGCCGCGGCTTGTGAGATGATTCGGGCCCTCATCTGCCCCAGAGCAGACCCTCTACTCCAGATACCGGCTCGGGCGGGGTCAGGTCGAGGGGGTGGAACGTACTGAGAGGTCGCTTCTCATCGTGCCGAGCCGGTCCGTTCTTCGGAGTTTGATTGTTGCGGCACTCCCGCGCCGCAACGCCGCCTGCCGCGCGGGAGGCGCGGCGTCTCGGCGGCGGACGCTGTACTTGACGAAGCGCGCCCGCCTCAGCGGTTGCCGCGGCGCAGAGCGTCGCCGCCGCGCCCGGCCATGGCGTTGCCGGCGATCTCGAAGCTGCCGCGCTCGCCCCGACGCGGCTGGTCGCCGACGCTCGGCTCGGCGTCGATGTCCACCGCCAGCGGGGCGCGGGTGCCTCGGCGGATCTCCGGCTCGGCCTCCGCGGTGCTGGCCATGTCCTGGCCCGGCAGCTTGGGCTCATGCAGCAGGGAGGCGGTGGCGGCGACGCTGCCGACGAGGCAGAGGGCGGCGAGGGTGAGGGTCTTGGTCATGACGGCGCTCTCCAATGGTGTGCTGGTTTGTATGGCGGCGTCCGGTGTGGCATGCCGCAGGTCGCTGTTCGACCTTGGAGATCAGCTTAAGGAAGAGCAGGTCGGGCAGGCTGTAACCTTTGCCCAGTGTTCCTGTCAGATATTGCCGGTTCGGTTTGTCAAGAACGCGCCGGCACGGGGTCGGGCGAAAGCACCCTGTGGGTTCATGCCCTGGCTGGTGTGGCCGGCGGACGCTGCGTGACGTAAGCCTCGGCGCCGCCGCCGGACCTCACCAGCGCGGCAAGGCAACAGACAGCCCGCCGGCCGGGGGCGGCCGGCGCGTGGGCTGGCTCACTCCACGGTCACGGTGATCTGCTCGGAGTAGACGGGGGGGTCGTGCGGGACGTGCTTCATGTCGCCCAGGATCAGCCGCAGCCTGTGGGTGCCGGGCTCCAGGGTGACCTCGGTCTGGGTCTGGCCGCCGCCGAAGTGCTTCACATCGCCGCCGATGGGCTGGTCGAAGGGCGGCAGCTCCTGGTCGATGAGGAGGTGGTGGTGGCCGGTGGCGGGCGTGTCGGTGCCGGCGGGGGCGACGCCCATGTTCTCCAGGCCGAACTTGACCGTGAAGGTCTGCGGCACGGTGGCGCCGTCGGTGGGCTCGATGAAGTACACCTTGGCGCCCTCCGGTGACGGCGTGCGCTCGATCTCGGCGAGCGTGGGTAGAGCCGTGAGGGCCAGCAGGGCCGCGATGAGTGCGGCGGTGGCGAAGCGGAACATCGTCTGAATCTCCTCTGTGTGACTGTCAGCTGCGGTCTGTCCGCAGGGCCGTGATTTGGCGCCGGGGACTGTCCGCGGCAAGGGAGTCGGTGCTGAGACGACGGCCTTGGTCACAACTGCGACCACCAGCACCGCTGACTGTGGCGTCGACACAATCGGGCCTGCAGGCGCTGGCTGCGCAGGGCGTGCCCGGCCATGGACGGCATCCTGATCAAGGCCAAGCCGACGCATGGGCGCGCCGGCTGCAAGGTCATCGCGCCTGCGCTAAGCTGGCGGTGCCTGCATTTCCTGATGTCACCTGTCCTGCAAGCCAAGCCTTTGTCGGTGCCGAGTCATGTCCATTGCCATTGCTGAGCCACTGGAAACGGAAGGGGCGCTCACCATCGAGGAGCTGGCCGATGTGGTCGGCGACAGGCCGGGTGAGCTCATCGACGGGAGGTTTGTGCCCATGCCGCCGACCGGTTGGCCGCATGCCCGCGCCGAGGTCCGAGTAAGCTCCAGGTTGGAGCGGTTCGCCGAGGCCAGGGGGCTCGGCACCGTCCTCGGCGGCGAGGCCGGCATCATCATCCGCCGCGGCCCGGACACTGTTCGCGGCGCCGACGTGGCCTACATCTCCCGGGAGCGGCTGGCCCAAGCCTCCCCGGATGGCTGTCTCGATGTCGCGCCGGAGTTGATTGTCGAGATCGTCTCCCCGAACGACCGCTGGACCGACCTCACCGCCAAGCTGGAGGACTACTTCAGCATCGGCGTCGCGCTGGTCTGGCTCGTGGACCCGCAGCGGCGGCGCGTCTCCTGCTACCGCAGCCCCACGGAGCTGACTCTGTTGGGGCCGGCGGACACCCTCACCGCCGAGCCCATGCTGCCGGGGTTCTCGCTGGCGGTGGCCGAGCTGTTCGGCGCCGGCGGCGATACCAGTTAGGAGCGGTTCAATACGTCGTGGGGAACCGCTCTTTCCGATGCTTTGATCACAGTGCCGAGGACCTCGACCGCTGACGGCGCAGTCAGGCCATCCCGGCCTGACACAATCAGGGCCGGAAGCCCTGACGATGCAGGGCGCGCCCGCGCGTAGACAGCGTCGTGATCAAGACCTTTGTTGGGGTGGACCCTAGGTGTCAACCTCAAGGCCGAGAAAGAGCGCGGCCCGACAGGCTCAGTCGTCGAACAACAGGGTCTCGGCAATGCCCAGCTCCGCCGCCGCGTGCCGCGCGATGGTCTGATTGAGCCAGTTGGGCTGGTGGGCGTCGGAGGAGATAACGAAGCGGAAGCGATCCACATAGGGGCCGTACTCGGCCTGCCAGTCGCAGCGCCAGATATAGCGGTTGTTGATTTCGACCAGGCATTCGGGCGGGACGCGGTCGAGGTCGGTGCCGAGCGCATGCGGGTGGGCGACGATGACGGGCTGCCCCGTGGCGAGCAGATGCTCCAGCGCCCGGTAGTCCGCGTCACGGTCCCAGCAGTGATAGATGCGATAGTCGCAGTCCGCATCCAGCGCCGCCGGCACCCACTCATGGCCGTTGACCTCCATGCCCACCCGCAGCCCGGCGGCCTGCACCTCGGCGCGGTAGTCGTCCCAGCGCGTGTCGATCATCTCGAAGTGGTCGCTGATGCCGCGCACGCGCGCATGCCCCACCGCAGCAATGAGCGCGATGGTCTGCTCCGGCACCACGGAGCTGTCGCTGTCAGACCAGGTGGTGTGGATGTGGAGGTCTTGGGGGAGCTGCATGGGGTCGCTGCTTTGATTCAGGGCTGAGGGCTGAGGGCTGAGGGCTGAGGGCTGAGGGCTGAGGGGGATGAAATCGCGTTCAGGTCGGGGTGCCCTCCGCCCACCGCCCTAGGGGGAGGTTGGAAGGGACCAGCGGTTCTCCGACCCTGCGTTGGTCCGCTGCGCGCAAGGCCGACGAAGTCAGTATCTCCCCCCAGACTTCAACATGTAATTGCGCAGCTCCGCGCTCTCCAGATTCACCCGCATCAGGTTGGAATGGGTGATGCGGAAGATGGCCCGCATGATCTTGTACACGAGCCGCGGCTGGGTCTCGATCAGGCCCTCGAAGGCCGCAGGCTCCAGCGTCAGCACCACGCTGTCGGTGCCCGTGCACAGGTCGGCCTTGCGCGGTGAGCCGTCGATGAAGGCGCGGGTGCCGGCGCACTCGCCGACGCGCATCTGGTAGACGGTCTCTTCCTGGCCGTTCACCTCCTTGCAGACGTTGAGCCTGCCGCCGGCGAGCACGAACAGGGTGCGCCGCTCCTCCCCCTCGTGTACGAGGATCTCGCCGGCGGGCACGGGCTCCACGTCCATGACGGCGGCCAGCGCAGTACACTCATCCGGCGTCAGCTCCGCACCGAGAGTGGATTGGGACAGGGCTTCGGCGATGTCGATCTGCTGCATGGGTCGCTCCCTGGATCTGGTGGAAGGCTTGCCGGCCGGGGGCGACCGGCTGGGATGCCGCCAGTGTAGCGCGGGAGTGTGACGGCTGGTGGCATGGGGGTCTGCCCGGGTGTCGGTGCAGCGTGCCGAAATGCCGCCGGCTCAGGCCTCGAGGCAGAAGCGCCGGATCAGCCCCCGCAGCATGCCGAGCATGGGCTCGATGCGCTCGATGGCGAGGTACTCGTCCGGCTGATGCGCCTGGGCCACGTCGCCGGGGCCGAGCACCATGGTCTCCATGCCGAGTGCGCTGAAGTAGGGCGCCTCGGTGCCGAAGCTCACGGCCTCTGCTGCATGCCCGGTGAGCTGCTCCCCGGCGCGGACGATGGCGGCGGTGGCCGGTGTGTCCGCCGGCGGGATGCTCGGAAAGAGCGGCTCCACCTGCCATTGCAGCCCGCGCGGCTCGGCGGCCTCGGCGACGCGCCGGCGCAGCGCCGCGCGCAGGGTCTCCGGCGCCTGCCCGGGCAGGGGCCGGATGTCGATGTGCAGCTCGCATTGGCCGCAGATGCGGTTGAAGTTGTCGCCGCCGTGGATGTGGCCGCAGTTGAGCGTGGGCCAGGCGATGCGGAAGGCCGGGTCGCGGTGCTCCTGCTTCAGCTCATCGCGCCAGGCCAGCAGCGCTGTCAGCACGGCGTGCATGCCCTCGATGGCGTTGTTGCCGAGGCTTGGATCACTGGCATGCCCGCTGCGGCCCACCAGCTTGATCGACTCGCCCATGACGCCCTTGTGGGCGCGCACGGGGCGCAGACCGGTGGGCTCGCCGATGACGGCATAGCGGCCGAGCGGGCGCCCGGCGGCCGCCAGGGCGCGGGCGCCGTGCATGGCGGACTCCTCGTCGGCGGTGGCCAGGATCATGAGTGGGTGCTCGAGCTTGGTGGCGTCCAGCCCGCGGGCAGCGTCGATGGCGAGCCCGAGAAAAGACTTCATGTCCGCGCTGCCGAGGCCGTACAGGCGCCCGCCGTCCTCGGTGAGCTTGAGCGGGTCGTGCTGCCACAGGGCCGCATCGTAAGGCACCGTGTCCGAATGCCCGGCCAGCACCAGCCCGCCCGGGCCGCTGCCCAGGGTGCCGAGCAGGTTGGCCTTGTCCGGATGCCCCGGGATGTCCAGCCATTCCACCCGGAAGCCCGCCGCCGCGAGCCAGTCCGCCAGGGGCTCAAGCACCGGGCGGTTACTCTGGTCCCAGTCCGGCTTGACGCTGCTGACGCTCGACGTGGCGATGAGCGTACGCAGCATCTCCATCAGCGCTGGGGCTTCTCGGGGTGGGATGGCGGGCATGCGCGACTCCGGTGGTTGCGGTGAACGCCGCAGCGCCGTCGGCACAACGCCGCGGCTCATACGGACCGCCGCCGCACAGGTGGACTGTCGGGGCGGCATTTGCGCTACATTCCGGCGTAGGTCGACCCTTGCAATGGGGGTGTCCGTTGAGCTTGTCAGCTACCGCGTCGCCTTCGGCGCCCGCATCGGCCGAGGTTGCCCGCGCGCCAGCGTCGGTGCAGATCCGCGCCGCCCGGCCGGCGGACCTCGCTGGCCTCGTGCAACTGGAGACGCAGTGCTTCCAGGGCGATCGGCTGAGCCGGCGGCAGTTCCGTTACATGCTCTCCCGCGCCCAGGCAACGCTGCTGGTGGCGGTGGATGAGGCCACGGCGACGAGCGCGTCGCCGCCCCTGCTCGGCTATGTGCTGGTGCTGTTCAACCGGGCGACATCGGTGGCGCGGCTGTACTCGCTCGCCGTCGATGCGGCTGCCCGCCGGCGCGGCGTCGGCGGCGCACTGGTAGCCGCCGCCGAGCGCGCCACCTGGGATGCCGGGCGCGCCTACCTGCGCCTTGAGATCCGGCGTGACAACATCGCCTCCCAGCGCCTGTTCGAGGGGCTGCGCTACCGGCGCTTCGGTGTCCTGTCGGACTACTACGACGACCACATGGAGGCACTGCGCTACAAGAAGCAGCTCTCGCCCCACGCCGCGCAGCCGCCGGCGCGGGTGCCCTTCTACGAGCAGACACTGGATTTCACCTGCGGTCCCTCGTCGCTGATGATGGCGATGCATGCGCTGGATCCGGCGGTGACGCTGGACCGCCGCCTGGAGCTTCGCATCTGGCGCGAGGCGACGACCGTCTTCATGACCTCCGGCCACGGCGGCTGCGGCCCCGTGGGCCTGGCGCTGGCGGCCCATGCCCGCGGCTTCCGTGCGGAGGTGTACGTCAACGACCGTGGTGTGCCGCTGATCAACTCGGTGCGCAGCCCGGAGAAGAAGGAGGTCATGCGCCTGGTGCACGAGGACATGCTGGAGGAGGCGGCCGGCGCCGGCATCCCCATGATCTACGGCACCCTCGCCCTGGACGCGCTGGCGAGCCGCTTCGCCGCCGGTGCCGTCCCGCTGGTGCTGATCAGCAGCTACCGCATCTATGCCGAGAAGTTTCCGCACTGGGTGGTGGTGACAGGCTTCGATCAGGGCTTCGTCTTTGTGCACGACCTCTTCGTGGACTATGCACAGGGCGAGTCGCCGCTGGACTCCATGAACATGCCGATCCCCCAGGCCGAGTTCCGGCGCATGGCCCGCTACGGCCGGGCCGGATTGCAGGCGGTCGTGCTTGTGTCGCTGCCGGTGGCTGCGGCAACGGCTGGCGGCGGTGCCTGAGCCCCATGGCTGAGCATGTGCTGCTGCTGGAGCAGGCGACGGACTGGCGGCCGAGCTTTCCGGCGCTGCGGGTGGTCAGCGCGCGGGAGTACCTGAGCGGCGGCACGGACTGGTCCGCACGCCGGCGCCTGCACCTGGTGAACCTCTGCCGCGGGTATCGGTACCTGAGCCTCGGCTACTACTGCTCGCTGCTGGCCGAGGCCCGTGGGCATCGGGTGCTCCCCAGCGTGGAGACCATCCAGGACCTCTCCAGCCGCGACCTCTACGGGCTCGCGCTGGAGAGCTTCGACGCGCCGCTGCGGCGCTTGCCGTCCCCGCCGGAGGAGACGGCGCAGACCTTGCGCCTGACGGTCCTGTTCGGCCGCTGCGCGGAGGCGGATCTGGAGGCGGTGTTCCGGCAGCTGGCGCGGCGGGTGTTCGAGACCTTCCGCTGCCCACTGCTGCGGCTGGAGCTGAAGCACGTCCAGGGCTGGGAGTCGCAGCAGGGCGGTGCCTGGCGGGTCACCGCCATCCGCACGCTGACCCTGGACCGGCTGCCGGCGGCGCAGGAGGGGGCCTTCGTCGCGGCGCTGGAGGCCTATCTGTCGCAGCCCTGGCGGCGGCCGCGGGCGCCCCAGCGCTGGCGTTTCGACATCGCGCTGCTGCATGACCCGCTGGAGTCGCCGGCGCCGTCCTGCCCACGGGCGCTGAAGCGCTTCCAACAGGCGGGGCGCGAGCTTGGACTCCTTGTCGAGCGCATCACGCGCCGCGACTTCGGTCGGCTCGCCGAATACGACGCGCTCCTGATCCGAGAGACCACGCGCATCCATCACCACACCTTTCGGTTCGCGAAGAAGGCGGCGAGCGAGGGCATGGTGGTGGTGGATGATCCCGTCTCCATTCTGCGCTGCACCAACAAGATTCTGCGCTGCACCAACAAGGTGTTCCTCGCGGAGCTGCTGGAGGCCCACGGTGTGCCGCGCCCGCGGACGCTGATCCTGCGCCGGGAGACCCTGCTGGATGTGGAGGCGGTGATACCCTATCCCGTGGTGCTGAAGATCCCGGAGGGCTCCTTCTCCCGTGGCGTCTTCAAGGCGGCGGACCGTGCCGAGCTGCGCCGGATCGCGGAGCGCTTGTTTCGGGAGTCGGATCTGATCCTGGCCCAGGAGTATCTCTACACCGACTATGACTGGCGCATCGGTATCCTCGGCCGCCGACCCCTCTACGCCTGCCGCTACTACATGAGCCGCAATCACTGGCAGATCGTGCATCATCGCGCCGACGGCAGCCGTGACGAGGGCGGCTTCGCCACCGTCGCCGTCGAGTCGGCGCCGGCGCAGGTGGTGGATGTGGCGCTGCGGGCCGCCAACCTCATCGGCGACGGGCTCTACGGGGTGGACGTGAAGGACACGGCGCGCGGGGCCCTGGTGATCGAGGTGAACGACAATCCGAACCTGGACGCGGGCGTGGAGGACAAGGTGCTGGGCGAGGGGCTGTACCGAGCGATTCTGGCGGAAATGGTGAGCCGGCTGGAGCGTCAGCGCCAACCCCGCCAGCCGATGCCGCGGGCTGCCGGCTGATGGCGCCCGGCGCCCAGCCTGAGCGCCCGCAGATGGTCCAGGGGTCGGTCCCATGGCCAGACCTCGCCGACGCGCTCGGCCGCTATCGCCCGCTGTTCGGCGAGGTGGTGGACGACTGGGACGGCTTTATCGACAGCCTGCGCGGCCCGCTCGCCACCTGCCTCTGGACCCGGTCCGGGCGCACCGACGGCGCGGCCTTGCAGGCGCTGCTGGCGGAGCAGGGTGTGCCGAGCACGCCGGTGCCCTGGCTCGCGGGCGCCCCGGGCACGGCGCTCACCCTGCCGCCGGGCTTCAAGGCCGGCCAGCACTGGTGGTACTGCGCCGGGCTCGCCCATGCGCAGGAGGCCGTCTCGCAGCTGCCGGTGCTGCTGCTGGATCTGGCGCCCGGGCAGCGGGTGCTGGACCTGTGCGCGGCGCCCGGCGGCAAGACGGCACAGATTGCGCTCAGCCTGGGCAACCGCGGCACGCTGCTGGCCAACGACTTCGCCATGGACCGCATCGCCGCGCTGCAGGGCAACCTGGATCGCCTGGGCGTGGTGAACGTCACCACCACGCGCTGGGACGGCGGCAATTTTCCGGTCGCCGCTGGGCCCTTCGACCGCATCCTGGTGGATGCCCCCTGCTCCAGCGAGGGGACGCTGCGGCGCAATCCGGGCCTGGTCAGCAAGCTCGGCCCTGAGCGCAGCACGCGCATGGCGGGCCGGCAGCGGGCGCTGCTGCGCAAGGCCGTCAAGCTGTGCCGTCCGGGCGGGCGCATCCTCTATTCCACCTGCACCTTCGCACCGGAAGAGAACGAGCTGGTGGTGGCGGATGTCCTGGCCGAGCAGGATGGGCGACTGCGGCTGCTGCCGCTGACGCTGCCCGGTCTGGGCACGGGCCCTGGAGTCACGCACTGGGCCGGCCGCACTCTGCCGCAGACGCTGGCGGGCTGCCTGCGCATCTGGCCGCATCACAACGACACCGGCGGCTTCTTCATCGCCGTGCTGGAGAAGGACACGGCGGCACCGGGCGTGCCGGCGGGCGAGCCGCTGCCGCTTGAGCTGGAGCCGGACGACGCCGCCTGGTGCCATGCCCTGGCAGAGCACTACGGCATCGCCGAGCCCATCACGGAGCAGTTCCGCGCCCATCGGCAGACCCGCCGCGGGCTGCACCTGGCCGCCCGGGACCATGCGCCGCCCGCGGCACCACTGCCCGAGGGCAGCGGACTCTTTTTTCATCGCACCAACATCCGCCCGCCCAAGCTCACCACGGCGGGGGCGCTGCTGCTGGGCCCGCAGGCGACCCGGCAGGTGCTGGACCTGGACGCGCCGGACCTGCGCGATGCCTATCTGCGGCGGCAGACGCTCACCCCGACGGCGGCCCAGCGGGCGTACTGCCGGCCGGGACAGGTGATCGTGCGCCACCGCGGCTTCCCGCTCGGCGTGGCGGTGCTGCACCGCTCGGGGGAGCTTGAGAGCCTGTTCCCGCGCAAGTGGAGCGGGTGCACTGCGGCGGGGTGAGCCCGGCTGCTGAGTACGGCTGCTCACCAGCCCTCGTCGCTGCAGAGCCGGACCTTCATGCGCCCGTCATCGGGCCGGCGGCACATCGGGTTAGCATAGCCGCCCGTATTCGCAGCGACGGGCGGCGCCCGTCGGCGACTGAGCCGGAGATTGCACCGATGCCCAAGTCTGATCAGGCCTCCCAGCCCCAGGATGACGCCACTGCGCCGGTGAAGCTGGTGTGGCGGCCGGTGGGGGAGGCCGGCATCAGCGACGACCTGGATGCGCACAATGCCGCCGTGGTGGACGAATTCGCGCGCCTCATCAAGGCGGGGGACAAGGATGCGGTCAAGCGGGCCATCAAGCGCTGGCCGCCGCAGCACCTGCTGGCGCTCATCGTCCACCTGCCCCTCAAGCGCGCCCGCAAGCTCCTCGGCTGGCTCGATAAGCTCCAAACCCGGGTGGTGGCGGAGCTGAACCCGGCCTTCCGCTCCGCCCTGCTGGAGGACTGCACCGTGCAGCGCCTGGTGGAGGTGCTGGACGGCATGGAGCCGGAGGAGGCCGCCGACCAGCTGGACGACCTGCCGGAGGAGGTGCAGGCGCAGGTGCTGCCGCGGTTGCGCGAGCGCGGCGCCATCGAGAGTCTGCGCAGCTATCGGGAGGACTCCGCCGGCAGCATCATGAGCCGCAAATTCGTTGCCGTGCCGCCGGACTGGACCGTCGGCCAGGTGACCCACGAGATCCGCGCCAACGCCCAGGCCATCGAAAAGCTCTACGCCGTCAATGTCGTCGATGCCGAGCACCGCCCGGTGGGCTACCTGCGCCTGCGCGACCTGCTGCTGTCGCCGAAGGAGGCGCTGGTCTACGATGTCATGAGCACGGACTTCGTCGCCGTGGGCCCGGACACGGATCAGGAAGAGGTCGCGGCCATCGCCGACCGCTACGAGCTCTCGGTGGTGCCCGTGGTGGACGCCGACGGCCGGCTCATCGGGCGCATCACGCCCAAACAGCTGCGCCGGGTGCTGCGGGAGGAAGCCGAAGAGGACCGCAACCTGATGGCCGGGCTGCCGGCGGACACCCGCCCGGACGAGTCCATCGCGCGCATCGTGCGTGGGCGCATCCCTTGGCTGTTGATCGGCCTCGCCGGCGCCAGCCTGTCGGCGACCGTCGTGGGCGCGTTCGAGGACCAGCTCGCCAAGGCCGCGATTCTGGCCAGCTTCATCCCCATCGTCATGTCCATGGCCGGCAACGCCGGCATCCAGGCGAGCACCGTGGCGGTGCAGGGGCTCTCGACGGGCACGGTCAAGTTCGGCGACCTCGGCTGGCGGCTCGCCAAGGAGCTGCTGGCGGCGCTGGCCAACGGCGCCATCGCCGCCCTGATGCTGGTGGTGCTGGTGATCGGCGTTGCGCAGGTGATGGATTTCGACGCGCCCCTGGTGCTCGCGGCCGGGGCCGGGCTGTCGCTGCTGACGGTGGTGGTGGTGGCCGTCACCGTGGGTGCCACCATCCCCATCCTGCTGGACAAGCTCGGCATCGACCCCGCCATGGCCACCGGCGTATTCATCACCACCGGCAACGACATCCTGTCGGTGATGATCTTCTTCCTGATGATGTCGCTGTTCTACCTGCCGCTCCTCCCCTAGCGACAATAACGCTGATAATAACGGGGACGGTATATTAGATTCTATCAAGCTGCGCTAATAATGGGGACGGTATATCGAATGACCTGGAGCTGCGGGGCCGACACATGCTAGCCTTGCGGCATCCTGCAACGCACTGCCACCCGCCGTGTCCGACCCCGAGCTGCTGCATCAACTGCTGCGCCTGCTGGCCTCGCTGACCGCAGACTCCGAGGGCTATCTGGAGCGCGAGGACGACTCGCAGCTCTGGTACAACCGCGGCTACGCGAACGGCATGGCCGCGGCACTGACTGCGCTGGGCCATGGCGAGGCCGTGGCCCGCACCATCGACCCAGATCCCTATGATCAGGCCCGCGACCAGCAGCATCTGCCCTGGGGCAAGGCCTATGAGCACGGCCGGGAGATGGGGGAGCGGGAGACTCATGAGGTGATGTGATGCGTCCTCAACCCTCAGCCCTCCGCCCTTGAGCGGGTGGTTTCTGAAGTGATGCGATCCGCTTCGTGATGATTCAGAAACACGGTGAACACGGCAGGGCGGATCAGCGAAGCGCATCCGCGGTCGCGGCCTGCGGTGGATGCGCTTCGCTCAATCCACCCTCCCATAACCGCAGCCTGCGCCGACTGGAAGTCGGCGGCCCCAGGGAGCGCCGGCCCAGGGCGAGCAACCGGGGCGCAGCGCCCGGTGCACCCACCTGGGGGCGCCGAGTTTTACTCGGCCCCTCACCCACCCGGGGGCGCCGAGTTTTACTCGGCCCCTTACCCACCTGGGGGCGTCGAGTTTTACTCGGCCCCTCACCCACCTGGGGGCGCCGAGTTTTACTCGGCCCCTCGCCCACCTGGGGGCGCCGAGTTTTACTCGGCCCCTCGCCCACCTGCGGCGGGCAGGCTCATCCAAGGCGCACCACTGCCGACGGCAGCCGACTCCATCTCCGCCGTTGCAGTTGTTTTTGAACCGTTCCTTACACACCTCCCGGCCGAACCGCCCCAGCGCCGAGCACCGAAACCCATGCCCAAGTTCGTCTCCTTCAACATCAACGGCCTGCGCAGCCGCCCGCATCAGCTGGAGGCCATCAAGGCCAAGCACGACCCGGACGTCATCGGCATCCAGGAGTCGAAGGTGGCGGACGATGCCTTTCCGCTGGACATGATCCAGGGGCTGGGCTACGAGCCGCACTATCACGGCCAGAAGGGGCATTACGGCGTGGCGCTGCTGAGCAAGGCCGCCCCGCTTGCGGTGTGCAAGGGCTTTCCCAACGACGGCGAGGACGCCCAGCGCCGCGCCATCACGGGCAGGTTCACGCTGCCGGACGGCGAGACGGTCACCGTGTTCAACGGCTACTTTCCGCAGGGGGAGAGCCGCGACCATCCCATCAAGTTTCCCGGCAAGGAGAAGTTCTATGCGGACCTGGGCGCGTATCTGCGCGAGCGTCACCGCTCGGACGAGCCGCTCATTGTGATGGGGGACATGAACGTGGCGCCGCTCGATGCCGACATCGGCATCGGCGAGGACAACGCCAAGCGCTGGCTGCGCACCGGTAAGTGCAGCTTTCTGCCGGAGGAGCGGGACTGGCTCCAGTCCATCATGGACTGGGGCCTCATCGACGCCTACCGCATCGTCCACCCCGACGTCACCGACCGCTTCAGCTGGTTCGACTACCGCTCCCGGGGCTTCGAGCGTGAGCCCAAGCGGGGCCTGCGCATCGACCTGATCCTGATCACCGAGCCCCTGCGCGAGCGTCTGCGGGATGCGGGCATCGACTACGACATCCGCGGGCTCACGAAGCCCTCGGATCACTGCCCCGTGTGGATCGAGCTGGCCTGAAAAGGCGGCGGAGGTCGTCAGTACCTGGGCTCGCGAATGAACAGCACGCGCTTGCCGTCCGCAGACAACGACGGCTGCCCGCAGGCATCGCCCCGGCACTCGCTGACACTGCGTGTGTCGCCCGCGGCGGTCAGGAAGACATCGAAGCCCTGGCCGGATGCAGGGCGCTCCACCTGCAGCGCCCGCCCGCCTTCATAACTGCGGCTCTCCTGCAGCAGGGTCGCCAGCTGCACCGGATCACCCGTCCCCGGGGGCTGCACCCTGACGCTGCTGTCCGGCAGCAGCGCCGTGAGCTGAGGCGACCCCTCGGCATCCACCGTGATGCCGAGCAGGGTGCCGTCCGGCGCTGCGCCCACAAGCTTGTGCCAATGGATGTCCCCGGGGCCAAGCCGCTGCGGCTCGCCGGTGGTCATCTCAACCACCTGCTGCCCCTGGACCGCGAAGATGCGCTCGCCGCCGGCGACGGGCCAGGCGAGGTCGTCAGCGCTGCCGAGCCGGCGCGGCGCGCCGATGCTGCCGTCAGCCTGAAGCTCGACGACTCAGAGCTGCCCCGCCTCGATGCCGCTGTCGCCGAGGGCGCTGATCTTCTCGATTGTCAGCTGGACCTGCGCCAGCAGGCGCTCAAGCCAGGAGCCCTCCGCCCTGTCGGTGCTCGCGTTGCCGTCTGTCATGGAACCCTCCGCGCGCGTTGCCACCACCTGCGCCACCGCCGGCCCCGGGAGCACGGCCGCATTGAACTTGGCAAGGGGCACGATGCGCCGCACGCCCACCCCGTTCAGGGCCTCCCGCTTCACCGTCGTCAGCAGCCGCTCGCCCTTGGCGTCGCGGCCGAGCAGCGTGGCGTTGTCCGCGGTGCCGTCCACCACCGCCACCGGAGGCACCAAGCTTGCTGCGGCATCCGGCACGCGATGAAGCACGCGCACGTTGCGGTCCGCGAAGAAGGCGCCGTGCTGGATGGGCAGCAGGAAGGCCAGCACCGCCAGCAGCAGGCCGAGCAGCCAGTCGAGCGGCCAGTCGAGTGGTTGGGGCGTTGTAATCCACCGGGCGTGTGCCCAGAGCAGCGCGGCGCAGAAGAGGATCAGCGTGAGCGTGCACAGGCCCAGGCTCCGCAGCGGTGCGCGCCCCATCACCGCCTTGTCCCAGCCGCTGTAGGTCTCCGGCGGGATCAGGAGCACGCCGGTGGCGGCGAGACTCTGCCCGATGAGCCAAAGCACCGCGATGGCCAGCAGGCCGATGCCGAGCCAGTCCAGGATCTGCTGCGGCGGCGACCAGAGCGCCTTGGCCGAGACGAGACCCCAGCGCAGCAGAAAGACACAGGGCACCGCCGCCAGCAGCAGCAGCAGCGTGACGAATAGAAAGCGAAACCCGGCGAAGACATAGGCCGCATCCACCAGCGCGAACACCGGGTCGCTGCCCAGGGCGAAGGCGCGGGCGCGCATGGCGAGATAGCCCGTGATGTAGCCCAGCACGGAGGCCGTGCCGAGGACGGTCGCCAGTTGCTTCGCCAGTTCCGGGATGTTCATCCTGCGATGCCTGCAACCGGCTCACCAGCCGAAGAGCTGCGGCGCGGCCCAGTGGTAGGCATGGGGCTGGTCCTCAAGGGCCGCGCGCATGGCCCCGGCTGCGGCCGTGGCCGTGCGCTCCCCCGCCGCCAGCGCGCGGTAGAAGTGCTGCATCCAGGCGCCGTTGCTGACGGCATTCACCCGCCAGCGGCTCACCAGCACGCCGCGCGCGCCCCCCACCAGCGGCGCCCAGGACAGGCCGTGGATCTCGTTGGACACCCGGGCCTTGACCCGGCCGCCTTCGCAGGCGCTGAGCACGGCGAGCCCGGTGGCCCGCCAGTCCGCCGCCAGCAGCTCGGCCGCCGTGAGCCGGTCGGCGTCGCCCTTGAGCAAGAGGTTGTTGATGCGCAGGTACGACTGGAGCGGATCCTCGCCCTCGGTGAACACGCCGTGCAGGAGCACATGCGCCCCGGGCGCGGAGCCCAGGAAGTCGATGATCTTCTCGCCGGTTGCGCGGGCGGAGGCGAGCTTCTCCACCCTGATACCGGACAGCCCGCCGAGGCCGGCGATCTCCTGCGTCTGTGCCTCGATCTGCGGATCATAGACCGCGGCCAGTGCGGCGGGTGCCGCATCCAGGCCCCGCAGCACCTCGGCGGCCAGCGTGGCGCTCGGGGCGTAGGAGACCTCGGCCGTCTCGATGAGGTGCTTGCCCGTGGCGGGGTCCACCAGCACCTCGAACGGCAGGTTGACCAGCACGCCCTGCGGGACCACCAGCAGCCGGCCGTTCGCGAGGTGCCCGGCGAAGGGGGCCAGCAGATAGGTGTAGAGCTCCTCCGCCGGGCTGCGCGCGAAGTCGCGGCCCGGCGCCCGAACCGAGGACACCAGTGCCTCCACTTTGGCGGTGAGGACCGGCTCCGGCAGGAAGACCGTCTTCACTTCCGAGCCTGTCGGGCTGATGAGCCAGACCACGACGTTGGCGGGCGTGACCCAGTACAGCGCAACGGCAGTCTCCGCTTTCTTGGCCGCACGGGTGAGGTCTTCGAGGCTCGCGGCACGGAAGGGATGCGCCCCCAGGCGTGTGATCGGGTTTCGCGTGGCGGCGTCGGCGAGCAGCGCCCGGACCTCGGCCTCGCGGGTGCGGATCTGCGCCAGCAGCGGTGCCAGCTCAGCCGGCGCCGTCCCGGCGACGGCCTGATCCACCGCCTTGCGCCGCAGGGCGCTGACGCTCGACTCCGCGCCCACCAGTGCGGCGAAGCGGGCCCGGTCCGCGGCATCGGGTGCTGAGGCCCGCAGCGCCGAGCGCAGGCTGCCGAGGCCGCTTGCGCGCATGGACTCGAAGGTGTCGAAGGCGGCCGCGTCACGACCGAGGGACAGGAGCCGCAGGCCCAGGTCCCGCACCAGCTCCGGGCGGTTCTCGACGACGGTGCCGCGGCCGCGCGGGTCGAAGAACGAGGCCCGCTCCCGGGCCAGCAGCGCCGCCGCCCGCTCGTAGCGGCGCAGCGCGGCCGTCTGGTCGCCGCGGATGTCCTCGCGGGCACCGAGCAGGAATTGGGTCCGCGGGTCGTCCGCGTCATCGTCACCCGTGACCGCATCGATCAGGCCCGCCAGGAGCTGCTGGTCCTTCAGTGTCGAGGCGCCGGCCTCGAACTGGTCGCTCACCAGCACGTCGCCCGCCGCCCGGGCGCTGAAGAGACCGGGCTTGACCAGGGTGTCGAAGCGCGCCTTCGCCTCGATCACGCTCCCGCGCAGGCGCACGCGCGATGCGAAGCCGGACGCCTCCCGGGCGAGGTGGTCCCAGCCCAGGCCCTCAGCGGTCTGGCGGGCCTGCTCGTAGTAGCCGGCCGCCGCATCCACGGCACGGCGGCAGGCGCCCCAGGGGTCGTCTTCCGCTAGGCTGCGGGCGTCCTGGAGCTTGCGGAAATCGCAGCCCTGCGCCAGGCGCTGCAGGACGTCGCCGACACCGAGCTGGGCGTAGAAGCGCTCGTCCGGCGCCTCGGCCAGGCGCAGCGCGTCCAGTGCGTCGATGAGGGCGCCCGTCAGCTCGCCGCGGGCGGATGCGAGCTGTGCTGAGTAATCGGCGATCTCGTACTGCTGCTCCCGGGTCGGCGTCTCGCCCGCCACGTCGATGGCGCGCTGGAGTGCGGCCAGTGCCGCACCGTGGTCGGGCTGACCGTAGGCGCGGGAGCGGGCGATGCCGATCCAGGCGTCGAAGGCGAGGTCAGCACGCCCCGCTTCCCCGGCGATCCGCGCCGCCTGCTCGAACTGCTCGACGGCGGCATCGAAGCGCTGCGTGAGCCGCAGCGCCGTTCCCAGCTCGAACAGGGCCAGTGCCTGCACCTCACCTGTGGACTGGGCGGCGGTCTCGCGGGCCTCGCGCTCCAGCCTTGCCGCGAGTGATTGCGGGAATTGGCCGGTGCTGCGGAATTCCGCCAGGACCTGCTCGCGCAGGGCGCGCAGACTGTCGATCTCGGCGAAGCCGGTTTCTTCCGCGTGATTACTCATGGGGATGGCCAGCAGCAGAAAGAGCAGGGCCAGCGCCGGTCGCCACGGGCAGCGATGCCACGGGACACCGGCTCGGCCCGGGCGGGGGCGTGCATGCGTCAGGTCGGGCATGGGCCACACCAGGAAATCAGCGGGCGATCAGCGGACGGTCCGCGTCGATGGCGAGATCATCGGCGACCGCGTTGGTCCATGGCAACAAAAACTGACCAATGCGCCTGACGGGGGTATGAGTTGATGGCAGTAAATACGCGGGAAGATGCGAAACACCGAGAAAGGAAACAGAAGGCTCGCTTAAAGACGCGAAGACGCAAAGGAAGAAACAGAATGGTCGCCGAGATTGTTCTGGGGGCCGCATCGGGTTGCAACAGTTTGCCGTTTCATCAAAATTCGATATGCCGTCACCGAAATTGTGCTGCCCGAGCAGTTGGTCGTCGACCGTTGCGTGAATTCAATATACCGTCCCCGTAATTATGGGCAGTGCGGGTCAGGTCCCGCAGAAGGTCTGGTGCACCACCTCGTGCTCCCGCGGCGGCCGGCGGTACTCGGTCTGCGCGGGATGGTCTTCGTAGGGGCGCGAGACGACCGCGAGGAGCTGCTCCAGCGGGGCCAGGTCACCGCGCTCGGTGGCGGCGTCGATGACCTCCTGGACGCGGTGGTTGCGCGGGATGTAGGCGGGGCTCAGGGCGCGCATGCGGGCCTGGCGCTCGGCATCGGGCTCGGGCTGGCGGGCCAGGCGCTCGCGCCACTGCACCGCCCAGGCGTCGAAGGCGGCGGGGTCCGTGAAGCCGGCGCGCACGGGCTCCAGGCTGGACGGGTCATCCGGGCGGGCGTCGGCGAGCAGCCGGAAGGTGTTGGTGAAGTCCGCGCGGTGCTGGGCCATGCGCCCGAGCAGGTCGGTCACCAGCTCGTCGTCCGCGCCGGCGTCTGTGCCGTCGTCCATGAGGCCGATCTTGGCGCGCAGACCGCCGTAGTAGGCGGGCTCGAAGGCCTTGCCGTAGGCGTCCAGGGCTGATCTGGCCTTGGTCTTGGCCGCTTCGGTGTCCTCGTCGAGCAGGGGCAGCAGGCAGTTGGCGAGCTGGGTGAGGTTCCAGAGCCCAATGCTCGGCTGCTGGCCGTAGGCATAACGGCCGAAGTGGTCGATGGAGCTGTAGACCTGGTTGGGGTCGTAGGCGTCCATGAAGGCGCAGGGGCCGTAGTCGATGGTCTCGCCGGAGAGCGCCATGTTGTCGGTGTTCATGACGCCGTGAATGAAGCCCACCAGCAGCCAGCGGGCGATGAGCTCCCCCTGGCGGGTGGCGACGGCGGCGAGGAGGTCTGCATAGGGCGCGTCGCTGTCGGCCAGCTCCGGATAATGGCGCTGGATCAGGTAGTCGGCCAGCGTGCGGACGGCGTCGCGGTCGCCGCGGCGGGCGAAGTATTCGAAGGTGCCGACCCGGATGTGGCTCGCCGCGACGCGGGTGAGGATGGCGCCGGGCTCCGGGCGCTCGCGGAATACGGCCTCGCCGGTGGCCACCATGCCGAGCGCCCGCGTGGTGGGGATGCCGAGTCCGTGCATGGCCTCGCCCAGGATGTACTCCCGCAGCACGGGGCCGAGCGCGGCACGGCCGTCGCCGGAGCGGGAGAAGGGCGTGCGCCCGGCGCCCTTGAGCTGTATGTCCCGGCGCTGACCGCGGCGGTCGATGACCTCGCCGAGCAGAATGGCCCGCCCGTCCCCCAGGCTCGGCACGAAGTTGCCGAACTGGTGCCCGGCGTAGGCCATGGCGATGGGCTTCGCCGTCGCCGGCAGGCGGTTGCCGGCGAGCATCGCGACACCGTCAGCGCCGGCGAGCCAGTCCGCGTCCAGGCCCAGCTCTGCGATAAGCGCTTGGTTGAGCCGCAGCAGGTAGGGCTCCGGCACCGGCGTCGGCGGGATCTCCGCATAGAACTGCTCGGGCAGCTCGGCGTAACTGTGCGCGAAGGGGGGTAGGGTTGTGTCGGTGGTGGCTTTGGGGGCGGTTTGGGCTGAGGCGGTCATGCGGTGTCCTGCGGGGCTTGCGGGCCATTCCCGAGCGTGATGCTGGGTATTTATCGGCAAAGTGCGGACACCTTGACCGCGGCACAACGCGCTTGGCGCTGCGTCAGGCGATCAGGCGCCGGCGGCGCCGGCACGCCGCCATGCAGCCGTCAGCTTCTCTGCGCCTCTGCGCCTCTGCGCGCGATCTCTTCTTCTTGTGTCGTCTGCGCGACATGGCACCCTCTGATGCACACGATGCGCAAGCCGCACCCTGGCGACCGCCACGACCCGCCACGACAGGGTGGCCGAGGCCTTTTGGACCTGCGCTGCGGAGACCGACGGGCGCCCGGTGCGGAGGACCTGCCCGCTGTCGCCGGGGCTGCGGGTCGCCGGGTGCGCCTGGAGATGCCGACGCGATGACGGGGACTCACGCCCCAGGGCCGGAGCTTTGCGTCGCCCGCAACGGTGTTTTCCCGCCGCCGCCCATCCCGTTGCGGCCCTGCGCCCGCACCTCTGCGGCAGCCGAGAACAAACAACCGGAGGCCGACATGCTCACCATCCGCCACGCCCAAGACCGCGGCCACGCCGACCACGGCTGGCTCGACACCTGGCACACCTTCTCGTTCTCCAGCTACTACGACCCGGCGCACATGGGCATCTCGAACCTGCGCGTCATCAACGACGACCGCATCGCGCCCGGCGGCGGCTTCCCGACCCATGGGCATCAGGACATGGAGATCGTCACCTACGTGCTGGACGGCGCCCTGGAGCACAAGGACAGCATGGGCAACGGCTCGGTGATCCGCCCGGGCGAGGTGCAGTACATGGCCGCCGGCACCGGTGTGCGCCACAGCGAGTACAACGCCTCGCGGACAGAGCCCGCGCATCTGCTGCAGATCTGGCTGCTGCCGAACCGCACTGGCGTGGCGCCGCGCTATGCGCAGGAGACCTTCCCAGCAGTGGCGAAGCGCAACCGCCTGGCGCTGCTGGTCTCGCCGGACGGCCGGGACGGCTCCATCGCGACGCATCAGGACGCGCTGCTCTACGGCAGTCTGCCGGATGAGGGTGCGCTGGTGACTCACCAGCTCGCGCAGCACCGCCAGGGCTATGTGCACGTCGCCCGCGGTACGGTGCGGGTCAACGGCACCGAGCTCGGCCCAGGTGACGGCGCGCATGTCGGCGCCGGGGAGCAGGTCACTCTCGAGGGCGTGACTGCGGGCGAGGTGCTGCTCTTCGACTTGCCCTGAGGCGCGGAATGCGCAAGCCTGCACGCACCCGGGGGCGCCCTGGGGGCGCCGACTTCCAGTCGGCGACGCCTGCGGTGAGCGCTTCGGTTGGCCCCGGCCAGGCCAGTGTGGATGTGGTTGTGCAGGCTTGGTGGTGTGAGCGCCGATGCGGTTTGATGCGGGCTTGGGTGTGCCGGGTGAAACTCGGCGCCCCCAGGTGGGCCGAGTGAAACTCGGCGCCCCCAGGTGTGCCGAGTGAAACTCGGCGCCCCCAGGTGGGCCGGGTGAAACTCGGCGCTCCCAGGCGGGCCGGGTGAAACTCGGCGCTCCCAGGCGGGCCGGGTGAAGCTCGGCGCTTCCAGGCGGGCCGAGTGAAACTCGGCGCCCCCAGGGCTCGACCTGAGCCGCCTGACGCGCTCTCGCGGCCATCACCAGAGCAAAGCTGATGCACGACGATATGCAAAACGCATCCGCACCCGGCTTGTGCCGGCAAACGGCTTCGCCGGTGGCCGGCAGGCCGCAGGGTTTGAGCACAGGCACCTCCGGCGCGCACCGCCGCCATGGCCTGCCGGCCTTGCTGGCGGTGCTGCTGGTGCTGGGTCCAGCCGGCCCTGTGCCCGCCCAGCCGGAGCTGCCGGGATCAGCGGCGACGGATGAACCGGCGGTGACCCTGCCGGCGGACGCGCCGCGGGCACCCGTCGCCGATGCCCATCTCCATTACAAATGGAACCAGGCGGAGGTGACCTCGCCGGAGGAGGCCGTGCAGGCGCTGAAGGACAACGCGGTGCGCCTCGCCGTCATCACCGGCACGCCGGCGGAGCGGGCGCTGGAGCTTCAGGCGCTGGCGCCGGACATCGTCATGCCCATCTATGGCGTCTACCGGCGCGGCGGCGACTGGTACGGCTGGCAGGGTCGCGACGACCTGGTGGCGGAGGTGCGCGCGGCCCTGGCCACCGGGCGCTGGCACGGCATCGGCGAGCTGCACCTCATCGGTGGCTTCGCGGCGCGCTGGAACCGCAGCGATGTGCTGAAGGGGCTGCTGGACGCCGCCGCCGAGTACGACGTGCCGGTGCTGGTGCATACGGAGTTCTCCCGCGCCGAGCCGACGCTCTCCATCTGCAAGGGGCGGCCGGAGAACCGCCTGGTGCTGGCCCACGCCGGCGCCGCGCTGCCGCCGGACGAGGTGGAGCGGGTACTGTCAGCCTGCCCCAACGTCTGGATGGACCTGTCCGCCCGCGACCCCTGGCGCTTCCTCAGATTCCCCATCAGCGGCGAGGACGGCCGCCTGCTGCCGGCCTGGGAGCAGCTGGTGCTGCGCTGGCCGGAGCGCTTCGTTATCGGCTCCGACGCCGTCTGGCCGGTGGACCGCCTCGATGCCTGGGACCGGGCCGACACCGGCTGGGAGCACATCGGCGACTTCCTGGACTTCCACCGGCACTGGGCGTCCTTCCTGCCCGAGGACGTGCAGCGCAAGGTGCTGCTGGAGAATGCGCTCGGACTCTATCGTAGGGCGGCGCCGGAGCCGGCCCCGGCTGCCGCTGCGCCCTGACCATCCGGACTGGGGCGCGGCGGGCCGTCAGCTCCGCCAGCCCTCCGGGCGCGGGCAGTAGCGGTCGGGGATGAGCATGGTAGGGCTGCGCTGGCTTTCGTCCGGCTGCGGGAAATCCAGTGTGTAGTGCAGGCCGCGGCTCTCGCAGCGACGCTGGGCGGACTGCACAATCAGGTCGGCCACCTCCACCAGGTTGCGCAGCTCCAGCAGATCCGTGTCCACGCGGAAGTCGCTGTAGTTCTCGATGATCTCCTGGCGCAGCAGGTCGATGCGCCGCTTGGCGCGCATGAGCCGCTTGTTGGTGCGCACGATGCCGACGTAGTCCCACATGAAGCGCCTCAGCTCCTCCCAGTTGTGGGAGATGACGACCTCCTCGTCCGGCTCCGTCACCCGGCTCGCATCCCAGGGCGGTGCCGGGGGCGGCTCGGGCCAGCCCTCCGCGAGGGTCTCGATGTCCTGTGCCGCCAGCTCCCCGAAGACCAGGCATTCCAGCAGCGAGTTGCTGGCCATGCGGTTGGCGCCGTGCAGCCCGGTGTAGGCGGCCTCGCCGATGACGTAGAGGCCGGGCCGATCGGCGCGGGCATGGGCGTCCGTGACGATGCCGCCGCAGGTGTAGTGGGCCGCCGGCACCACCGGGATGGGCTCGGTGGTCATGTCGATGCCGAGCTCCAGGCAGCGGGCGTGGATGGTCGGGAAGTGCTCGCGGATGAATTCGGGCTCGCGATGGGAGATGTCCAGCAGCACGTATTTGCTGCCGATGCGCTTCATCTCGTGGTCGATGGCGCGGGCGACGATGTCGCGCGGGGCCAGCTCGGCGCGCTCGTCGAAGCGCGGCATGAAGCGGTCGCCGTTCGGCAGCAGCAGCCGCGCCCCCTCGCCGCGCAGGGCCTCGGTGACCAGGAAGGACTTGGCCTTGGGATGGTACAGA
Organism: uncultured Thiohalocapsa sp.; assembly: GCF_913063425.1. GTDB lineage: Bacteria > Pseudomonadota > Gammaproteobacteria > Chromatiales > Chromatiaceae > Thiohalocapsa. The sequence goes on from NZ_CAJXYK010000046.1 coordinate 26,943, forward strand.
CAGGTCGGGTGGAACTGGATGAACTCCATGTTCGCGGCCCGGCAGCCGGCGCGCCAGGCCATGGCGATGCCGTCGCCGGTCGCCACGTCCGGGTTGCTGGTATAGAGATACGCCTTGCTCGCACCGCCGGTGGCGATGACGACGAAGCGCGCAAGGAAGGTCTCCACCTCGCCGCTGGCGCTGTTGAGGCAATAGGCGCCGATGCAGCGGTGCTCGTCGGCGCCGACCCGCAGCGCATCGATGAGGTCGATGGCGGTGTAGTGCTCGAACAGCTCCACGTTGTCTGCGGCGCGTGTGCGGCTCTCCAGGGTGTCCTCCACGGCGCGGCCGGTGGCATCTGCGGCATGCACCACGCGACGGTGCGAGTGGCCGCCCTCGCGGGTCAGGTGATAGCCCTCGGCGTTGCGGTACTGCGCGTCGCGGGTGAACTGCACGCCCTCGTCCAGCAGCCAGCGGATATTCTGCGGTCCGTGCTCCACCACCAGGCGCACGGTGGCCTCGTCGCACAGGCCGGCCCCCGCGTTCAGCGTGTCCCGTACGTGTGACTCGACGGAATCCGCGGCGTCCAGCACCGCGGAGATGCCGCCCTGGGCGTACAGCGTGTTGCCTTCGCGCAGCTCGCGCTTGGACAGCACGGCGATGCGCAGCCCGGTGTGCAGGCGCAGCGCGAGGCTGAGGCCTGCGGCACCGCTGCCGATGATCAGCACGTCGTGGCGATGGGGCGTCGTCATGGGCGGGGTCCGGTGGAGAAGGAACAGCGATGATCGCACGTGCCGCGGCACGAGCAGCCGCATCCGGCGGATGCAGCCGCAGGTCGGAACTGCGGCCGGCCGACAGAAGGGGACACTGCTGCTCCGCAACGAAACCGTCAAGCAGCAGATGGCGACGCCACAAGGCTTGCGGAGGCGGTGCCCGCCCGTCGCAGCCGCCAGAGGATAGACAAAGTATGGACAGAAAAAAGAAAAAGTTGGACAAAGGCGGACATCCGCAGGCTGTCCCATTTTGTTACAGGGGTTTGCCCGCATGTCTGCTGGCAGTCGAAGGAGGCTGGCATTGTCCATAGGTGGTGCGGGAGTCCGACCACCACGCCCGCCCCGATTGCGCTGCGTCAGCCGGAGCGCGACGCGGAGCGAACTTAAACGCACTGGTGAGTGTCAATGGCAACGTGCAACAGGCGCAGCTCGGTCTGCCGCTCAGGCGATGCGCAGTTCTGCGACGGCCGCTCGTGCGAGGCGGAGGGGCGCCATGAGTGAGCGCGAGGCGGATCAGGCCCTGGTGGAGCGGGCGCAGCGCGGCGACAGCCGCGCGTTCGACCTGCTCGTGCTCAAGTACCAACAGCGCGTGGCGGCCTTGATCGGCCGCTACCTGCGCGACAGCAGCGAGGTCATGGACGTGACCCAGGAGGCCTTCCTCAAGGCCTACCGCGCGCTGCCGGGCTTTCGCGGGGAGAGCGCGTTCTACACCTGGATCTATCGCATCGCCATCAATACGGTAAAGAACTACATGGTCGCCCAGGGGCGTCGCCCGCCGGGTGATGACGTGGAGGCCGAGGTGGCGGAGCAGATGGACATGGGCGGGCGTCTGCGCGAGCAGGCAACACCGGAGCGCGAGCTGTTGACGGACGAGATCGCCGACAACGTGCAGGCGGCCCTGGAAGGGCTCCCCGAGGACCTGCGCACGGCTATCGTCCTGCGTGAGCTGGAGGGGATGAGCTACGAGGAGATCGCAACGGCCATGTCCTGCCCCATCGGCACCGTGCGCTCGCGCATTTTTCGCGCACGGGAGGCCATCGACAAGCGGCTGCGGCCCCTGTTGATGAGCTGATAGATGAGCTGAGGGTCAGGCGAGCCCGGGGCGGCGCGGGCGAGGACGCGGACTTGTTGAACGGTGCGGGTCGTATGCCTGGTGCCCCGGTGCGGCGACCACCGCCGGAGCCCTGCGGATTGCCCGGGCGAGTGGGTCGGCCGGCCGGCGAGCGTATCGCGGGTTGAAGCACCGGCAGGCGCCGGCATGATGAAGCGTCGGCCAGGCCGGCGACAACCGAGAACCATCTATGTGTTTTCCGGGGGTTCCCTTATGAGCACGGAGCAACAGCGGCAGCGCGTCTCCGCGTTGATGGACGGCGAGGCCGGCCGGTTCGAGGCCCATGCCGCAGTGAACGACCTGACGCGCTCGCCGGATCTGGCAGAGCGCTGGGAGCGTTGGCACCTGATCGGTCGGGCTTTGCGTGGTGAGCCCTGCGGGCTCGCGGCCCGCGCCATCGCAAGTCGCGTGCGAACGCAGGCGGCAGCTGCTGATGGCGGCGCCCACCAGGTCCGGGTACAGCCGCCCGCTTGGCTGCGGCGTCCGCTTGTGGGTGCCGTCGCCGCCGGCGTGGCCGTGCTCGGGCTGGCCGTGGTGCTCACCGGCCCGTTTCAACCCAAGGAGACGCCGGCGCCGCGGCTTGCCACGGCAGCACATGCGGCGCCGCGCTGGCAGCAGCCGGACCCCGCCGTGCGTGCCCGCCTCGATCGGCTGCTGGTGAACCACCAGGAGCAGTCCCCTGGCATCGGCCGCTCGGGCGTCGCCGCCTACGCCGCGGTCATCGGCTACGAGCGCCTGCCTTGATGCCACTGCTGCCGCCGCTTTTACGCCGTCCGGTGACATCCGCTGTGCGCGCTCCCACGCAACTGTGCCGGCGGCGCCGGGCCCGCACGCTGCCGTGGCTGCGCCGCCTCCGGCAGCTGCCGGTTTGGGCGCTGCTGGTCTCGCCGCTGCTGCTGTGGGCCGGCCCGGCGTCCGCTCTGGATGATGCCCGGGCGCTGCTCGAGCGCATGAGTCAGGCCCTCGTGCAGGTGCAGTTCGACGGCACCCTGGTCTATCTGCACGGCCAGGACCTCGCCGCCCTGCGGGTCAGCCACCGCATCAACAACGGCACCCCAGGCGAGAGCCTGTTGTCGCTGACCGGACCGGTGCGGGCGCTGTCCAGACATGCAGAAGGCGTCACCTGCATGCTGCCGGACGCGGCGCCGCTCAGCGTCAGCAAGGGACATGGACACAGCGCGCTGCTGCCCACCCTGCCGCTCGACTTCTCCAAGCTCTCCAGACACTACCGCATTGTGCACATGGGCCGTTTCCGCATCGCCGGCCGCGAAACGGAGGTCGTCGGCGTGCGTGCCAGAGACGGCTATCGCTACGGCTACCGCTTCTACGTCGATGCGGCCTCCGGGCTGCCGCTCAAGATTGATCTGCTGGACACCGACGGGCGCCCGGTGCAGCAGACCATGTTCACCGACATCGACATCGAGCCCGGTCCGGTTGCCGAGACGGCGCAGGCGGCATCGCAACAGGCCGGCGCAGTCAAGTCCGCCGCGCTGAGCCGGTCGGCCTCCGGCGCTCAGGCGACCGAAGCGACGGGCCCTGCGCCGGCCCGGACGGAGCCCGCCGCCGCCTCGCTGAGGCTCCCGCCCGGCTTCGACATCGTGTCACGCAAGGTCCTGAGCCGGGACGACGGTGGCCGCATCGAGCAATGGGTGGCGAGCGACGGCCTCGCGTCCTTTTCCGTCTACATCGAGCCGCCCATGGACGGCGCCTTGCAGGGGCCGTCGCAGCTGGGGGCGGTGAGCGCTGTGGGCGGCTTGGTGGGCGACCAGCAGGTGACCGTGGTGGGCGAGGTGCCGCTGGCCACCGCGCACAGGGTGCTGGAGCAGATGGAGCGCCGGGGCAGCCCCTGAGCGTCCGGCGCCGCAGCGCGGTCCGCCGGCTCACACCCGCCACCCTCACACGCGACGGCGTTGCACGGTCGCCTGCCCGGGGCCTATGCTGGCGGCCATGAGACAGCACCGCAGGTCACTGCCGTGATCGAAGAGCAAGGCACCGTCGTCGACACCAGCGCAGGCGCGGCTGTCGTCCAGGCCACGCGCCGCAGCAGCTGCGGCAGCTGCGGCGCCGCCGCCGGCTGCGGCACCTCGCTGCTGGACCGCTTCCTCGGCCGCCGGCCGCTCCTGCTGGAGGTGGACAACAGCCTCGATGTGGCCATTGGCGACCGCGTCATCGTCGGCGTGCCGGAGGCGTCCATGCTGCGCGCTGCGGCTGCCGCCTACCTGGGGCCGTTGGCGGGGCTGATCCTGGGTGCCGTCAGCGGCCGGCATGCGCCCCTCGGGTGGCTGCTGCCGGGCGCGGCCGCCGGGTCCGAGTGGCTGAGTCTGCTGGGCGGCGGCCTCGGCTTCGTCATCGCCCTGCTGCTGGTGGCGCGCTACAGCCGCTCCCTGGCCCGGGACCCGCGGTTTCGCCCGGTGCTGCTGCGCCGGGAGGCACCGGTCGCTGTGACCCTGACCTGGGGCTGAGGGCTCCTGGGGCTGAGGGCTCCTGGGGGGGGCCGACGGCACCGTCCACCGCCGCCGGGCAGCCGCTGCTCGCGGCACGTTCGCCGGCGTCCAGTCGCGACCTGCCTCCCGCTCTCGGCCGGGCGCTCGGGACAGACGCGCCGCAGCCGCTGCGCGTCGTGCTGCATCCCGACGGCGCCGCGCTCTGTTATCTTTGTACGGTTGATCCGGCAGAGCCGCAGCGGTGACATCCATCGCGCAGCCAACCCCGCGCGAGCTGGGCCTGCATTCGCGGCGGCAGGCCGGTGTCAGCATTCATCCTAAGGGACGACCTTCAACGCCTCGATGCCCACTGCAATCCGCCTTCTGTTGTGTCTGCTGGTCCTGCTGTCGGCGGCGGCGCAGGCTCTGGCCACGGCCGAGTCCGGGGTGCCCGCCGCCGTGCGCTTCGGCTTGCCGGATTTCACGGTGCTGGTGGAGCGCTACGGGCCTGCGGTGGTGAACATCAGCACCAAGCAGAGCGCCCTCTACGGGCCGCAGGACTTCGGCGAGGAAGAGGGTCTCGGCGAGGACAGTCCCCTGTACGATTTCTTCCGCCGCTTCTTCGGCGAAGAGGGGCCGCTGCCGGACGAAGGCGAGAACGGCCGCTCGCTCGGCTCCGGCTTTATTCTGTCGCCGGACGGCTACGTGCTCACCAACTCCCACGTCATCGAGGCCGCCGACGAGATCATTGTGCGCACCAGCGACCGGCGCGAGTTCGTGGCCAATGTCGTCGGCGCCGACGAGCGCTCGGACATGGCGCTGCTCAAGGTAGACGGCACGGACCTGCCGGCGGTGCAGATCGGCACCGCCGCGGACCTGAAGGTGGGCGAGTGGGTGCTCGCCATCGGCTCGCCCTTCGGCTTCGAGCACTCGGCCACCGCCGGCATCGTCAGTGCCAAGGGCCGCTCGCTGCCCACCGAGGACTATGTGCCGTTCATTCAGACCGATGTCGCCATCAATCCCGGCAACTCGGGTGGGCCGCTGTTCAACCTCGACGGCGAGGTGGTGGGTGTCAACTCCCAGATCTACAGCCGCACCGGCGGCTTCATGGGGCTGTCCTTCGCCATCCCCATCGACGTCGCCATGGACGTGGTGGCGCAGCTCAAGGAGAAGGGCCGGGTGAGCCGCGGCTGGCTCGGGGTGCTGATCCAGGACGTGACCCGCGAGCTCGCTGCCACCTTCGGCCTGCGTCATCCGCGCGGCGCACTGGTGGCGCAGGTGCTGCCGGACAGCCCGGCGGCGGCCGCAGGCCTGCAGGCCGGCGACATCGTGCTCGCCTTCAACGGCAAGGAGGTGGCCACCTCCAGCAACCTGCCGCCGCTGGTGGGCGCTGCCAAGGTGGGCACCGAGGCCATGCTGACGGTGCTGCGCAACGGCGAGACCATCGAGCTGCCCGTGATGCTCTCCGAGCTGCCGGAAGAAGAAGCCTTCGCCGTCGCCCCGGGCCAGGTGGAGCAGGCGGCTGCCGACCGCCTGGGCCTGGTGGTGGAAGACCTGAGCGCCGAGGAGCGCGAGCGCATGGGCCTCACGGACCGCGGCGTCATCGTCGAGAGCGTGGAAAGCGGCCCGGCGCAGCAGGGCGGCATCCGTGCCGGTGACATCATCATCAGCTTCGACAACGAGCCGGTGCCGGACACCAGGCGCTTCCGCCAGCTGCTGGATGCCGTGGAGCCGGGGGCATCCATCGCCGTGCTGGTGCAGCGCGGCGATGGGCGCATGTTCTACCCCATCCGTATCCCCACGGAGTAATACGGGCCGCAACGCCCGTGCCGCGGCGCCCTTTCTGCGCGCGGCGCCAACCAGGACCAAGCCCCAGATGCCGGACCAGAAACACATCCGCAACTTCTCCATCATCGCGCACATCGACCACGGCAAGTCGACGCTGGCGGACCGCTTCATCCAGCATTGCGGCAGCCTCACCGACCGCGAGATGTCCAACCAGGTACTGGACTCCATGGATCTCGAGCGCGAGCGCGGCATCACCATCAAGGCGCAGAGCGTGACCCTCGACTATCCGGCGCTGAACGGCGAGGTGTACGAGCTGAACTTCATCGACACGCCGGGCCACGTGGACTTCTCCTACGAGGTCTCGCGCTCGCTCGCCGCCTGCGAAGGGGCGCTGCTGGTGGTGGACGCAGCCCAGGGCGTGGAGGCCCAGAGCGTGGCCAACTGCTACACCGCCATCGACCTCGGGCTCGAGGTGCTGCCGGTGCTGAACAAGATCGACCTGCCCTCGGCGGAGCCGGAGCGGGTGATCCGGGAGATCGAGGAGATCATCGGCCTGGAGGCCGAAACCGCACTGCGGGTGAGCGCGAAGACGGGGCTCGGCATCCCGGAGCTGCTGGAGCGGCTGGTGGAGCACGTGCCACCGCCCGCGGGCGACGCCGATGCGCCGCTGCAGGCGTTGATCGTCGACTCCTGGTTTGACTCCTACGTGGGCGTGGTGTCGCTGGTGCGGGTGGTGAACGGCACGCTGAACAAGAAGGACCGGATCAAGGTCATGTCCACAGAGCGCGTGTACCAGGCGGACCGCGTCGGCGTGTTCACGCCGAAGAAGACCGACCGGCCGGGGCTGGGCGTCGGCGAAGTGGGCTTTCTCATCGCCGGTATCAAAGACATCGACGGCGCCCCGGTGGGCGACACCATCACCAGCGCCGACCGCCCGGCGGCAGCGCGGCTGCCAGGGTTCCGACAGATCCAGCCGCGGGTGTTCGCCGGGCTCTATCCCGTGTCCTCCGACGACTATGAGGACCTGCGCGATGCGCTCGGCAAGATCCGGCTGAACGACTCGTCGCTGTTCTATGAGCCGGAGACTTCCCAGGCGCTGGGCTTCGGCTTCCGCTGCGGCTTCCTCGGCATGCTGCACATGGAGATCCTGCAGGAGCGCCTGGAGCGCGAGTACGACCTCGACCTAATTACCACGGCGCCCACCGTGGTCTACGAGGTACTCAAGCACGACGGCGAGACCCTGCATGTGGACAATCCGGCCAACCTGCCGGAGACGAGCGCCATCGACGAGATCCGCGAGCCCATCATCGAGGCCCATATTCTGGTGCCGCAGGACCTGCTGGGCGGGGTCATGGGCCTGTGCATCGAAAAGCGCGGGGTGCAGAAGCAGCTCCAGTACCTGGGCGGGCAGGTGCAGGCCGCCTTCGAGCTGCCGCTGAACGAAGTGGTGCTGGACTTCTTCGATCGGCTCAAGTCCGTGAGCCGCGGCTACGCGTCCTTCGAGTACGAGCTGAAGCGCTTCCAGGCGGCGGATCTGGTGAAGTTGGATATTCTCATCAACGGCGAGCGCGTGGATGCCCTGTCGCTCATCGTCCACCGCAGCAACGCCATGTTCCGCGGCCGCGAGCTCACCGAGCGCATGAAGGAGCTGATCCCGCGGCAGATGTACGAGGTGGCCATTCAGGCCGCCATCGGCAGCAAGATCATCGCCCGCACCACCGTCAAGGCCCTGCGCAAGAACGTCACCGCCAAGTGCTACGGCGGTGACGTCACCCGCAAGCGCAAGCTGCTGGAGAAGCAGAAGGCCGGCAAGAAGCGCATGAAGCAGGTGGGTCGGGTGGAGATCCCGCAGGAGGCATTCCTTGCCGTCTTGCAGGCGGGGAAGGATAATTAGGGGTTTTGTAAGCGGAAGCCACTCCGCGAGGCAGCATGAGCTTCGACTTCCCGACCTTCCTCGTCGCCGCGACGGCGCTCACCGGCGGCATCTGGCTGGTGGACGCCCTGGTGTTCGCACCGCGCCGCCGTCGGCTTGCCGCCGAAGCGGCGGCGGCCGGCGGCAGTGCGGACACGGCGGCGACCGGTGCCGGCGGCGCACAGGCCAGGGCCGAGCGGCGCTGGCGCGAGCCCGTGATCGTGGAATACGCCCGGTCGTTCTTCCCGGTCATCCTGGCGGTGCTGCTGCTGCGCTCTTTCCTGGTGGAGCCCTTCCGCATCCCCTCCGGCTCCATGATGCCCACCCTGCTGGTGGGGGACTTCATTCTGGTGAACAAGTTCGCCTACGGGCTGCGCTGGCCGGTGCTGAACAGCAAGTTCCTGGCGCTGGGTGAGCCCGAGCGCGGCGACGTGGTGGTGTTCCGCTTTCCCCGGGATGAATCCATCGACTACATCAAGCGCGTGGTGGGCGTGCCCGGCGACCAGGTCTACTATCGCAACAAGCGGCTGTACGTGAACGGCGAGCCTGCGGAGCAGGTGCCGCTGCCGCCCTATGTCGGCGAGGGCTCAGGCCAGGGCCACACAGGTGCGCTGCGCGCCGTGGAGAACCTCGACGGCATGGAGCACAAGATCCTCATCAACCCCCGCGCCCGCGACCTGCCGCCCGGCTGTACCGTGCTCGCGGACGGACCCGTGACCGTGCCGGAGGACGCCTACTTCGTCATGGGCGACAATCGCGACAACAGCAACGACAGCCGTTGCTGGGGCTTCGTGCCCGAGGGCAACCTGGTGGGCAAGGCGTTCGCCATCTGGATGCACTGGGACGGCCGCCGCGACGGGCTGCCCATCGCCTTCGGCCGACTCGGCGACGTGATCCACTGAAGCCCGTGGCGCCCATGTCCCCTGCGCGCACCACCTCCTCGCGCACGTTGCGGCCCCGTCGCCGCCAGCGCGGCATGAGCTTCGGCGTTGTGCTCGTCGTCATCGTGCTGGTGGTGTTCTTCGTGCGTGTGGCCATCGCCATGGTGCCGGCCTACACGGGCTTCTGGCAGGTCCAGTCCATCATGGACGGGCTGCCGGAGCGGCCCGAAATCATCGCCAAGGGACCCCGCGGCATCATGCAGAGCATCAGTACCCAGCTCGGTATCAACAATATCGACAGCGTAAGCCGTAACGACTTCAAGCTGGAGCGGGTCAGCGACGGGCTGAACCTCGCGCTCAGCTACGAGGTGCGCAAGCACCTTATCGCGAATGTCGATGTGGTCATGGCCTTCGACCACGCGGTGCTGCTCGAAGCACCATGACCGCCGACCCGGCCCCGCTGGTGCGGGCACTGCTCGGGGATGACGCAGCCCTGCGCGCCGATCTCCTGACCCTGGCCCTGACCCACCGCAGCGCCGGGCGCGCCAACAACGAGCGTCTGGAGTTCCTCGGCGATGCCGCCCTCGGGCTGGTGATGGCCGAGGCCCTGTGGGCGCGCCTGCCGCAGGCGGATGAGGGCGCGCTGAGCCGGCGCCGCGCGGCCCTGGTGAACAAGGACAGCCTTGCCTCACTGGCCCGGGAGCTGCGCCTCGGCGATTATCTGCACCTCGGCCCCGGCGAGCTCCGCACCGGCGGCCACGCCCGGGACTCCATCCTCGCCGATGCCCTGGAAGCGGTCATCGGGGCCGTCTATGTGGACCGCGGCTTCGCGCAGGTGCGGGACATGCTGCTGCGGCTCTTCGCCGGACGCCTGGACCGGGTGGCGGGCGAGGACGCTGTGAAGGACCCGAAGACGCGCCTGCAGGAATGGCTCCAGGCCCGCCGGCGACCCGTGCCGGAATACAGCGTGGATGAGATCTGCGGTGCGCCGCACGCTCAGGACTTCGCCGTCACCTGCCGACTCGCGGACACGGCCGAGGCGATGCAGGGGCACGGCAGCAGCCGCCGCCGTGCGGAGCAGCAGGCGGCGGAGCGGATGCTGGCCCGCCTGCAGGGGGATGCCGATGGCTGAGCGCTGCGGCACCGTCGCCATCGTCGGCCGGCCCAATGTCGGCAAGTCGACGCTGCTGAACCGCCTGCTGGGCCAGAAGCTGGCCATCACCTCGCACAAGGCGCAGACGACGCGCCACGCCATCCTCGGCGTCAAGAGCCGCGGCGACGGGCAGATCCTGTACGTGGACACGCCGGGGCTGCACCAGCGCGGCGGCAATGCGCTGAACCGGCTGCTGAACCGCACGGCCCGCGCGGCCCTGGCGGATGTGGACCTGATCGTGCTCGTGGTGGAAGCACTGCGCTTCACGGATGAGGACGCGCTGGCGCTGGAGGCCGCCGGCGCTGCGGGTCCGCCCGTGCTGCTGGCGGTGAATAAGGTGGACCGGGTCAAGGACAAGACGGCCTTGTTGCCGGACCTTGAGCGGCTCGCCGCGCGCCACGCGTTCGCCGAGATCGTGCCGCTCTCGGCGCGCACCGGCGAGCAGGTGCAGTTGCTGGAGGACCGGGTGCTGGCGCGGCTGCCGGAGGGCGAGCGGGTGTATCCGCAGGACCAGCTCACGGACCGCTCCGAGCGGTTCTTCGCCGCCGAGCTGCTGCGCGAGCAGCTGACCCGGCGCTATGCCCAGGAGCTGCCCTATGCCGTCAGCGTGGAGATCGAGCGCTTCGAGGACCAGGGCGGGCGCTACCTGATCCATGCCCTGATCTGGGTGGAGCGCGAGACCCAGAAGGCCATCGTCATCGGCCGCGGCGGGGAAGCGCTCAAGGCCACCGCCAGCGAGGCGCGCCGGCAGATGCAGCAGATGTTCGGCTGCCCGGTGCATCTGGAGGTCTGGGTCAAGGTCAAGGCCAGCTGGAGCAGCGACGAGGCGGCGCTGGTGAGCCTGGGCTATGGCGACTAGGGCTTGTGGCCCATGCCCCGCGATGAGTTCCACGCCGCCTATGTGCTGCACCGTCGGGACTACGGCGACAGCAGCCTGCTGCTTGAGATCTTCGCCGCGACCTCCGGCCGGCTGCCGCTGGTGGCCAAGGGGGCACGCCGCGGCCGTCGGGCCGGCGGCAGTCAGGCGGCGCTGCTGCAGCCCTTCGCGCCGCTGCTCCTGGCCTGGACGGGCCGCGGCGAGGTCCGCACCCTGACCCGGGCGGAGCCCGCCGGGCGGCCGGCCGCGCTGGCGGGCGACGCCTTGTACTGCGGCTTTTACGTCAACGAGCTGCTGCTGCGGCTGCTGGCGCGCGATGAGGGCGACGCCGTGCTTTTCGGCGCTTATCAACAAGTGCTCGCAGAGCTGGCCGCGGCCGATGCCGACACCCCGCTGCGTCGCTTCGAGCTGACCCTGCTCGGGCAGCTCGGCTACCGCCCGCCGCTGGACCGGGACGCGCACACCGGCGCACCGGTGCAGGCCGAGATGCGCTATGTTTTCGATCCGGAACGCGGCCCCATCGAGGCGGTCTCAATCAAGCCCGGCCCAGCCGGCGCCGCAGCGACCGTAAGCGGCGCGACCCTGCTGGCGCTGCACGCGGGTGACGCGCTCCACGGCGATGCGGTGCGCGAGGCGCGTGATCTGCTGCGGCGGCTGCTGGCCCCGCACCTGGGCGAGAAGCCGCTGCGCAGCCGGGCACTGTTCGCGGCGCGACGACGGCGCGAGGAGCGCTGATGTGGCGAGCCTTGAAGACAGATCGCCACGCCCGCCGGCACCGTAACGCAGCCATCACAAGCACCTGACGATCCTGCAAGGAGCCCACGCATCATGTCCGAAACCGACGGTACGACCATCCTCCTCGGCGTCAACATCGATCACGTGGCGACGCTGCGCCAGGCCCGCGGCACCCGCTACCCGGAGCCCATCCAAGCCGCGCTGGTGGCCGAGCAGGCGGGCGCCGACGCCATCACGCTGCACCTGCGGGAGGATCGCCGTCACATCCAGGACCGGGACGTGGAGCTGCTGCGCGACATTCTGCACTCGCGCATGAATCTGGAGATGGCGGCCACCGCGGAGATGGGCCGCATCGCGAGCCGCCTGCGCCCGGCGGACTGCTGTCTGGTGCCGGAGCGCCGCGCCGAGCTCACCACCGAGGGCGGGCTGGACGTCGCCGGGCACCGTGCCGAGCTGAGCGACTTCTGCGCCATGCTCGCCGAGGCCGGCGTGCGGGTCTCGCTCTTCATCGACCCCGATCCCGCCCAGCTCGATGCTGCGGCGGAGGTGGCCGCACCCGTGGTGGAGATCCACACCGGCCGCTACGCCGATGCCGAGACGCCCACGGCACGGGCCGGCGAGCTGGCGCGCATCGCAGGCGCCGTTGAGCACGGGCTGGGCCTGGGGCTGCAGGTGAACGCCGGCCATGGGCTCGACTATCACAACACCGCGGCCGTCGCCGCCATACCCGGCGTGCGCGAGCTCAACATCGGCCATGCCATCATTGCCCGTGCCGTCTTCTCCGGCCTCGCCGCCGCCGTTGCAGACATGAAGGCTGTCATGCTGCGGGCGGCGGCGACGCGCGCCTGAGCGTCGGCCCTCGACGCACACCTCTCCGGTCCGGCCGGGGCTGGGCAGGGGCCGTCAACACAGCGCGCCGCTGCGGCGGTTTACGCGAGCCCTGTGGAGGAAATCCACAGGCTGCGTTTTGTCCGTCCGTCGCTATGCTGTCCTGCAAGGCCGGGCGCGTGCCGGAGTCAGCGCCGCCTCAGGCTGCTCCAGCAGCGCGCGCTACGCACCGCGAAGGTGCAACGGCAAGCAGCAGCGCGGCAGCGCTTGCGGCCTGGCGGGCTTGCAGACCCAGCGTCTGCGCGCGCCCGGCGCGGCTCCCCCTCCAGCCCTTGAATCGGTACGATTCTTGCACAAGTGTGGGGGAGCACACCCGGTAACCGCAAGCCTCAGCGGAGAGCCCCCCATGAGCCAGTCCGATGCAACGCCGACGCCTCCCAGCACCGCTCCGGCCAAGCCGGCGGTTCTGATCATCCTGGACGGCGTCGGCGTCAACCCGAGCAAGCTCAACAACGCCGTGGCCCAGGCGCAGACACCGCGTCTGGACGAGTACTTCCATCGCTATCCGTTCACGGTGCTGAACGCCTCCGGCGGCGGCGTCGGGCTGCCGGACGGGCAGATGGGCAATTCCGAGGTCGGCCACATGACGCTCGGCAGCGGCTGCACCGTGCGCCAGGACCTCGTCCTCATCGACGACGCCATCGCCGACGGCAGCTTTCAGATCAACGCCGCCCTGGTGGCCGCCGCGGATGCCGCCAAGGCCGCCCGCCGTCCGCTGCACCTGTTGGGACTGGTCTCAGACGGCGGCGTGCACTCCCATGTGCGCCACCTGATGGCGCTCATCGAGCTGTGCCGCAGCCGCGGCGTCAAGCCGTTGCTGCACATGGTCACCGACGGCCGCGACACGCCGCCCAAATCGGTGCTCAACGACCTGAGCGAGGTGGAGCAGGCCCTGGATGCGGCAGGCGGCGGCTTCGCCACCGTCAGCGGTCGCTACTACGCCATGGATCGCGACCGCCGCTGGGAGCGCACCGAGCGCGCCTGGCGTGCCATCGTGCTCGGCAAGGGCCGCGGCGCCGCCGACGCGCGGGGCGCCATCAACGCGGCCTACGCCGCCGGCGAGACCGACGAGTTCATTCACCCGAGCGTCATCCACGGCTACACGGGGCTCGAGCCCGGCGACTCCCTGGTGCTGTTCAACTTCCGCAAGGACCGCCCGCGGCAGATCGCGGCGGCGCTGGCCGTCGAGGATTTCCAGGGCTTCGACCGCGGCGGCTCGCCGCGCGCCGCCATCACCTGCATGATGGACTACGACAAATCGCTCGGGCTGCCCTACGCCTTCACGCCGGAGACGCCCGCGGTGGCGCTGAACCGCTACCTGAGCGAGCTCGGCATGCGGCAGTTCCACTGCGCGGAGACCGAAAAGTACGCCCACGTGACCTTCTTCTTCAACGGCGGTGTCGAGGCGCCCGCGCCGGGCGAGGAGCATCGTCTGATCCCGTCCCCATCGGTGCGTACCTACGACATGAAGCCCGAGATGAGCGCACCGCAGGTGGCGGACGCGGTGGTGGCGGCCATCCAGGGCGGGCAGTTCGGCTTCGTGGTGGTCAACTTCGCCAACGGCGACATGGTGGGCCACACCGGCGACATGCACGCCGCCGTGCGCGCCATGGAGGCGGTGGACACCCAGGTCGGGCGGGTGCTGGATGCGGCGGTGGCCGCGGACTGCGCGGTGCTGCTCACCGCAGACCACGGCAACTGCGACATGATGACGGACCCGGAGACCGACGAGCCGCACACCCAGCACACCACCCACCCGGTGCCGCTCCTGGTGGTGGACCAGCAGCGCTGGCTGTTGGCGCCCGCGGGCACGCTGGCGGATGTGGCGCCCTCGCTGCTGACGCTGATGGGCCTGCCGGTGCCAGAGGCCATGACCGGCCGCTCGCTGCTGCTGCACACGCTGGCACCACAGCCGACGGCGGTCATCGAGCAGCGGCGCATGGCCAACGCCGGCTGAGCCGCGCCATGGCCACGGCACTGCTGCCGCCGAGGTCGACGCAACCCCAACGGAGGTCGCCGATGGCACCGCCCCCGACCCATGGCCCTTCGCCTCACACCCGCTCTCCGGACAAGCACCGGCGGCAACGCCGGCGCACGCTCACCTCCCTGGTGCATCGTCTCGCGCTGCTGATCACGCTGGCCATCGGTGGTGGGGCCTTGGTCTACAATGCCGTCAGTATCGTCAACGGCGAGGGCGGTCTGGTGCGCCTTCCGGCGCTCTCCGGTGCCGGCTGGAGCGGCGGCACGCCGGCCGTCTCCGGCTGACGCCGGCCACCCGAGTCTGCTCGGGCCGACCCGGCACGCCCGGCCGCACCGACATCGAGACAACAACGCCGGATCCCGTGACGCGACCGCTGTGGGTGACGCGGTCCGGCCCGGCACATGGCCCAGCATAGGGCCCAGCATAGGGCCCGGCATATGGCCGGGCACACGGATCGGCACAATGACACCATGCCCAGCGGAACCCTGACCCTCGTTTTCGCCATCGAGCGCGGCACGCCGTCGCCGCTGACCCTGCATCGCACCAAGGCCGCCGTGCCCTTCGCCGGCAAGTACCGGGTCATCGACTTCCCCCTCACCAACTGCCTGCACTCGGGGCTCCGGCAGGTGCTGGTGCTGACCCAGTACAAATCGCACTCGCTGCATAAGCACCTGCGCGACGCCTGGTCGCTGTTCAACGCCGAGCTCGGCGAGTTCATCACCGCCGTGCCACCACAGATGCGCGACGGCGGCGGCTGGTACCTGGGTGTGCTGGAAGCCCTGCGCCAGAACCGCTATCTCATCGAGCGCTCCCGTGCCGAGCAGGTGCTGCTGCTCGACGGCGGCGTCGTCTATCGCATGGACTACGCCGAGCTGATCCGCTGCCACCGCGAGCAGGCCGCTGCGGTCACCTGTGCCTTGCGTCCCGCGGGGGGCGCGTTGGCGGAAGGTGCGGTGACGGTGAGCTGCGATGCCGACGACCGCATCCGCGCGCTGTCCCCGCAGGCCGCCGCGCCGGCGGACGGGCAGGCGATCTACGACGCCCCCATGGGTGTCTATCTGGTGGACAAGGCGCTGCTGCTGGCGGAGCTCGACGCCCTGGCCGCGGCGGAGGCGAAGGCCGCCGCGGCGGCGGATGCGGCCTCGCCGCCCGGCGCCGGGGCGGACCTCGCGCTGCACCTGCTGCAGCCGCTGCTGGAGCGTGAGACGGTCTATGCCTATCGTTTCGGCGGCGAGCGCGGGCGGGTGACACCGGATCAGTACTGGAGCGATCTCGGCTCCACCGATGCCTACTTCCGCGCCAACATGGCGCTGCTGGAGGCGGCGCCGCCGCTGGACCTCTATCAGCCGGACTGGAACATTTTGACGTACCAGGGGCAGTACCCGCCGGCGCGCACCGTGCCCGGCGCCAACTCCGGCAACGAAGGGATCTTCGTCAATTCCATGCTCGCGGCGGGCACCGTCATCCGTGGCGGCGGCGTCAGCCATTCGGTGCTGTTCCCGCAGGTGGAGGTGGACGACGGTGCCATCGTCGACGAGGCCATCCTGTTCGAGGGCGTGAAGGTCGGCGAGGGCGCGCAGATCCGCCGCTGCATCTGCGACAAGGACGTCGTCATCGGCCCGGGCGAGCGCATCGGCTTCGACCGGGCCGCGGACGAGGCGAGGTTCGATGTCTCACCGGACGGCATCGTCGTGATTCCCAAAGGGCAACGGGTCTGACCAGGGCAGGGCGGCCATGTCCGGGTCGCACGCCCGCCGCCTGCGCGAGGTCTTCGACACCCTGCTCACAGCCCATGGCCCGCAGCGTTGGTGGCCCGCCGACACCGCCTTCGAGGTCATGGTGGGTGCCGTGCTCACCCAGAACACCGCCTGGACCAATGTGGAGAAGGCCCTTGCGCGGCTCACCGAGCGCATCCCGCTGACGCCCGAGGCCCTGCTCGACCTGCCCGAGCCCGAGCTCGCTTTGCTGCTGCGGCCCGTCGGCTATTTCAACGTCAAGGCCGCGCGGCTGCGGGCCTTCTGTGCCGCGCTGCTGACCGCCGGCGGCGAGTCGGCACTCGCCGCCGAGGACACCGCGCGCCTGCGCCGGCGCCTGCTCGCCGTGCACGGCATCGGCCCGGAGACCGCGGACGACATGCTGCTCTACGCCTTCGGGCGGCCGGTGTTCGTCGTCGACGCCTACACCCGGCGGCTGTTCGGGCGCCTGGGCCTGCTCGACGGCGGCGAGGGCTACGACGCCGTCCGGGCGCTGTTCGAGCAGGCGCTCGGTCCGGACACCGCGCTCTTTAACGAGTACCACGCCCTCATCGTCCGCCACGCCAAGGACATCTGCCGGGCGCGGCGGCCGCTGTGCGCTGCCTGTGTGCTGCGGACGGGCTGTCCCGGTGCCGCCTGAGAGCCGGGCGTCGCCTGCGTCCGACCCCAGCTGCCCGCGATCACGGCCGATCAGGCCGCCGGCCGACCGCTGCGGGTTTCATCTCCGCGCCGGACGATCAGGTGTCGGGTACCTCCTTGCTGTAGAGCACGGACCACTCCGCCACCCCCTGCACGGTGTCGCTTGCGATGCGCTCGGCGGCGTGCAGGGTCTCCAGGGTCCAGCCGCCGATCGCATGGTAGGCCACCTGGCCGCCGGTCATGTGCGGGCGACGTCCGCGGCAAGCGGCGGGCGGCGAAACAAGAGGTCTGCCTGCACGGGCTCCCCCTGATAGACGTAGGTGTTATAGCGTCCGTCAAGGCTGAATCCGGCTTCGGTCAGAAAGCGCTCGATCTCCTCGCGCAGGGCCTGGCCTTCGTACAGCTCGACATAAGAGGCCTCGACGTAGATCGCGTCGATGTGGGGCAGCAGATCGGTGGCGCCCTTGAGTACCTCCAGCTCGAAGCCCTGGACGTCGATCTTGAGCAGGACCGGGCGCGGCAGCGGTGTGGGCAGGCAAGTGTCGAGCCGTTTGATCGCTACCCGGCACTCGCCGGACGCTTCCATGCCGAAGATGGCCTTTTGGCGTACGCCCAATGCGAGCAGGGAGGATGAGTCCGTGCGGGTGGCGAGGTGCATGCGGCCTTCGCCGGGCTCGGCGCCCAGGGCACAGTCGTGGAGCTCGGCCTGTCCGCGGGTGACCCGCTGGAGCTTCTCCCTGGGCCTCGGGAGGGGCTCGAAGCAGATGAGCCGGGCCTTGGGCCAACGGGTCTGGGCGTAGACGGCAAACTGTCCTTTGTTGGCGCCGACATCGACGACCGTGGCGAAGCTGTCGCGCCCGAGCGCGGTGTCGTGCTCCAGGGTGGCGGCCACGCCCAGGCGCAATGCTGGCCAGCAAGCGGGCGTTTGCAGGAGCTTCACGTACTTGCGCAGACGGGGCGACATGTCGGTAATTCGTGCCTTGTCTTGGCTGCTGGGGTCTGTGATTGCCGGACCGGCTTTGGGGCCGGTTCGGATGGAACCGGTGTGTGGTCCGTCGCTGGGGTCAGTGGCTGGGTTCAGTGGCTGGGGTCAGGGCCTGCGGGGTTGGGCGAGGCGGGAGACGCCGCGTGCGATGTGCAGGAGGTAGAGCGCTGGCAGCGGCGCTTGTTTGTGGGCGTATTTTTGACGGATGAAGTCCGGTGCCGGCAAGGCGTAGGTGGTGGCGAGCTGGAGCCGGCCCCGCAGCGTCGGCTGTGCCTTGATGTCGGTGAGCAGTTTGTTGAAGAGCCCGCGTCGCAGATAGGCGGCGCTGGGCTCGTGAATGTCGCTCACGTCCAGCCGCTTCATAATGTCCGCCGGAATGGATGTGTGGAAGGCGTTGGCCGTGGTGCGCAGTGTATCCCAGCAAACCCGGCGTATGGCTTTGTCCTCGGCAAACGCTGCCAGGCCCAGCCAGTCGTCCCGCGTGAAGGCTTCGGCGAGCAGGTGCGCATCGTACAGCCAGATGAGCCGATCCGGCTCGATCAGGGTCTCGCCGGCTGCGCGGACCACTGTCGTGAAGTTGGCGGCCCGGTGCATGCAGACGTGCAGCATCGCGTGCACGGGGCAGAGGGCGCGGGCGTCGGCGCCCAGGGAGGGGAGCGCGATGCTGTCCGCGTAGAGCATGTCGAAGCCGAGCAGCGGGGTGAAGATGCGAAGGTCGTTCAGCTGCCAGTGCAGGTCGATGGCGTCCGCCCCGGGCAGTGACCGCGGCGGAGAGTAGGTCAGCTGAAAGGAGCCGGCTGCCTGAAGCTGGTGCTCGGGTTGATAACCGGCGGCGATGAGCACCTCGTCGGCGTCGGCTTGTCGGTGCGCTGGAATCAACAGATCCAGGTCCCCCCGGGTGCGGAGGTAGGGCTGCGGGTAAATGCTGTACGCAAGCGCGGCGCCCTTGAGGATGAGGACCGGGACACTCGCTGCTGCGAAGCGGCTGAGCAGCGCGCGGATCGCGGCCCCGCGCGCCAGTTCGCGGGCTGCCGCCTGCTGCACGACAGGCTTGAGCTCGACCCGCAGCCAGTCCGCAACGGAACCGCGGGCTTGGCGACGCTCCAGGGCGTCGTAGGTGAGTGCTCCGACGCCGTGCACGGCGCACAGGTGGCGCAGGCGCTGCCGGTCATCCACGCTGAGCGCATCGACATCCGATGCCTGCTCGCCGCGCAGCAGCCTGGTGATCTGCGAGGTCAGCCATGCGTCGGACACTGTCGGTGCCGGGCCTGTCATCGTCAATGAGGCGTCCTCGTCCGGTGGTTTGTTCACGGTCAGTTCCAGCTCCTGCTCGAAACCGGCGAGCACCTTGTCGTGCTCCAGCACTTCGGTTGCGTATTGTCGACCTGCTGTGCCGAGCCGCCGGCGCAGCGCTGGGTCAGCGGCGAGCTGCTCGATGGCGGCAACGAATGCCTCAGCATCATCCGGTGGAACAATCAGACCGGCATGAGCCAGCACGGTTGCCACCTGCGTCTGCGGCACTACCGTGGCGATGACGGGGCGGCCGCTTGCGACCATGCCGGTGAGCTTCGAGGGCATGACGCGGTCGGCGGCATCGGCCTTTTGCGGCAGCAGATGGATGTCCGCGAGATTGAGAAAATCATTCAATCGCGCGGCGGGCTGCAGCGGCAGCCACCGAATGTTGTGGATGTCGGCGGCTTGCGCGCGCAGGCGTTCATAGGCGGCGCCGGTTCCCGCCATGATGAACTGGTAGCGTGGCTCGGCTTGCAGCCGTCTCGCCGCGGTCAGGATGAGCTCCAGCCCCTGCTTTTCGCCCATACTCCCGGAGTAGAGCAGAACGATTGCATTCTCGCGCAGCCCCAGCGCTTCGCGATACGGACTCGGGTGCTCCAGGGGAAAGATCCTGTGGGTGTCCACCCAATTCGGGAAAAGCACACAGGGGGGCCGGCCCGCGGTCTTCGCGAGTGCATGCTCCAGCATCTTCTCGGAGATGGTGGAGACGTGGTCGAAGCGACGCATCAGAAGGCCTTCAGAGCGCAACGCAGGCCGCTCCAGCCAGCGCGGGAGCAGGCCGAGCCGAAAGGCGGTGTCGACTTCGAAATCCTGCACAT
The DNA here is from genome assembly GCF_913063425.1 of uncultured Thiohalocapsa sp. GTDB lineage: Bacteria > Pseudomonadota > Gammaproteobacteria > Chromatiales > Chromatiaceae > Thiohalocapsa. The sequence goes on from NZ_CAJXYK010000046.1 coordinate 46,933, forward strand.
GGAGCCAGGTCCTGGCACCTGCCAGGCGCCCGGCGAGGAGGGCGGGCGGCGCGCCGAACAGGGGCGGCTCGACGGCGAGGATCAGGTCGGGGCGCCAGCGGCGCTGCCACAGCAGCGGGAGCGCGCTGCTGAGCGCGAAGCTCAGCAAATGCAGGATACGCTTGATGCCGGTGACCTGACGCGGAATCCAGAGTGGGCAGCGCAACACCTCAGCGCCATGGAGCCTTTCCCTGTGGTAGGACCATCGGGGATAGCCGTCGGCAATGCGCCAGTCGGGGTAGTAGGGGGGCGCGCAGATCACCTTGACGCGGTGGCCGCGGGAGACGAGCCAGCGGGCCATCTCGCCGGTGTACTTGCCGATACCGACGGGCTCGGGTGAGAAGTTGAGGCTGTAGAGTAGGATGCGCACGGCTTGCGGGGAAACGGCCGACACTCAGCGGGTGCAGCCCTGGCGGGAAGCGCGGCGATGCCACGAATGAGCCGGAGCGTGCCCGGTCGATAGATACGCGCTGAGGGCCGTCACCGCCGGGAAAGGCGACAACCAACAGGGGCCGGTGGTCACCGGAAGATGCTGCATGCGCCCTCAGTAGGCATTCGGACTGGCGAAGCCGCGCAGAATGCTCAAGAAAATGATCTTGAGATCGAGCCAGAAAGACCAGTTGCGGATATACCAGAGGTCGTGCTCGACGCGCTTTTCCATCTTGTAGAGATCATTGGTCTCGCCGCGCCAGCCGTTGATCTGGGCCCAGCCCGTGATGCCGGGCTTCACTTTGTGCCGGAGCATGTAGCCCTTGACCTTCTTGCGATAGAACTCGTTGTGGGCAACGGCGTGGGGGCGCGGGCCGACGATGGACATTTCACCGCGCACGACGTTGACGAACTGTGGCAGCTCGTCCAGCGAGTGCCTGCGCAGGAACCCACCGATGGGCGTCAGGCGACTGTCGTTCTTGGTGGCTTGCGGGATGGTTTGGCCATCCTCGGTGACGGTCATGGTGCGAAACTTGAGGATGGTGATTTCTTTGCCGTTGATCCCGTAACGACGCTGGCGGAAGAAAATGGGGCCTTTGGACGAGAGTTTGACGGCGGCGGCGATGATGAGCATGGGCACCGCGGCGAGGAGCAGGATGAGGCTGCCGAGGACGAGGTCCTGAATCTTCTTGAGCCAGCCGTCCGCGCCCCAGAAAGGCGTGTCAAACACGCTGACGATGGGGACGCCGCCCAGGCTGGACCATTGACCATGGAACAGGTGCGTCTCGAAGAAGTCCGGCACCATGTAAATTGACACGGTGGTGTCCGACAACCGCTCGACGATATCGGCGGCTGTGGACTTGGGAACGCTGCCGAGGATGATGTACAGCACGCTGAAGTCGCCGCGGCGGGCGCGAAGCTCGATCTCTTCCGCTGGGGCGAGGGGTTTTGGCGGACGGGTTGTCTGGTCCGCAGGTGCGCCGCTCGGATTGGGTCCGTCGGCAGGCACGATATCCACCAGCGTGAGGCCGCTGCGGGCCGTGTCCCTGATGTTTTCGCCCAGTTGTTCCGCGATATCGCCGGTACCGTAGATGAGCGCGCTGCGCCGCACGCTGTCCCTGGCCACGAGGCGCGCCAGCGCAAGGCGTGCGATACCGCGCCAGAGCAGCATTGCGAAGGGCGTGACGACAAACCAGGTGGTCACGGCGAGGCGGGAGAAGCCTGCGGTCTGTTTGAAGGCGTAGGCGCTCATCAGCAGCACGAAGACCGTGAAGCTCCAGACCAGGATGATGCGCCAGAACTGTCGCGTGACGGACTCACCCCGCCAAGGGCGAT